>NZ_CAMKZC010000011.1:0-47176 GCF_946477725.1 uncultured Lactobacillus sp. | reverse complement strand
CCATCTGGAGTTACAACATTTACCATAAAAAGTTTTTCTGGATCTGCCATTTGACATCACCTTACTTTTCTAATAATGCTTTAGCTTCAGGATCACTCGGAGTTACACCCATTTGCTTTGCTTTTTTCAAAACATCTTCAATTGGGCCTACACTACGGAATGCGTCTTCTGGAAGATCATCTAAATGACCATCTAAAATCATCTTAAAGCCCTTAATCGTTTCTTTAATGGGAACATAAGAACCAGGCACACCAGTAAACTGTTCAGCCACAAAGAAGTTTTGCGATAAGAAGAATTGAACTTTACGAGCACGGCTAACAATAACCTTTTCCTCGTCAGATAATTCATCCATTCCCAAAACAGAAATGATGTCTTGCAATTCATGGTATCTTTGCAAAATATGCTGGACGCCAGTAGCGACTTCATAGTGCTCTTTGCCAACAATTTCAGGATCTAAGGCACTTGAAGTAGACTCTAACGGGTCAACAGCCGGGTATATACCTTGCTCAACTAAACTACGTTCCAAATTGGTAGTAGCGTCAAGGTGAGCAAAAGTAGTAGCTGGAGCCGGGTCAGTATAGTCATCAGCAGGAACATAGACCGCTTGAATTGAGGTAATAGAACCCTTCTTGGTAGAAGTAATTCTTTCCTGCAACTGACCCATTTCTGTTGCCAAGGTTGGCTGATAACCAACGGCACTTGGCATCCGTCCCAGCAAAGCTGAAACTTCCGAACCAGCTTGAGTAAATCTGAAAATGTTGTCGATAAAGAGCAGAACGTCTTGACCTTCAACATCTCTAAAGTACTCCGCCAGCGTTAACCCTGTCAGTGCCACACGCATTCTGGCACCAGGCGGCTCATTCATTTGACCAAAGACCATGGCAGTTTTGCTTAAAACTCCAGATGCTTTCATCTCAAAGTAAAGGTCATTACCTTCACGTGTTCTTTCACCGACACCAGTAAAAACTGAAATACCACCATGTTCCTGGGCAATATTATGAATTAGTTCTTGGATAATCGTTGTCTTACCAACACCGGCACCACCAAACAATCCAACTTTTCCGCCACGGACATAAGGCTCAAGTAAATCAATCACCTTAATACCAGTTTCAAGAATTTCCTGACTTGTTGTCAGCTCATCATACTTAGGAGCATCCTTGTGAATACTGTCACGAGGATGATCTTTTGCAAATTTAGGGCCATTGTCAATAGGATCACCTAAAACATTAAAGACCCGTCCTAAGGTATCATTACCAACCGGTACTGAAATAGGGCCACCAGTGTCTTCAACCTTCATTCCGCGTCTAAGACCATTGGTAGATTCCATTGCAATTGTTCTTAAAACACCATCGCCAAGCTCTAGTGTTACTTCGAGGACAACAGATTCATCGTCCGACTTAACGACGCGCAAAGCATTGTCAATATCAGGCAGATTTTTGTCAAGCGGGAATTTGACATCGACAACTGGGCCGATTACTTGAACAACTTCACCTTCACTCAAAACATCTACCTCCTTTTCTTAATTATTTCAAAGCGTTAGCACCACTGACAATTTCAGTAATTTCAGTAGTGATTTCTGCTTGTCTTGCACGATTTAATTTAGTAGTTAAACTCGAAACCAAATCATCAACGTTGTCCGTAGCACTCTGCATAGCAGTCATTGAACTGGCATGTTCAGCAGTTTTGGCATCCAGAATAGCACCGTAAATAGTGGAACGGGCATATTGGGGAATTAGTGTTGTTAAAACAGCATTAACATCAGGTTCGATATCGTATTCCAAATCTTGATGTGCTTCAGCTTCCTTGACACCTATATCAATGTCAACGATTGGCAACATTTTTTCAACCCGAAATGCAGATGACAGTGAATTGATGTGGTGAGTATAACATACATATAATTCATCATAAACTCCGTTCAAATACATTTTGATTGCAGTTGAAACAATTGGTAAAACTTCATCAAAAGTAGGTACGTCACTAATACTGTCATTTTCATAAACAACGTTCAGATTGTTTTTCTTAAAGAAATCAGCACCGACTGAGCCAACAGCCAAAACCTTAATATCTTTATGTTCAGCCTTCGAATCCTCAAACAATCCCATCATGTTTTTGATGACAGCACTGTTGTAAGAACCAACAAGACCGCGGTCACCGGTAATGACCAAATAACCAGTAGAATTGACCTTTTTGCGTGCTTGAACCATATCGGAAACAACACCCAAGCCAAAGACATTTTCATAATCGATTTTGCTAATGCTGTCTTCATCAATCGCAACATGTGCCTTACGCAAATGACTGACGACTTCAGCACTCATCAAGCGCGATAAAGTTTGCCGTACGTGATCATTGTAAATCGTGTAACCCTTATCCCGCTTTTCAGTTTGGTTTAACTTTGACGCCGAAACCATTCTCATGGCCTCAGTAATTTTACCAGTTTGCTTAACTGAAGCTATTTTCTTCTTCAACGCAAGTAAAGATGCAGGCATCTAACTACCTCCTATTTATTACTTGGTGAAAAACTATCCGCAAATTTAGAAATTGCTTCTTGTAATTTCTTCTCATCCGGCAATTCACCAGTCTTACGAATGTGCTCTAGCAAATCTGCATGATTAGTATCGAAATTGTCATATAACTCTTTTTCAAACCTGGCAATATCATCAACTGGAACGGAATCAAGATAGCCGTGAGTTAAGGCGTAAAGAATGATAACCTGTTTTTCAACCGGAATTGGTGTATGAAGTGGCTGCTTTAACACTTCAACCACCCTACGTCCACGGTTAAGCTTAGCTTGAGTTGCTTGATCCAAATCACTACCAAACTGAGCAAAACTTTCAAGTTCATGAAAGGCTGCCAGGTCGGTACGTAAAGTACCAGCAACTTTTTTCATAGCCTTAATCTGGGCACTACCACCAACACGTGAAACTGAGTTACCAGCATCAATCGCAGGACGGGTACCTGCAAAGAACAAGTCGCTTTGCAAGAATATTTGTCCATCAGTAATTGAAATCACGTTAGTGGGAATATAAGCTGAAATGTCTCCTGCTTCAGTTTGAATAAATGGAATGGCCGTCATTGAACCGCCACCAAGCTTATCACTCAATTTTGCACTACGTTCAAGTAAACGTGAATGTAAATAAAAGACATCACCCGGATATGCTTCACGACCAGGCGGACGACGAAGAAGCAAAGAAAGTTCACGATAAGCGACAGCTTGCTTTGATAGATCATCGAAAACCACCAAAACATCTTTGCCGTTATACATAAATTCTTCACCCATAGCTGTTCCGGCATATGGTGCTATATATAGCATTGGCGCAGGTTCACTTGGCCCAGCCTCGACAACTATTGTATAGTCCATTGCGCCAAAACGCTTTAAAGTTTCTACTTGTGCTCTAACAGTTGATTCCTTCTGACCAATAAAGACATAAATGCAAATTACATCCTGACCTTTTTGGCTCAAAATAGTATCAATTGCCAAACTAGTTTTTCCAGTCTTACGGTCACCAATAATTAACTCACGCTGACCGCGACCGATTGGCACTAAGGCATCAATAGCCTTGATACCTGTTTGCAGCGGTTGATTAACTGACTGGCGTTCCATAACACCCGGTGCCGAAGCCTCGATTGGACGAGTCTTTGACGTTTTTATCTCGCCAAGTCCATCAACCGGCTGCCCCAAAGGGTTTACCACGCGACCAATTAGTGCATCACCAACCGGTACACGCATAATTTCACCGGTTCTTTTGACTTGGTCACCTTCACGAATATCATCAAAATTGCCTAGAATAATGATACCAACATCATTTGATTCAAGGTTTTGTGCAATACCATATGAACCATTGTCAAATTCCAATAGTTCGTTGGCCAAAACATTGTTCAATCCGTGAGCCCGGGCGATACCATCACCTATGTATGTTACAACTCCAACTTCATTAATGTCGAGTTTATCATCATAGTGTTCAAGCTGCTGCTTGATTAAAGAGCTAATCTCTTCTGCTTTTATGCTCAATGGTTTCACCTCTTTTAATTTTTATTAATTAACTGCGCACGAATCTTATTCAGTTTGTTCTTGACTGACCCATCGATTACGCAATCACCAACTTTTAAAATTACGCCACCAATAATACTTTGATCAACTTCATTGGTGAGAATGACTTTGCGCAAATTAAATTTCTGAGCGTAACTAGTACCTAATTTTTGTAATTGTGTTTGATCCAACGCTACTGCTGAAACAGCAACTCCCGTTGCAATTTTTTGATTTTTATTATACAAATCATTGAAACAATTGATAATGTTCGGCAATTCCAAAAAATGATTATAATCCAGTAGCAGGTTCAAAAAATTTTGAACTTCTTCTGACAGACCTTGCTCAATCGCAGAAAGCGATTTTGCTTTTTCGGCACTATTAAAAATTGGGTCGCTAAAAACTTGCAAAATTTGTGGATAATTGGAAATAGCCTCTGCCAGTTCCTGCATATCTGCATGAACAGTACCCAAAGCAGCCATATCTTCTGCATAATCAAATAGTGCAGTACCATAACGTGCAGCAATTTCTGCTTTACTTAAGGCCATTATTTATTCAGCCCCTTAATAAATTGATCAACCAAATCTTTTTGGTCATCAGCAGATAAATTCTTCGCAATTACTTTTTCTGCAATCGTAACAGAAATATCCGCAACTTGTGCACGAGCTTCATTTACGGCATCTGCTTTAGCCTGTGCAGCATCTGCCTTTGCCTTCTCATGAATCGAAGCCGCATTATCATTAGCTTCCGCAACAATCTGCGTGCTGGTCTTTTCAGCATTTGCCTTTGCGTCAGAAAGAATTTGCGTTGCTTCTTGTCTTGAGTTCTTCAAGGCAGCTTCACGCTCATTAGCCAAAATTTCGGCTTTTTTGCGATTGTCTGCAGCTGAATCAAGATCATTGATTACCTTTTGGCGTCTTTTTTCCATCATGTCGGAAACAGGTCCCCAAGCATAATGTTTAACCAAAATAAGTAAAATTGCAAAAACAATTAAATACCAGATAGTATTACCCAGATAAATATGACCTGCCGAGGCTGCAAATAAAATTTGAAATGTCATTTACTGCCCTTCTCTCTTTTACCTAAATTATTTTAAATAAAATTAAACGAAGAGAATCAGGAAAGCAACAACAATCGCCAAAATAGGAACGGCTTCAATCAGACCAACACCGATAAACATTGTTGATCTCAAGTTACCAGCACTTTCAGGTTGACGGGCCATGCTCTCAACTGTCTTAGTGATAACTTTACCATTACCCCAAGAAGCTGCCAATGCAGCAATACCAGCTACAATCGCTGCTGAGATATATTTAAAAGCTTGTGACATATTTAAACCTCCAATAAATTATTCTTTTGTAACTTTTTTCCCAACATAAACCATGGATAAAGTTACGAAAACATATGCCTGGATAGAGCCAATGAAGACAGAGAATCCTTGCCAGATCATAGCAAGCGGTGCTGCTAACACCAAAGTGATAACACCAAAGCTAGGAGCAAAGCTATTACCTATTAAAGTTAATAACACTTCGCCAGCGTAGATATTACCATATAAACGCAAAGATAATGTCAAAAAGTTAGTAATTTCTTCAATCATATTGATCGGGAAAAGAAAACTAACAGGTTCGGCATAATTACGCCAGTAGCCACCAGTACCGAATTTCTGCATACCGAATGTGAATGAAAGAAGCAAGGTCATCATTGCAAACGACATTGTCGTTACCGGATCTGCTGTGGGAGATTTTACAAAAATATTGTCTCCCGCTTTAACCTCTAAGAAGAGGCCTAACTGGTTCATAAACCAAATGTAAATAAAAAGGACAAAAGCATAAAGCGAAAGGTGCTTTCGTGCATCAACATCACTAACATTGTCTTTAACAATTCCATCAGTAAAGTCAATCAAATATTCCATGATATTTTGCTTTTTATTTGGTTTCATCTCAACTTTTCTTGATAACCAGATGCAGACAAATAATACTACAGCTGCCATCAAAGTTGAGCCAATGATCCCAGAAAGATCAAATGTCAAACCCAGAAATTTAAAAACAAATGATTGCTCCAATTCTTCGTGACCTCCCTTCTCGTGCCCATATTATCGAACACTCATACAATATTAACACCATTCAATAATTTTGTGAAAAATGTAAGCGTATTTTGCAACTAATTTACATAAAAAAGATTATTTGGTACCAAATAATCTATCACCTGCATCTCCTAAACCAGGTGTAATGTAACCATTTGGCAACAATTTTTCATCTTCGGCAGCAGCATAAATATCGACGTCAGGATTCTCTTCTTGAATAGCTTTGACACCTTCAGGAGCGGCTACAAGAACAGCTAATTTAATCACTTTAACGCCCCGCTTTTTAAGCGCACCAATTGCCATATTAGCAGAGCCGCCAGTTGCAAGCATTGGGTCTACCACAAGACATTCACGCTCTGCAACATCTTTAGGCATTTTGCAGAAATATTCGTGAGGCATAAGAGTTTCTTCATCACGATACATACCAATTACTCCCACCTTGGCTGACGGAATCATTTCCATAACACCATTAAGCATACCGATACCAGCACGTAAAATTGGCACAATGGTCAATTTCTTACCGGCAATCTCTTTTTGGGTAGTCTTGCCAATTGGCGTTTCAATTTCAACATCTTTCAGAGGCAAATCTCTGGTAATCTCGTAAGTCATTAGCCCACCGATTTCACCAACTATTCTCCGAAACTCGTTGGAACTTGTTTCCTTACGCCTGATAATTGTTAACTTGTGTTGAATTAACGGATGATTCAAAACCGTAAATTTGCCCATCTTTTTCCTCCTATAAACATAAATACATTTACGTGTATTTTAATAAAAAAAGCAAAGGGTTTAAAGTCCCTTGCTACTAAAATTTTTACTCTTTAACATAATGATGACCTGCAGCCGCTTTATTAAGCCTATTCATATATGCCAAAGTACTCTCGCTGCCACTAAATCCCTGCACAAAAATTTGCTTGATTTCTGGTTTATCATCGAAGTAGCGTAAACCACCAAATAAATTATGGTCAGCCTCTAACAAGTTTTTACCTAAATTAAATTTATTTGCGGCCGGCAGCTTAATTTTTTCCAGCACATCTGTTAATGCCATTACTCCTGTTGCACTTGTTAAGTCAATGTTTGCAAAGTCTTCTGGATCATCAACCACGACTACGGGTGCACTCGGAGCATAATGACGGTATTTCATTCCTGGGGCCTTGGGAACATCTTTATCAGCAACTTTACCACTGTTAATCAAAACTGTTTCACCCAAAACCTGACTTAACTCTGCGGGAGTAACTGCACCAGGACGTAAAACAATTGGCGTAGCTACAGACAAATCAATAATCGTTGATTCCAACCCCACTTCTGTGGGACCGCCGTCAATAATTCCTGCAATTTTGCCCTTTAAATCATGATAGACATGCTGGGCTGTCGTTGGGCTAGGTTTAGTAGAAGTATTTGCGGAAGGTCCGACAATAGGGTAACCCAATCGACTGATTAATTCATGAGTTAAGTCATCATTGGGGCAGCGAAAGGCAACAGTATCAAGGCCACCAGTTACAGCTTTAGGCAAACTGTGAGGTTTAACATAAAGCAGAAGAGTTAAAGGACCTGGCCAAAATTTTTTGATTAATTTTTGAGCACGTTCTGGCACTTCTTTAGCATAATGAGACATCATTTGAGCATCAGAAACGGTCACAATTAACGGATTGTCACTAGGACGTCCCTTAGCCTTATAAACATTTTTTACAGCCTGTTCATTTGTGGCAATGGCACCCAAGCCATAGACTGTTTCTGTCGGAAAAGCAACCAATTCACCCTGAGCGAGTAATTTGACTGCATCATCTATTTGATCCTGTGAAAAAATTTTTGTTTCCATTATTTATTCCACTTTCCCTTAACCATACGCGGTTTTCCAGCTAAATCTTTTCTAAATTCTATGGTAAAATCCGGCAGCTCTCGTCCAAATAACTCTGCCAGCTGGTCTTTTTCACTAAAACCAAACTCTAAGAAAAACTCTCCCCCGCTGTTTAAGTGATCACGCACTTGTTTGACAAACTTCTGGTAAAATTCTATACCATTTTTCCCACCAAAAAGCGCTTTTTGGGGTTCATTTTGCAATACATTTTGATCCATCATATCTTTTTCCGTTTCCTTTATATAGGGAGGATTAGAAATGATTTTATCGAACTTTTCCAGGCCAATTAAAATGTTTGCTTTTCTAACAGTAACATCAACTTTATGAATCAAAAAATTTTCTTCACTAGTTCTTAATGCAGCATCAGTGACATCAGAAGCATATAAATCAAGATCGGTAATCTGCTCTTTAGCAGCCTCTTTAGCTAGAGCTACAGTAATGCAGCCAGAGCCTGTTCCTAAGTCAAGTACTTTATCACCACTAGTCAGATTTGTTAAAGCCCATTCTACTAGTTCTTCAGTTTCAAAACGGGGAATTAAAACTCCGCGCTGCACTAAAATCTTGTAGCCAAAAAACCAGGAATAACCCAATACATACTGAGGTGATATCCCTTTAGCCAACTTGCGCACGTCTTTTTGTGCCTGTTTAATTTGGTCCGGTGATAATTCCATGTCCTGTTTTAACTGAAATTCACTAGGACTCAGCTGCAGTCTTTCAGCCAGTAAAAAAGCGATATCTTCCGGTCTTTGTTCTGGTGCAGTTTCAGCAGCCCAGATTCTTAGGCTTTTTAAAGTGTCAATCTTAGACATTCTGTTCAGCCAACTCCTCCAATTGCTTTGTTTGATTATATAAAATCAAAGCATCAATGATTTCATCAAGTTCACCATTCATTATCCGGTCAAGCTTATTAAGAGTCAAACCGATACGGTGGTCAGTTACCCGGTTTTGCGGGTAATTATAAGTTCTGATGCGCTCAGATCTGTCACCAGTGCCCACAGCATTTTTTCTCTTAGCATCATACTGATCACGGTTTTGACTTTCATAGTAATCATAAACACGCGATTTCAAGATCTGCATGGCTTTCTCCCGGTTTTGCTGTTGACTTCGCTGATCCTGCATTGCCACTACAATGCCCGTAGGCAAGTGAGTCATTCGCACAGCACTGGAAGTTTTGTTAATATGCTGGCCGCCAGCACCACTGGAGCGGTAAACATCAACTCTGATATCTTTGGGATCCAAGTCAAGGTCAACCTGTTCATATTCTGGCATGACGGCAACCGTAGCCGTTGAAGTATGAACGCGGCCTTGAGATTCAGTTACCGGAACACGCTGCACGCGATGAGCGCCATTTTCATATTTTAATTTAGAATAGACTTTATTACCGGTAATCATGATGGCAACTCGTTTATAGCCACCAACTTCAGTTGGCTCACTGTCAACGATAGAAATCTGCCAGTTTTGTCTTTCTGCATATTTTTCATACATTCTGAGCAAGTCTCCGGCAAACAAGGAAGCTTCATCACCACCAGCTGCCCCTCTAATTTCCATAATAATGTCTTTATCGTCATTAGGATCTTTGGGCAGCATTAATATTTTGATTTCATCTTCAAGTTTTGCAATATCTTGCTCTAACTCGTCATTTTCATCTTTGGCCATATCAACCAAATCTGAATCACTTTCGTTTGCAATAATATCCTTATTATCAGAAATTTCTTTTTTATCAGCCTTATATTTGCGATATTTTTCAACTACATCGCGTAAATCTGCCTCTTCCTTAGAAACTTCCATGTATCTTTTGGTATCATTGATAACTTCCGGGTCAGCCATCATTTCTTGTAATTCGTCATAATGAGCAACAAGACTTTCAAGCTGTGCCATAATTTTATCCATGTTGTTCTAATCCCTTCCTATCTTGTTTGATGAGGGTGAAAATAATGAAACCGACAAACTGGATAATAACTTTCATCCCCGCCAATTTGAACCTGTTCACCCTCGTAAACTGGTTTACCATTATGTATCCGTTGATTCATTGTAGCCTTTCTACCGCAGTAGTGGCAAATTGTTTTGATCTCTTTTATTTTATCAGCAAAAATCAACAAATTCTTGGTTCCTTCAAATAAATTATTTTGAAAGTCATTTTTTAAGCCGAAAGTCATGACAGGAATGCATAAGTCATCAACAATTTTGGCACATTCTACCACATGATGACGTTCCAAAAACTGAGCTTCATCGACAAAAACACAGGCGATTGCGCCATCACCTTGTGCCTTTTCTTCTTCATTTAATTTTTTTATATAAGCAAAAATATCAAAATCATGGTCGATCGGAACTGCCTTTCGCTGAAGTCCAATTCTTGAAGCCACAGTGCCTACACCGCTACGATTATCAATTTTACTGGTTAACAAAGCAATCTTGCGACCCTGAGCTTCATAGTTATGAGCATCCTTCAGTATTTCTAAAGTTTTGCCGCTGCTCATCGTGCCGTACTCAAAAAATAATTGTGCCATTTTTGCTCCTTTGTTTCATTTAAAATCACCTAACTTATCTAGTATAATGTAAAAATAAAATATGTGTAGTTAAATGGTTATAAAAACTCGTTTTCGGTTTATGGCTATGCTATAGTTGATAATGATTTTAAAGCGAGGGGAAAATATGAGTTTTAAATCTGTAATTGCAAAAAGTGCGGGTAAGTCAAGCTACTGGTTTTTACATAATGTTCTAAAAGGTGGGACTAGTTTTCCCGGCAAATTGGCAATGGAGCTGGATCCTGAAATTTTAAAAACACTGGCTGAAGGTTATGAAACAGTTGTTGTTACAGGAACAAATGGCAAAACCATGACTACAGCGCTAATTGTGGCGGCATTAAGAGAAAAATACGGTGATGTCCTAACCAACCCTTCAGGTTCCAACATGCAACAAGGAATTGTAACGGCTTTTTTAGCTCATAAAAAGAAAAAAGCGGCAAGACCAATTGCGGTGTTAGAAGTTGACGAAGCTAATGTCAAAATGGTGACGGAATTACTTCACCCCAGCGTGTTTGTTCTTACGAACATCTTCCGCGACCAAATGGATCGCTATGGGGAAATCTACACTACTTACGAAAAAATTGTGGATGGAATTAAATTAGCTCCTAAAGCTACTATTATAGCTAATGGTGATGCCAGCATCTTTTCTTCAGTCGACTTGCCTAATCCGAAAATTTATTACGGTTTTAACCTTTCAAGTGATGAGCCGCAAAATGACAGTAAGGCTCCTGTCAATACTGATGGCATCTTATGTCCTAATTGTAATCATATCTTACATTATCACGAGCGTATTTATGCCAACTTAGGAGATTTTTTCTGCCCTCACTGCAACTATCACAGACCTGAATTAACCGATTCTGTGAACAAGATTATTGAGCAGTCACCGAATAAACTTGTGTTTCAAATGGGCAGTAAAAACTATACTATTAACATTGGTGGTACCTACAATATTTATAATGCCTTGGCTGCTTATTCAGTGGCGCGCTATTTTAACCTCAGTGAAGATGAAATCACTCAGGCTTTTGCTAAAAACAAGCGTATTTTTGGTAGACAAGAGTTAATTAAATATGAAGGAAAAGAAATTGACTTGATCTTAGTTAAAAATCCGGTTGGTCTAGATGAGGTGCTGCACATGCTTAACACTGAAAAAGATGATTATTCATTAGTAGCCTTGCTTAATGCCAACCACGCTGATGGTATCGACACTTCCTGGATTTGGGATGGTCAGTTTGAAGACTTGAATCACGATCAAATTAAAAAAATCCTGGTTGGTGGAGAGCGTTGGCACGACATGGGCTTTCGTCTGGAAGTTGCCGGCTTTGACCCCGGTAAAATGGTTACCTGCACAGATAATGAGGAAGTAATCGCCAATATTGCCAATTTGCCGACGAAAAAGGTTTACATTTTGTCTACCTATACCGCTATGCTCTCTTTACGTAAAACCATGGCTGATAAGAAAATAATTAAGGCTGGGATGTAAAAAATAGTCAAATAATTATTGTTTTGAATAATGGCAATTAAAAACCCGCAAAATGTACGAATAAACATTTTGCGGGTTGTTTTTATTTTGTATTTTGTTTATAATTCAAATTTTAAGAATTAATTTATATTTTTATAGGATTGTAATTCACTGAACTTATCTTATTAAATGACAAATGACTAATATCAACTTCAACATCTTTATCATCAAATACTACTAAATTATAATCTTGATTTTCCTTTGATGTCATTGCACTACCGTACTTTATTCCACTATATTGTGATTTTATAACATCACTTATATATTGAGTGGGTAAATAATCTAAAGAGTTGTATTGACTTCCACTTGGTTTTCTCATATCCTCACAAATTGAATTAAGAATATCGCGATTTATTTGGTAGTCAATTAAAAATTCTGGATCCATACTACTACCAAATACTGAAATGTTATCTAGTTTCGTTAAATCAACAATTTCTAAATCTTTCTTTAATGTAAATTTCCCAGTTACTACCACATCTCCAACAGCGGGTCTAATTTCATCAATTGTTAACGACTTATTACTTGATAAATATAAAACTCCTATTCCAGTAGAATTTAGTCTGCCAGCAGAAACAAGATTTTTAGGGGGTATTTTCATATCTCCACTTTGATAATTTTTTCTTTTATTTTCATGATCTATTCTTGAACGATAAAAAATTGTCCCTGCCTTTATAATAATTTTCGTCCACTCTAAAAATTTTAAAAATATATCCGGCCGAAAATAATTATTATAAAATCTATTATGATATTTTATATCTTTACAAAAATCCTTCCAGCTATGATTGCCCAGTATTGATCGATTACATCTTTCACTTTTCGATTCCAACTGTGGAATTATTGTAATTGATGCCACTGGAAAATTATTATTAAAGAGAGCAGTCAAAAATTTTTGTATTTCTTCTGCATTAATTGCAAATATGTTCCAATCTTTTTCCAACGAGCTAAAAGTATTTGTTAAATGAACAGAATTTTTATATTTTTCATCTACATCTTCTTCATAAACTGACAAAAGATTCTCAAAATCATCCTTAAGTCCAATATCTGAATTAGTATCAAAAATATAATCTATTTCATTATGAATGTCACAAACATCTTTATGGTTAATTCTTTTAATTCTTTCTATTATATCAGTATCTTTAAAACATTTGACACAAACTTTCATTTTTTTCTTTCATCTAAATATCTATTCATAATTTCTAAATGATGCATAATTGAGTATTTTTTTAGTACCCCTAATCCGTGATACAGTTTGGTATCATAATTTTCTCTTAAAATATCAGCTCCCAATGAATGATTTTTCTTAGGCTGCCTATCATACCAAACTGCAAATTTTTCGAGAGCCTCAAGTACCTTACCATTTGGATCCCTAATATCCGCATTACTATCAGAAGTAAAGTGACGAATTCGAAGTTCATCCTTGTCACCAAAATAAACTAAATGTATTGAAACAGCTAATGGTGCAAAACCATGGTCATTGTACTCCTTTCCAATTATTGAATAATCACTAAAACCAAAGTAACCAGCGTTATTAAAGATTTGATGATCTATTGAAAATAACTCATCTTTCTTTTTTAAATAATCTGCGTTACGTTCCTGTTTATTAAACTTGTCATCTAATAAAATAAGCTTTTTTGCATTTTGAAATTTCATTTTAAAAGATGTATTATCTGGTATTATTTTAAGCACTTTATCGTTATCGATTTTTGAAACATCTAAATTAAAAATATCCGAATCTAGAAAAACAGCCGCAGTTTCTTCAGTAGACATTTTTTGTAATATATCAATATCAGACTGCGATTTTATGATTCTACCTTTGATAAAGAATTTGCTGTTCCTAGCATCCTTAAATTCTTTTGTATTAATTTTCTTATAGGATCCCACCTGAGCGTTTTGAATAGCAACAAATTTTTTCTTGTTATCTATCATGTACAGCACTAGTCTTTCAAATTGTGACTTTTCATTTACAGGCTCAATAATCGGCACAATATTATTATTAATCTTTTTATTCTTAACTAGTTCTTCAATCGCCTTTAATTCAAATAATTTTCCGCGTAAGTATGGAAAGTACATAATTTTAACCCCTTTCACTCATATTTTTCCTGTAGTCTCTGATTTAGTTCTTCAATTTGTTTTTTCCGATAATCGGAAAAATAAATTACTTCTCTTAAGGCAGGAGAAAAACTTAATATTAACGAATTATTATCCTTATATTTATTTAGATAACGGAGTTTAAGCATAGTAGTTAATTCCTGCTGAGCTACCTCAATCGGTAGCTGTTTAAATATTTTTAAGCTATCTCTAAAGTAATGAAAATCATCTGCGCTTGATAATTTACCAAAATATTTCAACAAAATTTCTTCATATTCTTTTTTTCTCAATATTTTGAATATTACTGTATGATCAAGAAGATTATTGTATTCATTTGCTTCTCGAATTTTCTTTATAGTATTTCTTTTAGTTAAAACATATAATCCTACATTTTTATTAAGTACAGCTTTTTCCACTTTTTTTAGATGAACTTCATCCATAATGACGTTAACATAAGTAAATGCTTTATAATAATCTTGCAGTTGGCCTGTTAGTCTTTTTAGGCTATCTAGTCCACTTTTTATTTCAAAAACTTGAGCTTTACCATTTATTAGAATGAAATCAGCAATTGAATTACTGATCGGGAGTTCTCTAATTGCACTAGTTGTATTTAAGCTATGTCTACCAATTAATAAATTATTTAATAACTGATTCTTATAATAATATTCATTACGATAATTTCTTTTCATGAAATTATAAATGGCGTTAAAAGCGTCCTCTTGAGTTTCAATTTGCTTTGAAAGAGAATACTTATCAATTATTATTTCATTGATCACACTTTTTCCGCTAGTCAAAATTTGATTTATATTTGTTTTTGTGAAAACACGATTAATTAGAGAATCCATTATATAACTCCTTTAAAAATATTATAAATGGCTATTCTTACAATCTCAAGTGGTATTAAACCTAGTGTGGATAAGTCTAATTTTTAAAAGAGTCAATTAAAGAAATAAGTTAAGACTCTACGCATAGTTTTGTGCTAAGTTAAAGATCTTGACGTTGTTTTCTTGTGCTATTTTTTCGTTAAAGTTGTGCGCCACTTCAATAACAATTGAAGGCAGTTGGTAAATTAAGCGGTGTACTTCATCAGCATTTTGATGATCCAGGCTAGAGGTAATTTCATCTAGTAAAAAGATCTTCTTATGACGCAGCAGTCCTCTGGCAATGGCCAGTCTTTGCGCTTGTCCACCTGAAAGATTGCTACCTTGTTCTTTAATTTTAAAATCTAATGCTTTGCTACCAAGCTCTTTGCCTAAACCTACCTTATTTAAAGCAGCAACTAATTCTTGGTCTGTGAAATTTTGCAACAGAGAAAGATTTTCACGAACTGTTCCTGCAAATAGCCAAATATTCTGTGAAATAAATACAAAATCTGAATACTTCAATTTGTGTCCGCCAAATTCTACTTCACCTTTTTCAATTGGAATATATCCTGCTATTGCATTTAGCAGGGTCGATTTGCCAATACCCGAAGGTCCTGTAATAATCATTTTTTCGTTTTCACTTAGGCTCAAAGACAGGTTTTTAAAAATTTCCCAGTCACCACGTTTAACCGACAGGTTTTCAACAACCAGTTTATTGTCAGCTCCTGGCTGAGTAATTTCTTGATCCGTTTTTGTTTCAGTCCAAGAAATCTTTCTAATTCCTTCTGTACTTTGAATTTGAGTTTCAAAATTAGTTAGCTGCCGAAAGCCACCAACCACGTGATCCGCAGTCAGAGTCAAGGTAAGAATCGTACTTACTGTGACCCCTAAGATGCTGTTTTTGGCCATCCAAAGCCCTATGAAAATCGGAGTTAAAGTTATTAATATGGCAAATAGCCAGGAAATAAACTGCAGAACATATTGGAAAGCATTTAATTGGTAATATCTTTGTTCCTCATTATGCAAAGAATGATCAAATTTCTGCATAAATAGTTTTTTAACACCAAAATTCGTAATTTCAAAGCGTCCTGCAAATAAGTCACGTGTGATCGCTAAAAAGTTTGAATTCGAGTGACTCCACATGTCTGTCTTAATTTTCATCTTTTCTTTACCCAAATAACTGGGAAGAAGTGACAGGAAAGAAAGAGCTAGATAAACAAGACCTAAAACTGGATTAGTCATTAATACTACGACTGTAGAAGATATGACTGTCATCAAACTTTGAAAAAGCAATAAAAGCGGTTCAAAATACTTTTCCTCTATCTGTTTGGAAATACTAGTCATGTTGTTCAAAACATCAGATGAATCTAAATTCGGATTGTTAAATGAACTGGCAAAATTTGCTCTGAAATATATAGCCTTTATCTTTTCATTTAAAAATTGAATTGCTTTTTGCATTAACAGGCAAAATAAGAAAAGAGAAATATAAACGGTTAGATATGATAAAACTGCGGCAATTCCAAATACGATTAAACTGCGACCATCCTTGACATTAAGCCTGGGAATATAACCTAAAATGTAACCATTTAATACTCCTTCAAAAGAACTAGTAACACCAAAGATAAATAAACAAAATATCATCCATGGTTTGAGATTGCTTAAGACCCACCTTACTGTAACATTTACTTCTTTTTTATTCATGGCTTTACCTCACCCTTCAAAATTATTCTTTGTTGTTGTGTATTATTAAAACAAAATTAAAATGAGTTAACAATATGTTTTGAGTAAGAGGTCGAAATTTGTAACTAAGTGGGCTAATAAATAGGTGTATGAGAAAAAATGAAATTCTCTAAGAGGAGGAAATAAGCTTATAAAGTAGAGGACTTTCTATTATCTCCAAACCAATTGACAATATTCGTAGAAACAAAAAATACACAACTCTATTTAAGTAATAGAGTTGCGAACAAGTTTATTACAGTAAAAACAGTCTTCAAGTTTTATTTAGGTAGTATTTTTTAGATCAAATGGCAACTAAAATTTAAATACACCTACAAAACAAGATATTACAGTATCTGAAGTCAAATCCTATTTCAGAAGTTACTTTTAAAAATTAGACTTTTTGATAAAATTGTTTTTATCTACGATATAAAAATTCTGATTCTTCATTGTTACTGAATTACCATATGTATTTATGTTCAAACCCTTTTTCAGAATTTTCTTACTCTTTCGCTCCGCGTATTGATTATAAACATAAGAATTATGTTTCAGATTATGCTGTGTGCCGTCAATATTACCGGTAGCTATAAGCAGACCATTTTCAAATTCGTAGTAACTTCTATTGTTAATTACTCTTTGACCAGTAACTTCAATAACAGAGCCCGCAATGACAATTAGTCCATTAGCCCTAGCACCATTTTCATCGTATAAATATGCATTATGCATGACGGTTTTCTTGACCGTTGGTTGTGTTGAAGTTTTTAAGGCTTTATTAGCTGGTATCTTTTCAGGTTTATTAATGTTACTTATATTTAAAGTTATATCTTTAGTCTTTACAAAACGGTTTCTAGATATAATGTAATAACTTAGTCCTTGCATAGTGACTGGTGCACCATAGGTTTTAATATTTTCACCTTTTTCGAGCTTAACAGCTCCTTTAACATGTTGGCCATACTGATTATAAATATTGGCATTGCGTTTCAATTTTTGAACAGTCGGTTGTACGTTACCTACAGCAACATAATATTGTTTATTATTATCAACTATTTTATAAAATTCTCGACCAGTGATAGTTGTTGTGCCATATGTATTTACTATTGAACCAATACCTAAAATAATCCCATTAGCGCGTTTACCATTATCATCATAAAAATAAGCATTATGCATTAAAGTCACTTTTTGGCTATTACCAGGAACAACATCATTGTTATTATTTTCTTTTTCAGTTTCTTTATTATTATCTATCTGGTTACCAGTTTCAGTGGGAACAGGTGTTTGAATGATATTGGGATTAGAGCTGTCGTTATTATTTGGCGGTGTAGTTTTCTTTTTCCAAGTGTATGCCCTGATATTAATGTTCCATCTTGGGTCTTTTGAAGTAAATCCTTAGTTGTTAACTGGGGTTCACGATCATTTCCAACTAATCTCCATTTATTGATAAAATTATCTTTGTTTGGTGTTATTGCAGGATTGGGTTCACTTAAAGCCGTCTCTTGTTTTAATTTTGTCTTCGTACCTAGTACTAGAGTCGTAATTCCGGACACTGGTTTTGGAACAACTTTTCAAATTTCAATAATAGCTATCATAACTGAAACATCATTTGCGAGCATATTTGTCATATTTTTTGTTTTGGTAGTATCAAATGAGCTGAGGTCCAAATAATCAAGACTAACTAAATAGCTAAGCATGTCTTGCATATTGATGACATTTTCAGTATTAAAATGACTTAGGTTTAATTCAGTCAAGTTATAATCACCATGGAACATGTTTTCCATTGAAGTTACTGAACTGGTATTTAGATTTTCAATACCTTTAATTTTGCTTAAATCAGCACAACCATTGAACATGTACGTCATATCTTTGACATTTTTCGAGGTAGCCGCAAACTTGCCGCCAACATTTAAAAGACCATCATTTCCGTCTGAAAACATGTCAGTAAACATATAGCCCATGTCTGTTACGGACGAAGTATCCCAAGTTGATAAATCCAAAGATGTGATTTTACTGGCATAAAACATACCTCGCATATTTGTTACCTTTGAAGTATCAATATTATCAAGGCCACTAATTTCAGTAAGATTGGTTAAACGTTGGTTTTTTTCGTTTTGTGGGTCTTTCACGTATTCAAACCAGTATTGAAAATCACCTTCTAACTTGAGAGGCTGCTCAAATTCAATTCTTTTTACACTTTTCAAAATATCTTGGTCTGCAAATGCGCCTTCATTTTTGTCAACATCTTTTATCGTTCCACCTTCAATTTTCAAGCAGTTATTAGAAGCATACTTCCATTCCGCACCGTTTTCTCCCCATTTACCACTCTTAACAATGGTTGGTCCATCTTGAGGTTTAATTTCTCCTTCACCCGTTTTGGTATTTTCATTATTTGTGGAAGTTTGATTTTCAAGAGAGGATTTTGCGTTACCATCTAGATTAATATTTTTTATATGTTGCAGTTAATCTTTCGTTTTTTCACTAGTTAATTGATCTCCAGTTATACTATCAGCTTTAATGACAATATTGTTAGATAAAAATAGTATTCCTAAAGTTGCAGCAACTACACTGCTTTTTATTAAAGCTCTTTTTGTTATCTTCGTATTCATATTATTATACCCTTAATTTAAAGTACCTAAATAACTTATTTTATATTCAAAAATTACTATAAAACAAAGCTTTATCAGTGCATTTGTTATTGCTTAATTATAAAATATATGAATAGTATATAAATATAATATCAACATGTATAAAATTAAGACATTACCAGTTTTTATCAATAATTAATTTTTTCTCACATTAAATCAGTTTATGTAATATTACATAAATTTCAAAGTTAACTGCCAGCTAGTCGATATTTAGCAACTTTACTAAGCCAATAACTGTCCAACTTTGGCGGACTACCTCAATTTATATGTATATGTAACAAAAGACCCTTTATTTTTCACAGACTAAAGTTTGTTAAATAGATATACTCTCAACTTCTTACTTATGTTGAATTTATAAAATTTTTTCAGTAAATTACTAAAACGCTTTGACACATATTAGTGAATATACTAATATGCAGTTATAGCAATAAGCAATTGCAGAGGTTGATTTACTTAAATAATTCAATAGAAAATTAGCAAATTTTTTTAATTTAATTTCAGTATTAGATAGGTTTTATTGCTGTGACAATGTTTGAAATAATAATAGAACTAACTAAAAAGAGACATTATTCTCTGGCCAAGGTTAACGACATGGCTGGGATTGGAACAATTTCTATTTATGCGTAGAAAAGATGTATACCCAGTATAAACAAGTTACAAGAAGTTGCCGAGATCTTATCTACTCCCATGAGCTGTCTATTTGGATATACTGATAATCCTTCTAAGGATAAGGATTCTGATGTAATAGACTTGTACATGACCAAGCATTCTTTTATTGATGTAATCATGTTCCCAAAAGTATTTGAAAATAGTGAAAGAAGTAATGAATGCTGATATTGATGAAGAAGATAATAACGGAAAGCAGCTCAATTAAGTACATGCTTGATTTTTCAGCAAACACAACAATGCACAAGACAAGCCATAAGAAACTGGGTTTACGTTTCTGAGGAATAGGATAATTTCAGTCATTTTTGACACGAAGAATCCTAATAAATTTGACTTCGTTCTTGGCCATAAAATTAATCACATAGTTAATGAAGACTACCATATTGGAGTCATTGACTATTGTAACAATCTGTCAACTTCAAAAGAACGTAAAGCGGATTCATTTTTTTGGAATTGGTTGTGAATACGCTGTTTAACAATTCAAGCACTTTCAAAGAACTGGTGTTTTTATAACAACAATACGGCTTTTTTTATTAGAAGTTTGATGATAATGTAAAGTTTTGTTAAAAATTTATTCTTTTATAATGTCAAAGTAATCGTTATGCTAATTTAAAAAATCAGGAGTATTTTATGAATCATTCAATCAATTTTAAAAATCCTAATACAGGAGAAATCAAAAAAGTTGGTCAAGGAGTTAATTGGGCGGCATTATTATTCAACATTTTTTACTTAATCTATAAAAAAGACTGGAAATGGTTTGTGATTTTTTTTCTTGTCGATTCAATAATAATTTTTACGCCATGGAATAGTGCATTATTTTTAACTAATGTAATACTTTTTGTTTTTTACAATAAAATCAAATACAAAGAACTTAAAGCTCAAGGATGGATTTTAGTCGACAAAGATTCTAAAGAAGAAGCAACTGTTCAGCAAGAGGCAGTCAAGCCATATTTAACTAGAAAAATAGCTAAGCAACAAAACAGTAATCCTCTCGATGGAGAAACTGATGGAGAAAAAAAGTCTAATTATAAAAAATCGCTCTCAAAAAATATTTCATTTTTTGATTTCTTCCATGTTAGGAAAGTAAAGAAAGAATTAGAAGTTGCAAATACGGAAAATAATAGTTTAAAAAAAGAACTAGAAGAATTAAAAATAAAAAATAATAGATTAAAAAAGAAGGCTCATTTAAAATTAAGCGTCAGCCAAATGAAACCAGGTGAACTGGATAATCTTATTGAAAAAAAGACATGTAAAATAAATGATCTTGATAAAATACTGCTAAATAAGAAAAATGAAGAAGATAATCTTACGACTAAGATAAAGTCACTTAATAAAAAAGTTACTGAATTAAATAGTCAAATTGTAGACTTATCAGATGAAATACTTTATGAAAATTATGGGCTTTATAAACCTCGCTATGAATTTTCAAACTCAAGTACATATAAGGGCAAGCTATCTGAAGTTCGCTCTGATCAAAAAGCTATGATTCGAAATTATACAGCTGGTGAAATTTTTAGGCCCATGACACTAGATAACTCTTTAGCTAAAGGAAAATCGTTGCAAAAGAAAAATATTAAACAGTTGGTTAGGTCATTTAATGGAGAATCCGAAGCTGCAATTAATAAAGTGACTAAAGCTAATATCGAAACTATAGAAAAGAAAATAAACACGTCATTTACCCAATTAAACAAATTAAATGAACCCAATGGAGTCCGGTTAACTACTAATTATCTTGATAGCAAATTGGATGAAGCGCACATTGCAATTGAATATGAATTAAAGAAAGAAGAAGAGAAAGAAGAATTACGTGAGCAAAGAGAAAGAGAGAGAGAAGAAAGAAAACTACAAAGAGAAATTGAATCCGAGCGTGCTAAGTATGAAAAAGATGAGACTCATTATTCTCAAGCAAAAGAACGTGTAGCGGATAAACTAAGGAATACTACAGATACAGCTGAAGTTTTAGCTCTCAAACATGAATTGGAGAAATTACAAGAAAAGCTCGATGACCTTCGCCAGAGAAAAGAAAAATTAAACGATAGAGCTTCAAACCCTACAGCCGGATATGTTTATATAATTTCTAACATTGGTTCTTTCGGTAAAGATGTTTATAAGATTGGCGTGACTCGGAGATTAGATCCAATGGAAAGAATTAAAGAACTTGGAAGTGCTTCGGTACCCTTTAATTTTGATGTGAATGCAATAGTATTTAGCGATAATGCATTTAAATTGGAAGCTGAGTTACATAAGCGATTTGATACTGAAAGAGTAAATAGAGTTAATAAACGAAAAGAATATTTTAAAATTCCAATGAATAAGATTAAAGAAATGCTTGCTGAGCATAAGGAATTAACCTTTAATTTCAACGAATATCCTGATGCTTATGAATACCGTGACACTCTATATATTGAGAAACATGAAAAAGATAAACAAGATTAATAGAGAAGATATGACCCCCGAAATTGAAACAATTTTGGAGGTCATATTTTTAAGTCTAATTTATCTAAACAAGCTTTAACTGCTTTAATAGCGCCTGTAGTAATATTTTTAGCATATTCAATTCTATTATTTGTTTTAATGCCTTTAAATCTGTCTTTAGTTCCTCTTATAAGATCAGCTTTTTACATCTTCTCTATATTCTATTTTAAGTCTCTCTATTTAGTTAACACATTATTTTTTATATATGGTTCTCAGTTTTATTCAAAATATGAGGTCTAATATGAAGTTTTTAGCCCATTTTGAGCTAGTTTCAGAAAATTTGAAAAAACAAAAATGCCTTTATACCAGTGTTTAAACCACCTGATATAAAGGCAAAAATGTAATTATTGGGATATCCGGGCTCGAAATATTAGACCCGTTATGCCTTTTATATCAGTATTTTAAACAGGTTGCTCGGAATATGAAGTCTGATATGAAGTTGATTTTAACCTTCCATATACCTTTCAAATTCTGTCACGGTTACCTGTTCGCTTTGTTTGGTTACATGAGTGTAAATATCCATTGTGGTTTTCATGGATGAATGCCCAAGCCTTTTTTGTACATCTTTCATTGATGCACCAGAATCAAATAGCAAGGATGCATGAGTATGCCTAAATCCATGAACTGTAATATGTCTAAGATGGCCATGCTCACAGATGCTATTATTCCATTGTGTAGGCTGCGTTGGTTGATTAGGCTTATTTTGCCAAGTCGGAAAAACCAAGTTATTTGTACTAATAAAATTATACCCCAGTTTCAGCATTTCTTTTTGTTGGCGTGTTCTCCACTCTTTCAACATACACATAGTCTGCCTGTCCATTTGAATGGTTCTTACACTACCACGTGTTTTTGGTGTAGAGATATAAAGTCTATTATTAATGCCCTTGCTTACCGATTTATCAACTTTTATTTTACTATGCATAAAATCTATCCTATCCCATTTTAAAGCCAATGCCTCGCCTTTACGCATCCCTGAATAGGCTAATAATCTAAAGAATACATAATACATAAAATTTCTTTTCTTAGCACAGCATAGAAATTGTTTTAATTCTTCCTTAGAATAAAAATTATCAAATTCTTTGGGTTGCTCAATATACTTTGGTCTTACAACTTTTTTCATTGGGTTCTTATCAATTAATTCAAGATCAACAGCATAGTCTAGCATGCGAGATGCATAACGTATATACCGCTTGTAAGTTTTATGAGACACTTCAAACCATTTATTTACAGCACTTTGACACTGGAAAATGGTAAGCTTATCTATATAAATATTACCTAAGTCCTTAAGAATATGATTATCGAAAATTCTAAGTGCGGTAGCATACGTACTTTCCTTAACCGTAGTTTCATAGGTCTTAGACCATAATTTAAACAAGTCCTTCATGGTGTAGCGCCTTTTGGTAAGTGGTTCATATTCACCATTAAGGACTTTTATTTTGTATTCATAGTATGACTTTTCTGCTGCATCCCTGGTCTTAAAGCCTTGTTTTTTTATTTGAATCGTATGACCGGTCGTATCATTTTTACCTACATAAATATTAAATCCGTATCTACATTGACCACTAGGTGTGGTGTACTCTTTAATTTCATTATCCATGTTTAATTAATTCCCTTCTAAACATTAGAAGGCGTGCAAGTGAACTAATCTTAAATATTTAACATGTGATTATTATATTTACGCAATATCATTTCACAACTAAGTTACTTAATGAAATTAGTAATTAGTTTTACTAAAATCTATAAATGGTTCTTCATCTTCATCTATAAAAATATGTTCATTGATAAAATCCTGCCTTTTTTGTAAAAGCTCTTTTGGTGGTTCTATCCATTGTTTACTATCTTTTTGATCCTTATCGTCTCTCTCTAACTTAAGTAATTTAGTAGCAAGCGCATCCCTGAGAGCATCTACTATATCCTCTTTAGTAGCATCTAAAGGTTTAGTAATTAACCATTTAACCGCAATACTATTAAAGATAAACGAGAAGTTTTCATTCCAAAAATCAATATTATTAATTTCTTTCTCGGATAATAGATTAAATCTTGGTTCATCATATGGCAATAAGCCCTGTGCTATGCATATCAAATCCACGTTGAATGAAACTTCGGAGATTTTTTCACTATAACTTAAAGAACTTTTCTTAGATTCAGAGATATAACTATTTTTTAAGACTTCTAGAATTTCTTTTTGGCTATAGGCACCCTTAAGCATTAAAGTTGGTACTTTCATTACGTTCGATAAATATTTCCACATTGTTTCAGTTGGACTGTTTATTGAATTCTCCCATCTTGAAAATGTTGGGATAGTTATTGATTTTAATTTTTTATTATTTAGAAATTCGTTAAATTCATGTACAAATTGACTTTGTGACAATCCATTTTTATTCCTAAACTCTCTAATTCTATTAGTCATATTCCCTCACCTCAAAACTAATTTCTATAATCTATAGAATAATTCATATTACAAATATTTGCAATGCTGTATTGACTTACAAATATTTGTAATATATAATTTTGCTATAGCCATTACAAATATACGTAACAGAAATAAGGAGGAAATTTAATGATTGAATATTTCACTTATAAGGAAGCTATGAGCTATTTAGGTATTAATTCTTATCAGGGATTACGAAATTTATTTAGTGAAGGATTACCAATTATTCAAGTTGGAAAAACTAAAAAGATTAGCAAATCTGCAATTGATGAATTCATGAAAGAACATCAAAAAGTAATTAATGATTAAGGAGAAAAAGCTATGGAAAGAAAGATCAAAGTAACTAGTGAATTCGACAATAAGTTTATTCAAATGGCAACAGAAAGTCTGGATATTTTTAATTGTCTGACTATTCTTTCAGACAAAATAACTGAAATAGAAAGTCCTAGCGACTTAACACTAAATCAGTTAAACGAAATATCTGCTTTAACAAATGTAATTAAGAGTTTTACTAAGCGTTACAGCGACTTAGTAAATGATTCATACATGCTAACTTATTGCCGAGAGGAATAAATCATGGAATTTAAATTAGACCAAGAACAAAAAACAGACCTGCAAAACTATGTTTGTGGTCTGATTAAAGACAGTCTTAAAAAAGCAGCATCCCCTCAACAGCCATATTTAAACCGTGTAGAGATTGCAAAGTACTTTGGTGTAGCTCCATCTACTATAACTTATTGGGCCTCTCTGGGGATGCCAGTGGCTATCATTGATGGTCGCAAACTATATGGTAAGCAATCCATCACTAAATGGATTCAGAGCAAAGAAAAAACCGTTTCTTAGACAACCACGAAAAAGAAAACGTTATTTAGATAATTATAACATCTAGAAACGTGCAAGTGAATTAATCTTAGATGTTTAACTGAAAAGGAAATAAATTATGAGTCAAGACAACGAAGAATTAATCAAATGTTTAAATGAAATAAACCAAAGTCTGAAAGATATAAATAGCTCACTTAAAAGTCTGAAAATTATAACAGCTTGTGTCGATTATTAATACAGTATTCTAGAAAGAGAGGTTTCAAATTTGTCTGATAATAAACCACGAGCAATTACCATAGACCCTAAGTTAAAGGAAAAATATGAACAATTAATCAACAAAACTGTTTGTTGGATAATAATTGATAAAGATGGCAAATCTAAAGTCAATATCTCTGAGCTAGGCAATACTATTCTTGAAGTACATAATTGCATTATCGTTGAGAACGGCAATAAAGACGATTTTTACGAGTATAACAAAGTAAAAGGATACTGGGAGCTTAGAAACATTAAAAGCATTAAGAGCGTTATTACAGAGCTTTTAAACAGATATAACGTGTGGACTGATCGAGTGGCTAGGGATGCTTTTCATTTTGTTTGTGACAGCATTCAGCGTGTTAAATGGAAAGATACGTTTGGCAAAAAACAAGGTAATTATTTCAACTTCAAAAATGGTGTTTGGAATTGGGATGATTTCAAATTGCAAGAGCATTCGCCTAAGTACTATTTTACTTCATGTGTTGATTATGACCTGGTGGTTACTAATAAATATCCGAACGCACAAGCCGTTATAAATAGTTGGAAAAATAAAAATAGTTGGTTAGAAACAGAGAAATGGTTGGCACTTTCAGTAGGTGAAAACATGCAATCATTGATGGAATTCATAGGTTACATATTCTATCCCAGTTATGAACCAATTCAATTATTTGTTATCCTGTTAAGCCCAGGTGGTGACGGTAAAACCACCTTTATGAACCACCTTACCACCCTTGTAGGCAATGAAAATACTTCTTTTGTTTCTTTAATTGATTTAGCAGACAAGCGTCCTAATAATTTTAGTCATTCAGAATTATACAATAAGTATCTAAATGAATATGACGATATATCAAACGCGTACATCCCTGATACTACTGTTTTACAGAAGTTAACCGGTGGCAGTTCAATAACTGCACCAGTTAAAAATAGGCCAGGTATTACATTATTTAATTATGCTAAATTGCTATTTGCATCTAATGACTTGCCTAGTTTTAGCAATACAACCAATGCATTCTTACGCCGAATTAATGTAATTAAGTTCTTTAAAATAAACAACTTTGAACAGACTATAAATATGAAAAAAGTTAAAAAAGAACGTGGCGAGTTTGTTTACAAATGTATGGTCTTAGCCAAGGATGCAATGAAAAGAAAAGAAATCAAACAAACTGAGTCAATTATTGCACAGAGAAACAATTGGATAGAAGATAACGACCCCATAAAGCAATTTATTAATGAAGATTGTACCTTAGCTCCAACGGACGAAGTTGATGAAAATGATTTATACGGTGCCTATAAAGTTTGGTGTATTAAATATAATTTCAAACCAGTTAGCAAAACAAAATTCAAGAAAGAGCTTGAGAACAAAGGAATTTTTAGAAGTGTTGAAAACAAGCGTATTGATGGAGAAAAACGAAAAAGGCGGTATTTTTATAAAGGTATCAGCTTAAATTAAAGACAGGTACAAACCACAGACTTTCAATAAACCCTTATGAGAGTAACCACGGTGCAAATGGAACTTTCTAGGTTCAGATAAAAAAACATGCCTAACTCGTTGAGAGAGTAAGTAAGGTACTAGTGGTACACTCTTTTTTAAAATAAATAAAATAATATATATATTGGACTACATACCCCTATATACAATCTCTATCAAGCTCAAAAAAAGTGTACATTTTGTGCCAAGCATACAGGCTGTAAGTTTGAGGGGTATTTCCCGATTTGTACCAAATGTACCACATCTGCCAAAAAGTTGATATACAAAGGATTTGTTGAATCAGTTATTTGTGCCATGCCTTTGTACCGTATCACATGTATTAAGTAAAGGAATTAAATTATATGTATTACTCACTTGAAAGTCTAAACAACTTCGATAAATTAGATTTTGTTATGCAGATTGAAAGAAAGTCTGGTAAGCAAGCAGCCATCCACTTCTGTAATTGCATGACATTAATTTTAAATAAGGCAAAACATAGCGATTATTTTGATGAAATGAACAATAAGCTAAGTTGGTCGAGAATAGCCGTTGAACATGATGGTACACCTACACTATTCTGTGGTTCCTTTTCAACTAAGACATTTTACATCTATACCATAAAAGGTAATCAAATTAAACGTGAGGTCAAGCAACTAGTAAATGACTAATTACAGCTGTTTATGCTAACAAATGTTAACATTAATATATAGTATTCAATTATATTAATCTCAATATATTCTCTTATAATAGACTAGCTTTTTTAGCTAGTTTTTTGTATTATTTTTATTAGGTGAATATAATGAAAAATTGGTTTAAAAAATATAAAGAATACATATGGTTTTCTTTGATAACTGTTTTATCATCTTTTCTTGGTGCAACAATAGTTTATTTATTACCTAAAAAAAACTTCGGTAGTACCGCTGACTGGGTAAGTGGTATTGGATCATTGGGAGCAATTATAGTCGCTCTTTGGCAAATGCATGTGCAAAGAAATAAAGAAGAAAAAGAAAAAATATTAGCTAATAGACCTTTCTTTTCGATAGTAGAACAAACACAGTTAAAAAATAGACAAGATCATTTATGGCTAACAGATAAAGATACGTCATCAATAGACATTGACAAAGTTTTTGAAAAACCTACTCGAGACTATACATATTTTAAAGTAGATGTTTTTGCATATAAATTAAAAAATGTAAGTCAGGCCGTAGCTAATAACGTAGCATTGAAAGTTGAATATCAAACTAAAGGAACTGGTGAAGTAACACAAACAGACTATTGTAATCTTAGAACCTGTGTAGGAGCAAATGAGCAAGCTATCATACTACCTCATAGTATAATGAGTAAACCAAATACTTATTCTAATTACCCTAAAAAAATTTATTTGTATTTTACGTCAATGGATGGTAGAGAGTATTGTCAAAGATGGACTGAAAAGGCGGTTATTAAAGATAGTCTATGTGCAGAGCAGGTTGATATCAAAGAAACTCCGATAGAAGAAATGATTAGTCATGAAGGATGTAGTCGTGTATACATACCATTCGAAAGTCTAAACAACAAAGACACAAAAAAGTCAATAAAAAAGACATAGAAGTGTCTTTTTGTTTGCTCTATTTTATAAATAGCTGATTGCTTATTGTCTATGATTTATATTGATATTTAAATCAAATAGTGTATGACCATTCACGGTTGCTGTACTTAATCTTTGGACAATTGACAAGGTCGGTGGTTTCTTTATTTCTATAATTATCCGAGTTATTGCTGATAGTTACCACGACATGCATCCCTTGGATTAGCAGTGATCCGTGTACCACCGTTCTCTACCCTGATAATAATTGACCCCCGCCCCCACTACCGTTAGGCGAGGAGCCGCAACAAGTGGTGCTTGCTTGCGTGACAGACCATTTTTTGAATTTTTTTGAAAGGGGGGCCTACTACGTCAAAGGTTAATTTAACGGCATCCAAAGTGCCTAAAAGTGCATCAAAGGGGCTTAATAATTATGGGAAAAAGCGAAACTTTATTTAGAGAAAACAACTAAGTCCTTAGAGATTTTATAGACAAGTGGTTATGCTAACAAAAGCTAACCTTTTCTATAATTCATATCAGCGTACTAAGACAGGAATAAAGCTTAAAAATCTGGTATATAGGGAATATTAGACAGCATCCCTTGCAATAATAAATACCGTGAGTGCACCCTCAATGAAATTTTTTGGGTGCACTTCGCGCACATCTTTTAATTGCATTAATCCTTATACAACAGTCTTTGTAGCTATTATCTTTGCACCCTAATTGTGACCAATTGTGACATAATTAAAATTAAGAGGTAAAAATAAAGATGGGCTCAAATTTTTTGGGGTGCACTTTTGCACATCTTTTTATTTATAAGAATCCTTATACAATGGTCTTTACAGCTGTTTTCTTTGCACCCTAAATGCTGGAAAATGCTTGCTTTTTATTCAAAGATCGTGGCTAATGATTGGGATGCAGCGATACCAAACCAGAAACATGGTTTATCACAACACTCACCACCCTACTTCTTTATATAGGAACACTTTCTCGTTTGGTTTCATTATGCCACTAAATATATTTCCAGGGATGCTCTAAGTGGCTCAGACCCATTTAAAAATCGTTTCAAACGATTTGTTTTATATATACCTATAATCAACCACCCTTTTTTGAACTGGTTATGATAGCTACCTTATTAAATATCTATCAAAATATTACATTGGCTACTGTATAATTATTTTTGAGGTGATTATAAATGAACAATGACGAAAACGAAACAATTATTAGAAAATTTTTCACGTATTTATATGATAATACTGATAATCAAAAAGAGCTTTCTGATTTTATAAAAGATAACTATAATGTTTTAACAAGTCATCTTCCACTTATGTACAGCGTAGAAACTAGTAATATGTTTTGGTCCATTAATTTGATGACATATTTTTATTCTGATAATTCAAAAGATGATTTTAAACAAAAAATGATTTTACTTAAAAATAATTATCAAGAACTGTATTATACTTTATTAATCTGCTGTACTATATCACATTCTTCTAACGCTGAAGATATGATTAATTATCTTGATACGAAAAAAGTAGAGCTATTTAAAAAATATGAAAAATTAGAGAATGAACAGTCTTCACTATCTGAAAATATTGACGCTCAAAAGAAAATAATTGAAAGCCAAAAAGAAATAATTAATAAACAAAAAGATAGTCTAAATAAAACCACTACGAAAATAGATAATATCTATTCGGAATTTGTAGCAATTCTAGGTATCTTCACAGCTATAACATTTGCCATCTTCGGTGGAATGAATCTACTTACTGATTTATTTAAAAATATTGGTAGTACACCAGTTTCATTGGGTCAAACTCTAATTCTTGCTGCAATATTTGGCTTAATTATGTGGGGAATTATTGAATTGCTATTTTATTGGATTTCAAAAATCAAAGGAATAACAGATAGCACAAAAGATAAGGATAAAAAATGGTTTAATTGGCTTGCAATAGGTGTCCTAGCAATAATACTAATTTTAGGGATATTGCTATTTACCAAAGCAATCAAGTAGTGTGCAGTGGTAAGATGCGCTATATATCAACGCTTTTACCTGCTTTTTTAAATAAATGCCCTAGTAAATGCTAGTATTAATTCCTATAATCAATCATAGTTACAACTACACTTGTAATCTTCTGTTTTCAATCATTCAAAACGATTTAGGAGAAAACTAAAACTCTCCATAGTTGTCTATAATAGTTGGGAACCTGAACATCTTTCCTAAGGTCATCCTAAGGCTTCCCACTCCATTCTTGAACTTCATAGTCAAAGCGCAATTTTACACTACGACCTATCATTGAACACTAACTTGTTTTATTAGCACTTAAACATATTTAGTAAGTAGCTAAGAATTCAATCATAAATCACGGTCGCTTTTTATGCTAATAAATGCTAACCTTATTCAAAGTTTGCTGTTAGCTCCTTCATACTAATAGACCTTAGGTAGACAAAGTTTCCATTAAAATAAAAAATTATGAATGTTTCAATGATAAAATTTTTGTGTGCAATGTGTGCACACATTTTTATTATAAAAAGGCTTATACATCAGTATTTATGATGAATTAGTATACAGTAAAAATGTTGGAAAATGTTTGCTTTTTTATTCAGAAGTTGTAGCAAATTATCACTACTAATATTTATTCTTTTTTATGCCCGATCCACATTTGGTTTGGGGTACAAAATAAGTTGAACAACCTACATTCTATTTCAATTGTAATAACTAGTGTAAAAGCACTGGGACAATCCAACTTTGGTTTTTCCTATTGATTAAAAAAAGGGGTGTCCATTTCGTTCTCCCCTTTGAATAACGCATAAAAAAGTGTGCAGTTTTCAAAAAAGTGTGCAATGGCAGAATAGCTTATATATCAGCTCTTTTGCCAGTTTTTCATCAAATAAATACCCTAGTAAATGTTAGTATTTGCTAGGATTAATTCTTTTAGCCTAGTTGAAATAGTCACCTAATATTAGATTAAAACTTGAAAAAACCTGAACACTTTTCCAAAATCGAACTTTTCAGTCTAAATAAAAAGCTGTAGTATGTAGAATGGTACTGCAGCTTATTTTATTAACTTAAATGACGGGTTTAGATTCATTTCCTTTTGGATTTTAGCAAAATTCTCCATAAACTCATCAATTGCTATGTGCTTTAAATCATAATAGCATGATTGTTTGTAACCAACATCCCTCATTACTACACGATTAGGTTTATCAAATATATACACTCCAGTTAAGATTTTTCTTGATTTTTCTGAACAAGCCTTAATTGCTTTAAAAGTACATGTGGTAATATTCTTAGCATAATCAATTCTATTGTTTGTTTTAACGCCTTTAAATCTATCTACGGGACCTTTTACTAAATCAGCTTTATGTTGCCCTGAACGAGCTGCAAATACGCCTAAATCACGTTTAAGAAAAGTTCTCACGTCTTCTTTATACTCCATTTTATGTTCCTCTTTTTGGTTAACACTTTATTTTTAACTACAGTTTGCAGTTCTATCCAAAATATGAAGTCTTTTTTACTAGTACTACTCTTTAATTTAACATTTCTTAAAGAACTTTCAATTTACTTGGTATCCCTTTAAATCACTTAAAAATTAACGTTTCCCATTAACCAACTATACCAATTTAGCTAAATATTTAAGATTAGCCCACTTGCACGTCTGCCTTAAAATATGAAGTCTAATATGAAGTTTTTTAGCCCATTTTGAGCTAGTTTCAGAAAATTTGAAAAAACAAAAATGCCTTTATACCAGTGTTTAAACCACCTGATATAAAGGCAAAAATGTAATTATTGGGATATCCGGGCTCGAACCGAAACATGCAGGAACCAGAAACCTGTGCCTTACCATTTGGCTATATCCCAGTGTTAAATCACCCGCACGAGAATTGAACTCGTAACTCCACCTTGAGAGGGTGGCGTCTTAACCATTTGACCAGCGGGCAAAATCAACAGTAATTATTATGCTTGAAGATACACGTAATGTCAAGTAGTTTTCACGCTTTAGCGGTAAAAATTATCGAACTATTCTTTTGACAAACGCATCATCGTTTTCAGTTGACTGTCAGTAGCCACATTTTTCAAAATTAATGTGAGAATTGTATATAATAGAGTCAGATACTTTTACTAAAGGATAATTTTTATGATTGACTACTCAAACACCCAGAACTTAATCGAATCAATGGTTACGGAACGTATTGTACCGGGCGTGAATTATGCTTTTATAAAAAATGAACAAGTTTTTACTTCAACCGTTGGCTTTGCAAGTACTTACCCCAAGGTGACGCAACTGAGTCCGTTTGCCATTTATGATTTAGCCAGTCTGACCAAAGTGATTATCACTGAAAATATTTTGCTTAAATTATATCAAGATGGACAGCTCAATTTTACTGAACCACTGCATGACTTTATTCCTGAATTTAAAGATGAGCGCGTACGTCTTTTTCATTTGCTAACTCACACTAGTGGAATAAGGGGCTGGATTAAAAATCGGGATCAATTATCTCGCGACGAGTTAATCGATGCTATCATCCATTTGCCTGTAACAGAAGAATTTGAACATAAAATGCGTTACGCAGATACCAATTTTATCCTTTTAGGTTTAGTAATCAAAAAAATATTGGGTAAACCAGTTCAAGAAGTTGGTCAAAAAATAATAATCGAGCCCGCTGGACTCAAAAATACGACTTTTAGACCTGAAAAAGACTTATGTGTTCCCACTGCAGTTTATCAAGGAAGAGTTTTACAAGGAATTCCTCATGATCCAAAAGCACGCCAATTAGGAAGTGATTGTGGCTCAGCCGGTCTGTTCTCTTCTATGAACGATTTGGTTAAGTTAAGTAAAGGATATTTGGGCCTGGATAAGCACATCCTGCCCTTCAGCCAAGAACTTGTCGCAAAGCTATTCGAAAATAAAAATCCTGCTGACTTAAAGCCTCGTTCATGGGGTTGGGACCTGCGTTTTGATCCTCAGCTTCACTATCCCCTAATTCTTCATACGGGATTTACAGGAGTTCTGTTGCTTCTTGATAGAGTAAAAAGATCTGGATTAATTCTTTTGACCAATCGCATACACCCTACTGGCCATAATCAAGTCTTCTTAACAATGAGAGAAAGAATCATTCAAAGCTTTTTAAAAGAAAACGACCAATAAAAAAGCAGCTTCTATAAGAAGCTGTTTTTAACACTTTTTACGATTAGGCCAAAAATGATAGACTAGATCTACTACCGCTTGAGCAAGCATCCCGCCAGCCATCCAGTACATTCCCATCATCATATTGCCTGTAAAAGTAAAGTAAGCAGTAATAGCGTATACAATCACCCACAAGATTTTAAAAAATAAGTTATCACACATCATTTGTAAAAAACTCCCTTCAATTCACTTAGAATTATACCGTTTTTAAAGTAAAAAAGGTGGGGTTATTTTGAGTTATTTAATCACATGAAAGCTTAAGTTTCATTATTATTTGCCATTTTTGTTATTAATTCAAAATGTTTACATTCGTAAGCATTAGTGAATCTTTTTCAAAAAAATTTTTGATAAAAAGCCTTTCGATCATTTTTGTGAGTTATGTAATTTAATTGCTTTTTCAACTATCAAAAAAGACTTTAAAATCACTATTCTAAAGTCCTTTTATTTGTTATTCAAAATAATTAGAAACTGTAATAAATGCACACGATTGTGGCATTATTTCCAAGTTAATCTTACCATCTTGTATTTTTAAACTTTCCGCTTTTAACTGTGAAGCAGCACGCAATTCTTTAACTTGCTCCTTATTAACATAGGTTGGTTTCCCCATCGCCTGCCACAATTTCTTTGGATTTGCATGGTTTTCATCAATTCTGTTAATTTCACAGGTACCATTAATTGTTTTATCTAGATTTATTGCCAGTTGTTCTGTTTTTATCGGCTCTTTAGGTACATTATGATTATATGCGACGATTTGCAAATCTTTACCTTTTTGAACAGCTAAAATTTCTGCAGTAGCATTATTATTATCTTCAACTTTTATTCTTTGATCACCGAGATTGTGGAATATTTCAAATAATCTATAAACAGGTTTTTCTATACCATCAACTGTTTGCAGACCAAAGCCGCCGTGAAATACACCTGGCTTTTGGGATTCTTCTTCAAAAATGTCTGAGAATGCCCAATAATCATAGCCTTCAACTAGTCCATCATTGTCAGCCAATGTTTTGGCGACCATTGCTGCCCCATAAGGAGTATCATGAGCGGAATCGCCAACCATCGCTGAAACGCTCCATTCTGTATAAAATAGTGGGTAGTTTTGAGCTTCTTCCCTTGTCTTTGAAGTCATAACTTTGAGTATTCCTCGAGGGTAATCTTGCGGAACTCCATTTGTCTTTTTAAAGAATTCGTCAATATCCATGCCGCTTTCCCACAAAGGATCATCTGTTGGATAATGATGTGTTGAAATAAAGTCCAGCGGTAAATTATTTTTCTGACAAAAGTCTATCATATCTGGTATCCAGGAATTGTAAGATGTAGCTGGACCACCAAAGCGGAGCTTTTCATCAATCTTCTTAGCAGTTCTTACTGTTATTTCATACAAGTGGAAGTAATCTTCTTTGGTACCTGAGAAAAAGCGCGATAAATTTGGCTCATTCCAAACTTCAAAGTACCATGATTCAACCTCATCCTTACCATAGCGCTCAAGAATATGTTCTATGAATTTAGAAATTAGTTCTTCCCAGGCCTTATCGGATTTAGGCATGGAATTATTGCCGCCATAAGGAAAGATTTGATTTTTTTGTGAAGCTAAACAACTTGGCATAAAGCTTAATTCTACAAAAGGTTTCATTCCTATTTTTAGTAAAAAATCATATATTTTATCGATATTAACAAAATTATAGGTGATGCCTTGTGATTTTCCCGTAAAATCAAAGTTTTCAATGCAAACACTCATCTCATCGTCAAATAAGCCATGAAAACGGACAAATTTGATACCCATATCCTGGTGTACTTTTGTTAATTGTTCTTGATAATCTGCTCTCAAAGCAGTATAAGCATGACTACTACCAACACACATTTCCCAATAGTGTGGAAACGGTGTTTTTTTACTTGAATTTATTTTAAAATCTAACATTCTAATTTTTTCCTTTCATTTTTTCAAAATCACTGACTGCAGGCAGTTTAAGAGCAAAATTATTTTCTAACCACTTGGCACATAAATTGGTCCATTGATTAACAACGGGAGAAATTTGAGCTTTAGAACCAGCAGCAGCTTGTGAAGCCAAGCTTAGACCATGAGTACCTTGGTCAAAAATATGAATTTCATACGAAATATTATTTTGGGCTAAAATAGAAGCCAGTTCCAATGAGTGAAGCGGATTAACTAAAGGGTCAGTTGCAGTTGCCCATATGAAAAATGGCGGTGTATCACTATCAACATGATCAACTGGGCTAAGTTTGGTTTCAAGCTCTCTATCTGGAACTTCTGTACCACATGTAACAATGTTTGAAGCTGTCATAAAGTGGTAGTCCATAGGATTATTTTTCCTCTTTTCAAGATCGGCATCTAAAAGATGATAATCAGTGATGGCATAACCTAAAATGGCAAAAGCTGGACGTAAATCATTTTTATCTACGCCTAAATAATCTGTTACAACCGGCTCATTAAATTCTGTGGAATAAAGAGCGGCAACATGTCCACCAGCTGAAAAGCCACATACTCCAATTCTTTCAGTATCAACGTGCCATTTTGAAGCATTTTTTCTAATCAACAACATGGCTTGACCAAGTTCTCTTATCTGTTTCGGATAAATCGTATTTTCCTTCTTGGGCAAAGTCTTTAACAAGTCTGACATTTCTAATGTATCTGAGAAGTATGTAGTATATCTTAAAACAAAAGAGTGATAACCAAGTGAGGCAAAATACATGGCAATTGGTTCAGCTTCGCGATCCGAGCAAGTGAAAAAGCCTCCACCAGGACATATTATAATTGCAGGCCTGTTTTTCCCTTTTAACATTTCTGGAGAATCATCCAAAACATACGTTGTCAGCGATGCAGATTCATTTTCTTTACCTAAAAATATTCTTTTTATTTTCATTTTAATCTTTTCCTTTTTTATTATTTTGTTTTTCTACTCGGCTACCGAATCTGGTAATAAACAAGACACCTGCAGTTACAACTGAGACAGCTATGCCAGCCATAAATGAATCGTGGCCCGGTGCAATCTTTACGGCTGCTAGTAACATTGGCACGATCATGCCAGCTACTGAGCCAAGTAAGGTATTGATTGAAACTGCTAACGGAAATTGCTTTTGATCAGTTAAAATTGACATTTCATAAGGGGCTGTGGCGTTTACTAACACGATGCCCATACCTGAAAAGGCGTTGCCAATGATGTGCAAAACAACGTTAGATGAGAACACAATGCAGATGAAAGACAGTGCAAATGCAATAAAACCCCAGGCAATCGTATCATTTTTGGTAAATTTCCTAATATAAGTCAAAAATGCGGCCGTTAAGATACCACCAATATTACCTAACGCTGTCACCATTGCGACATAAGCAGTTCCCTTGTTTTGAGTTGCCAAAACAATAGACTGATTAGATAAAAAAGTCATCATTGCCAGTGAAAGCATAAAATTAATCAAATACAACACGTAAACATAGCCGTTAAAGTTTTTTAATAAAGTCCAAAAGCCAAGTTTTTTACTGCCCTTATTGTTTTTATTATCATTCGAGAGTTTTTGGTCCTGTGGAATCAACACTAGCGCTAAAGCAAAAACTACTAAACCCAGACCATAGATCCAAAATAGATTGCGCCAGTTGCTATTACCCAAAATGCCACCCAAGGCGGTAAAAATCATCATACCAATGTTAGTAACACCGGTAGCCCAACCCATGGTAGCGGCGCGAGCTTCACCTTCAAAGTTTTCTTGCAATAAAACCGGTACTACATTGGTGATGGTGCCAGTACCAAAGCCGACCAATACCATGCAGGCTAAAATCAAGTTAAGACTGTTACTGTAGATTGCCGGTATTAGACCACCAATTGCCACAAATAAAATCGCCATTAAGCCCAAATTCTTCCTAGTCATTTTAAAGGTTAAATAAGCAAAAAATATTGTAGAGATAATTTGGCCAAGTTGCGGTATAGAACCTAGCAATTGGACTTTAGAAATTGGTTCTTTAGGAAAGGATCGTGCTATTGCCGCAATCGCCGAAGTAACGGCAGTTCCCAACATCAAGAGCAAATTCATACTCAAAATACCTATTGCCTTCGAAATTTGTTTTTTAGTCATAAAAAGTCACCTTAGTTTCTTAGTCAAAATCCACATTAAGTTTAGGCAAAACACTTTCTTCGTGTTTTACAATTACAACTGCTTTACCAGAAAAAAGCTTAATTTTACTTAAAGAATATTTGCTGATATCAGAAGGATCGCCATTAGTCAATCCGATAATCTGACCATTATTTGCTTTAATTTGCAACGAACTATTATCATCAGGCACAAAGTTATTTTGGCCATCAATTGCCTTTAACTCAAATAAAGTACAGTTTTTGCCCTGGTACAAAATAGCAGTATTTACTTTAATAATTTTGCCACTGGTTTCCTTTTTATCTTCTAGCACAACTTTATCTTTCACGTATCCTTTAGCTAAAAGTTCTCCTGGTTCATATTTAACCTGCCAATTACATTCATAGTTTTTAACTGCTTTTTTGCCTAAACTTTTATGATTGATAAATAATTCCACTTCATCCAAGTTTGAAAAGACTCTGACCTTAGTTTGACCATTTTCAATTGTTAAATCAGTTTTATTCCAAGAAGGCATGAGATGAAGTACCGGCTGATCTTGCCACTGAGCCTGATAATAGTAGAAATAGTCCTTAGGCAAGCCACCTAAATCCATAATCCCAAACTGAGAACTAATACCAGGCCAGCCAAATGGTGATGGTTCACCATAATAATCAAAAGCAGTCCATAAAAATACACCACCCATATATTTATGTTCATGTAGGTAAGACATCACAGTTTCAGGGCGTGCAGTCCCTCCTACTCCCGGATCTCCCGGCTTCCTTTTCCCTGGTAAAACCATTGAAAATAAAGAGCCAAAATTATTAGTATGACAGTTTTCAGCGTCATCTTTGTAAATACCACGTGTTGAAAAATATGATGCATTTTCTGTGCACATCATTGGTAGGGTCGGATGACTTTTATGAATGAATTCTGCTCCTTCACCCATTACTCCTGCTTCAGGATAATTGACTCCCAGAATATCAAAGTACTTGATATAATCGTCATTTACTTTACCTTCAGGATTTAACAATTCAGCAGAAATTAATAATGCATCAGGAGATAAATTACGGATAATTTCTGTAATCTTTTTTACTGAACGACAACCATATTCTGTATTGCCGATAATCTCTTCATTGGCAATTGACCAAAATGCGATACACACATGGGACCGACTTTTCTTTACCATTTTAGTCAAATTTCTTAATCGCCACGGTGTAGCCTCTAAAAGACGGTTTTCATCAATTAAAATCAATCCCAAACGATCACAAGCGTTTAATAGCTCTTTTGAAGCAAAGTGGTGTGAACTTCTAAGTGCATTAACGCCCATTTCCTTTAGCCTTTTGACTTTAAAATCAATAATATCTTGGTTCAAAGCAACGCCAACTCCACCAAAATCCTGATGCTCACATACACCCTTCAACAGATAAAGCTTGCCATTTAAATGAAAACCATTAACATCATAGCTGACTGTTTTAATACCAAAAGTTTGTTCTACCGAATCATTTTCAATTTCCAATCTTGCTTGGTATAAATTAGGATGCTCAGGCGACCATAATTTTGGTTCTTTTATCTCAAATGATTTATTAAACCGTCTAACCGACTGAGACTGTATCGTCACAGCCGCAAAATCAACTTGATTCGTTTGATTAATTGTGAGTTTTGGCGTGACAGAAACAGGGTGATTCAAATCATTTTTGACAGCAAAGCTGACCAACATTTTGGCATTTTGAGCATTTATTTTCGTTGTCCTAAAGTAGAACTCATCGCTTTCTAAATGGACTAAATCTCTGACTTCAAGCCAAACATTCTTATAAATTCCGGCTCCTTCATACCACCACCCTTCTGAGCCAGTTGTTGTATCGGTGCGCACAAGAATAACATTGTTCCCATCGCTAGCGAATCTAATTATTGACGAAATGTCATAGTCTATATCTACATAGCCACTGTCATTGTGTCCCAAATAACAACCATTAAACCAAATGTCACTTGACCCCATAATGCCATCAAAATGTAACAGATACTCCTTATCTTCCGGTGAAGCTGTTGAAAGTTTAAAAGTTTTGCGGTAATAGGCTATTCCGTCAAGCTTAGAGCCTGTCATCAATGTATTTGAATCATTTCGATACGCCTCACGTCTCTTCCAATCATCAGGTATGTTTATTGATTGCCAATTTTTATCTAGAGACTGAACAAAATCTGTACCTGCTAAATTTTGTAAGCCCTTATTGACATCACCATTAGATATTAAATTTAGGAAATGGACACCGCCTGGACCAACAGGCAAAATATTGCCAGTTTCATTTTCAAGCGGAGCGGTTAACCCACCAAAAGCATAAGATTTTTTTGCTAATAATTTTGGCTTTTGGATTTCACCAAAGTGAAATTTCCAGTTATAATTTAAAGAAATAGATTCGTTCATATTTGCCTCCATTTTTACTTTTCAATGTAATTATAAGCGCTTTCATAGACTAACCAGATATACTTTTTAGTGCTAAATTTAACAAAATTAGTGTTAGGAGAAAAAATGAATCGTCGAATTTATATGTCTTACAAGGCAATTCAAAAGTACTTGTCATTTTGTTTTTTTAAAAGACATCAAAAAATTTCTTTACTGGATGCAATTTTGCATTTATATCAAAAAAGTAATTATTCGTATGAATTGCCTAAAACTCCAAATTCTTTAAACAAGTCTCATGATATTTTTTCACTCTATCAATGTTTGCAAAATTTACATGTTGACGTAACAGCCATTATCCAAAAACCCCAACAGCTATATAAAAACGTGTCAGAGTCTTATTTCATGTTTGAAGAAAAAGATGCCAAAATTTTACTGCAGTTTCAAAATGAATTAGTTCATTATCATAAACACGACTATTTTGAAATAGACTTAGTATTAGACGGAGAAACTAAGTTTTTTACCGATAATTCAGTCTCTACCTTACACAAAGGTGACCTAGTAATAATTTCACCTGGTACTTCTCATAAAATAGAAGTCATTGAGAGTAGTATCGTTATCTGTATTGTGATGAAGAAAAGTACTTTTGATAATTCTTTTTTTAACTTAATAAAAGCTGATAACATACTGGCTGATTTTTTTAACAAATGTCTCTATAGTTCTACCGAAAACTATTTAACATTTAACGTTCAAATCACAGAGAAAATTTTAGGAATAATCAAAAATATATTCATTGAATCCTATTCTTCCTTACCACAATCAAACGCGATTTGTTGTGACTATATTTCTATTTTATTATCCTATGCTCTACGCGGTTTAAGCGAGTCAAATAATTTTAAAACTTACGATAATAATCTGACCAATAGATTTGCCAAAATCATTAATACTATTAAAGTTAACTGTGATACTGTTAAGTTAAAAGATTTGGCTCGGCAATATAATTATGATAAAGCGTATTTGGGAAAGTTGATTTCTAAAAAGACAGGACATTCTTTTAACTATTTACGCAACTACTACCGCATACAAAAAAGCTGCAATTTACTGAAATATACGGATGACAGTATCAATAGCATCAGCGAACAAGTTGGCTACAGTTCAGTCAACAGCTTTGAAAGAAGTTTTCAAACTATACTCCACCTCACACCCAGCGCATATCGCAAAAAATCTGAATAGTTTTAATATGTGATACTCAAGTTGTAATCAAGTTTTTCGCAATTAATTTATGATACAAAAACCAACCTCGACATAAAGTTCAAAGTTGGTTTTAAGTTATTTCAAGTATTTAATTTTCATGCTAGTCTACTCTTGACCAAAATAATTTGAAATAGTGATCAGCGCACATGATTGCGGTCTTAACTCCAAATTTATCTTACCCTTTTCTATTGCCAATTGTTCTGAGACAAGTTGAGAAGCAGAACGCAATTTTGTTACTTGCTCTTTGTCAACATAAGTTGGTTCTCCCATCTCCTGCCACAATCTCTTAGGGTTAGCATGATTTTCATCAATTCTTTTAATTTCACAGTTTCCATTAAACTCGTGGTCCAGATTAATAGCCAATTGTTCTGTTTTAATTTTGCCACTGGGAACGTTATGGTTGTAGGCCACTATTTGTAAGTCATTGCCATTTTGAACAGCCAAAACTTCAGCAGTACTATTATTGTTATCTTCAACTTTAATTCGCTGATTACCAAGGTTATGAAAAAATTCAAATAAGCGAAAAACTGGTTTTTCTATTCCCTCAACTGTTTGCAGACCAAAGCCACCATGAAATATTCCGGGTTTTTGCGACTGCTCTTCAAAAATGTCTGAGAAAGTCCAGTATGAATAACAATCCACCAAACCGTCATTATCTGCCAAAGTTTTGGCAACCATTGCTGCTGCATATGGTTCATCATGAATAGCATCACCTAGCATAGCTGAAACGTTCCATTCAGTATAAAACAATGGGTATTCAGCTGCTTCTTTCCTAGTTTTACTAGTCATTTCTTTGAGAATGCCACGGTGATAGTCAGTTTGTTTTCCTTTAGTTTTCTTGAAAAATTCTTCAATATCCATGCCGCTTTCCCACAAAGGATCGTCAGTAGGATAATGATGTGTTGAAATAAAATCTAAAGGCAAATTATTTTGTTGGCAAAAGTTTACCATGTCTGGAATCCAAGAATTATAAGATGTGGCAGGTCCACCAAAACGTAATTTCTGATCAATTTTCTTAGCAGTTCTTACTGTTATCTCATACAGGTGAAAATAATCCTCCTGTGTTCCAGAGAAAAATCGCGGCAAATTTGGCTCATTCCAAACTTCAAAGTACCATGATTCAACCTCATCCTTACCATAGCGGTTAATAATATGCTTGATAAATTTAGCAATTAGATTCTCCCACGCTTCATCAGATTTAGGCATGGAATTATTGCCACCATAAGGAAAGATTTGATTCTGTTTTGAAGCTAAACAAGTTGGCATAAAGCTTAGTTCTACAAATGGCTTCATTCCTATTTTTAGTAAGAAATCATATATTTTATCAATATTAACAAAATTATAGGTGATGCCTTGTGATTTGCCCGTAAAATCAAAGTTTTCAATACAGACACTCATTTAATCGTCGAACAAACCATGAAAACGAACATATTTTATTCCCAGTTCATTATGTACTTTTGTTAATTGCTCTTGATAGTCAGCTCTCAAAGCAGTATAAGCATGACTGCTGCCAACACACATTTCCCAATAGTGTGGAAACGGGGTTTTTATACTTGAATTTACTTTAAAATCTAGCATTCTAATTTTTTCCTTCCATTTTCATCTTTTCAAAATCATCTAGTTCTGGCAATTTAAGACCAAAATTTCTTTCAAGCCACCTAGCACATAAATTGGTCCATTGACTAACAACAGAAGAAATTTGAGACTTGGAACTAGCAGCAGCTTGTGAAGCAAGACTTAAGCCATGACTACCTTGGTCAAAAATATGAATTTCATACGAAATATTATTTTCAGCTAAAACTGTAGCTAATTTTAATGAATGAAGCGGTGTAACAAGTGGATCGGTGGCAGTAGTCCAAATGAAAAATGGTGGTGTTTCAATATCAATATGATCAACTGGGCTAAGTTTGGTCTCAAGCTCTTTATCTGGAACTTCTGTACCACAGGTAGCAACATTTGAAGCCTTCATAAAGTGATAGTCCATAGGATTATTCTTTTTCCTTTCAAGATCGGCATCTAAAAGATGATAATCAGTGATGGCATAACCAAGGATGGCAAAAGCTGGCCGTAAATCATTTTTACTTACACCTAAATAATCTGTTAAAACCGGCTCATTAAATTGAGTCGAATAAAGTCCAGCAACATGTCCGCCAGCTGAAAAACCGCATACACCAATTCTTTCAGTATCAACGTGCCACTTTGAAGCATTTTTTCTAATTAACAACATAGCCTGACCAAGTTCTCTAATTTGTCTGGGATATATTGATATCTCTTTTTTAGGCAGAGGCCGGGATAAATCAGGCATTTCTAATGGTCCATTATTATATGTTGTATACTTTAAAACAAAAGCATGATAGCCAATAGAGGCAAAATATAAAGCTACGGGTTCAGCTTCACGATCAGAGCAACTAAAATAGCCACCTCCAGGACAAATTATAATTGCAGGCCTGTTTTTCCCTTTTAACATTTCTGGTGAATCATCCAAAACATACGTTGTAAGCGTTGCAGATTCGCTTTCTTTATCTAAATAGATTTTTTCAACTTTCATCTTAATTTCCTCCATTTTCTTTAATTTGTTGTTTTTCAACCCGGGTGCCAAATCTAGTGACGAATAAAGTTAAAGCTGTAAATACTGAAATTATTATTCCTGCCATAAAAGAATTAAATCCAGGCTTTATTTTTAATGCTGCCAAAATCAAAGGGACGATCATTCCAGCAATCGATCCTAATATAGTATTAGTGGAAACTGCTAATGGAAATTCTTTTTTAGTAGTTAAAATAGACATTTCATAAGGTGCTGTCGCATTAACTAAAACAATTCCCATTCCGGAAAATGCATTACCAATAATATGAATAATTATATTTTTGAAAAAAGCAATACAAATAAATGATAAAGCAAATGCGATAAATCCATATGCTATCGAATCATTTTTAGTAAATTTTCTTATGTACTTCAAAAATGCAGCGGTTATAATTCCTCCTACATTACCTATGGCTGTAACCATTGCAACATAGGATGTTCCCTTTCCTTGACTAGATAAAACTATTGATTGATTAGACAGAAAGGTCATCATGGCCAAAGACAGCATAAAGTTGATAAGATATATAGCATAAACATAGCCATTTAAATGTTTCATTAAAACCCAGAAATTTGTTTTTTCGCTCTTTTTATTATTTTTTGAATTACCAGTTAACTTGACATCTCGTGGAATAAGTACATAAGCTAAAATAAAAATAATTAAAGCTAGAGAATATATCCAAAAAAGATTTCGCCAATTTGCTCCGCCTAAAATACCTCCTAGAGCAGTAAATATCATCATACCAACATTAGTAACACCGGTAGCCCAGCCCATAGTGGTGGCACGAGCTTCTCCTTCAAAATTTTCTTGTAATAAAACGGGGACAACGTTAGTAATAGTTCCTGTACCAAAGCCAACTAAGACCATACAAGCTAAAATTAGATTTAGGTTGCTATTATAAATTGCTGGAATAAGTCCTCCAATTCCAACAAAGGCTATTGCAAGCAATCCGATGTTCTTTCTAGTTAATTTAAAAGTTAGGTAAGTAAAAATTATACTTGCAATAATCTGTCCCAAATGCGGTATAGAACCTAGCAACTGGACTTTAGAAACTGGTTCTCTAGGAAAGGACTTTGCTATTGCCGCAATTGCCGAAGTAACGGCAGTACCCAGCATTAAGAGCAAATTCATACTCAAAATACCTATTGCTTTTGAAATTTGTTTTTTAGTCATTTTCTTCTCCTTCTATCTATGGATTCGCTTTCATTTTTCAATTAAAGTATATTAGTGAATTTTTGCGATAACCATAGTCAAAAAACAGAGAAATTATATTCATTTCCCAGTTTTTTAAAAAAAACCAAAAAAATCCGACAAAACAGCCCTATTAAAAAAGCTATTTTAGCGGATTTTCAGTTTAATTTTAAAATCACTTTGACTAGTAATTATAAATTCTACCTTTTTGTAAAAATTTGCTAACTATTTTTATGACGGTATTCAGCTGGTGAAACCCCAAAATATTTTTTGAAGATTTTATAAAAATAAGATGGATTCTCATATCCCACTTTATTAGCAATTCTATCAATAGGCGCAACTGTATATGATAAATACTCTGCTGCTACATTAACTCTCTGCAAATGAACAAGCTGGATAAAGGTTTTACCTGTATGCTTTTTTAAAAAGTCGGACAAATAGTTCGGATTAAAGCCAAAATAATTGGCCATTTCCTGCAAAGTAATTTTTTCGTAATTTTTTTCAATATATAGCAACAAGGAAAGTAAGTTGTTTTTTTGCTTCCGAATCTCTTTCACTGTCATTCCAGAATAATTTGCTTGGCGGATTAAACGCGAAAACAGAGTCAGCATCTCAAGTCTGATCAGTTGATTAGACTGAATGTCAGGATGATAATATTCGTAAATAATGTCATAAATTAGGGCGATAATTTTAGGGTTGGCTTTTACGTCAAAGAGATTATACCGCCCTTCACCATATTCTTCATCAGAAAGCAGTGAGAATAAAATATTAGAAATATTGGTGCCGTTTTTTTTGTGATGCAAAAAATCAAGGTCATTAAGTGAAAAGGCGGAACTGCGTAAAGCAATATTGACAACTACTCCTTTTGAGCTGATTGGACTAACTTTATGAACAGTTTTATTCCCCATAAAAATAAGATTATTTTGTTTAACTTTAATCTTTGTTCGCTCCACGTAAACGAAACAGTCTTCTACCAGTGGAATCATAATTTCTACATAATTATGAATGTGGTAAGGAATAAATGATTTTGTCGGTTGAACCGTAATTGAAATTGAACTATTGTTCAAAACTAGGTCGTCTGTATAAGTTTCAAAAAAACGATATACTGGCTCTTTACCTATCCTTCCTATCTCTTTGGTAAGATTACCGTTTTTGGCAATCGTTGCTATAACATCTTCCCATTCTCTGGGCATATTTCTACTTCGAAGTAGCTGCAGAATTTCTTCTTTCAATTTATTTTCTCCTCGTAGAATCTAAATATTTTTAAGAATGATAAATAAAATCTGTGAAATCGACATACTACACATGACTTTTGACAATAGCGATAGCGCTAACATTAAGCTACAATAAACTTGTTTTCGAATCAATATATTTATAGCACATGGAGGAAAATAATGACAGATCTAACAAAAAAGCCTTATAACTTATCAAGCGCAGAAATTGATTTTGTCAAAAACAAAGTGGCAAATATGCCACTTTCTGCTAAAATAGGACAACTTTTCTTTGT
>NZ_CAMKZC010000010.1:0-70561 GCF_946477725.1 uncultured Lactobacillus sp. | reverse complement strand
TCTCCTTTAAAATCTTCTCTGAGGCTCCTTCATCAGTAATTAACCAGGTTTGATGCGGAGCATTTGGCATATAAGCCTTGATTGCTTTAGCCTTGCGGCCACCACAAGCAAATGCAAATATGTGAGGTATTTTATTTAGATTCTCAAACTGCAAACCAACCTGATGTACGCGGTCGACAATCTTCCCTTCGCCATCGAAGAAACACCCGAAACATTCGGTGACTACTTTTTTTTCACGCAATTCAGATAAGCGAATTGAATCGTATCCTCTGCGTCTTGCCATGTCGTGAGCTAGTCCAATTCCATGAATTACTACATCCGTCTGAGAAATATCTTCCAGCACGTCAGTAAAAGTGGATTCACGAATCAAAGAATTGTAAGCTGCTTGAGAAATCTGCTCCGGTAAATACAATGTTTTATATTTACCACCAGTTTCAGCAGCCATTTTCTGAACAATAGTATTGCTTTGAATAGCAACATTTTCACCCAGAGCCCCACGACCTGGCACAAATTCCAGTTGTCGATTTTTACTTAAACTTTTAGACAAATTCCTAGTCGATTTTGCAAGAGCTTCACCACCCAAAACAGTAATAATTGAATGTCCTAGGGGTAACAGTAAATCAAGAGCTGCATTAAGCTCTTCACCCATTCTCTCATATACCAGTTCTTGTAAATCACTATCGCCGGGCACAATAATTGTGCGCTCGATACCGAGTTTACGCGCTAAATCAATTTCTGTTTTGCGTGCGTTAAACAACCGATCTATCAGAGGTGCCGCCTCTTGCAATATCTTTTTGCCCTTCTCTGTCATAAACATGCCAAAGCTTTTAATCTCAATCAAACCTCGATAACGCAGATACTCAGTTTCTGTTCGCACGTTTCTTTCAGATAGTCCTAAAGACTGAGCTACGCTTCTGCGACCTACAGGTGCATTAAGCGATATTTGCTCAAGAACAAGATATCTTTGCCGAAAAACTTTTAAGATGTCAGGAACGAGAGCTTCAAGCACAGGAAATTCCGAGTACATTAATTTCTCTCCTTCTTCTGGGACCAAATTGACCCATTTGTTGTCATTAGGTGTCCCAGATTGTCTAAAAATATATGAGAAACGTAAATCGACATTAATCAATTTAGCCATTCCTCAATCGACAAATACAGTATAGCAACACTCCAAAAATAATTCAAGTTAAATTGCCGCAATTAGAAAGTCTTAATAAATTAGTCGATATTGATACTAAAACATGCAAAACTGCAGCTCTTTTGTCAATATCAATAAAAAACAATTCAATTTTTGTTTCTTTTCTGTTATACTTGTTGTTGTGCAAATTCGGGTCCTTAGTGTAATGGATCGCACGTAAGATTCCGGTTCTTAAAATCTGAGTTCGACTCTCAGGGGACCCATTGAATTAATTTAAAAAAAGAGTAGCTGTTGCAATCTAGCAGTAGCTACTCTTTTATTTTACTTTTCAAGCATGTTTTTTAAATCTCTTGGAAGCTCATTATCAATCTGGTTCGAAAAATCTTCTTTAGCTAATTTATCTTTAAGTAAATAAGTAAATATTGCTCTCATTGCCGTCTTTTTGTTCGCAGCCTGTTGCCAAACAATTGATTTTTCACCGTTAAGCACAGCGGCTGTCACTTCTTCCCCTCTGTTTGCAGGTAAACAATGCATAAATTTAACTGCAGAATTGTGCGTTTTAGCCAACATTTCTGCGTTAACCTGGTACTTAGGATAAAATATTTTCATATACTCTGTTTGATCAAGCTCTTGATCATATAGACCATACCAAACATCAGTATAAATAAAATCAGCATTTTCTAAGACTTTTTCATCATCAGATAGAGTAATTGTGGCGCCATTTTGCTGAGCTATTTTTTCTGCTTTGCGCAATAATTTTGGAGATAATTGCTTTTCTTTAGGACCGTATTGCACAAATTTCATTCCCATTTGAGCGCATAAAAATAATGCAGAAACAGTAATTTGCGTTGCATCCCCTACAAAGACCAGCTTAATATCAGATAATTTTTTACCTTGCGGTAAAAATTCTTTAATTGTAATCAAATCACCTAAAGCCTGAGTAGGATGGTCATCATCGCTCATGAAGTTAACTACAGGTGCATGCGAATTTTGGGCAATTTCCACAATATCTTCTTGACTAGCCGTTCGCACTCCAATGATATCAACTAAGTCACCTAAAGCATGACTAGTATCAGCCAAACCCTCATGACCATTTTCTCCTAGTTGTATCTGCCCTGGAGCTAAATACAAAGCATGTCCTCCTAATTCAGTCATTGCTGTTTCAGCAGAGCAGCGCGTTCTAGTAGATACCTGATCAAAGATCATACCTAAGCTTTTACCTTTTAAAAGCTGAGGGTAATAGCCATGGTTGATAGTCTCCTTAATTTTTAGACCTAAATCAGCCAGGTATTGCATTTCATTTTTTGAAAAGGTACAAGTATCAATAAAATCTTTTTTAACCAAAAAATCCTCCTTTTTGTATTCTTTACTTTTCTTATCGCCTACCATAATACAGAAACTAAGTTTATTTGAAAAACAATTACATTCAAATATAGAAAGTCTTAAATATTTTAGCCATTAAACTTCTACTATAAATAAAAAAAGCCATTGAAAAATATTTCAATGACTTACATTATTATTTTAATATGTATTACCAGCTGTTAACTCTCCGCGTTGGGCAAATTCAACGTAGAGTTTATTACCAGAAGCAGACAAACCTTCAATTTCGCGTCTTACGTGAAGGTGGTGTGTGCTTTTATAAGTTCCGTCTTCACCAACCTTGAAGATATAGTCATTAAATCCAATATAAAATTGGTTATGACTTTGATCGTAGGTAAACCCTTGAACTGGAGAACCATTACTTACAAAGTTACCTTTAGTAGCTCCTACCTCAACGGGAGTCCAGGAATCACCGTTGCGTGTTACTTTCCAGTATTCATAAAAGCCGTTTCCACCATTATGGAATAAACAGTACATTGTATTGTCACCAGCAAAAGTGGCATTATGAATGTATCTTGGACTACCATAGTTAGAAATCCTAAAGGTCCAGATTTGATTTATTTTCATATCTGATTTACGTATTTGCAAAATTTCTTCAGAAGCATTTGAATTGCTAGAAGTATTATTATTAGCAATTACATAAATATAAGCAGAAGATGAACCTATTGCCTGGCCGTGGCCTAATTTAATATACGGGCTAACTTTGATATGAGAAGCATATTTCTTAAAAGTTGACCATTTTAAAGTTTGTAAATTTTGCGCCTTAAATTTATTAATATGTTTTAAATTATAAGAAACTAAATGACCGTTTTGTGCACTACTTGAATTAAATAATGCAACTGTAAAGTTTGAACCATTTACGGTAATGCCTTCAGGAATTACACCTACTTGCCCCATCTTATCACCGGATTGATTGTACCCAAGACTAACAAAACGAGGCTGGAACAGCTTGGTTTTTAAAGTTAAACCGTTAGCCTTAAATGTATTAGATCTAGTTTCGGAAGTATAATGATGCGCTGCGTTCCAGTTTCTTGAAGAAGATTTGGAACTACCTTTCCAAGTTGAGACTTCCTTTGGTCCATTCATAGGCTTTTTATCAGCTCTTGCTATACCCTCATTCTTTTCTGAACGAACAGTAACATTGACTGTTGCCTTAGCCTTGCCATAACTATAGTCAACCGTGGTCTTACCAGGAGTGCCCGAACTAATTTTTGACTTAGAAACTGTTACCTTGCTTGTATCTACAGCAGTACCAGCACTATTAGTCACATAATTAATGGCATCTTTAGTATTAAACGAGTATTGATTGTTTTGTACTAAACTCACGTTCTGCGCTACAGAAATCTTGTTTCTGGCAAAAAAGTTCTGGTTAACCCAGCCGACCGTACGCCCGTCCACAATTATCTTCCAAAACTTGCCTTTCTTAGTGGCAATTGACTGTTTAGATTGAATCTGTGCGTGCTTAAAATATTTAGTCGACGTAAACTTGCCAGATGGACCCATTTTTGAAGCATAATGATAAACTGCATAATTACCATTACCTGCTATCTTGGTTACTGCTTTATGATAGCTTTTGGCAGATATATATGAACTGTTACTCCCCACAAATAAGCTAACTGCAGCTATTGTCCCAGCAAACAGCAGCTTACTTTTAAATTTTCTTTTCATTAAACTTACAACCCCTTCTTCTATTATATAATAATAGTTTTACACTTTTTTAATTCATATATCAATAATTATTTTTGTTGTTAATTTCAAGTGACTTATTATTAGATTTTTAAAAACATTTAAGTTAAAATAAAAAATTGTTATTTTTATATAAGGGAGAAGTTTCATGGGTGAAACACCAAACAATTCTAAAAAGATGATGTGGACAACGCTTGCCACTATGGCTTTCTCTATTGTGTGGAGCTTTGGCAACGTTGTTAACGGATTCATATACTTTGATGGTACCAAAGTAATTTTCAGCTGGATTATTATTTTCCTGCTTTTCTTTATTCCTTACGCCTTGATGGTCGGTGAACTTGGATCAGTTTTTAAAGATTCAGAGGGTGGCGTTGCTTCCTGGATTAACGCCACTATCGGACCTAAATGGGCCTATTATGCTGGTTGGACATTCTGGGCAGTACATGTGGTTTATATTTCCAGTAAAGGTACAACGGGCTTAAGAGGCATGGCTTGGGGCATTTTTGGTAATACTAAATGGTACGATAGTTTGCCAACTGCCTGGACGCAACTAGCCACACTGGCAGTATTTTTGTTCTTTTGCTGGGTAGCCAGCCGAGGAATTCCGGTAATTAAAACTTTATCAACAATTGCTGGTACTTCAATGTTTATTATGTCAATTCTCTTTATTATCATGATGTTTGCCGCACCGATGATTAATCCGCATGCTAGTTTTAACAGCATAAACTGGAATTGGCAAAACTTTATGCCAGATTTTAATACAAAGTATTTTACTTCACTTTCAATTTTGGTATTTGCTATAGGTGGAGCTGAAAAGATTTCGCCATATGTTAACAAGTTGAAAAAGCCTGCAAAAAATTTCCCTAAAGCTATGTTGGGCTTAGCGGGAATGGTAATGATTTCTGCCATCTTAGGTACTATTGCTTTAGCATTAATGTTTGATCCTAAAGTAGTTAATGGTAATTTGAATGAATACATTTCAAATGGTCCGTACATTGCTTTTCAAAAATTAGGTGAATATTATGGCGTTGGCGGATTATTCCTCTATATTTATGCCTGGTGCAACGTCATTGGACAATTTTCCGCACTGGTTATTAGTATTGATGCTCCTTTGAGAATGCTTCTGGGAGGCAAAGAGGCAAAAGACTTTATCCCGAAAAAGTTATTAAAAGTCAATAAACATGGAGCTTATATTAACGGTATCTGGATGATTGTTATTCTTTCTGGCGGTATCATTGCATTGCAAGCCGTTATGCCTGATGCACAAACTGTGATGGCACAATTAGTTAAACTAAATTCGATAGTGATGCCAATGCGTTATTTATGGGTTTTCATTGCCTACTTAGCTTTGCGTAAACAACATGAAAAATTCCATAACGGTACTGATAACTATCAAATGACTAAGCATCAGTGGCTAGCCTATACTGCCGGAATTTGGGGATTAGCCGTTACAGTTGCTTGTTGTTTAATGGGAATGTATTCAAATGATCCATTCACACTTTGTTTAAATATTGCCACTCCAGTGGTATTATTCCTACTTGGTTTAATTATGCCAACAATCAGACGAAAACAAGAAGAAAAAATAAGCTAAATAATACTTAACCGCCTAGCAATAGGCGGTTTTTTTACATAAAAAATGCTACACTATAATTAATTGAGGAGATGAGAATCATGCCTAATTTTTCTGATGAAGCAGGAAGTCTGCTACGTAGCCATCACTTAAAAGTAACTAAACCGCGTTTAAAAATACTTGAATACTTAATGGCGCATCATAATCATCCCACCGCTTCCACAATTTTTACAGCAATTAGTGGAGATGAGCCAGCTTATCGTGCAACCGTTTATAATAATTTGAACAAATTAGTTGACGCGGGGATCGTAACTGAAATAAAAAATGGTGATGATTCTCTGCACTATGATTATTTTGTAAAACCACACTTTCATATTATTTGTAAAAGGTGCGGTAAAATCGCCGATGTTTATTATCCTGACTTTGGGAGAATTGAAGAGCAGATGAGAACTGAAGCAGATAAGCAAACTGGTTTTGTCACTTCATCCAGCCACGTTGAAATCTATGGCCTTTGTCCTGACTGCCAAAGCAAAGAAAAAAAGAGCTGAAAGATGCAAAATCTTAAAATTCAGACAGCAATCAAATTCTAATTATGGACTAACTTTCAATATTTGATTTAGGTTAGTCTTTTTATGTTACTTTTTTAATAAATATCTCAATCACAATATGGCAAAATTCCTAAAATAGATAACTTTCAGGTTTTTTACGACATTTCCTAAACCAAAAAAATAAGAGCTTTTCAGCTCTCATTTAAAAATATTTATTCTATTTAATATTCATGCTTACCAATAATTCAGCTCTTTGTGCAAGGTTTACATACAATTTATTATCACTAACTGATAAACCTTCAATTTCACGACCGGTGTCAAAAGAATAAGTATCTTTTAATTTGCCATCGCGGCCAATCTTAAAGATTAAGTCATTGAATGCCAAGTAAAAGTTTTTATTCTTGGTGTCATAGGTAAAACCTTGAACAGGTGAATTATTGTTTACAAAGTTGCCATCAGTTTTACCGACTAATTTTGGATACCAATTATCTCCAGTACGAGTGAATTCCCAATATTCATAGCAATTATTGGCAGTATCATGGTAAACAGTGTACATATCCTTATCTGATACAATTACACCATTTTGGAAATAGCGATTACTCTTGCCATCATCAATCCAAGTTTTAATTGTCCAAATCTTGTTAATTTGTAAATCACTCTTACGAATTTGAAGTAATTCTTCAGAGTCGTTAGTGTCATTTAATGTATTGTCATTATTTAACACATAAATATATTTATCACTTGCGCCCAATGCCTGACCATGGCCAATTGGAATATAGGGACTTACCTTGATATTTTTAACATAATTGTTAAACTTCTTTTGCGACATATCAAGTAAATGTTGCGCATCAAACGGATCAGTTAAAGTTTTCAAATCATAACCAACAATATGACCAGATACCAAATTTGTGTGACTTAAAAGACTGGTATATGCCCAGCCATTAGAAACGGTAACACCTTCTGGAATGTGACCCACACGGTTAATATTATCGTCTGATGGATCAGCTACACTTAATAAGACTGGTTGATATAACCGTGTCTTTAAGGTCAAATCACCACTAGTCAAAGTATGTTTATTGGTTTCAGGCGTGTATTCTGTAGGGCTAATATAATTTAATGATGAACCGTAATGAGTTTTCCAAGCCTGATAATCATTTGTACCAGGTTGCGCTGGGAAGGAGGCAACGGTATTCGCATCGACCACCCCTTCTTTTTTACTCTTTCTAACAGTTATTTTAACTGTAGCAGTTGCATCTCCATAAGTATATTTAACTTTATATGTCTTAGGAGTACCGCAATTAATGCTATCTTTTGATACAGTTACTTGACTGTTGTCAATTACTGTACCCATGCTGTTAGTTATATAAGAAATAGCATCTCTGGTAGGGAAGTTGTAGAACTCATTGCGCACTAGAGATATAGTCTTAGGAACCGCAATTTGATTTCTGGCAAAGTAACGTTCATTAACATACCCTACTTGCCTGCCATTAACATAAATGCGCCAATAGCGGTATTTTTTAGTTTCAATCAACTGGTCTGATTGAATATGACTGTAACGAAAGTTAATGCCGTCAGCTACTTTCGTGCTAACTTTTCCGTTATTTACTTCTTTCCAGACCTTATAATTCTTGTTGCCTGCAACCTTGGTCATCATAGAAAAACCAGTAACAATTTGTTTAGGCTTAGGTTTTTTAGTATTAGTGTCATCTGTCCCAGTTTGGTCAGACTTACCTGTTTGATCATTATTGGCATTATTATCATTATTTACATCAGTTGAGTTGTTTGATGACTTGTTGCTGTCATCTTGAACTGGCGGTTGAGCGCTATTCGAATCTGCCGCAACTGATGTAGTTGACAAGCCGGTACAAACTAGTAATCCGACAACCAATGTCAGTAAATATGGTAATTTTTTCTTATAAAGCTTCAAAATATATCCTCCAATATTTAGTTTACCTTTAAATTATATAATAAAAACCTCATTAAAAAGAATACAAAATTAATACACTTTCATTGACAGCAGGTAATGTAAGTGATTTAATTAGCACTGTACTTGATAGAGTGCTAATTATATTTAGGAGGTAGAAAGATGCTTGTACCTACAGTTATTGAACAAACTGCACGTGGCGAACGCGCATATGATATATATTCACGTTTATTGAAAGACAGAATCATCATGCTTAGTGGCGAAATTAACGATGATATGGCCAATTCAATTATTGCACAATTACTATTTCTTGATGCTCAAGACAACACCAAGGATATTTCTCTTTACATTAATTCACCAGGTGGTGTGATTACCTCTGGTTTGGCAATCATGGATACCATGAACTTTATTAAATCAGATGTTTCAACTATCGCCATCGGCATGGCAGCCTCTATGGCTTCCATTTTACTGACTAGCGGGGCAAAAGGTAAGCGTTTTGCATTACCTAACTCAACTGTTTTGATTCATCAACCTTTAGGTGGTGCACAGGGTCAGCAAACAGACATTCAAATTGCTGCCAATGAAATTTTAAAGAGCCGTGAAAAAATTAATCGGATCTTACATGAAACTACTGGTCAGCCTTTAGAAAAAATTCAAAAGGACACTGAGCGGGACAATTACATGACCGCACAGCAAGCTAAAGACTATGGCTTAATCGATGACATTATGGTCAACCAAAAGAAATAGTAACAATAAACTGAAAAAAAAGAAACCCATCATTGATGAGTTTCTTTTTTATTGCTCTAAACTTGCAGCAATATCGTGAATTTTTTTAAAGCGATGATTGACTCCAGATTTTGAAATCGGACCATCTGGCACCTGTTGCGCTATTTCTTTCAGTGATAGTTCCGGTTCATCTAATCTTAGTCTAGCCAAACCTTGCAATTTTTCAGGAATATTTTCTAGCCCAATTTTACGTTCAATTAACTCAATATCTTCAACCTGTTTGGCTGCTGCATTGGCCGTCTTTTTTAAATTAGCTGTATCACAGTTAACCAACCTGTTAACAGAATTACGCATATCCCGCATAATACGCAAATCTTCAAAAGACAGCATTGCATTTAATGCTCCGACAATATGTAAAAAGTCACCAATTTTTTCGGCTTCTTTTAAATAAACAATATAGCCACGCCTTCTTGGTGTACTTTTAGCATTCAGATTAAAGCGGTCATTCATAATATGAAGCAAATCGTTATTATGGTCTTGATAAATAGAATAAATTTCCAAATGATACCGACTCGTATTAGGATTATTCACACTACCACTGGCTAAAAAAGCACCACGCAAATATGACATTGATCCTTCCCGTGAATTAATTATTCTTTTAGGAATTCTAGTAATTAAATTTAAAGATGGGGTCAAAATTTCCAAATTATTCAGTATTTCTTTCACGTGATTTTGTAATCTCACCAAATACTGATTATTTTTTTTAAGCTTCATTTTGCGAGAAACTATCAGTTGTGGTTCAACCTTATATGCAGTTTTTATCAATGAAAAAATACGTCTAGCTATGGCAGGATTTTCAGTAGTGATATCAAGACTAAATTTATGCTCATGAAAATTCAAAACGCCATTCATACGCAGGAAAGCAGCCAATTCAGCTTTAGCATGTTCTTGGTGAATGGGCAGCGAAGTCAACTCTTTTTTTACGTTACTAGCATAGCTGGCCATTATTTGTTATTCCTTCCTGCGAGCCATTGCGGCAAATGCCAGGTTGATGATCTCTTTTGCTACCTTCTTACCATCATGAAAAACCAGTCCGCTACGCTGGTCAATGAAATCATCGGTAATCACTCGACAGCCCTGCTCGCGCAGTCCCTTAAAGTCCCTTTTCACTGGTTCGATATACGCATCATAATCATTAGGATTAAACTTAGACATGTCAATTTTGGCACCATTAACTAAAGCAGTATTAATATAATGACCACCAAGATGGGCATTAATTACTTTAACGTGATCACAGTCTGAAAAATGATCGGTTTCACCAAGCTGCGTCATAATATTGCAAATATATATTACTTCTGCACTAGTTTTCCTAACAGCTTCGCCTAAATTAGGTATCATCAGGTTGGGTAAGATTGAAGTAAACAAGCTTCCAGGTCCTAACACAACAGCATCAGCATTTTTAATAGCATTTAGCACTTTAGACACGGCTTTTGGTTCAGAATTTGAGTTTGTATTGGTAACCCAAACTCGTTTTATCCTCTTATCCTTATCAGTGATTTCTTTTTCTCCTGCTTGAATAGTTCCATCAACAAACTCAGCATTAAGTGTTAACGGCTCGTTAGAGGCAGGATACACGTGTCCATCTACGTGCATCATTTTAGACAAAGACTGGACAGCATCAAAAATATTGCCATGCATCTCATTCAAAGCAGCAATGATTAAGTTTCCGATAGCATGCCCTGAAAAAAATGAGTCGGAGGAATCAAACCGATATTGAAAAATATCTTTTTCTTCCTGTGAAATTCCACTTAAAGAAACCAACACATTGCGAATATCACCAGGTGGAACAACATTAATAAAGTTGCGAATTGATCCTGAAGAACCACCATCATCTGATACCGTCACAATGGCGGTTATTTCAGCTTCTTGTTCTTTAAGTGCATTCAAAACAACTGGCAACCCAGTTCCACCACCAATGACCACAATCTGGGGTCTTCTACTTCTAGTTACGCGAATCACTTTTTCAGCATATGTCATGAAAATCACCTTTTTCTAGTGTAACGACTAATTTCGCGGTGCGTAATATCAACTGTATAGTCTTCAGCCAAGTCCTGTGCCAATTGCTGTGCAATTGCAACGCTGCGATGCTGACCACCCGTACATCCAATTGCAATAGTTAATTTGCTTTTGCCTTCATTAATGTACCCTGGCAAAGCGACTTTTAACAAATCCAAAAATTTTTGATAAAAAGTTTGGGTTTGTTTTTTATCCATTACATAATTAAAAACCCGTTTATCGAGTCCCGTAAATGGCCTTAATTCAGGTATATAAAATGGGTTAGGCAAAAACCTGACATCCATCACAATATCTGCATCAATCGGCATACCGTATTTAAAGCCGAAAGATAACACTTCAATGGAAAATGGCTGTTTATGCTGTTTACTAAACCTATTAACCAGCTCCTGCTTTAGCTCCTTAGGAGACAAATTAGAGGTATCTATAATGTCATTAGCTCGATTCTTTATACCTGTTAAAATTCGTCTTTCTTCTAAAATACCGTCAAGCAAGCGGCCATTGTTTGCCAATGGTGGTACACGCCGTGTCTCTTTGTAACGAGCAACTAAAGTGTTATCGGACGCGTCCAGAAATACAATTCTAGTTTGAGCGTTGCCATTATCTTCAAGCGAATTGATTTCATTATCTAAATCCTTATAAAACCGTCTAACACGTAAATCAATTACCACTGCTACTTTAGTAAAATCATCCGATCTGACAATTAAATCCCAAAAACTAGGTAAAAGCGATGGAGGCAAATTATCAACTATAAAATAGCCCATATCTTCCAAAGCATGAGAAGCCACGGTTTTGCCCGCACCACTCATTCCTGTAATAATCAGTAGTTGCTTTTTGTGCTCAGCCATTTTCAAACTACCCCCTATTAATAAAATTATACCATACCAGGTTTTTCATAACTTTTTTGAGTAAAAAAAAAGTTCTAATGAACTTTTTATTTATTAGCGATTGACAAAAGCTGCAATAATTTGATTAATTCCAAAAATCAATAACCAGAATGACACTAACCAAATTAGCGTTAAGGCAGATAATGCCGGATTAAACATCAGGCTGATTGCTATCAATAATCCTAGTATATTTAAGATTAGATTTAGCCAAAAGAAGAAATTGGAAATTCTTCTCATCCGCCATGAAAAAACTATACCGGTAATCGAATCAAATAAGAACCAAAAAGCAAAAAGGTAGGCAATTGTTAATCCAGCAGCATCGTATGAGTAAAGAAACAAAATACCAACGATAATGTCCAGTACCCCTGAAACAATTGACCACCAGCTAGAAGGGATAAAATACCGAAAACGGCTGTAAAATACCAGCCAAACAAATCCCTGGACAATAGAGACAATAGCAAACAGCAAGACAAATGCATGTAGTGCTTTACCTGGATGCCGTAATAGAAATAACCCAGCAATTACCATTAAAATACCAGAAATAAATGCGGCCCAATTAAACCCACGATTTTGTCCGTAACTAGAAAAATTATCCATTTTTATTCCTCCTTGCGCTATATTTTACACTTTATCACAAACAATTAATACTATTTAATTACTTTTTGCACTAGCCTTTTTTGTTAGTGACGTGTCACGCATAAGAACTGGCTTTAAATACTGACCGGTATAACTTTCCTTAACTTGTGCTACCTGCTCTGGTGTGCCAGTGGCAACTATTTGGCCACCACCTTCTCCTCCTTCAGGACCCAGATCAATTAACCAATCAGCATTTTTAATCACATCCAAATTGTGTTCGATTATCAAAACTGTATTGCCTTGATCAACGAGTCTTTGCAGCACTTCCAGTAAACGCTTGATATCATCTGTATGCAAACCAGTTGTCGGCTCATCTAAAATGTAAAAGTTCTTACCTGTTGATAACTTCTGCAACTCCGCAGCAAGCTTCATCCTTTGCGCTTCACCACCAGATAAGGTAGTAGCAGACTGACCTAGTTTGACATAACCTAAACCGACATCCACAATTGTTTGTAATTTGCGCGCAATTTTAGGAATATTTTTAAAGAACAAGCAAGCCTCACTAATTGTCATATCTAAAACCTGTGCAATATTTTTCTTGCGATAGGTTACTTCAAGAGTTTCAGAATTATAACGACTGCCATGACAAACTTCACACGGAACATAGACGTCCGGTAAAAAATTCATTTCTATTTTAATAATGCCATCGCCATGGCAGGCTTCACAACGGCCGCCTTTAACATTAAAGGAAAAGCGCGCCTTAGTGTAACCACGGAGTTTGGCTTCATTTGTTTGGGCAAATAAAGCTCTAATATCATCAAAAACACTGGTATAAGTAGCGGGATTACTTCGAGGAGTGCGACCGATCGGACTTTGATCAATATCAATGATTTTTTCAATGTTTTGGTAGCCACTGATAGTTTTATATTTGCCAGGTTTAGTTTGATTTCGATTCAATTTTTGTGCTAAAGCACGTTTTAATATCATATTTACCAAGGTTGATTTACCAGAACCTGAAACTCCAGTAACCACAATTAATTTGCCTAAAGGAAATTCAACCTTTAAATTCTTGAGATTATTTTCAGTTGCACCGGTAATTGTAATTTTTTTACCATTACCTTTACGCCTTTTTAACGGAACAGGTACAAACTTTTTACCTGCCATATATTGTCCAGTTAGAGATTTTTCATTCTGTTCAACTTCTTCAGGCGTACCGGCAGCCATAACTTCACCGCCGTAAGTCCCGGCACCCGGACCCATATCGATCAGGTAATCGGCTTGTCTCATAGTCTCGTCATCATGTTCAACTACAATTAAGGAATTACCTAAATCACGCATGCGCTTTAAAGCAGCTATCAGCCGGTCATTATCACGCTGATGTAAACCAATTGACGGCTCATCCAAAACATACATGACCCCAGAAAGATTAGAACCAATTTGGGTCGCAAGTCGGATTCTCTGAGCTTCCCCACCAGATAAAGTATTAGCAGAACGTGACAAGGTCAAATAATCTAGGCCCACGCTATTTAAGAAAGTAAGCCTGTCGCGCACCTCCTTTAATATCGGCTTAGCAATGACAGATTCCTGCTCATCAAGTTTGATATTATTGAAAAATTCAAGGGCATGACTGATTGCCAATTCCGATGCTTCAGCAATATCCTTGCCATTAACCTTTACCGCTAATGCTTTACGATTTAATCTTTTGCCATGACAGGTTGAGCAAGTAAGTTCTGTCATATATTTGCCCATCACATCTCTCATGAACTTGGACATCGGATGATAATAACGTCTTTCAACGTTATCCATAGCGCCTTCAAAAGGCGCTGTCGTATCATTAACTCCGAAATCACCGGTAACATGAAACTTAATTTTTTTAGTTGAGCCGTGTAAAATTGTCTCTTTTTGCTTCTTAGTCAACTTAGAAAATGGTTTATCAAGCGGAATTTTCAAAGCCGTACATGCCTGTTCAAGCATTTGTCCGTAATACTTGGAATTTTTCCAAGGTGCAACTGCGCCTTGGGCTAAAGTTTTGCTTTGATCTGGAACAACCAAGTCCTCATCAACTGCTAACTTGACACCTAACCCGTCACAATCAGGACAAGCGCCAAACGGTGCATTAAAAGAGAAAAGCCGTGGTTCCATTTCTCCTACAGTAAAGCCGCATTTAGGACAAGCATAGTATTCTGAAAAGTTGATCGTTTCTGCGCCGATCACATCAACATTCATATAGCCGTCTGATAGGCGCAGAGCTGCCTCTACCGAATCAAAAAGCCGTGACCGAATGCCTTCTTTAACAATCAAACGGTCAACCACGATATCAATTGAATGGCGCTTATTTTTTTCTAAATCAAATTTTTCACCGATTTCATGCATAGTGCCATCAACGATTACACGAACATAGCCTGCTCTTTGTACGCGTTTAAAGACTTCCTTATGTGCTCCTCTTTTAGCTCTAATTACTGGTGCCAAAATTTGAATACGGCTCCGTTCAGGCAAAGTCAAAATGCGATTAACCATTTGTTCAACCGACTGTCTTTCAATTAAAGTACCATCGTTAGGACAAACTGGATGCCCAACTCGAGCCCATAATAATCTGAGATAGTCATTTATTTCAGTAACCGTGCCCACGGTTGATCTTGGGTTATGCGATGTCGTTTTTTGGTCAATTGAGATTGCAGGATTTAAGCCATCAATTGAATCAACATCTGGCTTATCCATTTGTCCTAAAAATTGGCGCGCATAGCTTGACAGTGATTGAACATATCTTCTGCGCCCTTCGGCATACAAAGTATCAAAAGCCAAAGAACTTTTGCCAGAACCCGACAACCCAGTAATAACAACTAATTTATCCTTAGGTATTGACAGGTTAATGTCTTTTAAATTGTGTTCACGCGCACCCCGAATAACAATTTTATCATTTACCATTTAATGCTTTCCCTTTTTTCTTAATTGGACTTCTAGTTGAACTTTCCAGTTCCATGATAGCATCCCGCAAGGTTGCAGCGCCTTCGAAATCAAGCTTCTTAGCAGCTTCCTGCATTTGCTTGCGCAAGTCTTTAATCATAGTTCTCTTTTGTTTAACGGTTAATTCGTCAAAATTCAAATCAGCAAAACTATCAGTTTGTGTATCTTCATCAGCCACTTTTGTGGCAGAAATAACATCTCTGATTGGTTTAACAATAGTTTTCGGTTTCATACCGTGCTCTTCATTAAATTTAATCTGTAATTTACGTCTTCTCTGCGTTGCATCAATAGCTTCCCGCATTGAGTCTGTGATTGTATCGGCATACATAATTACAGCCCCATCTGCGTTTCTGGAAGCACGCCCCATTGTTTGCACTAGTGGCCGGTATGCACGTAGAAAGCCTTCCTTATCAGCATCAAGAATTGCAACAAGTGAAACTTCCGGTACATCAATACCCTCACGCAATAAGTTAATACCAATTAAAACGTCATACTTGCCAGTACGCAAGTCACGCAATATTTGCATCCGTTCCAAAGTTTTAACATCTGAATGAAGATATTGCACTTTAATCCCGAGATCTTTTAAATAATCTGTTAAGTCCTCAGCCATTTTTTTCGTTAATGTAGTAACGAAAACACGTTCATTCTTTTCAATCCGCTTGTTAATTTCAGCAACTAGATCATCAATTTGACCCTCAACCGGTTTAACCTCAATTTTAGGATCAAGCAAACCAGTTGGTCTGATGATTTGTTCGACCTTATGATTTGTCCGTTCGAGCTCATAATCTCCCGGGGTTGCTGAAACATATAATATTTGGTTAACGTGTTTTTCAAATTCAGCCAGCTTCAAGGGCCTGTTATCAAGCGCAGAAGGTAAACGAAAGCCGTAATCAATCAAAGTCTTTTTACGGTTGCGATCTCCGTTGTACATTGCCCTAATTTCCGGCATAGTGGCGTGAGACTCATCAATTAGAATGAGAAAATCATCCGGAAAGAAGTCAAGTAAAGTATAAGGGGGTTCTCCTTCTTTTCTTCCTTCCATATGACGAGAATAGTTTTCAATACCGTTGGTATAGCCAACTTCACCCATCATTTCCATATCGAAAGTGGTCCGCTGTTTAATACGTTCGGCTTCCAGCAACTTTCCCTCGCCTTCAAACTTTTTCACCTGAATATTCATTTCTTGTGAAATGGCCTTAAGAGCCCGTCTCATTTGCTCTTCATTGGTCATGAAGTGCGTTGCTGGGAAAAGTGAAATACTCTCCCTTTCACCAATAACTTCACCGGTTAAGGCATCAACTTCTACAATTCTGTCAATTTCATCACCGAAAAATTCGATCCGATAAGCGTGATTAGAATTACCTGCAGGAAAAACTTCCACAACATCTCCGCGGACGCGAAAACGACCACGTTGAAAGTCAATATCATTGCGATCATATTGAATATTAACTAAATCACGCAGCAAAGTATTCCTGTTATATTCTTCACCTTCATGAACCGTAATCACACTCGCAGCATATTCTTTCGGGTCACCTAAGCCGTAAATGCATGAAACTGACGCTACGACAATAACATCGTTACGTTCCATTAAGTCGCTGGTAGCTTGGTGACGCAACTGGTCAATTTCATCATTAATTGCTGAGTCCTTTTCAATATATGTGTCTGATTGCGGCACATATGCTTCAGGTTGGTAATAATCATAGTATGATACGAAATAGTCAACGGCATTATGTGGGAAAAACTCTTTAAATTCTCCATATAGCTGTCCCACCAAAGTCTTATTATGAGAAATGACTAAAGTGGGTTTATTTAGCTTAGCAATAATATTAGCCATAGTGAAAGTTTTGCCAGTACCGGTGGCACCTTCCAAAATCTGTTCTTTATACCCTTTTTTAAAGCCAGCAGCCAATTTGTCAATAGCTTGTTGCTGATCACCTGCTGGATTAAATTTAGAAACGAGTTCAAATTTACGTTCTTCTTGTCGTTTAATCATCGAAAGACTCCTCGTAGAAAAAGTTGGACAAAATTGCCCAACTCTTGTTTGACTTATTATATTTTACACTCTCGAACGTATTTTCGCATTATTTTTGTCTTATTTTAACAGTTTTGCCATTGCCTTTTGATAACTTTCAGCCGTTTCATGAGCAGTTGCAATATCGGGTTTATTAACTCCGACATAGGCTTTAATTACTGGTTCCGTACCAGATGGTCTTAAGGCCAGCCAAGTTTCATCTGCTAAATAATATTTTAATACATTGGATTTAGGTAATCCTGCTAGCGGTTTAACACCATTCTCGGTAATTTCTTGCTGCTTTAAAAAGTCTTGAATTTTGTTAACCTTAACCCCATTTATTTCTTCTAAATGCTCTGAACGTAATTTTGACATCAAAAGCGCCATTTTCTTTTGTCCACCAATACCGGGCATTTCAACAGCTTTAGTAATTTCGTATGAAGTACCGTATTTTTGCCAAATTTCATTGAGACCATCTAGTACGGTCATGCTGCGTGAAGCATAATAAGAAGCTACTTCAGCAAACATTAGTGCACCCTGCATAGCGTCTTTATCTCGCGCAAAAGGCTTAAAAAGATAGCCGTAGCTTTCCTCAAAGCCCATCAAGAATTTGCCATCATGCATCTTACTCATGCGATCGATTTCTTCGCCAATAAACTTGAAACCGGTCAAAACATATTTGGTTTTAATACCAAAATCTTGGGCAATTTTAAACGGCATGCTACTGGAAACTACCGAGGTAATTAACTCATAATCGCTGGATAATTGTCCCTTATTTTTTAAATTAACCAGCAAATAATAAATCATCAGCGTGGCAATTTGGTTACCAGTTAGTACCTGAAAATCACCGTTTTTAGTGCGCACGCATGCACCCATTCGATCAGCATCAGGATCCGTGGCAATGATTAAGTCTGCCTGTTTTTCATTTGCTAATTTTATTCCCGGATCAAAAACATCACGGTATTCCGGATTTGGTTTTTTAGTTGTTGGAAATTCCGGATCAATGATTGTCTGGCTGGGAACCGGAATTACATTAGTAAAACCTCCTTGCCTGAATGCGCGATCATAAATCATTTTACCTGTACCATGCAATGGGGTATAAATAATGGTTAATTTGTCGGCATTTTGCCGTATAAGGTCGGTGTTAACATTTACCGTTTTTAATTCTGCTAAATATGCTTCATCAATGTCTTCACCAATCAGCTGTAAAGTTTTTCGTGCACGGAGTTGCACTACTGGCGCTGCTTTAACGTTAAAAATATCTGTTACTCTTTGAGAATACTCAAAAACTCGCTCTGCATCTTCAGGACCCATTTGGGCGCCATCGGCACCATAAACCTTGTAACCATTATATTGTTTGGCATTATGAGAAGCAGTAATATTAATTCCGGCTGCAGCGTGTAAGTACCTAACCGCAAATGATAATTCGGGAGTTGGTCTTAAATCATCAAACAGATAAACATGGATATTATGGCTTCCTAAGATTCGCGCCGCATGTTCCGCAAATTCACGAGAATGATAACGTGAATCAAAAGAAATTACCACCCCATTATTTTGAGCTTGCTCACCTTTTTCATCTATCAACCGAGCTAAGCCATCTGTTACACGGCCAACAGTGTACAAATTGATGCGATTAGTTCCAGGCTCTAGTCTGCCCCTCATGCCGGCTGTACCGAAATTAATATCTTGCCCAAACGCATCTTCAACCCAATTTGGATTTTGACCAAGTTCAGACAGTTGATCTTTTAAATAATCGGGCAGATCTGGTGCCTGTTGCCATTTTTGAAATGTTTCTCTTGCTTTCATTTCAGTAAAGTTCCTCTTTTTCTAGCTTTTAATTCGTTTTCATAAATTATATTCTAGCATTTATCACTATCGCTATCTGTAAAAATAAAAAAAGAATTCATTTAAGCTGAATTCTTTTTATAATCCTTATATTTTCCGATCATTTAAATCTTGCAAGTAATTGTATGCCTGTTGGCCAGCAATACTGCCGTCACCAACTGCATTAGCAATTTGGCGTAAGTCTTTTGCCCTTACATCACCCAGGGCAAAAATACCATCAACCTTAGTTCTCATATGCTCATCTGTTGGAATCCAACCATTCTCATCAGTTACGCCCAAATCTTTAAAAGGAGCAGTTTGAGGAATAACGCCAACGTAGATAAAAACACCGCGAGTCTTTAAGTGTTTTTCTTCACCGGTCTCTTTATCTTTATAGGTAACGCCAGTCACCTTATTGCCGTCACCATCAATAGATTGAGTTAAGCCATTCCAAATGAAATGCATTTTAGGATTGGCAAAAGCACGTTTTTGCAGAGTTGGTTGAGCGCGTAGTTGATCCCGCCGGTGAATAACCGTAACAGATTTAGCACTTTGAGCCAAGTAAATTCCTTCTTCAATAGCTGAATCGCCGCCACCTATAACCGCAATATCTTCATCTTTAAAAAAGGCAGCATCACAAACAGCGCAATAAGAAACACCCTTACCGGAATATTCATCTTCACCAGGAACACCTAAATGACGATGATCCGCTCCGGTAGCAATAATTAAGGCAGGTGCACTGTACTCGCCAGTATCTGTTTTAACTATTTTTAGGTCACCATCAGTGGTTACTGTTTGAACATCACCATATTCAAATTTGGCACCAAACTTCATAACAGAATTGTACATTTTTTCGCCCAACTCTGGTCCTTTAATTTCACTAAAGCCGGGATAGTTATCAATTGCATCGGTGTTATTCATTTGCCCACCATACAAACCACGATCAAGCATTAACACTGAAAGGTTTGCACGAGAAGCATAAAGAGCAGCAGTTAAGCCACCAGGTCCTGCTCCGATAATGATTACGTCATATTTTTCCGTCATAGTTTTACCCCCAGTACTTTCTTATTTTTCGTAAGTAAATATTACAACGATTTGCATGTTAAAGTCTAATCTCCTGTTTAGGACTTCTACCCATCATCTGGGTAATTTCATCATCTACATTAGAATTTTGGTATAAAACGCGGTAGATAGCTTCACTAATCGGCATATCAATATGCTTTTCTGCGCATAATTCGTGCACAGCCTTTACTGTTGTAGCACCTTCAACAACCTGACCCATATTTTGCAAGACATAGTCAAGACTCTTGCCCTCACCTAATTGCTTACCACAGCGCCAATTACGCGAATTAACAGATGTGCAAGTCACAATTAGATCACCAATTCCTGCAAGGCCACTAAAAGTCATTGGATCGGCACCAAAGTAATTAACTCCTAAACGCGTAATCTCTGCTAATCCTCTGGTCATTAAAGCCGCTTTAGCATCGTCGCCATAGTGTTTACCAACTAAAATTCCTGCCGCAATAGCAATAACATTTTTAACCGCACCGGCCACTTCGACACCAATTAAGTCGCTATTGGTATATAAACGGAAATAGTCATTTGAAAATAACTGCTGCACTTTTTGTGCATTTTCCATGCTGCTTGAAGCACATGAAATGGCAGTCAAATCTTTTTGAGCAACACTTTCAGCATGGCTAGGTCCTGAAATAGCTACAATTTTATCCTCATCATCTGGATAGATTTCTTCAGTTAAAATTTCCGATATCAGTTTTTTGGAACCCGGTTCAATACCTTTCGTAGCAGTGACTATAAGCGGCTTTGAATTAGTTTGTCTTAAAATTTTACTTACATTCTGAGCAACACTGCGAATAGCTTGAGTAGGTAAAACAAATAATACAATTTCGGCTTCCGTTAAAGCTTCATTTAAATCACCTGTCGCAACAGCCGTTTTATTTACCTGCCAGTTTCTCATGTAGTGCTCATTGGTATGATTCTGGTTAATTTCGGCATTAACTTTTTCGTTATTACCATACAGAACGATATTATATCCTTTATCAGCAAGCATTGATCCTAAAACCGTGCCCCATGAACCTGCTCCTAAAACTGCAATTTTCGTCATTTTTTACTCTCTTTCACTTAAATAATTATTAATCTCGACTATAAGGGTATTTCAAGCCACTGCCTTCTAGATACCATTTAGGTTTAACAACTCGTCTGCGATAAATAAATAATACTATAACCACAATCAGCAATATGACACTAAGCATTTGCGAAACCCGAATTGATCCCAAAAGGTAAAGGCTATCTGTCCGCATACCTTCTACAAAAAAACGCACGACAGAATACCATGCCAAATAGAGCATAAATATTTCGCCTTGTTTAAACAGATGCTTTCTGTGTCTTAATAACAATATTATCAGTAAACCAATCAAATTAAAGAAAGATTCATATAAAAAAGTAGGCTGATAGTATACTCCACCGATTTTCATCTGATTAATAATAAAATCAGGTAAGTGTAAGCTTTGTAAAAACGCCAAGGTTGTGGGCCCACCATGAGCTTCTTGATTAATAAAATTACCCCAGCGGCCTAATATTTGAGCAGCCATTACTCCTGGAGTGATGATGTCCAGCATCAGAAATGGTGGCAACATTCTCTTATAACAAAATACCAGTAAAACTGCCAAACCGGCCAGTAAGCCGCCATAGATAGCAATGCCACCATTCCAAATAGCAATTATCTCGTCAAGATGCTGAGAATAATAATGCCATTCAAAAATAACATAGTAAATGCGAGCACCCACATAACCAATAGGAACAGCCCATAACAGCAAATCCATGAAGTCATCACTTTCAATTTGACGTTTGCGACCTTCAAAAATTGCCATTGAGACAGCTAAAATAATTGCTACAGCCATAATAATGCCATACCACTTGACACTTAGGTTTCCAAATTTAAATGCTACAGGATTGATGGTCAATATCATTTATTCTTATCCTTTGCTGTGTCTGCTTGAGAGTTTTTCTTAATTAATTTCGTTAAATTATTGTCAAAAGTTTTGGTAGCATTATAGCCGCTTCTCTTGGCGCGGAAATTCATAGTTGCAATTTCAATAATATCTTCCATATTACGACCAACTTTAACAGGAATAGTGATTTGGGGAACTTCAACATTACAAATATCTCGTTTGCTTTCCTCAAAACCCAAGCGATCATAATTAGCTTTCTTATCCCAGTTGACAAGTTTGATAACTAGCTGAATGCTTTCACGGTTTTTAACGGCACCAACACCGAATAAATCCATAACATCAATGATACCAATACCACGAATTTCCATTAGGTGTTTTAATATTTCCGGAGCTTCACCCATCACGGTTTCCACGTCTTTTTGATAAACATCAACTCGATCATCAGCAATTAAACGGTGACCGCGATGAATTAAACCTAAGGCAGTTTCAGATTTCCCTACACCCGAATCACCAGTCAGTAACACGCCCATACCTTTAACTTCGACTAAGACGCCATGAATCGTATCACGTACAGCTAGCCGCTCTCTTAAATATTCCGTCAAAATACTGGAAACATAGGTAGTTGACTCTGGCGAAGAAAGAATAGGAATCTCCGCCTCATCAGCAGCTTGAGCTAGTTCCGGTGGTATTCGCAGAGAACGCGATACAAAAAAGCAGGGCGTATCAGGGGTACAAAGTTTTTTAAAAACCTCCACTAAACTATCGTGGTCTAGTCTAGCAGCATAAGAAATTTCTGTGCGCCCAAGTAACTGAATACGCTGGCGGGGGTAAAAGTCAAAGTAGCCTGTTAACTCCAGTCCTGGTCTATAAATATCAGATACAACAATCTCCTTATTATTGATATATTGTTTTCCCTGCACAACATGAACAATTTTATTATCACGAATTAAATTTCTTAATTTAACAGCGTTTGTCATTTCAAAATGCCCCTTTATTATTTGTCGACATCTTTGGTTTTAGCATCGCGTACTTTTTTCCGTTTTGGTTTAGTTTGATTATTTTCATTCCAATTGTCCCAGCTATAAGAACCAGAATTAAGATCAGAGTGTCCAGCATTATTATCATCATTTTTGGTAAAATGATTGATTAACCAGATAATACCAATAATTACTAAGGCTGCCGGTAATATCATGAAAAAGATGTGAAATATGGCAAAAATAATACTTAAAATAACAACTGCCAATAATACTAAACCAACAATTCCCCAAAAACTCATCTAATCACCTACTCTGGATTTTCCTGGCTCAAAAGCCATTGTAAATATGCATAAACAAACGGTTGCAGCTTGCCATCCATTACACCACTTGTATCGGAAGTTTCATAGCCTGTGCGCAGATCTTTAACCAAATTATAAGGATGAAAAACATAAGATCTAATTTGTGAGCCCCAACCAATTTCTTTTTGGTCACCTTTAAGCTCCTGCTTGTGCTTACGTTTCTTTTCTTCTTCCAGGTGAAATAATTTTGCTCGCAGTTCATTCATTGCGGTTTCCCGATTCTGCAACTGTGAACGCTGCGCCTGAGACGTAGTTACGATTCCTGTCGGTAAATGAGTGATTCTGACAGCGCTTGATGTTTTATTAATATGCTGGCCGCCTGCACCACTCGACCGGTAAACGTCAACACGGAGATCTTTAGGATCGATATCCACCTTAATACTCTCATCAATTTCCGGAATAACTTCAACCGAAGCAAAAGATGTATGTCTCCTCTTGGCCGAATCGAAGGGAGAAATTCTCACCAAGCGGTGAACACCATTTTCCGATTTCATCAGGCCGTAGGCATTTTTACCAGTAATCTTGGCACTAACGCTTTTAAGACCAGCTTCTTCTCCAGGTTCATAATTACTAATTTCAAATTTAAAGCCGCGAATATCAGCATATCTCTGGTACATCCGCAAGAGCATTTGGCCCCAGTCCATCGCTTCAGTGCCACCTGCTCCCGGATGAATTTCAATCAGCGCATTGTGATCATCATATTTGCCAGATAAGAGTAAATCTAGCTCATAATCATGAAACTCGGTTTGCAATTTTTGCAGATCGGTTTCAACTTCTTTTTGTAAATCTTGATCTGCTTCTTCACGCAGTAATTCTAGTGCTGTTATTTCATTTTGATAATCCTTTTCCAACTTGACAAAAGAATCACGTTTTTCTTTCAACACATTTGTCTCACTAATCAAACGTTGTGCTTTTTCCTGATCATCCCAAAAAGTCGGATCTTGCATCTTATTTTCATTGACAATGATACTTTCGTTTATTGAATCTAAGTCAAAGAGACCCCCTAAAGTGGTCTAACCGCTTTTTCAAACTATCCAATTCATTTTGAATGTCACTTATTTCCATATTTTACAATAGCTCCTTTATTTTTAATAAAATTTCAGTAAAAAAGAGAAAGCAGCTGCTTTCTCCTCCCATCTTAACTATTAACGACTAAGATTTTGTCTAATTTCAGCTTTCATAAATAAACGAGTCACGTCAAATTCAATATTTGATACCATTTCTTCAAACATGTTGTAGCCAGAATCCTGGTATTCTACCAGCGGATTAAGTTGACCGTAGCCACGTAAACTGATTGATTGCCGTAATTGGTCCATAGCATCTATATGATCAGTCCAGCGATCGTCAACTACCCGCAAGATAACTACTTTTTCAAATTCAAGCATTTCTGAAGGATCAGCCAAAATCGCTTCTTTTTCTTCATAGTTGGCTTCAACGATATCATACAGCTTTTGCTTTAAGTCAGGAACCGTAATTGTCTTGAAGTCAATTGCATCAGTTTCTTCTTCGTTCGTCAAACTTGAAGAAATGAAGTCACGCAGTGAATCAAGCCGCCATTTACTACGATCACCCTGTGTAAACATATCAACTTGACTATTAATAGTACGGCGAATCATTGGGATTAAAACATCCTTAAGTGACTTTTCTTCACCAATAACCTGCATCCGTTCACCATAAATAATCTCCCGTTGAATACGCATAACATCATCATACTGCAATGTTTGCTTACGGGTATCATAGTTATTACCTTCAACACGTTTTTGAGCAGACTCAACTTGTCTAGTGATCAAGCGACTCTCAATTACCTTGTCATCATCATTGTCAGACAAACGGTCAAGGAAGTCTTTGACTCTGTCGCCACCAAAGCGTTTCATCAAATCATCTTCAAGTGAGAGATAGAAACGAGTAACACCAGGGTCACCTTGACGACCTGAACGTCCACGGAGCTGGTTATCAATTCTACGAGACTCATGACGTTCAGTACCGATGACAGAAAGTCCACCTAGTTCTTTCACACCTGGCCCTAATTTAATGTCGGTACCACGGCCAGCCATGTTAGTCGCAATAGTGACCGCACCGCGTTGACCGGCATTCATGATAATCTGAGCTTCCTTAGCATGGTTTTTAGCATTCAAAACAGCGTGAGGAATTCCTTCTTTGTCAAGTAACTTACTCAGTCTTTCAGAACTTTCAACCGCAACGGTACCAACTAATACCGGTTGGCCCTTTGAGTGCCGGTCTTTAATTTCATTGACAACTGCCGCAAACTTGGATGACAAAGTAGGATAAAGAATATCCGGATTATCTTTCCTGATCAAAGGACGGTTAGTCGGGATAGTAATTACCTGCATGTTGTAAATTTCACGGAACTCTTCTTCTTCAGTTTTAGCAGTACCTGTCATACCGGCAAGTTTTTTATACATTCTGAAGAAGTTCTGATAAGTAATTGTTGCCTGTGTCTTAGATTCTTCCTGAATCTTAACGCCTTCTTTAGCTTCAATAGCCTGGTGCAGGCCATCAGAATAGCGCCGTCCCTGCATAACACGACCGGTGAAAGAATCAACGATTAAAACTTCCCCGTTTTGCACAACATAATCGATGTCTTTAAGCATAATGTAATTTGCTCTTAAAGCCTGATCAAGGTGGTGCACTAATTTCTGATTTTCAACGTCATACAAGTTTTTAAGGCCAAAATGATCACAAGCTTTTTGGATACCAGTTCTAGTTAAAGAAATGGTCTTAGTTGGCCAGTCAATTTTATAATCACCATAGTCCTTATCATCATCCGCATCATCATCACTTTTGTCTTCTTTAAGAGTTTTAACAAAGCGATCAGCACGAATATAGTCACCATTAGCCTGTTCTGCTTCGCCGGAAATAATTAATGGTGTCCTAGCCTCATCGATTAAAATTGAGTCAACCTCATCGATAATAGCATAGTTAAGTTCACGTTGAACCATTTGTTCTTTATAAACGACCATATTATCACGCAGATAATCAAAGCCTAGTTCTGAGTTAGTGGAATAAGTAACATCACAATTATAAGCTTCACGCTTTTCATCAGGAGACATAGCATTCAAGTTAAGACCAACTGTTAAGCCTAACCATTTGTATAACTGACCCATTTCTTCGGCATCACGACTGGACAAATATTCGTTAACGGTAACAACGTGAACGCCTTTTCCTGTTAGTGCATTCAGATAAACAGGCATAGTCGCAGTTAAGGTCTTACCTTCACCAGTCATCATTTCGGCAATATTACCGTAGTGCAGCGCAATACCACCTAATACTTGAACGTGAAATGGGTATAGGCCTAAAACTCTTTTAGCTCCTTCACGAGAAACTGCAAAAGCTTCCGGCAAGAGCGAATCTAAGCTTTCGCCATTTTTCAATCTATCACGAAATTCAGGTGTTTTTGCCTGTAATTCTTCGTCTGAAAGCCGACTGTATTCGTCTGCATGACTTTCAACTTTATCTGCAATTTTTTCAAATTTTTTCAGTTCTCTTTTATCGTTATTGTATAGTTTCTTTAAAATGTTTACCATTTAATCGATCCTTATATGTAGTTAAAGTATAAAAACACATTATAATTTTACCATGATTAGCGCTAAATGAAAAATAAACAAAACAAAGACCTCACACTAAATGTGGGGCCCTTACTTGATAATATTATTGCTATTTGGTCTCAATCAAACCATAACGGCCGTCATTTCTGCGATAGACAACACTTGTACCGCTGGTTTCACCATCTTGGAAAACAAAGAAATCATGCTCAAGCATATTCATTTGCAAAATTGCTTCTTCAGGACTCATTGGTTTCAAGCCAATTTGCTTATTACGAACAATTGTAAATTCATTACTTTCTTTGTCTTTTGAATCTTCCTGCGCGCTTTCAACGAAGAAATCATTAATTCCTTTTTCACGGCTCTTACGATTTACACGTGTCTTATATTTTCTGATTTGTCTTTCCAATTTTTCAGAAACAAAATCAATACTGCGATACATATCGTCAGTTGTTTCTTCAGCTCTCAATACTAAGTATGGCAGTGGTATAGTTACCTCAACTTTAGCCTTATGATCACGATACACCTTTAAATTAACATGAGCAATCATATCTTGATTTAAATCGAAATATTTTTCTAATTTTTTAAGGCGCTTTTCTACGTAACTTCTTAAAGCATCCGTTACCTCGATATTTTCACCACGAACATTATACTTTAACATATGAGATTCTCCTTTCAACTGCTTGAGGCAGTCTGATGTTATCTATATTATAGCAAAATTATAACAAAACATGAAAGCGCTGAACAATTTTGTTTTATCTACATAAGGTAAAACTACTAATTTTCGCATTGGGAAAAATATTTGCTAGCGCATCTCGAGCATGATAAAGCGTTCTGCCAGTAGTGTATATGTCATCCAGCAAGAGAACAGTGCATTTTTGAAAATTAATCGTAAAGTTTTCCTTAACAAAAAAACTTTGCTTACTTCTTAATCTTTCAGCACGATTTTTCTCCCCCTGGGCTCCTAGTCCTGATTTTTTACCCAGCATGTTTGTTAAAGGAACAAGACCACCGTATAATGCAGTGATTGTATCGAATTGTCTTTTAGCGATGTGCTCAGAAGAAGTTGGAACTGGGACATAAACATCAGCTTTATATTCAGACAGTTCTTTAACACACAATTCTTGTAGTGCAGCGTATAAAACGTAGTCACCATAACGTTTATAGTTAACCATTAAATCATGGAATGCTCTGTTATATAAATACACAGAGTGATTAATTAACAACTTTTCGCCATATATTTTTTGCCAATTCATACAGTCTGAACAAATCTGATTTTGATTTAAATTTCCCGAGCATATTGGGCAATGCTTTTCAGGTATATGAATGAACTTTTTTAAACAGTGGTCGCAAATACTTTTTCGATCCTCCTGGTGCCAGGAAAATAGACTTAAAAATGACATTTTTGAAATGAAATATTGTTCACACAATAGGCATTTTTTCATTTATTCATCTCACGGATTTGTTTCATCGCATTACGCAGACTTGAAGTATATTTTTGGTAGCAAAATAATATTAAACCCGTTGGATCAGTTTTAGCCCGACCAACTCTTCCCGCAATTTGGACCAAACTAGAAGTATTATAAATTTTATCATCAGCCTGGACCACAATTACCCAAACATGATTAAAGGTTACGCCACGTTCCAAAATAGTAGTGGTAACAAGCAATTGTATTTGTCCCTGCCTGAATTTATCAACTTTTGCAATTCTCTGCACATCATTTGCATTTACACCCTCTATTGTTATTTGCTTAAATTCAGGCTCATTTCTAAGTGCGCTAACATATGGCTTAATCAAATCAATTCTGGGCAAGAATAAGAGTAGTGGATGCTTAGCCTTAATTACTTTGCTAATTTCTTGCACAAGTTTTGGATTAATTCTTTTACCTTTTAAAAATGGACGTAAAAACAGTTTTTCTTTTGGTACGGGCAAAAGATGACCATGAAAACGTCTATTTAACTTTAATTGCTGAATTTGACCCTTTTTAACAAGTTTTAACAGTTCTTTTGTAGGCGTTGCTGTTAGATAGACTATCTGACCATTATTCTTAAGCGCATTTTTCGCTGCAAAATTAAGTTCAGGATTCTGTACATATGGAAAAGAATCAGCTTCATCAATAATCAATAAGTCAAAAGCACGAAAAAATTTCAATAATTGATGGGTGGTACAGATGGTTAACTGCTCTAAGCCTGGCTCTTGGTATTCATGCCCATGGTATTTACCAATTCTAATTTTAGTGAATGCCATCTGCAAGCGGGGAAATAATTCATTAACTACATCTATTCTCGGTGCAGCTATGCAGCACCGCTTCCCTTCCGCTAAACAGTGCGCAATCAAAGGAAACATCATCTCAGTTTTACCAGCACCGGTTACTGCATGAACTAAAGTATTTTGCTTATTTATGTAGTTCTGAACCAAATCCTTAGCGATTTTTTCTTGTTGAACTGTTAATTTACCATTCCAAGTCAAACCACCGTTTCTTGTTCGCGGGAAGTTTACTTTCTCCTCATTACGAATAAGATAATCGCCTTCAACTACTCTTCCTAAACCAATACATTCGCGACAATATCTTTTGCCATTGGGCAATTTAGCCCAAACCTTAGCATTGCATCGTGAACACCGACCATTGATAACAGCCTTGATTTTTGTTATACCTTTCTTTGTGCTAAAATCCAGTTGACTACTAAGCCATTGACGACCAGCAAGATGAGAAATATTTTCCATTTTGTCCTCCAATGATAAATACGCAAAAAAGGGCTGATTGTTTTGAATGAAGAAGAAAATTATTTAACCATTAAGGAAAATGGTAACCACGAATTAGTAATTAAAAAAAGTCGCTTTATTGCTACTGTTATAAGAACTTTAACCGTTAAAGAGGCCGAAAGTGCAATTAATGCTGTCACTCAAAAATACCGTGACGCTACCCATAACACTTTTGCTTACACTATTGGATTAAACGACGAGCATGTCAAAGCAAGCGATAATGGTGAACCATCCGGAACTGCAGGTGTTCCAGAGTTAAAGGCACTTCAATTAATGAATCTGAAAAACGTTACTGTGGTAGTAACGCGCTATTTTGGTGGGATAAAGTTGGGAGCTGGCGGCTTAATCCGTGCATATTCCAACAGTGTCACTAAGGCTGTTGAAGCTATTGGAGTGGTTAAGCGCGTGCAACAACAGGGCTTGAAATTTCAAGTCGATTATAAAAAATTTGACGAAACTCAGCATTATCTTAATCAAAAAAAGATTTTCATTGATAATATCGACTATGAAGCGAAAGTCACAATTTCCATTTTTATTGATGAAAACAAATTAAAGCAGCTTGAAAATGACTTAATTAATATTTTGGCGGGCAAAGTAAAATTTGAGCTTCTTCCCCAAAGATATAACGAAGTACCTGTCACTAAACACAACTATCATGAGCAGTAAAAAAACTCACATGTGAAATGTGAGTCAAGTTTAAAATTTATTCTTTTTTCTTCTTTTTTAATTGCTCAGGTTTATCCTGTCCCAGATGCCATACCTCAACTGTTGGATCTTTTTTACTGCGCGAATTAATTAATTTTTGGGTTAAATTCAGCAAGGGTTTATATTTTTCACCTAAAAGCCCAATGGACTCTACAAAAAATTCAAGGGCAACTGCCAGACCAGCAATTAAGACCCACATGCCCCACATTGGTGACAATAAAAATAACAGGGAAATAAAAGAGAAGACTAATGATATTGCATAAATACTTAAAACCGTTTGTCTGTGGGTCAAGCCCATTCTCATTAGTTGATGATGCAAATGGTGCTTATCAGCTTGGGAAACGGGTCGATTATTAAGCTTCCGCCGAATCATAGCATAAAGCGTATCGGTAATCGGCACGCCTAGAATAGTAACCGGCACAAGCAGCGAAATGAAAGTTACGTTCTTCAAGCCTTTTAGAGAAAATACGGCAATCATGAATCCGATGTATAAAGCACCGGTATCACCTAAAAATATTTTAGCCGGGTGAAAGTTATATGGTAAAAAGCCCAGTAAACAAGCTGCCAGCATAAAACAGCCGATCGGAATATAGAGTTGGCCGGTGTGCAAAAAGAAATAGCCGACAATTCCCATAGTTATGAGTGAAATCATAGAGACACCATCAGCCAATCCGTCAAGCCCATCAATTAAGTCAACAGCATTAGTTAAAGCTAAGATCCAAAAAATAGTAATTGGCAGACTCCACCATCCCAAATTTATTTGTTTGTTCAAGAATGGCAGATTGAGAACATTCATTTTAATACCGGCAAGAAAATAAATTACTAAAGCACCGATAAAAATACCCAGCATTTTTTGTCTTGGTTTCAGCTCCATAATATCATCGATTATGCCAGTCAAGACAATTACACTTGAGCCTAAAAGTATGCTAAATGCTTCATGAGTTGGAAACTGATCGCGCAGAAGAATAAAAGCTCCTATATTGAAGGTGACAAAAATACCCAAACCCCCTAGGGTTGGCATTGGCTTTTTATTTACTCTTCTTTTATTGGGAATGTCGACAGCACCTAATACAAAAGCTAATCGCCTAATAAAAGGTGTGATCGCAGCCTGTATAATCACTAAAAAGAATAATTCAACAATAATTTTAAACATAGTCGGCTACTTTCATTTAAAGTTGTCTTAATTATACAGGGTAGAGCAAAAATGCACAAATTAGGTTGATTATCATAAATATTTCCAAATAAAAAACTGGATGCAAATGTATCCAGTTTTAATTATATTTAACTCCAAAAACTAATTCTGTGAAGCACCAGAATTAGTATCAGTTTTTACTTGAGCATTCTTTGCAGCACTTTCACCGGCAATTCTGCCAAAAACAATAGCGTTTGTAATACCCATTCCGCAACCTGGATAGGTCATTCCTCGCCATCCGCCTGTCGTACTACCAGCAGCAAAGAGATTACTAATTTTTCTATCAAAATTATCCAAAACTTCTGCTTTAGTATTGATGCACAATCCTCCAGCCATATCCGGTGTTGATGGCGCAAGTTTAGCGGCATAGTATGGAGCCTTAAAAGCAGTTAAATCTTTTTGGCGACCAAATTCCGTATCTTGACCATTGTTTACATCATTATTCCATTTAGCAATTGTTTTCTCTAACACATTAGGGTTTAAATTAATTTGCTCTGCTAATTCCGCGATAGTATCTGCTTTTTTAAAGTAGCCATCTTCTACTTCGCGTTTTAAATGCGGTGAAGGAGCTGGGGCAGAAAAGGCAGCTGGCATTTCATTTGCCATTCCTTCATCGAAAATCAGCCACACGAAACCATGATCTAGGTCAGCAATTTTCTTAGAAGCGTATTCGAAATACATATCTTCTCTAAAGTGTCTTCTAGCATCTGTTCCAACCCAAATATAAGGTTTTGTCCAAGCTGTGCACAAAGGACCAATACAAACATTATCGCCTGATTGAGTTCCAATAGAATTTGCTATTGGCATCCACATATCTTTTAACCTGGCGCCAATTTCAGCACCCATTGTGATACCATCACCCATTTGCCTAATAGAACCATATGATTCCCCTACAGCAAAATCTGGTGCAAAGCTTTTAAGCATTTCTTTATTGCGTGAAAAACCTGCAGTTGCAATAACAACGCTTTGAGCTTTGTAGTTACCTTTATTAGTATGTACACCAACTACATTATTTTTCTCATCAGTAATTAAGTTCTCAGCTGTAATATTAAAAATAAATTTTGTGCCAACTGCTTTTGCCTTATTGTAAAGTGGCTTTGAAAGACCATAGCCACTTTTTTCGACAGTTAAATGAGACCTTGCTGCCGGAGTCGCATATTCTTTCATTGCTTCTTCATTGCCAATTTCTTGTACTTCTTGGAAATTGACCCCAACTTCTCCAGCAAGCCATTCATAATCTTCAGCAGCATGTTCTACTATTGTTTCACGCATATCCGCATCTTCGTATCCTTGACCGACTGCCTTCAAATAATTATTCCAATTGTCTTTAGAGTCTTTAATACCTTGCGCTTTTTGCAAGCTAGTACCACCACCAGCATTGTAATAACCTCCAGACAGAGTCATATCAGAGAGCATATAGCTTGATGTATATTCCAAACATATTACGGAAGCACTTTTTTGCCTTGCTGTAATGGAAGCTGCAAGTCCAGCAGCTCCAGCACCAATTACCAACACGTCAGCATGATCTTCAAATTGCAAATCATCTGGATTGACGTTACGGTAGTCCTTACCATCATCCTTTTTCACTGTATTTCTAAGATCAACTCTTTTATCAAGACCACTGGGATCTCCAGCTTTTGAAACAGCATCTTTGACTGCTTTTTGTACAGCTTGAAAACTAATAGTTGCTCCGGTTACTGCGTCAATATTATATGACTGATGCTCAACAATTAGCTTCGGTGCTTTTTTTAAAGCAGCAGTGCTTATGCCAGAAGTTTCATCTTGTTGATCAATTGTTATATCCGTAATTTTATTATCTTTGACTTTTACCGAAACCCTGACTTCACCACGATTACCAGAGCCTTTTCCCTGATAAATACCATCTTTTAAATTTGCCATTTCTTACCCTTTCGTTAAAATCTATGCCTGCTTCAAAGCAGATTCTACAGCTTCTTTAAATGCGCGACTTGATGCAGAAGCTCCAGAAACAGCATCTACGTTAGCTGTTTTCTGAGCTAGCATTTCTGTTTTCATTTCCTTAATTGCTTTTTCACCGTAGTCAGGTGATTCGCTTTCTTTTAAAACTTCAATATTGCTTGGACGCTTATCACTGTCAACTGTCACTCGCACTATGATTTCATTGCCCATGCCACTTGAAGATTTACCAATGTATTGATTTTCAGCAGTTGAATAACTTTCTTCTTTAACATCTGATTCAGGAAATGCAGTATCAGCATTATTTTCACTAACACTGGCACCTGAAACAACTTGATCATCTTTAATTTTGGCGGCATTTTCTCCTGCTATCTTACCAAATATTAAGCAGTCAGCCATGTCACCCCCGCCATTATATTGATTTGCACCTATATGACCCAGTTCACCAGCAGCATATAAGTGTGGCAAAACTTTCTGATCTGTATCTAATACTTCAGCATTTTTATTTCGGCGTGGGCCACCCTGGGTGTTTAACATGGTGTGTTGTTGAGCTAACGAATAAAATGGACCCGTAAGTGAAATTTTGGTCATTGACTCTGGCTTACGTCCACATTGGTAATCAACTCCACGATCAACGAAGAAATTATACGTGTTCAAAGTATTTTCTAAAACTGCCGGATCAACTTTTATTTCTTGAGCTAAATCAGCGATAGTTTCTGACTTAACCACTTTGCTTAAAGCTTCCTTTTGAAATTCATCATTCTCAGCTGAGAATAGTTCATCGTATTTATTCTGATCAAAAATCATATGAGGATGCACTTGGGCTAAAGGAATTCTCCAAATACCATGATTATAGCGATGACCATGACGGGTTGGATCGTCTTCTGCTACATAACGTGTACCATCATCGCCAACTGTGATCAGTGAACCGGCAAATAATGCTTTCCAGGCCATAATGTTATGAGCTCTTTGGCCTTTGGGAGCAGCTAAATTAACAGTTCCACCTGGTTCATAATTATTCATGTGCCACAAATCTGCACCAACTTCTATAGCCATTTTGATGCCATCGCCATTGTTATAAAGCGTACCATATGGTAATAAATTAGTTTCACCTAAATAATCCTGCACCATTTGTTCGTTATTTTCAAATCCACCAAGTGCTAAAACTACACCATTTTTTGCATGGACGTTGAACAACTTGCCTTTATTTTCAATCTGTACACCTATTATTGTCTTATCAGTATCCTGAATTAAATGCTTTGCTGGCGTTGAATAAAGCACATCAATCTTGTCGCTGCGGTCTAAAACATTCTGGCGCAATTTTTTCCAAAGAGCAGCATCGAATATTTGATCATGCACTAACAAGTCGTCGTTTGTATCTGCACCTTCAAATTCGGGATATTCAGCACTCATGTATGCCAACATGGCAACATTTTTGTTACCTGGGTTATTTTTAACGCTGAATGCTTTACCACCGAGATACTTTTCGAAGTAATCTGGTAAATTGACCATCCCTTTTACAAAAGTTTCTAGCACCTGCTCATCTAAATCAAGTGGAGCAGTCATTTTTTGATAATACTTTTTTAGCTTTTCATAATCATAACCTGCTTCAACAATCTGTCCACAATATCTGGTATTACCACCTTCATGTCCCTCTGGTGCACTATCTACTAAAAGGACTTTTGCTCCTTTATCTGCTGCGAAACGTGCTGCTGTAGCACCTGCTCCACCAAAACCGATTACCACAACATCATAAGTTGCATTCCATGATTCGTTATCTTTTAAAAACATTTTGTTTCCTCCTAATTAAATTACCGCATTTATACTATTAGTTTTTAATATTGCTTGAAGCCTATATTCTTTAACAGTCACTCCTGTCCATTTCTTAAAGGCTTTATAGAACGAAGAAACACTATTAAAGCCAACTAGAAAACTTACTTCTGCAGTATTTAAAGTTCTGTCTTGAAGTAGATTTTGAGCCAAAATTTTCTGCACAATACTTAACTGTTTTTTAAAAGTTGTGCCTTCATTTTGCAGCCATCTTTGTAATGTTCTTGATGAAATACCCAGTTTATTTGCTACGTCTTTTACCTGAAAATTACCTCCGGCTATCAATTTAAACAGAGTGTTTTGTACAACTGCAGAAATTGGAGGATTTATATTTAATTCTTTTATGTACTTTTTCAAACCAGGCTCCATGAAATTCCACATTACATCATTTTTGGTTACAAATGACTGCTCCAAATCATACTTTCTAAACACCAAATAATTGTCTAAGCTATTTTGAGCTTCAATACCTAAATATTTATTTATTCTTGATCCATACTCATATTTGCTCCCAATAGATACGGGTATAACACATTTATTTGTACCTGCTCTAATCAGACTTACTAAAGAAATTTGATCTACTAATAGGCTAAAACGTGAAAATTTACGATATTTGTCCAAATATTTAATATGAATTCTTAATTTTTCACCTTCCTCAAAAGTTCCCATTTCAATTGGACCTATAAGCTGCTGGTAAGCTGCTAGGCGGGAAATTGCCTGTAAGCCATTTTTGCTTGACAAAGCTGCAAAATATGGAGGAACAAATTGGTAAAAATTACGAACATCACTACACTTCAACAGCTGTTTATCATTTGCTTCTTTGTCTAACATTTCAAATACATGAGAATTTTTAATCCACTTTGCATTCAGATATTTGTCCATTACGCTAGAATCAAGTAAACCAGAAATTGAATTAAATGGGTAACCTAATTCTAGTAGGAAATCTTTTAATTCAGTTGTTATTTTTAGATTCATAGCAGGTTCCTCCATTCAATCCGTATTGTATACCCTTTCATTTTACCAAAATGTGCTTTTTTGCGCTTTTTTATGTTAATTTGCGCCATATTTTGAAGATATATTACAAAACAAAAAAAGATTGAATTTTGCATTCAATCCTTTTATTTACTTTGCAATTGATACAGCACGTTTTTCACGAATAACTGTTATTTTAATATTACCCGGGTAATCAAGTTCTTTTTCAATTTGATTGCGAATGTCGCGTGCTAAAACTGTAATGCGATCATCTGAAATCTTGTCAGGTTCAACCATCACACGGACTTCTCGTCCAGCCTGAATAGCATACGCCTGTTTGACACCGTCATACCTATTTGCTATTTGCTCGAGGTCGGTAAGTCTTCTGATATAATTTTCCAAACTTTCGCTTCTAGCACCAGGTCTTGCAGAAGAAATGGTATCTGCTGCAACTACCAATTCAGCAATAAATGATAACTTAGGCACATCCCCATGGTGTGCTGCAATTGCATTAACAACCACATCCGGCTCATGATACTTCCTTGTCAGTTCTACACCAATTTCTACGTGCGAACCTTCAATGTCATGGTCGACTGCTTTTCCAATATCGTGTAATAATCCCGCGCGAACGGCTAATTTTTCATTTAATCCAAGCTCTGCAGCCATTGTACCAGCTAATTTTGCAACTTCAATTGAATGACCCAAAACATTTTGACCATAAGATGTCCGGTATTTGAGTCTACCCAATATTTTAACCAGTTCTGGATTCATTTTATGAATTCCCAGCTCCATTAGAGCGCTTTCTCCAGCTTCGTAAATATCATCGTTTACTTCTTTACGGGCTTTATCAACTGTTTCCTCTATTCGAGCCGGATGAATGCGTCCATCCTTAATCAAACGTTCCATTGCCCTTTTCGCAATTTCACGCCTAATGGCATCAAAACCACTTAAAGTTACAACCTTTGGAGTGTCATCAATTATAAGATCAACTCCAGTAAGTGCTTCAAAAGATCTGATATTACGTCCTTCACGACCAATAATCCGACCTTTCATTTCCTCATTAGGCAAATCAACTACAGATACAGTTGTTTCAGCTACTGTATCTGCCGAGCTGCTTTGAATTGCATCAATAATTATTTTGCGCGCATAATGGTCAGCTTTAGCTTTTACTTCTTGATTACTATTACTAATCAACTCTGCCCGTTCTTTAACTAATTCGTCTGCTAATTGATCTAATACGAGCTTTTTTGCCTGCTCTTTGTCTAAATGAGCCACTTCGTAAAGCTTCTGCGTAGTCTGTTCAACTAATGCATCAGCTTTTTGCAATTTAGCAGCTAATTCTGTTTGCTTTTGCTCTAGCTGTTCATCTTTTTTAGTTAAATCATCCTCTTTTTCTTTTAGCAAAGAGTTCTTATGATCAAGAGTATCCTCTCGTTGGGTTAAGCGATTTTGATCGCGTGCAATTTTATCACGTTTGTCGTTTAATTCATCTTCAACTTTTTGTCGGTAGTCTTGAATTTGTTCTTGAGCTTCAAGAATTTTTTCTTTTTTAGTGTTTTGCGCACTCTGTTTAATAGCATCAGCTGCTTGCTTTTGTGCATTGACTTCAGCTTTAGCAGCATCAACTCGTGCTTTTGCTTCGGTTAAAATATGGTCGGCATCGTTTTGAGCGTTCTGAGCCTTTTTCTCCCAGATCCTTTTACGAATAGAGTATCCTCCAACAACGCCAACAATAATTGAAATTATAGCTATCGCGACGGGAATCAAAAATTTACTTATCATGATTTCTATCGCCTTTTTTATTTTTTAGATTATTCACACAATATTAATAATAAAGAACGATGGGACTTATGTCAAACGACATGAAAAAACCTTAACCCATTTTCACAGGTCAAGGTTTATTTCCTCGTAATTAGCTTTTGCTGTCTGCTTCTTTTTTAGCAGAAGCTTCCTTTTCTGTATCAGCAGCTTTTTGGGCTTTTTTGGCTTTGACTTTTTCAGGATCTTCTCTTTCAGCAACTGATTCTTCATCAATACCGAAAGCTTGACGAACCTGCTTTTGAACATCGTCATAGACATCAGGGTGATCTTCAAGGTACTTCTTGGCATTTTCTCGGCCCTGCCCAATTCGTTCATCGTGATATGAATACCACGAGCCGGCCTTGGCTATAATGTCCTTGTCGGCCGCCATATCCAACAGCTCACCACTCTGTGAAATACCCTTGCCATACATCATGTCAACTTCAGCAACTTTAAAAGGTGGTGCAACTTTGTTTTTAACTACCTTGATTTTTACACGGTTACCGGTAATTTCTCCTCCGGTTTGCTTGATCTTTTCCGCTCTTCTGATTTCCAAGCGAATAGTGGCATAAAATTTCAGTGCCCGACCACCAGGAGTAGTTTCAGGATTACCAAACATAATTCCAACTTTTTCACGAATTTGATTGATAAAAATTGCAATAGTTTTGGTCTTATTAATATTACCCGAAAGCTTACGCAGAGCTTGACTCATTAAACGAGCCTGCAGACCAACATGACTGTCACCCATTTCTCCGTCAATTTCAGCTTGAGGCACAAGTGCTGCAACAGAGTCAACAACTAAAATATCAATTGCACCACTGGTAATCAACGTATCAGCAATTTGTAAACCTTCTTCTCCAGTATTTGGCTGAGACAAAATAAGTGAATCAACATCAACACCTAATGCCTCCGCATAAGCCGGATCCATAGCATTTTCGGCATCGATATAAGCGGCTGTACCACCTCTTTTTTGCACTTCAGCTACTGCATGTAATGCAACGGTTGTTTTACCAGAAGATTCCGGTCCGTAAATTTCTACTATTCTACCCCGGGGATAGCCGCCAACTCCCAGAGCTGCATCAAGAGCAAGCGAACCTGAGGGAACGGTCGAGATTTTGGTGTCAGCTTTATCACCCATACGCATAACAGCGCCTTTACCAAAATTCTTTTCAATTTTCTTAAGCGCATTTTCCAGTGCAGCTTGTTTTTCATCCTTGGCCAAGACTCTTGTCCTCCTCTATCATAATTTCTTTAATTTAGTACGTATTAATTATACTTTGCTTTAGTGTATATTTGCAAGAAAAAAGGCGAACAAATGTTTATTATTTTTATTCACATTATTAAATACGAAAAAGCTGCAAAAAACTTTTTATTTATTTTTTAAGACCTTTGGGTTCCAAAACTTTTTGCAGGAAATTTAAAATCACATCTGCCAAGATTGCCATTAATGCTGTAGGAAGTGCACCAGCTAGGATAATGGCACTGCCATTAGTAGCATTGGTGCCGCGAATAATTATGTCTCCTAAGCCACCTGCTCCAACGAACGAACCAATTGAAGTGATACCAATTGCTATGACCAAAGCATTTTTTAAGCCAGCTATAATAACAGACATTGAGAGTGGTAATCTCACCATATAAAGTAGTTGCAGTTTTGTCATGCCCATTCCTTTTCCTGAATCAATGACATTCTTATTAACGCTTCTCATACCAGTATATGTATTCTTAATAATTGGCAAAAGTGAATAAAGCGTAACGGTAACAATAACGGTCATAACGCCCAGGCCTAAACCAATCATTACAATAGACAAAAGGGCAAGCGAAGGAATTGTTTGGATAAAGTTCGCAATTTCTACAACAAAGTCTCCTAAATGTCCATTGCGCGAAATAAAAATTCCAACTGGTATACCAATAATAGCTGCAAATAAAACGCCATAGATTGAAATCAAAAAAGTACGGTTAAATTGTGCTAATACATAACTACCATTATGGACATAATAATAAATAAATTGCTGCCATAAAGATAAATGAGACATTATTTCTCCCCCCTAAAGTAATTATGTTTTTCTAAAAATTGCTTTGCAACCGTAGCAGGTTCAAGTAGCTTGTCATCTACTTGGAAGTTCATTTTACGGATATCATGAACACTCACATTACCCACTAATCTTGCCAGAATTGCCTTTAATTCAGGATGCTCTCTTAATAAATAGTTATTAATTAGCATGCCACAATTATATGGCGGAAAGAAATGCTTATCATCCTTCAACAGGTGCAAATTGTAGCTATCAATTCGGCCATCAGTAGAATAGCCTAGAATAACATCCATCTTACCGCTTTTCAGGGCTGAATATACTAAACCGATATTCATGGGATGTGCTTTAGAAAAGGTTAATCCATAGGCTGTTTGAAAAGCAGGATAACCAACTCCTGGAGCATTTACCCATTCGGATGCTACCCCAAAAGAAAATTTATCCTTAACTTTCTTTAAATCAGAAATCTGATACAGATGGTACTTCTTTTGGTCTTTTGCTCTCACCATAAAAGCATAATTATTAGCAAAACCATATGTATGCAAATAAGTTTGGTCCCATCTCTTTTTTACTTCACGTCTGACTGTATCATTTGCCTTTTTGGAATCCTTAATAGCTGGTAATAAAAGATTTGCAGTTAATTCACCACCATCATAAGCAGCAGCTTGAATATCGGCATCATGACGAATTAGAGCTTGATGCTGCATCGGAGCAGAACCTAAATTATTAACAATGGAAGTTTTATATGAAGTTTCATGTTCAATCAATTGGGCAACAATATTGGCCATAATTTGCGATTCAGTAGTTGTTAGTGCCGTAATTCTAATATTTTCCTGACTGCCTTGACTATCAGAAAGTCCAGGCAAGCCACAAGCACTAGTAGTTAACATAATAATCAAGGCTGTTATCATCAGGAATATCTTTTTAAAATACTTTTTCATGATGAATACCTCCTTATATTCCTTTTGGTGTTAATTTACGTTCAAGCTTACCCAAGAGATAATCAGTTAGAAGTGCCAATATGATGACTGGAATGGTACCACCAAAAATTAGATCAGTCTGATATAGACTAAGGCCATTAAAGATGAAGTCACCAAGGCCCCCAGCACCTATATAAGAGGCCAAAGTCGCCCACGCAATAACATAAATAGCAGAAAGTCTTATTCCCGCCATGATCACAGGCATCGCTAACGGAATATCAACTTTCAAGATTAATTGTATATTCGTCATACCTAAGCCGCGAGCTGAATCAATAGTGTCTGGGGAAACCCCCATCAGACCCACATATGTGTTACGCAAAATTGGCATTAAACTATAGAGAAAAAGTGCAATAATTGCGGGCAGTTTACCAACACCAAAAAATGGAATCATGATCGCAAGCAATGCCAAAGCTGGTATGGTCTGTAACATACTGGCAATAGCAATCACGACTTTTGCCACTCGCGGAAATTTCATTAATATGATACTTAATGGAACTGCTACAACAATTCCCAAGGCCAGTGAAATAGCTGAAATATATATTTGTTGCCAAGTTTTTACCAATAATTCTGAGCCATGTTGTGCAAAAAAGGCTGACATTTTAGTTCGCCTCTTTTCCCGTATTATTTTGCGTGTGGCCCTTATCGCCCCATATTTTTTGATAAACGACATTAACCAAACTTGCACGAGTAACTATACCGACTAATTTATTATCCGAATCAATTACCGGAATATAACTCTTGTTACGGCTCATGATGCGGCTAAAATTGTCTCGCAAATATTCATCCGGACCAACTGTGCTTACTTTAGTAATCAAGATATCACTAACGCTGCTTGCCTTAGAATAATTTCGTTGCAAATCATCAATTGAAATATAGCCTTTCAGGTGATCGCTGTTATCAACCACTAAAAGGGTATCAACACGGTTTTCCTTCATCATGGTTAAGGCATCAGATAAAGAAGCACCCAAGTCAATCTTAATCGGATTAGTTAGCATCACGTTTTTAACTTTTACGGTTTCATATTTTGCTTCGGACAGGCGCTCTTCACCGATCAAACTTTTAACATAGTCATTTGCAGGATGATGTAAAATTTCCTCAGGCGTTCCTACTTGAATCAACTGCCCATCATGCAAAACAACTACTTTAGTTGCAAGCTTTAATGCCTCATCCATGTCATGAGTGACAAAAACAATTGTTTTGCCTAATCGCACTTGTAAGTTTTGTACCAAATTCTGTAAACTTTCGCGAGTTATCGGATCTAATGCTCCAAAAGGCTCATCCATTAATATGAGATTTTGGTTTGCTGCCAGTGCGCGTACAACTCCGATTCTTTGTTGTTGACCACCAGACAGCTCAGTCGGATACCTGTCTAAATATGATTCCGGCAATTCAGCCATTTGAATTAACTTTTGCGCTTCACCAGCTAATTTTTCCTTAGGCCATTTTAATAGCTTGGGTACCAAAATAATGTTTTCTCTAATAGTCATATGAGGCATCAAACCATTATTTTGAATAACATATCCAATATGACGTCTCAAGTTGACGGGATTAAAACTTTTAACGTTTTTACCATTAACCAGCACCTCGCCTTTAGTTACGCTGTTCATGCGATTAATCATCCGCATCAAAGTAGTCTTTCCTGAACCGGAGGTGCCAATTAGGCAGCAAAAATCACCTTTATCTATTTCAAAACTGATATGATTAACAGCCGGATTTTTCATTTTAGGATATATCTTGGATACATCTTTGAACTCAACCATTGGTATTTTTTCTCCCATAAATTTTCCTCCTTTTCAATATTTCCTTAATTTAATCCTAACAAGTAAATGGAGCATAATCAACAATTGACCATTTTATGCTCTTTTTATATTAAAAAAGAAGCACAAAAAAGCACTGCCTTGCAGTGCTTTTTAATAAAACTAAATTTTTCTTTAATTACATTGAACCTTCAAAGACATCCCATGAACTGTGGAAATAGTCCCAGCCAGAATAGATAGTAAAAATCAGTGCAATATAAAGTAAGATAGTGCCTATATGATAAAAGTCTCCAATTAGCAAAAAGATAATTGAAAGCATTTGACATGTCGTTTTGATTTTACCCGGCATAGCTGCAGCCATAACTTGTCCCTTATTCTCCGCCAAAATCAAACGCAATCCAGTTACTGCCAATTCACGACAAACAATTATTGCTACAACCCAGGCCGGAGCAAGTTTTAAAGAAATTAACATTATAAATGCAGTCATAGTAAGCATTTTGTCAGCCAAAGGATCCGCAAATTTTCCAAAATTTGTAACCAAGTTGCGTGACCTAGCAATATGACCATCAAACCAATCAGTTGCAGAAGCAACTGCAAACACAATCGCAGCTATTACAAATCTCCAATATACAGTAGTGCCAGCAACTTTAAAACTGGCATCACCACCAAAAATGACAATTAGCATGAAAACCGGAATCAATAATATTCTAAAAACCGTTAACTTATTAGGCAAATTCATTCTTAACTTTTCCTCCAAAAATAGTTACTATTTTTTATCATCATTTCCACTAGAGGAAGTACCTCCGGAATGGCCAGAATCATTATTATGATCAGTGTTATTTGATTGATTATTATCATGATTCGATTGACCATTATTCTGGGAACTTTGATTATTTTGAGTATTTTGTTGACCATTATTTGTATTCGAACTTGCACCATTATTACCATTAGAATTATCAGTTTGGCTATGCTGTTGATTTTGCTGGTTCGAATTACTATGTCCTGAATTATTATTCGTAGTTCCAGAATTATTTTGACTTTGATGTGGTTGGTTGCTTTGAGTATTTTGAGTATTCCGATGTTTGCCAATATAAAAGGTTAAAGAAAGACTCGAATTTTGAGCTGTATATGGTACTTTTCTGCCACCAATCGTTACTGATGTTCCCAGAGCGTTGCTAAATGTAACAACGACAGTTTGCGCAGTTTCTGGAATTCGTAAAGTATGCTTTTGACCAGCTGTTAAAGTCTGACCACTTTGAGTTACGCCATTCATTGCAATCGAAACTGTAGTCGCTTGATCACCGGCTCTAACAACTAAATTGCGGTTATTTTTAAGGCCGGTAATCTGAAACTGATTTGCAGCCAGTTCCTTAATCTTAACTCTCTTCTTTTTAACTTTCTTAACTTTGCGGTGTCGTTTACCACTATCCGAAGAAACAGAAACATCATTTGCTTCGTTGTTATTTTCATTGCGACTAGAAGAAAAATGAGCAAATACAACGTAGCATACCAAAATTACTACAACTATCCCCAAACCGACAATGATTCGTGGCAGATAATCCTGCCAAATCTTTTTCTTATTACTGGTGGTTTTACGTACTTCCTCACTTTTATTGTCAATCGAGTCTTCGACAAATTCTTCAGGTTCGGCTTTAGGTATGTCTTCGTGGTATTCACTTAGCAACTTTTTGCCATCTAAACCAACTATCTGTGCATATTGTCTAATGAAGGCTCTAACGTAAAAATCACCAGGAAGTTTATCAAAATCGTTTTGCTCGATTGCAGTCAGATATCTACCTTGAATTTTGGTTGTTTTTTCAATGTCTTCAATTGAAAGTCCCTTAGCCTCTCTGGCACTGCGTAATTTATCTCCGATATCTGCCATAGTTACCTCTTCAAATTCTAAATTTACTCTTTGAGTATAACATATACTACATATAATTATTACATTTAAATAAGCCAGCCGCCACTAACATAAATGGTCTGACCAGTTAGATACCCAGACTGAACGTCAAGTAAAGTTTTGACCCAATAAGAAATGTCCTTACCCTCTGCTAAACGACCAACAGGTATTTCACCCTTAACTTCTTCCATCGTTTCAGGGCCAAGCACGGAATTCATTGCTGTATTGACAGCACCGGGTGCAACAACATTAACCGTCAGGTTAGCTGAAGCAACTTCGCGGGCATATGCTTGGGCAAACCCTTCAAGACCTGATTTGGAAGAACTGTATGCCGCTTCCATAGCACTACCTGAACCACCGTAAACTGATCCTAAATAAACAATACGACTATAATCATTTTTTATCAAATGAGGTTCAAATAGTCCTGTCAACTTAATTGGGGTAATCAAGTTTATGCGCATAATCTCATCAATTTTGGCCGTATCTTGACTACTAACAAAATTATAATCGGTAATTCCCTGGGCAAATACCACAGCGTTAACTGGCAGTAAATTATTAACAAATTCTTTTAAATCATTATTTTCAGCCAGAAAATCTAATTTGATGGGAATAAAATCCTGCTGAGGATATTTTTGACTCATTCCTTGAGCCAAAGAATAAGCTTTTCGCCAATTTTGACTGCAATGAATGTAAAGAGACCAACCAGCATTAGCCAACTCAACACAAATAGCTTGACCAATGCCACCTGTAGCACCAAATACAAGAGCTCGCTGCAATTAAAACATTCCTTTTATTCTATTTTTTCTTTAAATATTGAAAATGATCTTTAATAACTGAACTAATTTTCTTGAGAATAGTTCAGTTATGTATTCACATTCAATTTTATTTTACCATTATTTTTTCACAAATTTGAACTAATAAAACGACATGATAAACTTTCTTAAAAATTAGCTCTTATCTCCCTCTTTTTTAGGCGGTAATAAAACTTGGCGAGGCTTTGAACCTTCAGATGGGCCCACAATACCTTTTTCTTCCATTTCATCAACAATCCTAGCTGCACGATTATAACCAATACGAAATCTTCTTTGCAAGAGTGATACACTGGCCGTTTGTTGTTGCCTTACTAAATCCACTGCTTGCTCATAGAATTCATCTTTTGGCTCATCATCTTTATTTTCAGAATTTTCTTGGCCTTTTTGTGGAATCATACCTTTATCATATTCGGGTTTCTGCTGTTTCTTTACCCAGGAAATGATATTTTCAACCTCATGTGACGAAACATAGGCACCCTGAATACGTTCAGGCTTTGAAGCACCAACAGGCATATATAGCATATCGCCGCGGCCAAGTAATTTTTCAGCTCCAGTCTGATCTAAAATAGTCCGTGAATCAATACCACTCGAAACAGCAAAAGAAATTCGTGAAGGAACATTTGCTTTAATCAGGCCGGTTATAACATCAACACTTGGTCTTTGTGTGGCCAAAATCATGTGAATACCAGCTGCCCGAGCCATCTGGCCCAAACGGACAATTGCTCCTTCAACATCACGTCCGCCAACCATCATTAAGTCACTAAGTTCATCAACTACCACTAAGATATATGGTAACGGCTTCATTGCCGGTTTTGATTTATCTTGGTTATTCAACCGCACCTTTTCGTTAAATTCACTCATGTTACGAGCTCCACTTGCAGCAAACAGTTTATAGCGGCGTTCCATTTCTTTAACGGCTTTACTCAAAGCATTTGCAGCCAATTTTGCATCAGTAACTACCGGTATCAACAAATGAGGCACACCATTATAAACAGAAAGCTCCACCATCTTTGGGTCTATCAAGATTAACTTAACCTGATCCGGCAATGCTTTCATTAAAATACTGGTTAAAATCGTATTAATAGCAACAGATTTACCAGAACCGGTTGATCCAGCAATCAAAAGATGAGGCATTTTAGTCAAATTAGCCGAAACAGTTTGGCCACTGACATCCTTACCCAAAGGAACCTGCATAGGATCCTCTTTGGCCCTGGCACTCTGATTTTGCATTACATCCTTAAAAGCAACAACTGAAGTGTTCTTGTTAGGTACTTCTATTCCGATATACGGTTTACCGGGTATTGGTGCTTCTATTCTGATATCTTTTGCAGCTAACGCGAGGGCTAAATCGTCAGCGAGATTAACAATACGACTGACTTTGACACCAACAGCCGGTTGAACCTCATAACGCGTAATAGTCGGACCCAATATTGCCTTTTTAATAATAACGTTAACACCAAAACTCTTGAAGGTAGATTGTAATGTCTGAGTATTTTTGCGAATGAGAGCTTTATCAGTACTTTGGTCAATATTTTTTATATTATCAAGTAAAGTTAACGGCGGTTTTTGGTAATCCGGACTAACTTTTTGATCTTGTTTTAATTCACCGTGGTTTACTGCTCCTAATTCTTCCTTAATCTTTTTATCTTCTTCAACAAAAGAATATGATTTAGGTAATGATGAAACAGAAGAATTATTTTGTTGTGCTTTATCGCTATTATTTTGACTCGCAACTTGAATTTGCGGCTCAACAGGAGCATGTTCCGGAATATCACCGTATTCTGCCTTATCAGATGGAAAAGCAGTTACTTCGTTTTGATCTATGTTACTTACAGAAGAGTTATCATCCACAGTAAAATCATCCACGTCCGGAAAAACTGGAGCTTTTGTACCTACTGAATTGCTGTCTTCCTGTTCATGCAACTCGTTTTTTTTCTGCTCACGCTTCTCTTTGAAAGAGCCGTATTTATCTTTTATTTTGCTACCAGCTGCTTTGTTTTTATTAATAAAAAGCTGACTAACAGACTGAAATTTTTTGATAATTGTCGAGAATTTAACATCAAAAAACATCAAAATTCCACTCGGTATCAATAAAATTGCAATTACACGCAGTCCTATATGACCAAGTAAAGGGTAAAAAATCTGATAGCATAAGGCGCCTATGACTCCACCGCCGATATTTTTGGTAACAGCCATGCGACCGAATTCAGCTGAAATTTCATGCCAAAAGACATTCATAAAAGCATTATTAACGAATTCACGTTCAAAATAAATACTACTTTGAATCAATAAAATTCCCAAAATAGCAAAAAATAGTCCACAACTGCGTTTGAAGCTAAAGTGCATCGGCTTATTATAAATCAGCATAACCAAGCCGAACACAATGCAAATACCAGCTGCGAGCAAATAGGAATCGCCAAAGACCAGGCGAAAAGTATTTGCTACTTGCTTACCCAGGATCCCAAACTTGGCAAATGCTAAAGCTGAAATAACAATTTGTAAAAGTCCGACAATTGCCCATTTAATTCCAGTATTCTGATTTTTCTTTCGAGCCTTTGTGGTTTTTCTCCCTTTCTTTTTCGGCATGATATTACCTAGTCACTAGCTAAAAATTAGCTTGGAAGTTCAAGTTGACTGGTTTATCCAGCGTAATTTGAGTAACTTGATAAGTTAATGTTTCAATATACTCAACTAAAGGTCTACTAAGCAATTTGTAATCAGCCTTACTAAGATCACTGCCATCACCAAAATAATTTTTGATCTGAACGATTTGGCTAATCATCCCACTTACTGAGAATTCCCCTGGAGCAGGTGCCACATCAAAAATGATGGTGATATCAAAATAATTACCATCTACCCCTGCATCTGTTGTGCCATCATCATTTTGTTTTTCAACTTTTTTAAGGCCAAAATTAACTTGATCCTTAGTTTCAGGTTCTTCATTAATATCGTAGTGAAAATTTTTTACTAACACTGGTGTTTCTTTTGCAAAATCCATTTTAATTTCCTCCCAAATTTCTTTCATAGCGTTCAGGACGATTGTAGTTATCTTTTAACTTGTCATTTTCATAATGATGAGAAGTTTCCAGTTTAGGAAAACCTTGTTGACGTAATGCTTCAAGCAAAACTATTGCCACTGAATTAGCTAAATTGTAACAACGAATATTATTTGACATAGGTATGCGCAAATTACGTTCGTAATATTCTCGCATAAAAGTTTCAGGTAAGCCAGTAGTTTCCTTACCAAATATGAAGTAGTAATTTTTGGAAGAATCAGTGTAATCTACTTCAGCATAATTTTTGGAAGAAAATTTAGAAATAAGATAAAGCTCATCCTGCGGTCCTAACTGCTTCAAAAAGGCATTAAGATCATCATGAAGTCGCACATCAACTTTATCCCAATAATCAAGCCCGGCTCGTTTCATTTTTTTATTATCAATTTGAAAACCTAAGGGCTCAATTAAGTCAAGAACTGTATTAGTACCAGCACAAGTGCGAGCAATATTTCCCGTGTTTGCTGGCATTAATGGTTCGTATAACACTACATGATTTGTCAATCTTTTTTCTCCTTCAACATCAAACTTCTAAATAAACTAGCCTTATTCTTATTTTTTTCAATCAGCTTTTTTTTCATTTGGCGCAGCAATTTGAGTAGTTTCTTCGCCTTCATCTTCTCTAAAAACTTGAGAAACATTACGGTAATAATTATAAACACGTAAAATAATGATTTTTAAGATTGCATAAATAGGAATACCAAAAATGACACCCCAAAGTCCCCAAACCGCACTGGAACCAATTAACAATAAAATTGTAGTTACCGGATGCATTTCCATTTTATTACCCATTACGAGAGGACTGATAATTCTTGATTCAATTGTCTGCTCGATTGCAAAGACAATCAAAACTTTAATGACCATTGGAACTGAAAGCATGATTGCAATTACAATTGCAGGAATAAAGGAAATAAACGTACCAAAATATGGGATCAGGTTAAGTAAACCACTTAAAACAGCAAGTGCAATGCCATACGGTAAGCCCACTATGCTATAACCAATGGCAAACATAATTCCTACCCAAAAGGCAACTGTGATCTGTCCCCTGATATAAGAAGCTAAAGCGGTGTTAATATCATAGAGCAGTTCACCAAAACTCTTTTGCCAGCGCTTAGGTGCAAATTGGGTTAAATAGGGCCGTAAATTATGGGCATCTTTTAACATAAAGAAGAGAATAAAAGGTGCCGTAAGTAAAGTCATAACAATAATAGTTACTACACTGATTGCTGAAGAAATATTGCTCAAAGCGGCATTTATGGCTTCGTGACCAGATTTGAAAAGCATATCCTGTGCGCGATTAATAGCATCATTAATATTGCCTTTTACACTATGAAACTGCGGTTTGCTCAGTGCTTCTTGTACAGCATTACTTGCATCCTTCCAAATATGTGGCCAATGTGCAATTAATGAATTAATTTGACTTTGAACAATTGGCAATAGCGTATTAACAATCCACACCAGCAAAATTGCCACAAGAAGAAACAGTCCCAAGATCGTAACCAGTCTCGGCACTTTAAATTTCCGCTCTAAAATATCAACCAGTGGGTTCATGATATAAAATTGAATTAAAGCAAGCATTAGTGGTGGCAAGATTGCACTCACGAATACTTTAGCAGGGTTTAAGACAAATGAAATTTTGTTGAACAACCAGATTACAAGGAAGAACAACAAAATGTTTAGTAACGCAATACTAAACCGATTATTCAAAAACCATTTTTGAAAGATGGTTCTTTTTTTATGTTTTTTCTCAACTTCCATCAAATCATCCTAATCAAATATGTTCATAAATTATATCATCGCCAACGTTAAATTCAGGCAGAGTTTGCTTGTCACCTAATGTAAGATAAACAGCATTTGCCAAGGGATTTTTAGACTTTTTTTGATTAAAGAAAAGTGTGGCGTGTCCCAATGCCTTCATGTCACTGACAACCATGGCGCCAACATAATCAGCTACATATGTTTGACCATCAATTGTAATTGTATCCCCTTTTTTCAAAATAAAACCAGTCAGTGGCGACTCAGAGTCAAACTTTTGCATAATTGAAACATCCACCAGTTCAGCTGTAACATTTTCACCAAATAAAATCACCATATTGCTCTTAGGCTCTATAGCTTGTTTACCAATTTTTGTAATAGTTGCTGTCCACTTCATAATTTGTTCTCCTTAAGCTCTAATTTTAGCATAACAAAAACCGCTTAACTAATATATAAGCGGTTTTATTTGTTAGTTCTTTATTTCTGATGATAAAGGAGCCATTTTTTAATTTCATCAATTATGACTAATGGAATAGGTAGGCAGAACAGGAATAGCCAGTCAACTGGCAATAATCTCGTCGTATTGAATAATTGTTGCAATCCTGGAGTTACAGTTAAAGCTAAAAATAGCAGTATTTCAAAAATAATGCCATACCAGATATTGCGGTTACTAAAGATACCTTTCTTGAATAAAGAAACTTTGTTTGTTCTACAATTCAAGACATTTGCAATCTGAGTAAAAATAATTGCTCCCAAGACCATTGTGGTTGCACGCATGTATACCGAGCCCTTAGCAGCTAAAGGCACCTGCGGCCAACCATTTTGGAAGTTAACGAAGAAGTATGCGCCAATCGAAATGGCACTGGAAATGAGACCATACCATAAAAATGCTTTGATAATTACACTTTTATTAAGCAAGTGCTCATTGCGTTTACGTGGTGCCTGTTTCATAACATCTGGATCAACTGCTTCTCCTCCTAGCCCTAATGCTGGCAACATATCTGTTCCCAAATCGACTGTCAGAATCTGCATTACTGTCATTGGTAAGGGAATCATACCTCCTGAAAACAGGAATAAAATTGAAGGAAAGGCTTCCGGCACATTTGAAGTTAGGATATAAGTCAAGAACTTACGAATATTGCTATATACTGCCCGTCCTTCTTCAATTGCGGCTACAATTGAAGCAAAATTGTCATCAGTCAATATAATATTAGCAGCGTCCTTTGCCACGTCTGTGCCAGTGAGACCCATTGCGATACCGATATCAGCTTGCTTCAGTGCAGGGGCATCATTAACTCCATCACCGGTAGAGGCGACAATTTCACCGTTTTCCTGCAAGGTCTTAACAACCTTGTATTTTTGTTCAGGAGCAACCCGGGCAAAAATCACTTCTCCTTTTAGCGCTTCTCGCAAATCTGCATCACTCATACTTTCGAGTTCATCACCAGATATGACCCGCGCCTTGTCTGAAGTTAAACCGATTTGGACAGCCACTGACTTAGCCGTTAGCTTAGAGTCACCGGTAACCATAATAATCTTAATCTTGGCTTGGTGACACCTTTTAACAGCATTATAAATTTCTGGACGAGGAGGATCGCTCATCGTAGTCAAACCAACGAATACCAAGTGTTGTTCAGCCGTTTCGATCGTTAACTTAGTAACGTCAGTATTCTCTTTTTCGACAATGCGGTAAGCCATCGCCATACTGCGGAAACCCTTAGCAGCATAATCAGCATTGTGCTTTTCCGCACGCTTTTTATCATCTTCAGTCAGAGAGCGAACCTTACCGTCAACTTGAATCTGGTCACACTGCTTAATTACGTCACTGAAAGACCCCTTAGTAAAAATAATATACTGACTGTCATTCCAGCGATGAATAGTTGACATGCGTTTACGATTAGAGTCAAAAGGCAATTCACGTAAACGAGGGTATTTAACCAGAACTTTCTGACGATCAAAGCCTGCTTTTTCAGCCATAATAATTAAACAAGCTTCAGTTGGAGTTCCCAAAATTTTTGGTTTACCCCCTTTAACTTTGCTGGGTTGAACCGCAGTATCATTATCTAAAGAAGCTATCTGTACCAGCTTATGCAAGTCGGGGTTTTCTTCATACCATAACTGCTTCTTATTCAGCTCAATCTGACCATTATTAACATAGCCGTTACCCGTAACTGTATATTCATTTTGCAGCGTCCAAATGTAATGAATAGTCATTTGATTCTGGGTTAAAGTACCAGTTTTATCTGAACAAATAACTGTGGTTTCGCCTAAAGTTTCTACGGAATTCAATTCTTTAACTAAGGCATGCTTTTTAGCCATTCGCTTAACTCCTTGAGCTAAGCTTAAAGTAACAGTTGGAAGCAATCCTTCAGGAATAAAGGCAACAATCATACCTAACGCAAAGATAAAGGCCTTGGCAAAAGGATATTTGACGAAAAAGATTGCCGCAATTAAGAATAAAACCCCAATTGAAACTGCAATTATTGATAATTGCTTCGTCAGGCGATTTAGTTCCTGGGTTAGTGGACTATCAACTTTATTTTGCTTTTGGGTTAGCTGCGCAATTTTACCAAATTCAGTATTCATCCCTGTGGCAAAAGCAATAGCACGAGCAGTACCAGAGCCAACTGTTGTCCCAGAATAAACCAAGTTTGCTTCCGCATAACTGCCTTCGCCTGGGGCGTATTCTGTAGTTTTTGATTCTGGCACAGATTCACCATTCAACGCACTTTGATCAACCTGCATAGAACTAGCAGTAATCAGCCTGGCATCAGCCGGAATGGCATTACCGGCCTGAAGAATAAAAACATCTCCCGGAACCAATTCTTTGGCATCAATCTGCGTTTTTTTACCATCACGGATTGCTTGAACATAGGTGGGCAACATATTATTCAAAGCATCTGTCGCTCTTTTAGCAGCTCTTTCCTGCCAAAAGCTGAACAGTCCGTTAATGATATTGACCATCCAAATGGCAATTCCTAATTCAAGCGTCCCACTAAACATGGCTACGGCACCTGAGATCCAGAGCAAGATTGCCATCATACTAATGAAATTTTTGAAGAAAGTTTTCCACTCGGATTCTTCCTCGGACTTTTTAATTTCGTTACGACCATATTTTGCCAATCTTGCGGTTGCTTCAGCAGAAGTTAAGCCTGCCGAAGATGAGTGAAGATTAGTATAAACTTCAGAAATATCATTCTTAGCGTATAGCTCTCGAATTTTATTTTCTTCCATTTCCAACATACCTCTTGTTTAAATTTTTTGTTTTTATACTAATAAAGCCGACACCATACTTTACCACTTTTTAAAATGATAAAGTCACTCAATATTTTACAATTGCGTGTCATGCTATACTAATTATTGAGACAATTATAAATGAAATTGGAGGCTTTTCAAGCATGAAATTATTAATTGGTGGATACACCAAAAAAAAGGCAACGGGAATTTATGAGCTGCCGCTTACTCCGGCTACTAATGGCGTGGAAATGCAAATGGGACCAGCAAAAGAAGTAATCCAAGTTGGTGGACCTACTTATTTTGTTCAAGATGGCAACCTCATTTTTACCATTAACAATGCTGGAGCAAAAGGTGGAATCAGTTCTTTCGAGTTAGTTAATGGCAAATATTCAGAAAAGGACTCTTATTTAACTCCAGGATCTTCACCAGCCTATATTGGAATTAACCGCGAAAAGAAATTACTATATACGGCAAATTACCATACGGCTGTACTTAGTGTATTTTCATACGATGATGAGGGTAAACTGACTTTTTTAGATTCCGTAACTCATACGGCAGATACTCTTGGTCCCTGTCCAGAACAAGCAGATGGCCCTCACCCCCACTTTTTCGATCAAACACCACAAGGCAATTTAGTGAGTTGTGATCTAGGCAACGACTGTGTTGATTTTTACAGTTTCAAAAATAATAAGCTGAATCACCTGGCTAAATATCAAAACGAGCCAGGTTTTGGCACACGCCATATTGTATTTAGTCCTGATGGTAATTATTTTTATGTTATCGGTGAGCTTTCAAGTAAAGTTAACTTAGTTAAGTTCGATGAGACCCACTGGAATTTTAAAAACATTGCTACTTATTCAACTATTCCTGATGATTTTTCTGACCACAACGGCGCAGCTGCCATCAAAATTAGCCATGATGGTAAATTTATTTATACTTCCAACCGTGGTCATGATACTATCACTGTTTTTGCAGTTAATGATGACCATACCCTGCAACTACGTCAGAGAATTTCAACTTTTGGTGAATTTCCTCGTGATTTTAACTGGGACAAAGATGAAAAATATGTGGTGGCAACCAACCAAAATTCAGATAATGCCACTTTATATACACGAGATGCTGAAAATGGTTGTTTGACACCAGTTCAAAAAAATATTTTTGTTCCCGAAGGTACTCGCGTACTTTTTAGTGAATAAAATTTGTAAAATAAATAAAAGAGTTGTCTAACACAAGACAACTCTTTTATTTCTCTAAAGATCTATTAAAGTCTCTGCCATAATTTTTGCATATCAGGTGCATCAGGAATTTCAATACTAATTTGCTGGCTTTTAGTAAATGGATCAGGAAAGCCCAAATAAAAGCAGTTGAGTGCCTGGCGTTTAAACTCATCATTAACGCCATATAGAGGATCACCATACAAAGGATGACCCAAATATTGCATATGTATGCGAATCTGGTGAGTTCGACCGGTATATAGGCGCAGTTCGACTAAACTGGCCCCACTTTTTTGAGCAATCACTTTATAAGCAGTTTTAGCATTCTTGCCAGTGGAATCAATGCTGCGCACAATTGAGGTTCCTTTGCGGCCAATTGGCTGATCTATCATTCCTGTCAATTCTTCTGGTGCAAAATTGCCATGAACTATTGCGTGATATTTTTTAATAAATTGAGCTTTATCAATCTGGCTAAACCGAGCATGAGCAATAGCATTTTTCCCAACCAGAACCAGGCCAGAAGTATCACGATCTAGTCGCGTCACTATGTGCGGTTTAACGTCAACTTCTTCTTTACTGTTAAAATAACCTAAAACTTGGTTAACTAAAGCATCGTCATCATAACGAGATGGAATTGACAAAATGCCAGCTGGTTTATTCACTACCAAATAATTTTCAGTTTCCCGTATGACTGCTAGCGGCTTCTTTGAGGGGACTAGCCAGGGATTGGTCTTCTCTTTTCCCGGAATAAAGATTACTTCATCACCTTGATGCAACAGGTAGTTGGTGAAACGCCTTCTATGGTTTACCAAAAGCATGCCGCCGGAATTTTTAGCATTATTCACAGCTCTTTTTGAAAAACCGCTTTGCAGTAAAAAAGCTCCTAATTTCTTGGGAACTTTGTCTTGTACAATTACTTTAAATAGTGTCATCTTTATCTCCAATAAAGGCGCTCTGAACACGAGACCAAAAATGAGTATGCCCAAAGCGATCAAAATGAATTTCCTTACTAGAAATACGATACTCAATTTGTTTAGCATTGCGGACATTAATGCGGTGACCATCAACAGTCAAAACACAGTGATCAGCATTTGGTATGATAGTAATCCACTGCTCTGGTGCCAGCACTATTGGCGAAGATAGTGATCTGAAAATTCGGTTATTAATTGAGGCGATTTCTGCCATTTGCAAGGCTTTAAGTCTTGGGTGAATCACTGCACCACCAAGTGATTTATTATAACCGGTTGAACCAGTAGGAGTTGATATACATAAGCCATCTCCCCGAAAATTTTCAAACAATTGATCATCAATATAGACTTTTGCTTCTAATGTATGCGATACCCGTTTGACTGCAGATTCATTTAAGGCCAAAAAATGTTTCTTTTCATTCGCTTCGGTTAAAAGTTCTACTTCCAAAAGCGGATAATTTGCAGATTCCGGCTCTCTTAAAAGTAATGCATCTACCATTTTATCTACTTCTGGGCCACGCCAATCAGTGTAAAAACCTAAGTGCCCAGTGTGGATACCAATAAAGCGAATAGAACTAATTTGATTTTCATAACGGTGAAAAGCATTGATTAAAGTACCATCACCTCCGACAGTAATGACAACATCGGGGTATTTAGCATCAAAAACAATGCCCTCTTTGGCTTCCAACAGTTTTCGCAAGTGCGCCACAACTTTTAGCGTTTCAGGATTGGTGTTATGGGCAATTGTAATTCTCATTATTTTTCCTTACCCTTATTTTTGGTAAAAACCTTTTGAGCTTCCTGCACTTCATCTTTTATTAAAGACATTTCTTCATCAAGTTTATATGCTGTTTCCGCAGTAGATTTTAGTCTTTTAGAAATATCTTCTGGATAAGAACCTTGATATTTATAATTAAGAGTGTGCTCAACAGTAGCCCAAAAGTTCATAGCTAAAGTTCTGATTTGAATTTCTGCCAGCAACTTTTTAGGACCATTTGGCAAATAAACCGTATAAGAAATAACCATATGATAGGAGCGATAGCCTGAAGGTTTGGCGTTTTTAACATAATCACGTTCTTCAATGACTTCCATATCATCACGTGCATGTATTAAGTCTACCACCTTATAAATATCATCGACAAATTGACAAACTATCCTAATACCTGCAATGTCCTGCATATCGGTTTCGATCACGTCGAAACTGATTACACGCCTTTGCATCTTTTCTTTAATTGAGTCGACAGTTTTAACCCTGCCAACTACAAATTCTATTGGGGAATGTTCCCTTTGCGTTAAAAAACTTTGTCTTAGAGAACGAAATTTCACTTTCAATTCTCGGACGGCCTCTTCATAAGGCCATAAAAAATTATCCCAATCATTATTCATAGAAATAACCCTTTCTCAAACAGCATATCCATTTTAACATAAATTATATGATAGCAATTTCATATGACTAATAGCTTTAATAAAAGAAGCCGTTTTTTTCTATACAGCTTATATAATACCTTGTTTGATAAAGTTTTTTCTTGCATATTAAAGCTTTTAAGATTATGATAATTTTATTAATTCAGTATAGCCTATACTTTAATAGTTTTGCTGTCTTTTCTATAATTACGCAGAAACAGCAATTTTGACAATATGTCAATAAAAAAACTATACTTTCTTAATTAGTAGCATGGAACAAAAAGTAAATTCTATCACTGAATTTGGATGGGGAATTATTATGTCGAAGAATAATGAAATTGAAGCAAAAATTATCCTGCCAAAGACAATCTATCACAAGCTTTGCCATGATTTTGCTCCAAAAAGCTGTTTTAAACAGGAAAATTATTATTTTGATACCAAAGATGGTTTGCTAAAACAAAATCATATCAGTTGCCGCATTCGTCTTTTTGCTGATCATGCAGAACAAACACTTAAAGTTCCGAATGATGATCCCGTGCAGCACCAGTTTCATGAAGCAATCGAAATTAATGATGAGCTAAAACTAGCTGAAGCTAAAGCGCTGGTAAAAAAGGGGAGCAAAAATTTGCCAATCACTTTTAAATACACCATAGGAGACTACCTAAACGAGCACTTTTCAGACCAATTAAAGCTCAACTTGCAAACATTCAGTAAAACTAAGCGTATTTTAGCAATGGGTCCTGAAAATTGTGAATTAACATTTGATGATAGTACCTATCCTGACAACTATGAGGACTTTGAAATAGAGATTGAAAATCCTCATCCCCAATTAATTGCCCAAGTTCTGTTAGACTTAAAAAAGAAATATCATTTTACGCAAAATTCTGCTAATACTAATCAAGCAAAAATTGCACGCGCTTACAAGCATCGTGATAAAATATAGTCTAATGAGTAAATTTCTAAAAAGGATAGATAATTAGATTTACAAATAATCAGTATTGGAGGAGTCTGATCATGTTCGAAATTTTTCTCTTTGTCAATCCCGTTGGCATTTACTGCTATAACACAGAAGTTTTAATTCAAGATGCAATCGCTGAGCTTAATATCAACTCTTCTTTTAACTTCGTTCCTATCATTAATTCAAAAGTTATCAAAGAAGATATTATCAGAAGAAAAAAGAGCGGCCAAAGAATACTAGATATCCCGCAGTACACAATTGCTTCATTTCAAGCTTTACGAAATTACCATGCAATTAAGTTCGAATATGGCAACAAAAAGGCTCGAGCCTACCTAGTTGCTTTACAACAAGCTATCAGCGGTGATTTTAATAAATATTCTGAACAATTACCGCGAAAAATTGCTCAAGATTTAAATTTAAATTTTGATCGTATTACAGATCGCAGGATTGCTCCTTATGTAGATAATTCCATTCGCCAAGATAAGGAACTTGCCCATCAGTTTAATGTTTGTAACATTCCTACAACTATTATTTTTAATGAAAGCGGCAATTACAGTGGAGTAATGCTTGAAGGGATTTTGGCTCATGATAAGTTGATTCGACTTTTTAAAAATACTGGTTGTATTACAAAGGAAGACCAAGATTATTATCCTGCTAGGCACTTACGCCTGATCTAAAAATTTACTTGCATTATCTGGCGAATTAATTTTACGAAAATTGCTAAATACCCAAGGCGGCAAATCATCAATGGTTTGCCGCCTTTTATATAAGTTATTTGCAATCTTCATGCCATTAAGACTTTTTTGCATAAGCTGCATTTTTAGATATTGTTTTTGTTTTGCCGAATCAATATGGTATTTCCGTAAAGCTGGCCTAAAGTGCCACAGCTTTTTTAATCCCTTGGCATTTATAGTAAAATTCTGTTTCTGCCAATGAATTTTATTAGTCAGCGGCTCAAGCAAAACGTTATATTTCAAACTGATAACTAGCTTATCAGGATTAATTTCCAAATAATAATCATGCCAAGGTTTATTCCTTCGAAAAAAGATAAGTTGCGATTTTTTGATATATTGTCCTAAAAAATGTCTCTTTCCCACTATCCAGATATCTTTCACGCCTATTTGCCGATATAAAAGATGACGATGACGAAATTCAGATTTGTTGAGCGGAGCACATTGAATTTCAAATGCTAAATTTGGGCTTGCTAAGATATCAGCGCGTAATTGACCATTAGCTAATTGAACCTCCATCTGTGCGTTAAAATGGGCTGCTCTTAAAGCTGTGGTCAATAAGCTTTTACTTTGTGCATGCTCTTTATTTTCTCCACTTAAATTAACTTCACTCGGGATATGCTTAAAATAGGGTGTTTTACTATTATTTATCAGCTGGACTTCTCGATAACACTGAGGACAAAAATATTGCCTTTTTATATTCTTTTCACTTATCCGAGCTTCTGCTACAGCTAAAACTAAAACATTATTCAACAATGCCGCGTACATAATCATCACCTAATAATAAGTACGCAAAAGGGGCAGGATTTTACCTGCCCCCTTTTATTTTGCTATCTGGCATTTTAATTAATATCACTAAAATAATCTTGCAGCTTCTCTAAAGCTTCATGCGCTATCAAACATTTGCCATTAATGCGCACACGAGCCATTTCACTAGCTTTAACTTTAATACCATATTCATTTGCAATTGCCCATGCATCAGCTGGCCTTATTTCCAAGTAATCTTGATCAGTAAAGATTAACTCTAAGTAAAATTTACCGCGTTCAAAATAAAGACTGGAAGCCAAATCGTCTGCTTGAAGACTATCAGCCAGTTCAACTACCTGATTGAGGTCATTAAAACTATATGCCTGCTTTTTTTGCAGTTTCCAAAACTCTTTCTTCACCTTGGAGTGACCAGAGATTGCAGAACTAGTCGATTCGTCTTTATCGTTTTCATCTTCCTCAGGTTCTAAGTCGAGAAAAGACTTGCGAACATCATTCGTCTTTTTATTATTGTCAGTAAAACCATTATCAAATAACTGGGCCAGGTTATTCCGATCTTTGGCCGTAACTTTAGTGATGAGTAAATCAAGCCCACCATTATTAGGCATTACTTGAAAAGTAACAGGTGCATCTTGACTAAAAGAATGATCGGTATCAATTTCGTCTAAAATTGAATAAAAGAAATGCTGAATTTTATTTTTATCACCCAGTAAATCCAAAACTTTAAGACCACGATTTGCTAATTCTTGTTTACCTATTCTCACGCGAATCGTATTTTTGTTTATATGATCTACTTGCATGAGTTCTCACCTCCATCAGATGCTTTGTTCTATTGTAGCGTACTTTACTCATAAAATAAAAGCGTTAGTTTAAAAAACTGATGTGAACCCCAAAATTAGGACACTTTATATTAGCTGCTAACTGAGGACTAACTGCCGATATTCAAGCGGAGTTAGTCCTTTTAGTTTGATCTTGATTCTTTTCTGATTGTAATACTCAATGTAGTCTCTAATCGCATCTTCCAGTTCAGTGAGATTCTTATATTGCTTTTCAAAGCCATAAAACATTTCTCGTTTGAGTATCCCGAAGAAGCCTTCCATTAACCCATCATCAAGCGAATTGCCCTTGCGTGACATTGACTGGCTAATGCCATGGTTTTTCAGCCACGCTTGAAATTGCGGGTGTTGGTACTGCCAGCCTTGATCTGTGTGAAAGATCAAACCATTTAGTGCCGGATGTTTGTCCCAGGCCTTTCTTAACATATCCATGGTCTGCTTAAGATTAGGGCTGCGGGAAATAGTATAGGAAACAATCTCTTGGGTGCAGCCATCAATGATCGGTGATAAATAGGTCTTTTGCCCCTTGAGCTTAAACTCAGTTATATCTGAATACCATTTGTGATTGGGATAAACCGCACTGAAGCTGCGTTTAATCAGGTCAGGCTTAATCGGACCCTGAGTGCCGCGATAGCTGCTGTATTTGTGCCAGCGTTTACTGACTATGCCAAACAATTTCAGCTTGTTCATTAAGCGCTGCACCTTTTTATGATTGACTAATAAACCGCGACGCCTAAGCTCTGCAGTAATGCGGCGATAGCCATAGCGGTGCTTGTGTTCTTCATAAATAGCTTTGATTTCAGCCATTATTTCTCGATTGTCCCGCTCTTTGTCCTTCTTCTTTAAAGTGTAGTAATAATTACTGCGGGATAGATGGGGCAGATTGGGATTGGCATTAATGGTATCAAGAATAAAAGTTACGCTGACTTTAAGCTCGCGCCTTAGTTGGGTAACTGCCTGGGCTATTTCCGCGGCTTGCGGTTCTTGGTCCGCTGGTCGACTAAGACGCTCAATTTTTTTACGAATTCGTTCTCGATTTTCAGCTTCAAGTTCTGCTGGCGTAAGCGTTCGTTCTCTTGCTTGAGCCGATGATTTTCCTGTTTGATCAGCTGTTCTCTTTTGGTCATGGGGCGGTCGTCCTCTCTGCTTGTTAACGATATTATACCCATTTTTACGATATTCGCGCAGCCAATTAGACAACATGCCACGACTTTTTAAACCTAAATCTAGTGCTACGTGATAAAGGGGTTCATGGTCAACTATGATTCGCTTGAGAGCTTGCTCCTTAAAATTACTTGTATAAGCAGTGTAAGGCTGATCTAAAATGGCTAGACCGTGACGGTCAATTAAAGCCAACAAGTAACCAATATTAGTCCTGCCAACCCGATAACGCTGACTTAGCTCAGCAGGGCTGATTTGATAATCGTGCCAAAGATGATAGATTTCAATTTTATCTTGTTTAGATAATTTAGACATAAAGATGACCCCCAAATTTGTCCTAAATTTGGGGGTCATATCAAACCAACGCTTTTATTTTAAACTTACCTGATTTATAAGTCAGCTATCTTTTGCATTTCTTCAAGTTCGAGACGGCGTACTTTTCTAGGTAAAAAGCGCCTAATCTCATCTTCATTATATCCAACCTGTAAACGACGGTCATCCATAATAATAGGACGTCTTAACAAACTTGGATTCTTTTCTACCAGATCAAGCAATTGATCAATTGACATGTCATCCAGATTAACTTTAAGTTGCTGAAATGCTCTTGAACGAGTTGAAATAATTTCTTCGGTACCATTTTCAGTCATGCGCAAAATTTGCAACAATTCATCTTTTGTTAACGGTTCAGAAAAAATATTTCTTTCCTTAAAAGGAATGTCGTGCTTCTTTAACCAGGCCTTCGCTTTACGACAAGATGTACAGCTTGGAGAGATATATAAATTTACCATATATTTCACGCTCCCTTAATTAGTATCTATATAATTATATCATACTACTTCCTTTTTGTAAGTAGTTTTTTCAACTAATTTTATTATTATAGTATCTTTTAAACGTGAATATTCTGTGAACTTTTTATCAAGAAAAAATAAAGAAATAAAAAAGAATACATAATTTTTTGCTAATGTATCCTTTTTTTATTATTATTAGTTATTTACTTTCTTCATTAGGTCACTAACCAATTTCTCATTTTCTTCAGCAGTTTCTGAAACATAACAAGCTTTATTGGCTAATTCCTTAATATCTGCAGTATTGAGCTTCTTCATTAAGCTTCTAATACGCAAAATTGAAGTAGCACTCATTGAGTACTCATCTAAGCCCATTGAAAGCAAAATTGGAAACATGGTACTGTCCCCGGCAGCTTCGCCACACATGCCACACCAAATGTTGTTTTCATGCGCTGCATCAATCGTGTGCTTAATTAAACGTAAAACAGATGGGTTTGCCGGTTGATAAAGGTAAGAAACATTATCATTGCCCCTATCAGCGGCCATTGTATACTGAATTAAGTCATTAGTACCAATTGAGAAGAAATCAACTTCTTTGGCAAATTGATCAGCTAAAACTGCTGCAGCCGGAACTTCAATCATCATTCCGACTTCTAAGTTCGAACCAATCTTAACGCCTTTTGTAACTAACTTGTCTTTTTCTTCACCCAAAATTGCTTTAGCCTTACGCAACTCATTCAGAGTACCAATCATTGGGAACATAATGCCCAACTTGCCATAAGCTGATGCACGCAATAAAGCACGAAGCTGTGTCCGGAAAATCTGTTCATTTTGCAGTGAAAGTCTAATGGCGCGCACACCCAAGAACGGGTTCATTTCTTCTGGTAAATCCCAATAATCAAGGTGCTTATCACCACCAATATCCATGGTTCTGATAATTACCTGCTTACCATGCATACCTTCAATGACTTCCTTATAGGCTTCAAATTGTTCATCCTCAGTTGGGAAGTCCTTTGAATCCATATATAAGAATTCGGTTCTGTAAAGACCAACAGCTTCAGCACCATTATCGTTTACACCCTTCATGTCATTTGGCGTACCAATATTAGCAGCAATTGTAAACCTTTTACCGTCTGCAGTAACTGAAGGCTCGTTCTTTAATTTTTCCCACTCAGCTTTTTGTTGCAAAAAGTCAGAACTCTTCTGTTTATATTCAGCAACTTGACTGTCAGTAGGCTTAACAACTACATCACCGCTTAGACCGTCAACAGCAATAGTGTCGCCGTTTTCAACATCCTTGGTAATTGAATCAGTACCTACAACTGCTGGCAATTCAAGTGAACGTGCCATAATAGCAGAATGCGCAGTTCTTCCACCGATATCAGTAACAAAACCCTTAACAAATTTTTTGTTAAGTTGGGCAGTGTCACTAGGAGTTAAGTCATGAGCAACCACAATAACTTCGTGATCAATTGAAGCTGGGTTTGGTAATTCCTTGCCCAACAAGTGAGCCATAATTCTCTTAGAAACATCACGCACATCAGCAGCACGCTGCTGCATATAAGTGTTATCAGTCATTCCTTCAAAAATACTGATAAACTTTTGTGCAGTTTCGTCAAGTGCAGCTTCACTGTTTACTTTTTGTTCCTTGATTTCGTTTTCAATGGCACCAGTAAATTCAGGATCGTTCAAGATCATAAGGTGAGCTTCAAAGACTTGAGCTTCGTCTTCACCTAAACTCTTTTTTGCACTATCACGAATTTTTTCAACTTCAGCAGTCGATACTGAAATTGCTTTCTTATAGCGTGCTAATTCACTTTCAACGTCGCTAACTGTGGATTTTGAAAATGAAAGATCAGGTTCAACCAAGAGATAAGCTGGTGCTACAGCAATACCATCACTAGCAGCAATTCCTTTTAATGTCTTGGTCATTATTCAGCTAAGCCCTCTTTTTTCATAGTCTCTGAAATAGCGTTAATTGCATCTTTTTCGTCGTCACCACTAGCACTGATAGTAACATCGGCATTTTTGCCAACACCAAGTGACATAACGCCCATAATTGACTTTAAATTAACTGACTTACCATTGTATTCCAAATTGATATCTGAACCAAATTTAGAAGCAGCTTGTACTAGCAATGTAGCTGGACGAGCATGAATACCTGTTTCTGCAACAACATGAAAATCGCGTTTTTCCATTATATATATCTCCTTTGAATTCAAAAAATCAAACCGGTAATAAATACCTATTCGCCTACTTAGACTATCATTTTTTTGTGAATTAGACAACATAAATGTAACAGTTTACATCATTAAACTTCAGATTTCGATTTTGAATAAATTATTTTACCACCTCGCAATGCTTTCCCTGTAATATTTTGCCTTTTTTCAAAGGACCTTAATGCTGCTTGAAATTCAAAAGCATTTTTTGGCTCAACTTCATAATGATCGAGTTCGCCATTTGCTAATTGCACAAGAATTTTTTGATAATCCAAAAACTATCACCACTTTTTAATCAATTTTGTTTATGCAATCATCTGATCTTGCACTTATATTTTATCATATTAACGTTACTTACAAATAATAAGATTCAAGTTTTAGCACTTGATTATTGCGAGTGCTAATTATATAATTTAGTAAACTGATATGAAAGGCGGTAATACAATTGCTTTGTCAAAACTGTCAAAAACGACCAGCTTCCATTCATCTTTTTGCAAAGGTTAACGGACAAAGTCGTGAAATTAATTTGTGTGGACAATGTTATCAACAACTTAAACAACAAGGAAATATTAATATGAACAATGATAATAACGACTTCTTTGGTGATTTCAGCGACCTGTTTAATTATAACGGCAATGCGGGAAATCCAGGTGATCCCAGAATGGGCAATGGGAATCCAGGAAACGTCAATAACGGCAACAATGGTGCTGGGGGCGGACGCTCACTTCTTGATCAGTATGGAACCGATCTTACTGCTCTAGCCAGAAAAGGTAAAATCGACCCAGTTATTGGACGCGATAAAGAAATTGCGCGTGTCATTGAAATACTGAATCGCAGAACCAAGAACAACCCTGTCCTAATCGGTGAAGCCGGTGTTGGTAAAACTGCCGTGGTCGAAGGCTTAGCTCAGCAAATTGTCGATGGCTCAGTACCTGCCAAGCTGCAAGATAAAAGAATAATATCACTAAATGTTGTTTCTTTAGTTCAAGGTACAGGTATTCGTGGTCAATTTGAACAGCGTATGCAGCAACTGCTTAAAGAAGTTCAAGGCCATGATGATATTATCCTCTTTATTGACGAGATTCATGAAATCGTTGGTGCGGGTAATGCCGAAGGCGGAATGGATGCAGGTAACATCATTAAACCTGCTCTTGCTCGTGGTGACTTGCAACTTGTTGGTGCTACCACATTAAAAGAATACCGGGAAATTGAGAAAGACTCTGCTTTAGCAAGAAGATTCCAGCCTGTTGACGTCAAAGAGCCTTCTGTTGCAGAAACAATCCGCATTTTAAAGGGTATTCAAAAGCGCTACGAAGACTATCATCATGTTCATTATACTGACGATGCCATCAAGGCGGCAGCAGAATTATCTGAGCGTTACATTCAAGATCGCTTTTTACCTGACAAAGCCATTGACTTGTTAGATGAAGCAGGTTCAAGAATGAACTTGACAATTCCTTACGTCGACAAGGAAAAAATGAAGGAACGGATTGATGCGGCCCAGAAATTAAAACAAGAATCCCTAAAGAATGAAGATTATGAAAAAGCTGCATACTACCGCGACCAAATCGAAAAATATAACAAGATGAAGGATCAAAAGGTTGATCCGGACAAATCTCCTATTATTACCAGCAAGATCATGAACAAGATTGTTGAAGAAAAAACCGGCATCCCTGTTGGTGATTTACAAAAGCAAGAAGAAAACCAGTTACAAAACTTGGCACCAAATCTTAAGGCACACGTTATTGGTCAAGATAAGGCAGTCGATAAACTGGCTCGTGCAATTCGGCGTAACCGTATTGGCTTTAATAAATCCGGCAGACCTATCGGCTCCTTCCTCTTTGTGGGACCGACTGGTGTAGGTAAAACCGAATTAGCTAAGCAGTTAGCTCGGCAAATGTTTGGTTCAGAAAATGCCTTAATTCGCTTCGATATGTCAGAATATATGGAATCATATTCTGTTTCCAAGTTAATTGGTTCAGCACCTGGTTACGTAGGCTATGAAGAGGCCGGGCAACTAACAGAACGAGTTAGACGTCATCCATACAGTTTGATTTTACTTGACGAAATTGAAAAAGCTGATCCAGCTGTTATGAATCTTTTCTTACAGATTTTAGATGATGGTCGCTTAACTGATTCTCAAGGTAGAACTGTATCATTCAAGGATACGATTATTATCATGACCTCTAATGCTGGTCAAGGCATTAAGAACACCAGTGTTGGATTCACCGCTGAAAATTCTGCAGACCAACCAGATTCTGCCAGAAATTCAATGAGTCAATTCTTCAAGCCAGAATTTTTAAACCGGTTGGATGATGTGATTGAATTCAACGAACTGACTAAGGATGACTTAGTAAAAATTGTTAATTTGATGCTTGACGATGTAAACAGCATGGTTAAAAATCAAGGAATGCATATTAACGTTACCGAGGATGCTAAAAAGAAATTAGTTGATGAAGGATATAGTCCTGAAATGGGCGCAAGACCATTGCGTAGAACCATTCAGGAAGAAATTGAAGATAAAGTAGCTGACTATAAGCTTGATCATCCTGCAGTAAAGAATTTGCTAGCAAGTGTTTCTGAAGATAAGATTGTTATCAGTGAAGATGAGAACACTATTAGTTCGGCAAATGACACAACTAATAATTAAAGACGTCATTTTTTCTTAAGCATGATTATTGCAAAATATAATAATCATGCTTTTTATTAAAGAAAAAAGTTTATTTTAGTTGTATACTTAAATTAAAAAAAGAACTACTAGAAGAAACGGGTGAAATCCATGCATTTAATAGATGTAACCAATAGTTATAAAGACCTAGTTCATAGTCAATTAAATACGACCAACGTAAATTATGTCAAAGTTTACTCTCTAGGCAATACGTCCGTTATCTACACCGAAAGTGATCAAGCAATCGGAATTGTCTTGGAAAATCACAATCGACGTGTTCGTAAAGATGAAACGGACTTCGTTATTGAGCGACTTATTAAAGAAGAAAATCCTTCATATATGTTGACATTTGATAAAAGTCAACATGTAATTGAAATCCATATTGACAAATAAAAAAACTGGCTTAAAGCCAGTTTTTTGTTTACAATTTTTCAGTCAGTTTAACATCTGGGTATTTATCTTTGAAAAAGCGCTCCGCAAATTGATTTTCAAACAAGAACAGCGGTTGACCATAACGGTCTTTTACTAGTAAATTTCGACTGTTAGCCATAGCCGGATCAAGTTGCTCAGGATCAATCCAACGGGCTACTCTGTGACCAATATTAGTCATTTCAACATCAGAATTATATTCATTTTTCATTCTGAATTTAAAGACCTCAAATTGCAGTTGCCCAACAGCACCTAAGATATACTCATCAGTCTGATAATTCTGGTATAACTGAATTGCACCTTCTTGAACTAATTGAACCATACCCTTATGAAAGGATTTCTGTTTCATAACATTCTTAGCAGTAACTCGTACGAAAAGTTCAGGAGTAAATTCAGGCAGTGGCGGATAAACCACTTTATGTTTGCCGGCATAAATACTGTCACCTATTTGAAAATTACCAGTATCATACAAACCAACAATATCTCCTGCTACAGCATCGGAAACCTGCATTCTTTCACTAGACATAAATTCGGTAGCATTATTGAGACGAATTGGCTTGCCAGTGCGAGCCAAAGTTACATCTAGTCCTTTTTTAAACTCACCGCTGCCAATACGCACAAAGGCAATCCGGTCCCGGTGATGAGGATTCATATTAGCTTGAATTTTAAATACAAAACCGGAAAATTCTTCATTATCAGGGGCTAAGTCTTCAGTACCGTTAACTTTATGACCGGCTGGTGCAGGAGCCATTTTGACAAAACTCTGCAAAAAAGTTTCAACACCAAAATTAGTCAGAGCAGAGCCGAAGAATACTGGAGTCTGATCGCCGCGAGCAATTTTTTGCAAATCAAATTGATTTCCAGCTTCTTTAATTAAGTCAATTTCTCCTAATGTATCTTGAAATTGGGGATTCTGACTAAATGGTTCACTAGCTGGCAGTTTACCGTCTTTATCTAAAGGCAAAAAGCGGTCAGGTCCATCCTTGTGATACATTTCAATCTGATTGTTAGCAATATCATATAAACCTTGTAAGGTTTGACCTGAACCAATTGGCCAATTCATAGCCACACCCTCAATGCCAAGTAAGTCTTCTAATTCGGCTATTAAATCAAGTGGTGGTCTACCATCACGGTCCAATTTATTCATAAAGGTAAAAATAGGAATGCCTCTTTGTTTTACGACCTTAAATAATTTTTTGGTTTGCGGTTCAATACCTTTAGCTGAGTCTATAACCATGACAGCCGAGTCAACTGCCATTAAAGTACGGTAAGTATCTTCTGAAAAATCTTCGTGTCCTGGGGTATCAAGAATATTTATTCTTTTTCCCTGATATTCAAATTGCATGACAGAACTGGTAACGGAAATACCACGTTGCTTTTCAATTTCCATCCAGTCACTAGTAGCATAATGACCACTTTTACGGGCCTTAACCGTCCCCGCGCTGCGAATTACACCACCAAAAAGAAGCATTTGCTCCGTAATCGTAGTTTTTCCGGCATCAGGGTGCGATATTATAGCAAATGTTCTTCTCTTATTTACTTTATTCAACAGTTCGTTACTCATTAAGTATTTTGTTCTTCCTTCTTCTTAGGTTTTTCTTCTGGCACAGTCAACAAAACCGTCATTAATCTGGAACGCATCATTCTTCTAGTAGTCAACACCATGCCATTATCTAATTTAACAGATAACTTTTCACCTTTTGCTGGTATTATGCCTAACTTTGTAATCATATAGCCGGCAATAGTATCTACATCTTCCATTTCCAGATCAGTGCCGAATTGCTCGTTAAATTCATCAAGAGGCATTTTACCATATATCACATATTTGTTAGGGGCAATCTGGTGAACCAAAACTTCCGTCTGATCCACTTCATCATCAATATTACCCACTATTTCTTCAATTATATCCTCAATGGTTGCAAGACCGACAACTCCACCATATTCATCAGTTAAAATAGCCAATTGCTGCTGAGTTTGTTGCATTTCTACTAAAAGCTCTCTGAGCTCCGTTGTTTCTGGTGCAAAAAGTGGCGGATTCATGACATCATCATAAGTAATATTATCAAAGCCCTTTTCCCACGCCTTACGCAAGACAGTTCGAATATGAATAATGCCTACTATTTTGTCTTTATCACGTCGATAAACCGGTATTCTGGAATATGGTTCACGCAGTATTTCTTTAAGATGGTCCTGCAAACTTTCCTGGCAATCTACCATAAAAGCATCAATTCGCGGCACCATTACCTCACGTACCATCCGTCCCTGAAAATCCAAAACTGCATTTAACATTGTAAATTCATTGTCACTAAGCTTTTTTTGCTCGTGTAAATTAGCAATTTCTGTAATTAAGTGCTCTCTTGTTTCTTCATCATTTGTAGGGGAAAATTTATTTTTGAAACGCTCAAATAAATTCCCCTTGTCGGGGTCGCTAGCCATTTGTGTGCTCTCTTTCTTAAAATAACGTATTAAATACCAACATTATATCATGTACGCACACAATATGTTAGAATAGCACGTAAGAAATGAGGT
>NZ_CAMKZC010000009.1:0-75923 GCF_946477725.1 uncultured Lactobacillus sp. | reverse complement strand
TTAAGCGCAATTTGTTCTTATCTGGTTTTGAAATCACAATTTCACCTCAAAAATTATTTTCTATTTACCTGTCTTACCTTCCTTACGACGTACATATTCGTCAGTATAACGAATACCTTTACCTTTGTAGGGCTCTGGTGGACGTACATCGCGAATTTCAGCAGCAAATTGTCCAACATTTTGCTTAGAAATTCCTTCTACTTCAATGTCTGTAGCTGAAGTAGCTTTCACTGAAACACCTTCTGGTGCAGTCATTACAACTGGGTGTGAATAACCAACATTTAAAGTGAGTTTATTACCTTGTGCTGTTGCACGGTAACCAACACCGATTAACTTTAAAGTTTTCTTATATCCATCAACCACACCTTCAACCATAGAGGCTAAATTAGCTCTCTCGGTACCATGAAGAGCTTTGTCGCTTTCACTAGAACGTGAGAAGTTAATTTTACCATCTTCTTGTTTAAAAGTGATTTTCGGATCGAAATATCTGGTTAATTCACCTTTAGGTCCTTTAACAGTGATATTGTCACCCTTCTTGGTAACAGTGACACTATCCGGGACTTCAATTGTTTTTAAACCGATACGGCTCATTGATTGTTCTCCTTTCTGTCAGAATTACCATACATAGGCGATAACTTCGCCACCAACATCTTTTTGTCTTGCTTCCTTGTCGGTAATTACACCAGCAGAAGTAGAAACGATGGCAATACCTAAGCCATTAAGTACCTTAGGTAAATTTTCAGCGCTTACGTATGTTCTAAGACCTGGCTTAGAAATTCGCTTTAAGCCTGAAATGACACGTTCTCCGTCAGGACCATATTTCAGGAAAATCTTAATCATACCTTGCTTGTTGTCATCGGTAACTTCGTAATCACGGATGAAGCCTTCGCGTTTCAAAATTTCTGAAATAGATTTTTTAATGTTTGATGCAGGAATTTCAACTGAACTATGCTTTGCCATGTTGGCATTTCTAATTCTAGTCAAGTAATCTGCGATCGGATCTGTCATGACCATTTATGCTATCCTCCTATCCGTATTACCAACTAGCCTTTTTAAGGCCAGGAATTTGACCTTTGTGAGCTAAATCTTTCAAGCAAATACGGCATAAGCCAAACTTACGATAAACAGAGCGTGGACGACCACATCTCTCGCAGCGAGTGTATTCACGTGAAGAAAATTTAGCAGGACGATGATTTCTAATTTTTTGTGATGTCTTAGCCATTAATGTCCTCCATTATTTTGCAAACGGCATACCAAATTGACTTAGAAGTTCTCTAGCTTCCTCATCTGTATTGGCAGTAGTAACGATAACAACATCTAAACCCCTGGTTCTATTAACTTTATCAAAGTCAATTTCTGGGAAAATTAATTGTTCCTTAATACCTAAAGTGTAGTTACCACGACCATCAAATGAACGGCTTGAAACACCGCGGAAGTCGCGAACACGAGGAAGTGAAACACTGATTAACTTATACAAGAAATCGTACATTCTATCTCCTCTAAGTGTTACCTTAGCTCCGATAGACATACCTTCACGCAAGCGGAAATTAGCAATTGACTTTTTGGCTTTGGTAACCAATGGTTTTTGACCTGAGATCAAAGTCAATTCCTCTACAGCTTCGTCTAAGTTTTTAGCATTAGAAACAGCATCTCCAACACCCATGTTCAAAACTATTTTTTCAATCTTTGGTACTTGCATAACTGAGCTGTAATCAAACTTTTCTTGCAATGCAGGAACAATTTTTTCTTTATATTCTTGAGCTAAATAATTTGCCATTTGTGTCCTCCCTTCTACTTCTTAGTTTCTTCTTTATTATCATTTGCTTTGCCTTCAGACTTTGCAATGACTTTAACGTTTGATGCGTGAATTGAACCTTCTGATTCAACCACACCACCATTAGCATTAGTCTGTGAAGGCTTTTGGTGTTTCTTAATCTTATTAACGCCTTTAACAACCACACGGTTCTTTTTAACATTAACAGATAAAACAATGCCTTCTTTACCTTTGTCTTTTCCGGCAATAACTTTTACTTTGTCACCAGTTTTAACAAACATCAGTGCACCTCACTTATTATAAGACTTCAGGAGCAAGAGAGACGATTTTCATAAAGTCGTGCTCACGCAGCTCACGTGCAACAGGCCCAAAGATACGAGTACCGCGTGGGCTCTTATCTGCATTGATAACTACTCCAGCATTTTCATCAAACTTGATGTATGAACCATCTTCACGACGGGCGCCTGATTTTGTTCTAACAATGACGGCCTTGACAACGTCACCTTTTTTGACAACGCCACCTGGTGTTGCTTGTTTAACAGTTGCTACCACAATATCACCAATGTTACCAGTCTTACGTCTTGATCCACCTAAGACTCTAATAACTAAAAGTTCTCTGGCACCTGAGTTATCAGCAACCTTCAAACGGGATTCATTTTGAATCACTATATAATCCTCCCCTCACTAAATCCGCAAAATTAAACAGATTTTTTAACAATTTTAACTAAACGAAAGCGCTTTGTACGAGATAATGGACGAGTTTCCATGATACGAACAGTATCGCCAACTTTAGCTTCATTTTTATCATCTTGTGCGTAGTATTTCTTTGAATATCTGATACGCTTCTTGTAAACAGGGTGATTCTTATAAGTATCAACAACTACAGTGATAGTTTTGTCATTCTTATCAGAAATTACTTGGCCTTGATATACGTGACGATGATTTCTTTCGATTGATTCGCTCAAGTTAATAACTCCCTTCCACTAATCTTTTTCCAATGCTTTTTCACTAAGAATTGTTTTAATTCTAGCAATATTTTTACGGACTTTGCTTAGGCGAGCGGTATTTTCTAATTGACCCGTTGCTTGTTGAAAACGCAAATTAAAGAGTTCTTCTTTGTATTGCTTTTCTTTGTCTAACATTTGATCAGTGGTTAATGCTCTGATTTCCTTAGCCTTCATTAGAATTGCCACCTACTTCCGAACTTCTAGACACGAACTTACATTTAATTGGAAGCTTAGTTGCAGCAAGTCTCAAAGCTTCACGAGCAGTTGCTTCGTTAACGCCACCAATTTCAAACATGATCTTTTCTCTCTTGACTACAGCTACCCAGCCTGCTGGTGCACCTTTACCAGAACCCATACGTACACCAACACCTTTAGCAGTGTAAGACTTTTGAGGGAAAATTCTAATCCAAACTTTACCGCCACGCTTCATATAACGAGTCATCGCAACACGAGCAGCTTCGATTTGTTGAGTAGTAATCCAGTGGGATTCAAGGGCTTCTAATCCATATTCACCAAAAGCGATAGTTTTACCACCCTTAGCGGCACCACGCATTTTACCACGAAACTCACGACGGTGTTTTACCCTTTTTGGTACTAGAGGCATTATTTGTTTCCTCCCTTCGCAGCTTTTTCGGGCTTCTTACTTTTAGAAGGTAAGATTTCACCCCGGTTAATCCATACTTGAACGCCAATTTCACCATAGGTGGTGTAAGCATTTACCCAAGCATAATCAATATCAGCTCTTAAAGTTTGTAATGGAACACGGCCTTCTGTATGCCATTCTCTTCTTGCCATGTCAGCACCATTTAAACGACCAGAAGTTTGTACTCTGATTCCTTTAGCACCGGCACGCATTGTTCTTTGAGTTGCTTGACGCGTAGCACGTCTAAAAGCAATACGAGCTTCAAGTTGACTAGCAATACTTTCAGCTACCAATTTAGCATCAAGATCTGGCTTCTTAATTTCAACAATATTAACGTGAACCTGCTTTTTAGTCAAAGCATTTAATTCTCTTCTCAGTGCTTCAACTTCAGAACCACCTTTACCAATCACCATACCTGGTTTAGAAGTATTGATTGATACGTTGATTCTATTGGCTGCACGTTCAATTTCAACAGTAGAAACAGAGGCATTCTTTAATTTCTTATCAATGAATTTTCTGATGCGCAGGTCTTCATTTAAGGTTTCTTTGTATCCTCTGTCAGCATACCATTTAGATTCCCAGTCACGAATTACGCCGAGACGAAAACCATTTGGGTTAATTTTCTGACCCATTAATATACCTCCCTTAATCGTTCTTTTCTGACACTACTACAACTACATGACTAGTTCTCTTGTTAATCGGAGAAGCCATACCCTTGGCACGTGGTCTAAATCTCTTTAAAGTAGCTCCCTCGTTTACGTATGCTTCAGACACATAAAGATTAGCACTTTCAAGATCGTAATTGTGTTCTGCATTTGCAATTGCTGAGCGTAAAACTTTTTCAACGATTGGGGAAGCAGCTCTAGGCGTAAATTGCAAGATTGCCAATGCTTCAGCTACGTCTTTGCCACGAATCAAATCAACGACTAAACGTGCTTTTCTTGGAGCAATACGAACTGTTCTTGCCTCTGCCCTAGCTGAACTAACTTGTTCTGCCATTTAAGTGTTTCTCCTTTCTCTATTTTGAAGTAGCCTTGTCGTCAGATGTCTTGTGTCCGCGGAAAGTTCTCGTTGGAACAAATTCACCTAACTTATGACCAACCATGTCCTCAGTAATGTATACTGGAACATGCTTTCTACCATCGTAAACAGCTATAGTCAAACCAACAAAAGAAGGAAAAATAGTTGAACGACGTGACCAAGTTTTAATAACCTGTTTTTTATCTGTGTCTGCTTGTGCATCAACTTTCTTTAATAAAGATGCATCAGCAAAAGGCCCTTTTTTAATACTACGGCTCATTAAATTACCCTCCTTCTATTATTTGCTACCCTTACGGTGACGAACAATCAATTTTTCGCTGGCTCTCTTACTATTTCTAGTCTTAATACCACGAGCTTTCTTGCCCCATGGAGTCATCGGTTGTGGACGACCTACAGGAGCCTTACCTTCACCACCACCATGTGGGTGATCGTTAGGGTTCATTACGGAACCACGAGACTGTGGGCGTCTACCCAACCAGCGACTACGTCCAGCTTTACCTAATTGGATTAATGAATGTTGTTCATTACCTACGACACCGATAGTTGCACGACAAACTGATAAAATCTTGCGAACCTCACCACTTTGTAATTTAACTAATGTGTACTTACCATCATTGCCCAAAACTTGAGCGCTGGCTCCAGCACTTCTAACAAGCTGACCGCCTTTGCCAGGTCTTAATTCAATATTATGAATTGAAGTACCAGTTGGAATGTTCTTTAAAGGCAAAGCATTTCCTGGTTTAATATCTGCGTTAGCACCAGATTCAACCACATCGCCGACTGTTAAACCTTTTGGTGCCAGGATATAAGCTTTAATACCGTCAGTGTAGTGAAGAAGTGCAATATTAGCAGTTCTGTTTGGATCGTATTCGATAGCCTTAACTACAGCTTTAGCATTGTCTTTATTACGCTTAAAATCGATGATACGGTATTTTTGTTTATGTCCACCGCCACGGTGTCTACTTGTAATATGACCATAAGAGTTACGACCTGCAGTATGTGATTGTGACTCAAGTAGGGTACGTTCTGGTTTGCTCTTAGTAATTTCAGCAAAGTCAGAAGTAGTCATATTACGGCGACCATTTGTGGTTGGCTTATAAATTTTAATAGCCAATTGACTGACCTCCTATTACTTATTTTCTTCTTTATTGTTGCTATCGTCTTTGAAAATTTTGATATCGTTTGAATCTTCAGTTAAGGTAACTATTGCCTTACGGGTACGAGCGGTTTTGCCTGAATAACGGCCAACACGCTTATCCTTACCACGAACATTCATGATATTAACTTTTTTAACCTTAACATCAAAAATTTCTTCAACAGCATCACGAACTTGAGTCTTGGTTGCAGTTAAAAGCACGTTGAAAGTGTACTTCTTATCATCCATTAAGTTCGTTGACTTTTCAGTAATGACAGGTCTTAAAATGATATCATGTGCACTCATTTCGCTGAAGCCCCCTCAACATTCTTTTCAATCTTTTCAATAGCTTCTTTAGTCAAAACCAATTTGTCATAATTAACAACATCTTCAACATTCAAGCCATTAGCAGTGATTACCTTAACGTTTGGCAAGTTTCTAGCTGAATATTGAACATTCTTATCATCAGAAACAACTAAAACTTTGCCTTCAACTTTTAAGCCGTCCAAGATTGACTTGAATTCTTTGGTCTTAGGAGCTGACATTGTCAGTTGATCTAAAACTACTAAATCTTCATCAATCAATTTTTGGGAAAGAACAGACTTGATAGCCAAGCGCCGTTGCTTTCTTGGCATTGAGTATGCGTAAGAACGTGGAGTTGGTCCGAAAACTACACCACCGCCACGCCATTGTGGGGAACGGATAGAGCCTTGACGAGCACGTCCTGTACCCTTTTGTTTCCAAGGCTTCTTACCACCGCCGCGAACAGCGGATCTATTTTTGACCTTTGAGGTACCTTGACGTCTGCCAGCTCTCTGTCTGATAATTGCGTCAAAAACTACGCTTTCATTTGGCTTAATACCAAATACATCATCATTTAAAGTAACTTCACCAGCGTCTTTGCCTTTTTGATCGATAACTTTTAAATTAGCCATTCTAGTCCTCCTTCCTATTTATTAGTCTTTACAGCAGATCTAACAGTAAGCAATGAATTCTTAGCACCAGGTACATTACCCTTGATTAATAATACATTCTTATCTGCTACAACTTTTTCAATTACTAAGTTTTCAATGGTAACTTTCTTCATTCCCATGTGTCCTGGCAGGCGTTTGCCCTTAGGAACACGGTTGATGATGGAACCCATTGAACCAGGAATTCTGTGATATCTTGAACCGTGAGTTTCTGGTCCACGTGATTGGCCCCAACGTTTAATGTTACCTTGGTATCCATGACCTCTTGTAGTACCAGTGACGTCAACTACGTCACCTTCCTTAAATGTGTCCACAGTAACTTCTGAGCCGACTTCGTAGTCCTTAAGCTCAACTCCGCGGATTTCACGTATGAAGCGCTTAGGCGAAGTCTTTGCTTTTGCAGCATGACCTTTTTCTGGTTTGTTGCTCAAAACTTCACGCTTGTCTTGGTATCCTAATTGAATTGCTTCGTAGCCGTCAGATTCAACTGTCTTAACTTGCATAACAACGTTAGGAGTTGCTTCAACAACAGTTACAGGCACAAGGATACCATCTTTAGTGAAGATTTGGGTCATACCAACTTTTCTTCCTAAGATTCCTTTGGTCATGATTACACCTCTTTCTTTTAAAAATTAAAGTTTAATTTCGATGTCAACACCGCTTGGTAAATCAAGCTTCATTAAAGAGTCAACAGTCTTAGGTGTTGGATTTAAAATATCGATTAAACGCTTATGCGTACGAATTTCAAATTGTTCACGTGAATCTTTGTTCATATGTGGTGAACGTAAAACAGTAAACAATACCCTTTCTGTTGGCAGTGGAACAGGACCTGAAATTTCAGCTCCGGTTCTCTTAGCAGTAGCTACAATTTTAGCAGCTGATTCATCGAGAATACCATGTTCGTATGACTTAAGTCTGATACGAATTGATTGACTTGCCATTAAATTACCTCCTCAACGTCTTCTTTAAAAGATGACTAGCTTCCACAAAAATTCCCGGCACTACCTCTGTGGCAATGCAGCCTGGTGTGCCGCAACCTTTTGTATCAACGCTTTACAACAAAATGTGCTTTTAGGGCAGAAAAAGCCCTAGACACACAAAAGATAGTATACCTGTTTTAAGCTTGAATATCAAGGCTTAAAGGATATTTTTCTTGACTTTATATCAGCAATTATAAAATTTAACTTTTATAAAGTAATATTTTTTAGCAGCAACTAAAATACAACAGGGAATATTTTATAGCAATGTTTTTGCTCAATTTGGTGAAAATAACTAGGTTAGGTTGACATGACAAAATCTAGTTTATAAAGACAGAGTTTATTATTAAAATTACATTGCGCATAAAAAAGAGCTACTGGATCTACCAATAGCTCTTATATCAATTTTAAAATTATACCCCATTAACTATCAGAAATTATTCTGCGTTACCCCCACGCTTTTTAATAATTTCTTCTTGGATAGATTTAGGAGTTGGTGAATAGTGGTCAAAGACCATTGTAAACGTACCACGACCCTGTGTTGAAGAACGCAAAGTAGTAGCATAACCAAACATTTCTGCAAGTGGAACCATTGAATTCAACACCTTAGCTCCAGCACGGTCTTGCATATTATCCATTGTACCACGACGAGCTGTAATGGAACCCATTACGTCACCTAAGTAATCTTCAGGTGTGATTACTTGAACCTTCATAATAGGTTCAAGGATAACAGCACCAGCTTTAGGAGCCGCATTTCTCAAAGCCAATGAAGCAGCAACCTTGAAGGCAGCTTCAGATGAGTCGACTTCGTGGTAACTACCATCATAAAGTTTAGCCTTGACATCAATCAACGGGTAACCAGCTAAGATACCATTTTTCATGGATTCTTGCAGACCTGCATCAACAGCTGGAATGAATTCGCGAGGAACAACACCACCAACAATGGCGTCTTCAAATTCGTAACCTTTTCCTCTTTCATTTGGAGTAAATTCAATCCAAACGTCACCGTATTGACCCTTACCACCAGACTGACGAACAAACTTACCTTGTGCTTTAGCGGGCTTAGTAAAGGTTTCACGATAGGCAACTTGTGGTTCACCAATCTTAGCTTCAACATGGAATTCACGCTTCATACGTTCAACCATGATTTGCAGGTGCAATTCACCCATTCCGGAGATCAAAGTTTGACCAGTTTCTGCATTAGTTTCTGCTCTAAAAGTTGGATCCTCTTCAGTCAATTTTTGCAAGGCAACATCAAGCTTATCACGGTCAGCTTTAGATTCTGGCTCAATTGAAACTTGAATAACTGGATCTGGAACTTCCAAACTTTCCAAAATTAATGGGTGGTCAGGATCAGTTAAGGAATCACCAGTAGTAGTGTTCTTTAACCCAATGGCACCAGCAATATCACCTGAGAAGACTTCAGGAATTTCACTTCTTGAGTTGGCATGCATTTGCAACAAACGGCCAACACGTTCACGGCCATTCTTTGAAGCATTCAAAACATATGAACCTGATTCAAGTGAACCAGTGTAAACACGAATATAAGTTAAACGACCAACAAATGGGTCAGTAGCAATCTTAAATGCTAAAGCAGAGAATGGCTTTTCATCTCCAGCAACTAGTTCAACTTCCTCACCAGTTTTTGGATCGTGAGCAACATAAGGCTTAACATCTAATGGAGATGGTAAGTAGTCAACCACACCATCAAGCATCATCTGCACACCCTTGTTCTTGAATGCTGAACCTGCAAATACTGGGAAAATCTTCAAATCCAATGTAGCTTTACGAATAGCAGCCTTTAATTCATCAACGGAAATTTCGTCACCATTAAGATACTTTTCCATGATGTCATCATCAACGTCTGCTACTTGTTCAATTAACTCACCGCGACGCTTTTCTGCTTCTTCTTTATACTCATCAGGAACAGGAATAGTGTCCCACTTGGAACCTAGTTTATCTTCATCATAAACATCAGCTACCATGTTGAGTAAGTCGATAACACCCTCAAAGCTCTCTGCAGAACCAATTGGCATTTGAACAGCCAGAGCATTGGCATTTAAACGTTCATGTAAAGACTTAACAGAATTATCAAAATCTGCACCAATCTTGTCCATCTTGTTTACAAAAACAATTCGAGGAACACCGTAAGTTTCAGCTTGACGCCAAACATTTTCAGTCTGAGGTTCAACTCCGGCTTGGGCATCAAGAACAGTAACAGCACCATCAAGTACACGAAGTGAACGCTCTACCTCAATAGTGAAGTCAACGTGTCCTGGGGTATCAATAATGTTAATTCTGTAATCATGCCATTGTGCTGTAGTAGCAGCTGAAGTAATGGTAATACCACGTTCTTTTTCTTCATCCATCCAGTCCATTTGGGAATCACCCTCATGGGTTTCGCCGATTTTATGGATTTTTCCAGTGTAATAAAGAATACGCTCTGTAGTAGTAGTCTTACCCGCATCAATGTGGGCCATAATACCAATGTTACGTGTTTTTTCTAATGGAAATTCACGCTTATTAGCCATAGATTTTTTCCTTTCCCTAAAAAATTAGAAACGATAGTGTGCAAATGCACGGTTGGCTTCAGCCATACGGTGAACATCTTCACGCTTTTTAACAGCTGAGCCAGTATTGTTTGAAGCATCGATAATTTCATTAGCTAAGCGTTCATCCATAGTATGTTCATTACGTAAACGAGCATATGAAACTAACCATCTTAAACCAAGAGTAGTTCTTCTTTCAGGACGAACTTCTACTGGGATCTGGTAGTTTGAACCACCAATACGGCGTGCTCTAACTTCCAAAACTGGCATGATATTGTTCATAGCTTCTTCAAAAACATCGAGTGGCTCCTTGCCAGTCTTTTCTTTAACAATGTCAAAAGCATCATAAAGGATTGAAGATGCCTTAGCTCTCTTACCATCAATCATTAAGTGGTTGATCAACTTGGTTACGAGCTTTGAATTGTATACTGGATCCGCTAAAATATCTCTTTTAGCAACATGTCCTTTTCTAGGCATTATTTACTCCTCCTTAATCTTTCTTGGCACCGTACTTGGAACGGCCTTGCTTTCTACCATCAACACCCGCAGTATCTAACGCACCGCGGATAATGTGATAACGAACACCAGGAAGGTCCTTTACACGACCACCACGAATTAAAACAACTGAGTGTTCTTGCAAATTATGGCCTTCACCTGGAATGTATGCAGTTACTTCGATCAAGTTTGAAAGACGAACACGAGCATATTTCCGTAAAGCTGAGTTTGGCTTCTTTGGTGTCATGGTACCGACACGAGTAGCTACTCCACGCATTTGAGGTGCTGGGTTAGCTACTAGCTCTTTCTTCATACTGTTGTAGCCGTAGCTTAAAGCAGGTGACTTTGATTTAGTCGTCTTGTTGTGACGGCCTTTTCTTACCAATTGGTTAATGGTTGGCATTAAATTTTCCTCCTAAAAAAATTATTTTGTTCACACATCCAGGAGTTTCTTTTTTTGGTCCCAGATAAATCTTCAAAATACACATTGACTATTGTACTCGCTTGAATTAAAAATGCAAATTATTTTTATTAGCTAAAAAATTTATATCAGTTTTTTCGTATTTAGTTCTAGTGGGGTAATGAAATGAACTTGATTTTTAAAATTAGCAATTTTTTGATTGGAACCTGTCTGGCTTCTCATGCCTGCGTTATTGTCGAAAGAGTTGGAAAAGAAGACTTTATTTTTAGCCGGTCAAAATGCACTAACTGTAATCAGCAACTAAACATATTTGATGAGATACCATTAATTTCTTATTTATTACTCAAAGGTCGTTGTCGTTATTGCAAAATTCAGATTCCTGCTGAATATTTTGTAACAGAGTTTTTAGGAGGATTTACTTTCCTTAAGATCGATTTTAGCAATCCTCATGATGCAATCACAGCGATTGTCTTGTTTAACATACTCCTAGCTGCTATCAGTGATTATCAGTCAAAAGAGTTTGATATTGCGTTCGTTGCTCCAACCTTTTTTATTTCAGCTTTGCGTATAATTAAAACTTTTGAGCAAATCAATATTACAGATTTAGTTGAGTTTTGTCCCATTTTTTTACTTTTTCTTTATGAAACAATAAAACATAAAATTGGCAAGGGAGATTTAATAATCTATCTTGTTTTAACTTTTTGTTTTGACCCTAAATTTGCCAATTTAACTTTTTTAACTGCCTCAATTATTTTACTTAGCTTTTTTATTGGTGGTGAAGTAAGCAAAAATGAACCTATAGCATTTATTCCTTTCATTTATATTGGTTTAATCATACAGCTTTTGAGCAACTAAAAAAGCTGCATCCCACAACCGAGAATGCAGCACTTTATGAATCTAAAATAATTTACAAATAAATACTAACCGTATCTTGCCATTAAATGTTGCAAGCTCGGCAGCAAAACGATGGCTATTACCACACCAACAACTCCTTGAATGGTATTGGTAAAAAGACTAGCAAAGCCTGCAGCAAATGTATAAAGGACTGTGTTAGTGACAAAATACCCGGTTACCATCAACAATACTCCTATAGCTCCGGCAACGGCTGCCTTAACTATTTGATTTCCTAAGTTCCAGTATCTAAAGACTAATCCTACAAAGAAACCTTCTAAACCGTGGACAACAAGAGAAAAGAGCATAAACTGTCCGTATCCACCGAGTAGGTCAAGCAAAAATCCTGAAAGTCCGCCAACTATACCACCGGCAACTGGCCCATATAATAATGCTACTAAATAAATAATTGCATCACATAAATTGATATTACCGTGAGTCAAAGGCATAGGAATAATGAAAATACGACTGACAACAACGTTAATCGCAGTTAATAATGCTAATAATACCAGTTGTTTTAAAGAAAAATCGTCTTCCTTCACCATCAACATCTCCCTTGTGACTTTTTCCGATTATAACATTATTTAATAAAATTATCACTAATAATTCATAAAATTACAAATGACAAAATTTTTTAGCTGGGTTATAACTATAAAACTCATTTAGCTAAAACCCGTATCTTCTATTACGATTTAGCCTATGATAAAATCTTTTTTATAAGAAAATCAAAAGTTTATTGAGGAAAAACGATGCACTATATTTTATCTGCAGCAATACGTGGCGCCATACCTTTTATCATTATGAGTATATTTTCTTGGATTATGAAATTACTATATATCGATGATTATAGCGTTAAATCGACATTTATCACGGGACTAATAATAACTGCAGTTGCAGCAACCTCTGTTATTTATGATGTCAAAAGTTGGTTATTAACAAAACAATCTGTCATTCATTTTCTAATCATGCTGGTTACCATATATCCTTGTTTAGTATTCAGCGGCTGGTTCCCAACTAAATCAATACTAGACTTAGTAAAAATATTTGGTTTCTTTCTGATTGTTGGCATTATTTTATGGACAATATCATATATTCTATTTGATAGGATTTTAAAGTAAAAATTGCGGGTAAACAAAAAACTGCTCCGTTAGGAATTTCTAACGGAACAGTTTTTTTGATTAATTGAGTTTATGATTCCCTAGCCTGATCGGCTTCCTTCATCTTCTTCTCAATGTCTGCGATTGAGTAAACAGATTTAGGTTTCTTTACGTCTGACTCGGGTTCCATATCACGATAAATTGGAAGACCAGTACCAGCTGGAATGATCTTACCAATGATAACATTTTCCTTTAATCCGAGTAATGGATCATTCTTACCTCTGATTGAAGCATCAGTTAATACACGAGTTGTTTCCTGGAATGAAGCAGCTGATAAGAAACTGTTAGTTTCAAGGGCAGCTTTGGTAATACCCAGAATTACACTTTGTGCAGTTGCAGGTATACCACCAGAAATAATCACAGATGTGTTGCGATCTTTAAATTGACCAATATCCATAATCTCGCCCGGCAACAAGTCGGTCTCACCAGGATCAAGCACACGAACTTTTTGTAACATCTGTCTGGTTAATACTTCGACGTGCTTGTCAGAAATATCAACACCCTGCATTCTATATGCTTTTTGGACTTCAACCAGAATGTACTCTTCAGTAGTTAAAGTATCGGTAACTTGAATCAATTCTTTCGGATCAATTGAACCAAGAGTTAACTTATCGCCACGTTGAACTTCATCGCCCTCGGCAACTGCTACTGACGCAGTATAAGGAACACTGTAGCTTCTGGTATCGATCTTACCTTTAACAGTGATTTCACGAGTATGTTCAGCAGGATTCTCCTGAATTGAATCAACTACACCATCAACTTCAGAAATTATGGCACGACCCTTAGGGTTACGAGCTTCAAACAACTCTTGCACACGAGGAAGACCTTGAGTAATATCTTCAGCACCGGCAACACCACCATTGTGGAAAGTACGCAAAGTCAGCTGCGTACCAGGTTCACCAATTGATTGAGCGGCAACAGTACCAACTGCTTCACCAACTTCAACTTCTTCACCTGTAGCTAAGTTCATACCATAACACTTGCGGCAAACACCGTGTGGCGTGTCACAAGTCAGGATTGATCTAATCTTAACGTTAGTTACACCTGCATCGCAAATTTGGTGAGCCAAGTTTTCATCCATCATGACGTTACGACCGATAATTGTGGCACCGGTTCTAGGATCTTTAACCGTTTCGGCAGTAAAGCGTCCCAATAAGCGATCATAGAGTGGCTCAATTAATTCGTCACCTTCCATGATTGCGTGAACATCAATACCGCGATCGGTACCACAATCATCTTCACGGATAATAACGTCTTGCGCAACATCGACTAACCGCCGAGTTAAGTAACCAGATTGTGCAGTCTTTAAAGCAGTATCCGTCATACCCTTACGTGCACCGTGAGTTGACATGAACAGTTCTAGAACTGACAAGCCTTCCTTAAAGTTGGAAGTAACTGGAATTTCGAACAAACCACCGTTTGGAGTAGCCATTAAGCCACGCATACCAGCAAGTTGGGTAAAGTTTGAAATATTACCACGCGCACCAGAGTCAGCCATGATGGTAATAGGATTACGCGGGTCATAAATCTGAGCAATTTCATCTTGGACTTGATCCTTACAATCATTCCAAATGCTAATTACACGATCATGACGTTCCTGTTCGGTAATTAAACCACGTCTAAACTGCTTAGACACCACATCAACTTGTTTGTGGGCTTTTTCAACTTTTTCATCTTTATCCTGAATTTCGGGAACATCGGTCATACCAATCGTAATACCAGAAGTGGTCGAACTGGTATAGCCTAAAGTCTTCAAATCATCAAGATATTCTGAAGTTCTTTGAACCTTGTAATACTTGTAAATTGTAGCGATAGAATCAGACAAGAAGGACTTCTTAAATGGTGTAGAAATCAAATCATTTGCCACGCTGTCAATTTTCTCATGAATATCTTCGCCAGGCTCCAAGAAGTACTTGGCAGCAAGAGGATTATTCAAGTTTTCTTCAGTTGGTTCATTAACGTAGAAATAATCTTCTGGGAAAATTTGATTGAAAATGATTCTGCCGTATGTAGTAACAAAAATGCCATGTTCATAACCTTTAGGCCATGCTTTCTTCGGCATTGAGTCAGCAGACATTCCGATAATAGTGTGGTAATGAATGTCACCGTTAGTGTAAGCAACTGTCGCTTCATCAGGTGAATTGAAAATCATTCCTTCACCTTCACGACCCTTTTCAGCCTGAGTCAACCAGTAGTTACCCAAAACGATATCCTGTGATGGAGTAACAATTGGTTTACCATCCTTAGGAGCAAGAATATGGTGAGCAGCCAGCATTAACATTCTTGATTCAGCAACAGCCTCATCTGACAGAGGCACGTGAATCGCCATCTGGTCACCATCAAAGTCAGCGTTGTAAGCCTCACAAGCAAGTGGGTGCAGACGAATTGACTTTCCAGGTACCAAAACCGGTTCGAATGCTTGAATACTTAAACGGTGCAGAGTAGGAGCACGGTTTAGCAATACCGTTCTTTCCTTAATAACATCTTCAAGTACATCCCAGACATCATCGTCTTCGCGGTCAATTTTCCGTTTAGCACTTTTGATATTTGTAGCAATCTTACGCTTAACAAGCTCATGCATGACAAATGGTTTAAACAATTCCAAGGCCATCGGACGCGGAACACCACATTGATAGAACTTCAATTTTGGTGAAACATCGATAACGGAACGACCAGAATAGTCAACACGTTTACCAAGCAAGTTCTGACGGAAACGTCCCTGCTTACCTTTAAGCATATGCGATAAGGATTTCAGCGGGCGGTTACCTGGTCCTACTACAGAACGTCCACGGCGGCCATTATCAATTAAAGCATCTACTGCTTCTTGCAGCATCCGTTTTTCGTTTTGCACAATAATATTAGGTGCATTTAGATCTAACAGTCTCTTTAACCGATTGTTGCGGTTAATCACTCTTCTGTATAAATCATTTAGGTCAGAAGTCGCAAAACGTCCACCTTCAAGTTGAACCATCGGTCTTAAGTCTGGTGGTATAACTGGGACAGCATCTATAACCATCCATTCTGGTTTATTACCAGAATCTTTAAACGCATCCAGAATATCAAGTCTTCTGATAGCACGGGTACGTTTTTGACCAGTAGCAGTTTCCAATTCTTTCTTTAAATCGGTAACTTCCTTATTTAAATCAACTTTACGCAACAAATCACGAATTGCTTCAGCACCCATTTTGGCCGTAAAGCGATTACCGTATTTTTCTTTCTGTTCCCGGTATTCTGCCTCTGTTAAAAGTTGTTTAAATTCTAGATCGGTATCACCAGGATCAATTACAATATAAGCCGCAAAATAGATAACTTCTTCAAGGAGTCTCGGAGAAATATCCAAAATGAGTCCCATTCTTGATGGAATCCCTTTAAAATACCAAATATGAGTAACTGGTGCGGCCAATTCAATATGACCCATCCGTTCTCTTCTAACTTTAGAGGAGGTAACTTCAACACCACAGCGGTCACAGACGATCCCGCGGTATCTCACACCTTTATATTTACCACATGCACATGACCAGTCCTTAGTCGGTCCGAAAATTCGTTCATCAAACAAACCATCTTTTTCCGGCTTTAAAGTACGGTAATTAATAGTTTCTGGTTTTTTAACTTCACCGTATGACCAGCTGCGAATTTTATTCGGAGATGCAAGGCCAATTTGCATGCTTTCAAATTTATTTACGTCGATCAAAAGTTTAACCTCCTACTTATTGAGAAATCTTATTATCATCGTCAGACTGATCTACAGGGGCATCCAATTCCTCTGCTGCTTCTTCATTATCTTCAGAATCTGCAGTTTCTGCGGCCAACTTCTTCTTTTGTTGCTCTTCAGCCATCTTTGAAAGAGTATCAATGTTCAAATGCTCATTTGAATCATCATCCATATCACGCAATTCGATTTCTTTATGATTCATGTCAAGAACGCGAATATCCAATCCTAAAGATTGCAATTCTTTAACTAGGACACGGAATGATTCAGGAACACCTGGTTTTGGAATTCTTTCACCCTTGACAATAGCTTCATAAGCTTTGACACGGCCAACAACATCATCTGATTTATAAGTCAAAATTTCCTGCAAAGTATATGCTGCACCATAAGCTTCCAGAGCCCAAACTTCCATTTCACCAAAACGCTGTCCACCAAACTGTGCTTTACCACCAAGAGGTTGTTGCGTTACTAATGAGTAAGGCCCAATTGAACGTGCGTGAATCTTGTCGTCAACCATGTGGGTCAACTTCAGATAGTGCATGATACCAACAGAAACCCGGTTGTGGAAAGGCTCACCGGTACGGCCATCATAAAGAACTGTTTTACCATCTTTATCAATGCCGGCCTTATGAACAGTATCCCAAACATCGTCTTCACTTGCTCCATCAAATACTGGTGTAGCAACATGAATACCCAAGTTATCTGCAGCACGACCAAGGTGTAATTCCAAAAGCTGACCAATATTCATACGTGAAGGAACACCCATTGGGTTTAAACAAATATCAACTGGAGTACCATCTGGTAAATATGGCATATCTTCTTCTGGTACAACTGCGGCAACAGTACCCTTGTTACCGTGACGACCAGACATTTTATCGCCGACTTGAATCTTTCTCTTTTGTGCAATGTAGACCCGGACTAAAGTATTAACACCAGGAGATAGTTCATCACCATTTTCTCTAGTATAAACTTTAACATCACGGACAATACCGCCACCACCGTGAGGAACACGTAATGAGGTATCACGCACTTCACGAGCTTTTTCACCAAAAATGGCATGCAGCAGTCTTTCTTCAGCTGATAGTTCAGTAACACCCTTAGGCGTAACTTTTCCTACCAAAATGTCTCCGTCATGAACTTCAGCACCTACACGGACAATACCTTGACCATCGAGATCCTTAAGTGCATCCTCACCAACGTTTGGCAATTCACGTGTAATCTCTTCAGGGCCAAGTTTAGTGTCACGGGCTTCTGATTCATAATCTTCAATACTGATTGAAGTATAAACATCATCTTTTACCAGACGTTCAGAAAGCATGATGGCATCTTCGTAGTTATACATGTTCCAAGTCATAAAAGCGATAACTGGGTTTTGACCCAAAGCCAATTCGCCATGATCCATTGTTGGTCCATTGGCAATTACTTCACCCTTTACAACTTTGTCGCCTAACTTAACGTTAGGAGTCTGATTGTATGATTTCGAGTTGTTTGAACGACGATATTTTTCCAGAGTGTACTTATCCAGTGTACTGTCAGCACGTCTTACTCTGATAGTGTTGGCATCGACATATTCAACTGTACCAGCGGCTTTAGCCAAAACTGCTGCACCGGAATCATGTGCTGCACGATATTCCATTCCAGTACCAACAAGACAGCTGTGAGGATTAATTAAAGGTGCAGCTTGTCTTTGCTGGTTAGCGCCCATTAAAGCACGGTTAGAGTCATCATTTTCCAAAAACGGAATACATGCTGAAGCAACAGAAACAACTTGTTTAGGAATAACATCCATGTAGTCAATTTTATCTGGACTAACTTCGACGTTATCTTCCTTATGACGTGCTAAAACAAGATCATCTTTAAATGAACCATCCGGATTAAGTGGAGTATTGGCACCAGCGATAATGTAGTTATCCTCAACATCAGCGGTAAGGTAATCAATTTTATTAGTTACCTTGTGTGTGGTCCAGGAAACCCGACGATATGGCGTTTCAATAAAGCCATATTTATTAATAACTGCGTATGTAGCAAGAGAGTTAATCAAACCAATGTTAGGACCTTCAGGAGTCTCAATTGGGCACAAACGACCATATTGAGTATAGTGAACATCCCGCACCTCGTATCCAGCACGATCACGTGTTAAACCACCAGGCCCCAAAGCAGACATACGGCGCTTATGGGTTAATTCACCCAGCGGGTTGTGCTGGTCCATAAACTGTGACAGTTGTGATGAACCAAAGAACTCTTTAATACTTGCCACAATTGGCCTGATATTAATTAATTGTTGCGGCGTCACAGTTGAAGGGTCTTGAATTGACATTCTTTCTCTAACAACACGTTCCATCCGGGCCAAACCAATTCTAAACTGGTTTTGCAACAATTCACCAACACGACGAATACGACGGTTACCTAAGTGATCAATATCATCAGTGTTACCAATTTCATCTTGCAACAAGAAGAAATAATTAATAGAAGCAACCACGTCAGCTGGAGTTAAATACTTAACTTTTTTATCAATATGACCGTTAGAAATTAATTTAACAACACGTTCAGGATTTACCTTGGAGTAAACTTTTATCTCTTGAACATTAATTGGATCAGGTAAAACGCCCTCTTTGGATGGTTGATAAGTAACCATCTTAAAGTCATCGCGATCAAGATACTTTTCTAGAGTATCCATCACTTCATGGGTCACAACTGTACCCTTTTTAACGATAATTTCACCTGTATCAGGGTCTGCCAAAGTTTCTGCCAGAGTTTGACCATACAAGCGACTCTTTAAAGATAACTTCTTATTAACTTTATATCGACCAACGGGTGCTAAATCATAGCGACGTGGGTCAAAGAAGCGTGCATAAAGAAGTGAACGTGAAGAGTCAGTGGTCTTGGGCTCACCAGGGCGCAGGCGCTCATAAATATCTTTTAACGCTTCAGCTACACGAGAATCAGCCGGATTCTTATGGACATCTTTATCCAAAGTGAATTGTAGCGTATCACTCTGACCAAAGAGGTCTAAAATCTCGTCATCCGAACTAATTCCCAGTGCCCTGATTAAAACAGTTAGTGGCAATTTACGAGTACGATCAACGCGAACGTAAGAAACATTCTTAGCATCAGTTTCATACTCAAGCCAGGCACCACGGTTTGGTATCACAGTAGTACCAAAAATTTGCCGACCATTCTTGTCATAATCACCAGAATAATAAACACTTGGTGATCTAACTAATTGAGAAACGATGACCCTTTCAGCACCATTAATAATAAATGAGCCAGATTCAGTCATTAATGGTAAATCACCAAAGAAAACATCTTGAGTCTTAATCTCACCGGTTTTTTGATTGGTCAGTTTTAAAGTAACGTGCATTGGTGCAGCATAAGTTGCATCATGATCACGTGCTTCATCAACGGTATATTTTGGTTTTTGCAGTTTATAGCCCAAATATTCCAGGGAAAGCTTACCTGAAAAGTCACTAATTGGCATAATATCATCAAAAACGTCTTTAATACCCTCATCCAAAAACCATTGGTATGATTCGGTTTGCACATCTGTCAAGTTAGGCAGATCCAGCACTTCTTTAATGCGGGAAAAACTGCGCCTTGTCCGATGTTTGCCAAAATTCACTACGTGTCCATTTAACAAGGAGAAAACACCCTTTCTGTCAGAGAAAGCTAATATTACATTTTGATTACAATTTCAAAAAGCCGGAAATTTATGCATAAAAAAGACAAAAACAACCTTTGTCGTTTTTGTCTATTATTATTTTGCTGGACAATAGATCAGCAAAATCCTGAAAATCAGCTTTTTAATCACGCACTACTATAACAAAATAAAATTCGTGTGTCAATTAATTCACTTTGCGCCGACTAAATTATTATCTTTTTGTTTCAAAACATCAAATTTTAAGTGATTATGACTGCACCCAACTTTAAGAATATCACCATTCTTAAGGTCACCTTTAATCAGCATTGAAGCAATCTTATCTTCAATATCCTTCTGAATTGCACGGCGCAGCGGTCTTGCTCCCATTTCAGGATTATAACCATCTTTTGCAATCTTATCCAAAGCAGCTGTGGAAATTTTCAGTTGAACTCCTTGTTTATGCAAGCGGTCAATCAATTTACGAGTTAAAAGCGTAACTATTTGACGTAATTGCTTTTGATCAAGTTCGTCAAAAATAATAGTTTCATCAATCCTGTTTAAAAATTCAGGTCTGAAGAACTCTTTAAGTGCTTGACGAACGCGATCTTGCCGCAGCTTGGTTTGACTAGTATTATCAGCATTAAATCCTAGAGCCTGCGTCTCAAATAATGAACGGGAACCCAAATTGGAAGTCATGATAATAATAGTATTTTTAAAGTCTACTTTACGGCCCTTGGAATCGGTTAAAAAGCCATCTTCCAAAACCTGTAGCAACAAGTTGAATACATCAGGGTGAGCTTTTTCAACTTCATCCAATAATACTACTGAATATGGATGGCGGCGAACCTGTTCAGTTAGCTGCCCGCCCTCATCATAGCCAACATAGCCCGGAGCAGAACCAATCAATTTACTATTAGCTATTTGATCCATATATTCAGACATGTCAATTCTAATCAAGTTGTTCTCAGAGCCAAAAATTGCTGCAGCGATTGCTTTTGCTAGTTCAGTTTTACCGACCCCTGTCGGACCTAAAAATAGGAATGAACCAATTGGTCGATTTTCATCTTTAATGCCGCTGCGACTTCGCCTGACCGCCCTGCTGACAGCAGAAACTGCTTTGTCCTGACCAATAATGCGCTTATGTAAGTCTTTTTCCAAATTGGCTAAGTGTTTAGTTTCATCCCGATTCATTTGGGTAACGGGAACACCGGTCCAATTAGAAACTACTTTAGCAACATCTTCAGGTTGAACTATAGCACCTTTACTAGTTGATTCATCAAGCTTTGTTGTTAATTCATCTTGTCTTCTTTGCAAACTATTTTGTCTTTCCTGGAGTTGTGCAGCTTTAGCAAAATTCTGGTTAACTGCAGCATGATTCTTTTCGCCAATGACTTTCTCGATTTGATCATTAAGTTGTAATAACTGATTGTTAGAACCTTTACCTGACTTAATTTTAACTGCAGCACTTGCCTCATCAATTAAATCAATTGCCTTATCTGGTAAATAACGCTCAGAAATATAGCGGCTAGAAAGATCAATTGCATTTTCTAAAGCAGAATTAGATATTTTTACATGATGAAATTTTTCGTATTTTGGTTTTAAGCCATTCAAAATTGCTAAAGTTTCAGCACGAGAAGGTTCATTTAACCTCACGATTTGGAACCGACGAGCTAAAGCCTGGTCTTTTTCAACATATTTTTGATATTCATCAAAAGTGGTAGCACCAATCATTTGAATATCACCTCGAGCTAGAGATGGTTTTAAAATATTCGCAGCATCAATCGAGCCTTCAGCGCCTCCAGCTCCAATGAGAGTGTGCATTTCATCAACAAAGAGAATAATATTGCCATTCTCAGTAATTTCCTTGATGATTTTTTTCATCCGGTCTTCAAATTCACCACGATATTTTGTACCAGCAACAAGTCCACCTAAATCCAGTGAGACCACTTGCTTCTTTAATAAATCGTGCGGTACTTTTTTAGCAACAATGGCGCTTGCAATGGCTTCTGCCACTGCCGTCTTGCCTACACCTGGTTCACCAATCAACACAGGATTATTTTTATTACGCCGAGATAAAATTTCAATCACTCGTGCTACTTCACGATCACGCCCAATGACTGGATCTATTTCACCATTTTCAGCCCTCTCGTTGAGGTTGACTGAAACCTGATCAAGAGTTGGTGTGCTGGAATTTCTACTGGTGCTTTCTTCAGAGCCATTAAAACCTGACCAACTGCTATCCTCTTGATCATTTTCATCCATATCTTGTTCATCTTCACCTAAACTGTGCAGGATGTCATTACGCAAACCATCAAGATCAATGTTTAAATTACGCAAAATCACAGAAGCCAATATCTGCTCATTGAGGACCATTCCTAATAAAATATGGCAGGTTTTAATTTTAGCAGAACCTTCTCGTTCAGCTAAAGTGCCAGCATATGCCAAAACCATGCTGAGGCGTGGTGACATCTGCATGTAACTGGTTTTGCCAGCTGAGCCATAGCCTGTATAACGTTCAATTTCTTCACGAATCGCTTTCGGTGTTGCACCCCAAGCCCGCAAATTTTTGCCGGCTTCACCATCAGATTCAATTACCATCGCAAGTAGTATGTGTTCAGTACCAATCAAACGATGATGAAAATTCTGTGCTTGCTCTCGTGCAATTTCTAATACTTGATTTGCACTAGTCGTATAAGATTTTTTCATCATAGCACCACCTTTAAAAATGACGTGTATACACTATAAACCTTTTTGAGAATTTGTAAAATATTCTGTTTGAGGCTAAATATAAGTGTCATGTCAAAAAACTTTGCAATCATTATATCAAAGACAAGCACTTCGTGCGACCCAATCCTTCTTTATTATTTAAATTAGAAATAAATTTTTCAACAGAATACTTGTGCAAAAATCTTAGTGGGCTGTTATAACTTCCAAAAAACTAAAAATTCTCATACTAGCAAAAATAAATTACCAGCATGAGAATAAATCTATATATTATCGGGAAAACAGATATTGTACTCAGTTTTTAAAATACCTTTATATCAACGATTATAGCAATAATTTCGACATATGAAGTCGATTTTAGCCTTTCCAGAAGTATAAGATATTTCGTACATTGAAGAATACTAACCATTAAGTTAAAAAACTATAAAATAATTGATTACAGCTGGTTATGCTAACAAATGTTGCCCTAATCTAAAAATAAATGTATTGTTTTCACCTAATAAAATTCAATATATTTATTTCCTTAAACTAGCTTTTATAACTGTTTTTTTATATTATTGCTTTGAGTATTCTAAATGGTTAGTGACAAGAATTTATACTCGAGAACTAAACAGAAGAAGTTATAATGCCAATACGCTTCCTAAAGATAATGATAAAATTTGAACATAATATAATTTTTATATGAGAAACAGTATGCAAAGATTTCACTATAAAAACCAAGAATATGATGGACTTGTAATTTTTCCTTTTGATCCCAACGCAAAAGATAATACAATGCAATTAAATGAATTTGCTGAAATAATTGGTGAGGGACTACTTACCAAAGAAAAGTGGAAACCAATACCTACCGAAAGCAATAGGAATAAGATAGTGCCAAATGAAGATGGTACATCAATTATGGAAATTCCAACTTTAAATGGTTTAAAGAGGTTACTGGCTATAGCTCAGCCGATAAGTTATTTAACAGTAAAACGAACTTGTGAACTAAACTTTAAATCTCAAGAAATTTTTAATGAAGAATCATATAGCGGTGACTATTATTTAAAAGAGCCTGGCATAATTGAAAACTTATTATACAGAGTTGAGAATTCAATTGTTTTCGGAGAAAATCGTCTACCAACAATAATCACTAAAGCTGCTAGTCTATGGTATACAATCGCCAGATACCAGGCATTTAGCAATGGGAACAAAAGAACAGCTTTATTAGCAACTGTAGACTTTTTGCAAAATAATTTTTTGATCTTTAATTTAGGGCCAAAAACGGACTTAGAAAAACAGCTCTATAACGTTTCACTTAAAATTGCTAATGATGAGTATTCGGAAGAAAACGTCAAATTATTTATTAAGGACCATGTTATAGTAGATTTTGATATGCTTAATTACCTTATAACTTACGTTCCACAGTTTAAAATAATAGACAGTTGAATTTAATTGTGGTAGTTTGTAGAATTAGGAAGGTAGGAGGATAACATCATGGAAAATAAATTTAGATTAATTTCTCCTTCTGAAGAACAAATCAGAAAATCATCTAGGCCTAGAAGTAAACAAGAAGAACAACTTATACATGAATATAGAAATAATCAGATTCAGAATAATAAACCTTTAATACGAGTTTTAAAAAGGTTGAGTAAAACTTAAATAATATAGTCGAGTTAATAACTCGGCTATTTTTATGCACAAAAATCGATAGATAATGAAATGATATGAAACATAAACTGAATGTAAAACAACAAAAGTTTTGTGATGAGTTCAATTAGGAGTAGCAATGCAGCAAAAACCCGTTTCAGCTATTGGGGGAATGTTCTGTTGAAAATGAAAACCTTAAAAAACCAAAACGTTTTTCCTTAAAGCAAATTTAGTCTAAAGTAAAGGCTTAAAAAAAAATTGTAGTACACAGAATAGTATTGCAGCTTATTTTAGTAACTTAAATGAAGGGTTAAGATTCATACTTTTTTGAGCTCTAGTAAAATTGCCAATAAACTCATCAATCGCTGTGTGCTTTAAATAGTAATAGCATAATTGTTTATAACCAATATTCTCCACTTATATCACGATTGAGTTTATCAAGTATATAGACTCCAATTAAAACTCTTTTTTGATTTTCTGAACAACTTTCAAAGGACTTATCATCCCTCTAAATTACCGATGTATCAACGCCTTTTACTATGAAACTATTCTATTAGCTAAATATCTAAGATTAGCCCACTTGCACGTCTGCTTAAAAATATGAAGTCTAATATGAAGTTTTTTAGCTCATTTTGAGCTAGTTTCAGAAAATTTAAAAAAACAAAAATGCCTTTATACCAGCGTTTAAGCCATCTGATATAAAGGCAAAATCTTCTTTATCGGGAAAACAGGATTCGAACCTGCGACCTCTACGTCCCGAACGTAGCGCTCTACCAAGCTGAGCTATTTCCCGATTAACAAAAAAACTCACCGCGCGGTGAGTTTTTATTTTTTAGAGCGGAAGACGGGATTCGAACCCGCGACCCCCACCATGGCAAGGTGATGTTCTACCACTGAACTACTTCCGCAAGACAAATATTATTATAGCAAACCCTATCTGATTTGCAACCCTTTTTGACAAAAAAATTCACGAAATTGCAACTGGCACATCAAACCTAGCGTTTTTGGGAGTCAGCAAAGGAAAAAACTTTGAACTTCTACGATCTTTTAGTAATAATTACCTCCCACCTATAGCTCTGATAATTGATCAAGATATATAATTAATGAAAAATTCTGTATTAAGGTTGGTGATTAAAAATGAAACATAGCCTAGAAAAATTAGTCAGATGCCCCGAAGGCGAATTAAAATTTACGGATAATCAAGTGCAATTGTTGCTGGGCAATATCGGTAACTTAGATCCAGTTATTCGCGATGATCTTGTCTATACTTTATTTGCCCGCGGCTTTTTAGAACGCGCATTTACTCATGAGCAAGAACAAACTATTATTAATACATTTATAACAGAAAAGAAGCTCTTTAAAGATATTGCTAAACCACAAAATGACAATGTTTTTTTAAGATCATTCAGTGCCTTATTAGGCTCCGTCATACTCGAAACAGATCAGGAAACGGAAATTTTGACGAACGAGCAACGAAAGCAGCTTTTTGCATGGAGCATTGACTACCTCCTGCGTGAAAAAGATTATCGCGGCTATGTTGAAGGCAAAGGCTGGGCCCATAGCATTGCCCACGGTAGTGACTTTCTGGGGGCAGCTTTAAGCCATCCTAAGTTTTTGAAACAGGAGCAAAGCAGGGTTATGCAAATAATCCCGACAATTTTTAAAAAGATGGACGCGCCCTTTGTCGATGATGAGGAGCAGCGCCTTGCTTTTGCCTTTTACCAAGGTGTTAAAACTGACAAAATTGCCCTTAGCAGCTTCATTGAACTTATTAATCAAAGCGACGTAGCGCGATATCAGGAATTGCAAAAAGACGATTTGCTGTCATGGCGTAAATTAAGTACTTGGTTACGCCTTTTACAAAACTGGTACTTCTTCTTTGATGCTACCAAAGATTTACAGGTTATTTTAAAGGAAAAAATCACGAAATACTATACCGAAATGGGCTATTGATCAAACAACCTTTTTCTGGTCTTTTTAGCCAACTTATCACAATTTAATTATCCGATATTGTTTAAACTCATCTGCAAACGAAAATTTAACAATAAAAGGCATAATTGGCTGAATGGCCTTAAACTTTAAGTAGTCAAAGGTAGGGTCAAAATAATTAATGACCGTGCCAATAGCGTTGCCATGACCGGCAATAATTACTCGCTGTTTTTCGTGATTCTTAATGACAAATTCCAAGGCCTTAATATTTCTTTGTTGCGTTTGTCGTAAAGATTCGCCTTTAGGCAATTTATAATCGAAATTAGCCCATTGGGATTCACAAAATTCATGGAAGTTAGAAATCCAGCTATCACCGACTTTTCTTTCTCTAAAAGCTTCAATTCGCTTAACTTTTAACTTTTTTTGTTTGGCAACGGGCTGAATAGTCTCAACCGCGCGTTTATATGGGCTGGAATAAATGGCACTTATGTTTTGATTGCTAAAATATTCTACTAATTTTTGGCAATCAGCCAACCCTTTTTTGGATAACGGCCTGGTTAAGTCGTTGTGATTACTTAAGTCTGGTTCGGCATGCCGAACAAAATATACAATAGTCATTTAAACTTTTCTCTTTCAGTTAGATTTAATGTTAAAAAGTGACTTACAGCCATTACTATTAATTGGTTACAAAAAAGCAAACCATTAAAATTAAAGTCTTGCTTTTTACAGACATATTATGTTAATTATCTTTTTTCTTTTTCATGTCTTCTTCAACTTCGCGTTCGATGTCTTCAATTCTTTCAGGACGCATTGTTGGGAAGAGTAAAACATCCCTAATTGCTGGTGCATCAGTTAAAAGCATTACCAAACGGTCAATACCGATGCCGAGACCACCTGTAGGCGGCATTCCGTATTCCATTGCCCGCAAGTAATCTTCATCAATCATATCAGCTTCATCGTTACCGGCTTCACGCTCTGCCATTTGTGCTTCAAACCGTTCACGTTGATCATCTGGGTCATTCAATTCAGAAAAGGCATTACCGTATTCTTCACCCATGATATAGATTTCAAAGCGATCAGTAAACCGAGGATCATCAGCATTCTTTTTAGCCAGTGGTGAAATTTCAACTGGGTGACCATAGACAAAGGTTGGGTCAACAATTGTTTCTTCACAGTATTTTTCAAAGAAAGCGTTAATAATGTGACCAACCTTCCAAAAGCTTTCCACCTTGATATCATGATCTTCAGCAATCTTAGTTGCTTCCTCAACGCTCATTTCTTTCCAGAAATCAACGCCGGTTTTTTCTTTAATCAAATCAACCATGTGAACACGACGGAATGGCTTGCCAAGATCAATTTCGGTACCCTGGTAAGTTACCTTACCATCATCCGTAACAACGTTAGCAGCTGCCCGAATAATGCCTTCTGCTTCATCCATCACATCGTGGAAGTCCCAGTATGCGGCATAGGTTTCCAGTTCAGTAAATTCTGGGTTATGGTGAGTATCTAGACCTTCATTTCTGAACACACGACCAATTTCGTAAACCCGTTCCATATCACCGACAATCAAGCGCTTAAGAGGTAATTCAAGTGCTATTCTCATGTATAAGTCAATATCAAGAGCATTGTGGTGAGTAATAAATGGCCGAGCTTCAGCACCACCAGGGATATTGTGTAAAACTGGCGTTTCAACTTCCAAGAAGTCCTTACCATTCAAGAAATCACGGATTGCTTGAATAATCTTAGTCCGGTTAACAAAACGTTCATAACTTTCGTGATTAGTAATTAAGTCCAAATAACGTTGACGGTAGATTTGTTCAACATCTTTCAAACCATGGTATTTATCTGGCAAAGGCCGTAAAGCTTTAGATAAGAAAGTTACGTGCAAAGCCCGAATGGTTAATTCACCAGTATCGGTCTTCATCACTTCGCCATCGATACCTAAGAAGTCACCAATATCAGATTTTTTGAAAATCTGGTAGTTTTCTTCACCGACGATATCTTTACGAACGTAAATCTGAATCTTACCAGTTCTGTCATAAAGATCAGCAAAACCAACTTTACCCTTACCTCTTTTTGCCAACATTCTGCCAGCAACTTTGGTCTTAGGGAGCTCGCTATTTAACTCATCCTTATCATCTTGTGCGTATTTTTCATTTAAAGTTCGAGCCAAATCTTGCCGATCAAATTTTCTCATGCCAAATGGCTCAATCCCATTTTCGCGTAATTCTTCCATTTTTTGGCGGCGAACGATTAATTGGTCGTTCATTTCACTTTTAGCCAATTACTTTTCCTCCATTATCTTTCTATTTTCGCTTCTAGCAGCCTTTTGTGCTTGCCTTGTTTCGTAGTCCTCAACAAAATTGTCAAGTAAGTCATAAACCTCTTGTGCCGTCCAAACTTCATTTATTTTAGCACGAGTACGGGCTGAACGGGGAATTCCCTTCAAATAATATGCTGCTTGTTGCCTAAACTCTGGGACAGCAATTTTTTCACCTTTAAGATCTACTAGGCCCTTCAACTGGTGTTTAGCAGTTGCTACCCGCTCACGAACCGTCTGAGGTGCGAGCTTTTCACCAGTGTCTAAATAATGCACCATATCTTTGACAATCCACGGATTACCTAAAGCAGCGCGGCCAATCATGACGGCGGTACAGCCAATTTCATCTAAGGCCTTTTTAGCAAGTTCAGGTGTTGTAATGTCGCCGTTAGCAACAAATGGCACGTCAAGTACTTGAGCTACCTCATGAAGCGTCTCCCAGTCTGCTTCACCGGCATACATTTGTTTCCGCGTTCTGCCGTGCATCGCAATCATACTGGCACCCGCTTCTTGGGCAGCCAAGGCATTTTCAACCGCAAAAATATGCTTACGATCCCAACCAATCCGCATTTTAACGGAAACGGGCTTAGAAACATTTTGGACTACGGCGTGCACCATTTGATAAATTTTGTTAGCATCCAAAAGCCACTTCGACCCTGCATCGGTCTTAGTAATTTTTGGCACCGGACACCCCATATTAATATCAATAATATCAGCCGCCGTGTGTTGATCAATATATTGTGCCGCTTCAAGCAGTGTTTCCTCTGTACCACCAAAAATTTGAATACTCATTGGGTGTTCACGCGGATCAACCTGCATCATCGACATTGTCTTTTTATTACGATAAATGATTCCATGATCAGAAATCATCTCGCACACAACCAAGCCGGCACCGAATTTCTTACAAATCATCCGAAAAGCCGAATTCGATACTCCGGCCATCGGCGCTACAACAACCCGGTTTGGGATGGTTATTTCGCGAATTTTCCAGCTATTATTCACCAAATCATCCTTTCAAATACTTTAACATCATAACAAAAAGGATTCTATAAGCAAAATTCATGGTACTTTTCGTAACAAAAAGTTAACCCTTGATATCTATATCAATCTTTAATTACTTTTCGATAAAAAATTTTCCAGGTGCAACTCTATTATAATAACGCAAAAACGGTTTTTGGCTAGCTTCATCAACTGAAATGTTAATTACACCAGCATTTTGTATTTCACCAACCAAAGCAATTTTAGGTATCTGCAAAACATTCTGGACCAGAGAACGAGAAGCAGTGCCATGAAACACTAATAAAACCGACTCATTTTCATGATTATTAATTAGGTCATGCCAGAAATCCATTAGTCTGTCTGCCAAATGCTGGTAGGTTTCACCGGTGCAATAATCACTGTAATTTTCTTTGAAATAACCCAGTTCATCAAATACTTGAGGATACTTTGCAATTATTTCGTGAACATCTTTACCATCCCAGTTGCCATAATTCATTTCGGTTAAACGGTCATCAATCAAAATCTCATGTTTACCCTGGTTTAAAATTTCTGCTGTTTCACGCGCTCTTTTTAAAGGACTGGAATATACATAATCAATCTTGTTAATGTCAAAACTGTCGCGTAAATTTTCAGCTTGTTGTCTGCCTGTTTCATTTAATGGTAAGTTAGTTCCTGAGCCATTTATACCAAAAGTTTTATTAGTGTCCGTTTGGCCGTGACGAACTATATATACGTTTAGCATTTATTTTCTCCTTTACTTTTCATTCAACTCTTTCATTATAGCAAAGTTGGTACTAACCGCACTTTTAATCTCTAGAAAAGCCGAAAAAGTGGGCATGATTTTTAGCTATAATTCTGCTCTAGTCGCACCACTTCGTCATAATATTGCAATTCTTCAAAACGATGAACGACACTGATAATAGTAGTCCCTGGCAAATATTTTTTGATCATGTGGTAAACAATAGTAATAGTCTTTTCATCTAAGTTACTGGTAAATTCATCTAATAATAAAATCTGGGGTTTCGCAACAATAGCTCTTAAAAACAAAATCTTTTGTTTTTCACCACCAGATATTTTATTTTTAAAGTCTCCTGGTGTTTTATTGGTTAAATCGGTAACAGAATGAATCAAGGTGGTTAAATTGATTTCTTCAATCAGTTTTAGCAAAATATCAGGTGAAACTTTATTATCGGGGTAGCAAATATTCTCCATAATTGAGCGGTTAAATAATTGTGCATTTTGCGGCAAGTACATAAGTTGTGGCTTACTGGCAAAAGGCAAAATAATTTGACCAGCTTGTGGCTGATAAAAACCAGTTAACAGTTTAAGTAACGTACTTTTACCAGTGCCGTTAGGTCCTACAAGTGCGGTTATTCTGCCTTTTTTAAACTCTAAGTTCAAATCTTTAAAAACATCTTGTTTCTTTTTGTAAGAATAACTGAGATGTTTGAAGATTATTGCTTTTTTATTTGAATCGAATTGAACAGGTAATGGATGCTCAGTTGATTTTTCCCCGTACTCTAATTCCGAGAGGCCAGAACGAATTCTGTTGAGAAATTCTTCAATCGCTAAATACTGGGTACCAAAGCCAGACAAATTAACAATAGAATATAGCAGAATGAGGATCAAAGAGAGTGCTTGATTTTCTTTAGTGCCAATTAAAAATTGCCCTAAAACCGTAATAATGCAAGCCAAAATCACAATTAAAAATTGCTGAAACAGAGATGCCTCGTTAGTAATTCGTTGAACTTTGATAAAAGTCTTTTGTTCACCATTCAATATTTTATCCATATTCCGTTCTTCAAAGTCTTTGGAATTAGTTGATAAAATCGTTTCAATGTTACTGTAATAATCAATGATATATTCGTTGACTTTAGAAGCACTTTTAAGCGATGCAGCTACATTATCCCTATTTCGTCTGGCCATCCACACCGAAATCAACATATAACTAATAAAGAATAATAAATACAAAATACCGACAAAGATATTTTGTAGACTTAACATTATTGTATACATAATAAGCATGACAGACATTTGCACTATTACTTCCAGGCCGGATTGCTCCAACTCTCGACATGCAAATGAAACATCTTTAATGTAGCTTTGAACCTTTCCCACTGGCTTATCAGAAAAGTAGCTAAAAGGCTTATTAACAATTGACTCCCATAAAATTTGTTTAGAAAATTTTCTTACAGCCTGAATAAATGAATTATTACAACTGTTTATTAACGGCATCATCATCAATGAGACTGCAAGAGCAAGGACTAACAATATTTGCAAATTTGTACTTAAATGGGCTTGAAATAATGCAGTAATTAAATATGGTTGTGCAAAATACACGGCATAGGCGACAAAAAGAAACACACCAAAAAATACTATTTTTAGTATTCCAATTCTATCAGCTACCTGTCGTAAATATTTCCCAACCATTTTCTTTCCTTTTCAAAATTTTAACTAAAATGAATAAAACATACTTATCACTTATATGACAATAACTTATTAATTAATTTTAGTCAAAATTGCTTTTAATTCATCTTCTGTATAGTGGTATTTATTACCACAAAAACTACAGGTCAATTCTGCTCCGTGATCCTCATTAATCATGGTTTCAAGCTGACTTTTCTTCATTGTTGCTAAAATCTTACCATACTTTTCCTTAGAACAATCACACTTGAAGGCAACTTCATCTTTTTCTAAAATCTTACAGTCATCGTCGAGAATCATAGTTGCCAATTTTTCAGGAGTCAAACCAGTCAAAAAAGCACTAGAAAGTGCTGGCAACTTATTGATTCGTTCAATAGTCTTAGTTATTAAACTGTCTGAAGCACCCGGCAATGCTTGCAGCATAAATCCACTTGCCTCACCTATAGTATTATTGGGATTAACAAAAACTGACAAGCCAACAGCCGAAGGAATCTGCTCAGATTTGGTTAAATAATATGCAATATCTTCTGCAATCTCACCAGAAACAATAGGTACTTGACCCGTATAGGGCTCTTTTAAGCCCAAATCTTTAGTAACTTCAAGCCATCCTGCACCGACGGCTTTTTTAACATCAATATGACCATTTTCTTTTGGTGGTAAAGCAATATGGGGATTTTTAACATAACCCTTAACAGTTAAGTCTGATTTGGCTGTGACTATCGTTGGACCTACTGGACCATTGCCCAAAAGTCTGATCGTCAATTCTTCCTTATCTGTGAGCTCTGCTCCTGCCAGTAAAACACCCGCGAGCAAAGTACGTCCAAGAACAGCGGAAGAAGCTGACCAAGTATCATGCCGGGTTTGTGCTTCTTGAACCAAATCCTTGGCAGTAATCGTTAACAAACGTAAATTTTTAGTCTTATCAATTGCTTTAATTAAATAATCACTCATTTTATTCTCCTAAAAAAATAGAGCCTAAAGTAGGCCCTATTAATTATTATTCTTGAGGATGATCATCTTCACTATGTGAATTATCATTATCCTTTGAATCTTGCTGATCCTCAGAATCCTTTTCTGACTCAGAAGAATTAAAATCAGATGTTTTTTCTTCTGAATCTAGCTCAGATTCTTTGGGAAATTCAGTTTTTTCTGGATTTTCAGGATTACTTTCTTCTGCTTCCTCATTCTTTTGGGCGGGTGACTCTAGAGAGGCATCTCTTTCTTCCTGCGCCTTTTCTGAATTTATAAGATTTTTCTTCTGCGATTGATTTTCTTTCTTTTCAGCAGCAGCCTTAGCTTCTTCATAAGTTGATGCTTTGGATTCGCTTGGATATTCCTGCTCTGTCTTTTCAGGCATCTTGCCCGTTGTGTAAAGAGACATAATTTGCTTTTCATCCAAAGTTTCATACTTAAGTAAAGCTTCAGCTATAATGCGATGCTTTTCACGGTTGTTTTTAACAATTTCAACTGCTTTAGCGTGAGCTTCATCAAGTAATTTCTTAACCGCCTCGTCAATTTTAGCTGAAGTTGCTTCACTATATGGTTTAAAACCATAAGGATTAGTTTCGCCCTCTTTTTCAAGTTCAACCATCCCCAGTGAATCGGTCATTCCGTAATTAACTACCATGCTGTGAGCAATCTGCGTGGCTTGTTCAAAGTCGTTAGAAGCACCTGTTGACTGGTCTCCAACTACAACTTCTTCACCAGCACGACCACCCATCAGACCAACGATTTGTTCCATTAATTGTTTCTTAGTTAGCAGGAACTGATCATCTTTAGGCAACATCAAGTTATAGCCACCTGTTCTGCCGTGAGGCACAATAGTAACTTTACGCACCGTTCTTGAATCACTAAGCACTAAACCACAAATGGAGTGACCAGCCTCGTGAAAGGCAACTCTGCGTCTTTCCTTTTGAGAAATCAAGCTGTTTCTCTTAGCAGGACCCGCAATGACACGGTCTTCAGCTTCATCCAAATCTGCAGCAGTAATATTATTACCGTTTCGTCTGGCTGCAAGCAGTGCAGCTTCATTAAGTAAGTTAGCTAGGTCTGCACCAACAAAACCTGGTGTTTGACGAGCAATTTCCTTTAAATCAACATCATCAGCCAAAGGCATATTCTTAGCGTGAACACGTAAAATTGCTTCACGGCCTCTAACATCAGGTGTACCAACTAAAACTTTTCTGTCGAAACGACCTGGGCGCAAAAGAGCTGGATCCAGTACGTCAGAACGGTTAGTAGCTGCAATAACAATAACGCCTTCGTTACCTTCAAAACCGTCCATCTCAACTAACAACTGGTTCAAAGTCTGTTCACGTTCATCGTTACCGCCGCCAGCGTTACCACCACGTCTGCGTCCAATAGCATCAATTTCATCTATGAAAATAATACTTGGTGCGTTTTTCTTGGCATTAGTAAATAAGTCACGTACACGACTAGCACCAACACCGACAAACATTTCAACAAAGTCTGAACCTGAAATTGAGAAGAAAGGAACATTTGCTTCTCCCGCTACGGCACGAGCCAGCAATGTCTTACCAGTACCCGGAGGACCCTCAAGTAAAACACCTGAAGGTATCTTAGCGCCTAACTTGGTAAATTTAGCCGGATTCTTTAAGAATTCAACCACTTCTACCAGTTCCTGCTTTTCCTCCTCTTCGCCGGCAACATCAGAAAAGCGCACTTTATTCTTCTTGGGATCCTCAGGCTTAACATGAGAACGACCAAAATTCATAATTCCGCCGTTGCCGCCTCGGCCTCCGCCACTTTGACTGACCATCATCCAAAGCATAACTATGAAAAGAATGGTCGGCACAAGCATGACAATAGTCGAGATCCAGTTTCCAGATTGTGACTCACCCTGAGTCGTCATCTTAGTGCCACTCTTTTGAGCTAGTTCTTGCACGTTGGATACGCTGGAATCATTTTGTAGCATCGTAGTGGAAAAACGTGTTACTTTTGATCCTGAATTGCCATTAAAAAAGTCAAAATTACTATCTGACTGGTTTTTACTTTCTTGTGTTTCTTTATAGCTACCTGAAACAGTATAAACACCATTTGCAGGTTGAACATTAAAGTTTTTAACTTTTCCCTTACGCAAATCACTTACAAATTCAGAGTAACTAATATTCTCACTGCTACCAGAATTATTTGATCCGCCAATTGCCCAGTTGATTCCTCCTATTAAAAGCAGGAAAACAACTATATAGAATAAACCGTTTGAAAACAGCCGATTCCGGTTATTTTTCATATAAAACCTCCGCAAAGTTTCTAGAGATATACGAATAAAAGTTTATCACAAATTTCATCTGTACTCTAATAATTTAAAAATTTTTATCAATTATCTTCATATAAATAAAAGCATTTTTCACCAGAACACACTTGCTGATTAGAATAAGTCTGTTCAATGAAAACCACTTTATCACCATCATAAATAGTCAAACAGTATGGCCGCAATATATTCGGAATACCACTTTGAGCAAACTTTTTCTTGCTCTTTACATGGCTGCCATCTTTTAATAAAAGCCTTGTTCCGGGTAAAATTGACCCTGCGGTAAATTGTTTTTTATTGCTTGCCCTAAAATTTCCAATTAATTTATGAGGTTCGGCTGCTTTTAAAGAAAGTAAAAATTTACGCTTATTAAATGAAAATACTTGATCGAGAATAATTTCTTTATTTGCTGGCCTAGCTGGCAACTGTTTAAAAAGATAAAAAAAGCCTTGATAAACAAGTAACGTATAATTCGCCAAATTTTGATTGACTCGCTCCTGCCAGGTCTGCCATATAAAATGTTGCCAAAAAGCCTGCTTTTGCTCACTATTCAATTGTTTGAGAGCACTAGTTTTTAGACGATATGCTACATTTAAAAACTTTTTCGGCTGGTCAAACTGAGCAAATCTTTCATCGACGATTGATGTTAGCAAACTAACCTCTTTACTAAATCTAAGAGCATTTTGACCAATTTTTTTATTTTCTTTTTTAAGTAAGGGAATTACATGATGACGTAACTTGTTGCGCAAAGTATCGTCCTCATTATTAGTTTGGTCGATTACGTACGGTATGTGGTGCTTTTTGTCATATTCTAATAAATCAGCTTTTGTGACATTTAAAAGAGGCCTTAACAAAGTCATTCCCTGCATTTCGCTAATTGCCCTCAAACTATTCATTTCACTAGGATTACCAGAACGAATAAATTTAAGCAGAATATTTTCAAGCAAATCATCCATATGATGTGCCGTTAGTAAATAATCTCCCTGATAATTTCGCATTATTTTAACTAAAAAATCATAACGATATTTTCTAGCGGCAGCCTCAACGCCGACTAGAGGTTGTAAAGATTGAGGCCATTTTTCATTAATTAACTCGATACTTTTATTTTGACAATACGCAGAAATTACTTTTTCTTCTTCAAAAGAGTCAGGCCGCAATTGATGATCCAAATGAGCGGCGAGCAATCTAAAATGGTATTGCTCCTTTATTTGATATAACAAATCTAATAAAGCTAATGAATCTGGTCCACCACTAACTGCGACTACAAGGGTTTTAGCAGCCAGCGGCAAATGATTTACCTTAAAAAAGTCATCAATCCGCATAACTGACCAAATCTTGTTCTAATTTTTTTATTTCTTTTTGGGCATCATTCACAGTTTGCGTTAATGTCTTGGTAAAATCTGCCATTTTAGTATTAGAAAAAGGGTTAGTATGATCAATTAAATCAGGATCATTAACCCTCATTCTTGAAAGGGCGATTTTGCCTTTATAATTATGAAGGACAACTACGCGAATCTGTTCTCCAACACGATAATTATTCTTTTCCCGCAACCAATTATTGTTAAAATCACTATGATGAATTAGCCCTGTTTGATGATGAGAAAGAGTGACAAAGATGCCTAAGTCATTAATATTATTGATAATACCTGTAACTCTCTGTCCAACTTGATATTTCATTAATTATTGTTTTTTCCTTCAGGTAAATTGTAAATTGTTTCGTTTGGCTTAGAGTACAAAAATTTAGAACGAATCAGTTTAGCCACGTAATCAGTATCTTTCAAGTCATTGCGCTTAGCTAATAAAACTTGTTTTTGATTGTTTATTTTCTTCAATTCCTTTTTAGAAGTATGCACTTGACTGTTAATATGTTCTGTCTGAGAGTGCGTAACGCCAATCTGTACTCCTAAAAACGCAAAAATGGCAACGAAAAGAGCAACGATGCGATTACGTCGTACACGGTGTACTTCTTTTGCTCTTTTTTCTTGTTTACGTTTCAGACGAGCCAGTTGCTCCTCCGGACTAACTGAATTGTATATACGTGGACCGTTCATAATTTTGACCTCTACTATCAAAAACAAATACTATTTTAATTATAACAAGACCACCTATAAATGTCATTAAAGACCAAACTAATTTATTAATTCATATAATTCACTGGCTTCTGCCTTTTTAGTGGTTTCTTTAATTGCACAAACCTTGGCTTTTACCTGTTTAGAACCATAGCCTACTTCGATAATATCGCCAATCTTAACGTCATAGCTGGACTTGACCACGTGATCATTAACCTTGATGCGACCCTGATCAGCCATTTCTTTAGCTATTGGGCGTCTTTTAACTAGTCTGGAAACTTTTAAAAATTTATCAATTCTCATTTTTTTCTCCTATCTTTGAATAATATCACTGGCAGCCGTCATAAAAGTAACTAAATTAGTAAATAATTGTCTCTGATGCAGATTATCAGGAAGTTCCAACAGCACAACCAGCCTGTTAGCCGGAGAAAGATTGATTTTTGCTTTAAATGAAACATGTTCAAGAGCCTTAAAAATATTAGGTCCCTGTAATTCTTTTGAAGCTTCTAATCCAAATTCAACTTTTACCTGCTGGTTATTAATTTTGGTAATATTTCTGACCTGTGCTAAATCTGCTTCAGCCTTTAACTGTGAAATTGCCAGTAAATTTTCGACCGGTTCAGGATAATTACCAAAGCGATCAATTAACTCATCTTTAATTTGCTCGATATCAGCAGGACTGGCAGATTTAATTTTCTTATAAAATTCGATTTTTTCTTCTTGATCACTAATATATTTTTCTGGAATATATGCTTCAAGTCCCATATCAATTTCAGCGTTGCTCTTTCTGACTTTCTTTTTGTTTTTCCGATTTTTAATGGCATCAGAAAGCATTTGTGAATACAGATCATACCCGACACTGTCAATAAAGCCATGCTGCTCTGCTCCAAGCATATTGCCAGCTCCACGAATTGACAAATCACGCATAGCAATTTTGAACCCTGATCCAAGTTCGGTAAAATCACGTATGGCATCCAACCTTTTTTCTCCAATTTCTGTCAGAACCTTATTGGGCTGATATAAAAAATAAGCGTATGCCAAGCGGGCGCTACGACCAATTCTGCCACGCAACTGGTAAAGCTGACTTAAGCCATAATGATCTGCATTTTCAATTAACATGGTATTGACATTCGGCATGTCTATTCCGGTTTCAATTATGGTAGTTGTAACCAAGATATCAAATTCTCTATTTAAAAACCGATACAAAATATCTTCCATTTGGTTTTTACTCATACGGCCATGAACACTGACAATCCTGGCTGTAGGCATGAGAGCTTCGAGCTCCAGCACAACATCATCAATGTCACCAATACGGTTGTGTAAATAGAAGACTTGTCCTCCACGCTGAATTTCCCGCAGACAGGCTTCCTTAACAACGCTTGGTATTTGTTCCATTACATAGGTTTGAATCGGATAACGATTGGACGGCGGAGTTTCCATAACTGATAAATCCCTCACACCAATCATTGACATGTGCAGCGTACGAGGAATCGGTGTTGCAGTCAGCGTTAAAACATCGATGTTGGCTTTCAGTTCTTTAAGCCTCTCTTTGTGCTTTACGCCAAATCTTTGCTCTTCATCAACAATGAGTAAGCCTAAGTCTTTGAACTTAACATCTTTTGACAATAATCTATGCGTTCCAACCACTAGATCAATCTTGCCATTCTTTAAACCTTCAGTAATTTTTTTGGCTTCAGCTGGAGTTTGAAAACGGGATAAAACAGCATAATTGACGGGAAAATTTTTAAACCGGTCTTGGATAGTTTCATAATGTTGCTGTGCCAAAATTGTTGTAGGTACCAAAAAGGCAACTTGCTTGTTATCTTCAATCGCTTTAAACGCTGCTCTTAAGGCTACTTCAGTTTTACCAAAGCCAACATCACCCACAAGTAGCCTGTCCATCGGCTTTTCTTGTTCCATGTCATGTTTGATTTCCTTAATTGAACGCAGTTGGTCCGGAGTTTCGACATAAGGAAAAGCATCTTCAAACTGCCGTTGCAAATCATCGTCTTTTGAAAAAGCAAAGCCCTTTTCCGCTTCTCTTTTGGCATACAAATCTATTAATTCATCGGCAATATCTTCGACCTTAGATTGAACTCTACTCTTGGTCTTTGCCCATTCACTACCACCTAGCTTGTTAACATGTGGTCTTTTGCCTTCAGAAGCAACATATTTTTGCACTAATTTCAGCTGGTCAGCGGGAACAAATAATTGATCACCATGTTGGTAGGTAATAGTAATATAGTCTCTTTTGACACCATTATTTTCTAAAGTTTTTATACCTTCAAAGCGGCCAATTCCATGATTAACGTGAACAACATAGTCGCCTGGTTTCAATTCAGTATAACTGCGCAGTCTTTGGGCATTTTCCATGGTTTTAATACGGCGACTGTGGTGCGTTACTTTGTTAAAAAGTTCTCGTTCAGTTAAATAAACCAGATTATTATTGGGTAAATTAAAGCCGCTGGCAAACTCGCCAACCACAATTTGCGTTTGATTCTCGACTAGGTTATCTGGCTTAACAATTGCCACATCCATGCCAAACTCAGCCATCGTCTGACTAATTTGTTTTGCCCTCTTATTATTATCTGCCTGCAAAATTACCGTTTGTTGTTTTTTCTGATATGATTCTATTTCAGACTTGATAAGAGGCATCTGACTGAAAAACTGTTCAGGTTCTCTTGTCTGCCAGTCAAATAATTGCCCTAGTTTAACGCGACCAATACTGCGTTGAAATAATGAAAAATAAAGGTGACTATGTTTATCTTGCACCCAATTTCTATGAAAGTCACTATAGAGCTCTTGTCCTGGTATCATAGCTCCAGTTTTTAGTTCATCAGCAATAAAACCGGCATTCTGTTCATCTACTGTTTTAACAGCCTGCTCAATTAACGGCCAGTCATCAAGCAGAACCAAGCCAGAACTTGCTAAATAATCAAGGAGATTATCAGGACTTTCAATTAGAAAGTCTGTTAAAAAAGTGTAGTTTTGAGGTAATGAACCGCTATTTAATTCGTCTAGGGACTCCGCAAAATGTTCCTTAACTTCCTTTTCACCAGCAGGAGAATCTGCCATAGCTTTTGCTATCTTCTGTGCAGCACGTTTAAAATTATCAGCGGCAAAAACGCGATCTTGAGCTGCAGTAACGACTATTTTATCAATTTGCCTTTGACTGCGTTGACTGGCTAAATCAAATTCTTTAATAGTGTCAATTTCGTCACCAAAGAATTCAATTCTGACAGGATTTTCGCGGTCAAGTGGGTAAACATCTAGAATATCTCCTCGTAATGCAAATTCGCCAGGTTTAGCTACCAGATTTTCGCGGCGAAAGCCTACCTGCACAAGCCAGTTAGTCAGTTCAGCTAAATCAAATTCTTTTTCGGGTTCAAACTCCCGTCTTGCTGCTTGGTATTCTTGCGGTTTAGACAATTTATACTGTAAGCCCTGCGGAGTAGTAATTACGATGCCCTGGTTCTGACTCAGCAAAAAATTAAGCGCCTGAATACGACTACTTAATTCATCAGGTGAAGTAACTGCTGTTTGAGTAGCTATCGATGCATCTACTGGAAAAATTTGCACGCTGTCTTCAGGCATAATTGCATTGAGTTCACTATATAGTTTTTGGGCCTTGTTTTCATTTTCTTCCAAAACCACTAGCGGCTTTTTTAAAGTTTCAACTATTTGGCACAAAAGCAAATCAAAAGCACCGGCATTGGCTCCGGTGATCAAAGAATTTTTGGTGTTGCTAGTATTAGCAATAAAATTTATCAGATCATGATCTTTTTCAATAATGTTTGTTAAACGCATTTTAATTATATTTATTCATTAAATACTGTGTGCTTTTGCCAGCAATAAAGTCAGTTATGACCTCACTGGCTGTATCAAAAGCTTCATCCATCAATCTTTTTTGTTCGGTATTAAACGGTGATAAAACCCAGGAGACCACACTAGCTTCTGTTACATTTGCTGGATGGCGGATGCCAATTTTCAGTCTGTTAAAATTATTGGTGCCTAGATCACGGATAATACTCTTAATACCATTATGACCTCCGGATTTGCCATTTGCACGAATACGGATTTTACCTAGTGGCATGTCCATATCATCATGAACGATCAAAATGTCCTGGGGCTCTACTTTAAAGAAATGGGCAAATTGGGCTATAGATCTGCCCGAATCATTCATAAAAGTTTGTGGTTCAAGTAAAATCACGTCAATTCTCGCTATTTTTTGTTTAGTATACTTACCTTCAAACTTTGCTCTTTCCAAATTTAAAGAGTTTTTTTGTAAAAAGTGATCTAAAGCCATAAAGCCTGTATTATGTTTTGTTCCATCATATTTTTTGCCTGGATTACCTAGACCTGCTATAATTTTCATTTAACTTCCCCTTATTTATAGTCTTATTAATGATAGCACAATCAATCGGTCTGATTTCCATAAAGACTATTACACTTTGATTTCATTGATTAATTAGGCTTTTTAATTTGTACGGCAAGTGCTAAAATCAATTTGAATAATGTTTTTCTTTTAATTTTCATTTAATCTAATTTTTTCATTTATATGATATAATCGTTTAGATTATTTTTACAACGGAGGCAGTTTAATGCTAATCAAATCTTTGGTTATTAAAAAAGATTATTTAACCACAGTCAACGAACACGCTACGCTTGAAGAAGCTTTAAAAACTTTGGAAGATTCTGGATTCCGATGTGTGCCAATCTTGGACGACACTGGCACAATTTTCCGTGGTAATATTTATAAAATGCATATCTACCGCCATAAATCCCAGGGTAAGGATATGAATTTGCCAGTTACCTACTTATTAAAAAACGCCACTAAAACTATCAAGGTTAATTCGCCTTTCTTTAAAGTTTTCTTCACAATTAAGGACTTGCCTTACATTTCAGTGTTAGACGAAGAGAACAAATTCTATGGTATTTTGACGCACTCAAGATTGCTCGATATGTTATCAGATGCTTGGAATATTAAAAATGGGTCGTATGTTCTCACTGTTTTAACTGATAATTCAAGGGGTAATTTAGCAAAAATGAGCAAAATTATCAGTAAGTACTGTGCAATAGCGGGTGTAATGAGCCTGGACGCACCTACTGCTGGTAAAACAGATAATGCTGTAAGGCGTATTTTATTTACATTACCTGCTGGGCTCACCGAAGACGTTTTAAAAGAAATCGTTAAACGTCTTGAAAAGAAAGGTTATGTTGTCGCTGAAATTGAAGACTTGCAGGCCGGTATGACCCTTATGAGTGATGAAAATCCTGGTGTTTACATTAACCAAGACGAAAATAATTAATTTTTGCTACTATAAAAGCACATCGAGACGATGTGCTTTTATTTATTGTCAATTATAATATTTTCTTGGCAAACGATCATCTAGTAAACAAGCAACTTCATAATGAATGCTGTCAACATAGTCAGCAGCTTTTTTAATACTGTTGGGCGCTACCGGATCATTTGATATCAAAACTACTTTAGTTCCTACTGCCATTTCATATGGCAATTGCACCATTAACTGATCCATGCAAATGCGACCGACAATAGGACAGTATTCAGAACCAACTTTAATTTTAAAACCCTGAAATTTGCGAATAAAACCATCAGCATAACCTACTGGAACTGTACCAATAATTTGATCCTCGTCAGCAATGTATGTTGAACCATAACCTACTCCCTGACCCTTGTGAATAGTATGGACTTGTACCAGTTCACTAACAAAAGACATAGCCGGCTTTAACTTAATTGCGGTTTCTAAGTCAGCACTTGCAGGATTTGAGGACGGATTCAGGCCGTATATGCCAATACCAAAACGAACCAGATCACTATGAACTTTTTTATCAAAAACACTGGCTGCAGTGTTGTCTACATGAATCCATTTGGGTTTTATTTTCAACAATTTTTTAAAGTGGTTAAAGCGCGTGACTTGTCCTTGAAAATATGAATCATCGCTGCTGTCTGCGGAGGCAAAGTGCGTAAACAGCCCTTCAACAGCAAAATTGGAATTATTCAATAAAAAATCATTTGCTGCAATAAATTCATCATCTTGACTAAAACCAATGCGTCCCATCCCGGAATCTATTGCCAAATGAACTTTTAATTGCAGCTTGTCCTGAATCAAGTTAGATTCGGCTTCTCTGAGCCATTTTAAATCAGGCACAGTTAATGAGACGCCATTCACAGCTGCAAGTGAGGCATACTTTGCGGGCGTAACGCCCAACACCAAGATCGGCTGGACAATTCCGGCTTGCCTTAATTCCAGAGCTTCATCTAAAATAGCAACGCAAAAGCCACTGGCACCTGCCTTAACAGCTTCTTGGGCTACTTTTACCGCACCATGGCCATATGCATTTGCTTTAACAACGGCAAACAGTTTCTGCCCTGGTGCCAAATGCTTAATTTCTTCTTTAATATTCTGTCTTATTGCAGCTAAATCCACACACACAGCTGCAGGTCTATGAATTCCAGGAACCATCTTTACTTCTCCAAAACAATTAATGTAACTATCTCATGTCTATCATGAGTAATACTAGGAAAAATCTTGCCAGCAAATTTAGGCGAGCTTGTGACTGGGTGACCTACTTTATCCCATAAAGTTTCAACATCTTGCAGACCCACTTCTTTGCCAAAGCCTGTTCCTAGTGCTTTAACAAACGACTCCTTAATAGAAAAGCGGCCGCCTAAATATTCTACTTTGCGTCTGCCTGCTAGTTTTTGGTATTGGGCAAATTCTTTTGGGGTCAAAACTTTGCGGGCAAAATTATCCCCTTTGGCTACTATTTTTTTAACTTGTTCAATTTCAACAGCATCAATGCCAACTCCAACGATCATTTTCTTATCCTCATAATAATAAAATTATATTAGCAAAAAAGAGTTGTAAACTGTCACAACTCTTTTTTAGTAAAAAAATTAACCTTTTTTATTTTTAATAATAAAATTTCTGCCATTACCGGAGCGGCGAGAATGGTCTCCACGATAATTACCGCGGCTGCGGTTACGATCACCGCGATAGCCTCCACGACTATTTCTGCCATGACTATAGCGACCGCGGCCACCACGACCATTACCCTTATACGGCAATGGTTTTTCAGAACTAATTTTGACCTCAACATTTGAAGAATCTTTTGACAAATTCTTCAGAAAAGCTGATACCAAATCAACTGCTGAATAATTTTCTAATAATTCGTTGGCATCATCAGTATATTTAGATAGATCATCTTTCATTATGTCTTCTATCTTAGATTTAGCCACTTTAAGTTGGCCCCTTAAAGCCTGATCATCAGATGGCGGACGCAAAGGGGTCATCTTTTTCTTAGTTAATTGCTCTATTGTACGCATATAACCAATTTCATTTGGCGTAACAAAAGTGATTGAACTACCATTTTGTCCAGCACGACCGGTACGACCGATGCGGTGAACATAAGAGTCAGGATCTTGGGGAATATCGTAATTATACACATGAGTAACGCCTGAAATATCAAGGCCACGTGCAGCCACGTCTGTGGCGACTAAAATATCCAGTTTACCAGCACGAAACCTTTTTAACACAGTAATTCTGCGAGCTTGGGTCAAATCACCGTGAATTCCCGCTGCATTGTAACCGCGAGCCTGAAGACCCCTGGTAACTTCGTCAACTCGCCGTTTAGTTCTAACAAAGACAACCGCCAGGTCTGGGCTTTCAACATCAATCAAACGACACATGATGTCAAATTTTTCTGAGTCTTTAGCCCGGACAAAGTACTGGTCAATTAAATCGGCAGTTAACTCTTTAGTTTTAATCCGGACAATTTCCGGATTATGCATGAACTTTTCACTAATGTTCAAAATCGGTTTAGGCATCGTCGCACTAAACAATAGTGTCTGTTTCCGGTTTTTAACATAGCCTAAAATACTTTCAATGTCTTGGATAAAACCCATGTCCAGCATTTCATCGGCCTCATCTAAAACAATGGTATTAACATTTTCTAAATCAATTGTCTTGCGCTTTAAGTGGTCAAGTAATCTTCCCGGTGTACCTACTAAAATCGCAGGCACATGATTTTTAAGTGAACGAATTTGCCGTCCAATATCAGCGCCGCCGTAAACAACTTGCACGCGAGCATTCTCATCGCGACCCAGTCTGAAAAGTTCTTCCTGAGTTTGAATGGCCAATTCACGAGTAGGTTCAATAATTAAAGCCTGAATTACCTTATTATGCTTATCTAAGTTCTGCAAGATAGGCAGCGCAAAGGCCGCAGTCTTACCAGTACCTGTCTGAGCTTGACCAATTACATCCCTGCCTGCTAAAGCCAGAGGAATTGTTTGTTCCTGTATTGGTGTTGCTTCTTCAAAGCCTGAGCGCTTAATTGCTTTTAAAAGCTCATCTTTTAATCCTAATTCTGAAAATTTCACTAAATTCTCCTTATCTAAGCCGTTTTACTACTTTTTCCAGGTGCATCCCATGCGAACCCTTTAAAACAACAATGTCATTCGGCTTAATATCATTTCTTAAATCTGAAACCATGTGTTGCATTTGTTCTGGGGTATAATAATGCAAATTCTCTGGTTTATACTTTTCTTTAAGTGCATTTGCCAGATTTTTCATTTCTGTACCATACAAATAAACTTCATTAATTACCTGCGGGTCAAGACAATCTGCCAGCCCAGCGTGAAGCTTGGCAGATCTTTGGCCTAATTCTAACATATCACCCAAAACGGCGATCCTGCGACTTCCAGCTGGAACCTGGATCTGACCAAAACTGGTTATCACGGCACGCACAGCAGTAGGATTGGAATTATAAACATCGCTCATAATATCTTCTCCTACATCGCCCTTTTCCCATTCCATTCTATCCGCTGTCGGAGTGAACTTTTCTAAGGCTGTGGCAATTTCTTCATCACTTTCACCAAAATGCCTGCCAACACAAAGAGCCGAAAGTGCATTAGAAACATTATGTTTACCAATCATAGGAATAGTAAATTTATGAGCAGAATTATTAATCGTAAAAGTAGCATGGTGCTTGTAGCTGCGATAACCTGTTGCATAAACTGTATCATTTTTTGCAAAACCAAAGGTAACTTTTGCTTGTGGTATTTTTGCTGCCCGTTCACGTAAAAGCGGTTCATCCCCGTTATATATGAACTCACCATCTTCGCGTAAGAAATCGGTAATTTCCATCTTGGCATCAGCAATTCCAGCACGAGAGCCTAAAAATTCAATGTGAGCCTCACCAATCATTGTAATGACCGTGACATCAGGGCGAGTCAGTTTACTTAGTTGATGAAGTTGCCCTGCATGATCCATACCCATCTCCAAAACCAAGATTTCAGTATTTGGTTTCATATCTAAAATTGTCATGGGTACGCCAATTTCATTGTTAAAGTTAGCAGCAGTTTTATGCACATTAAACCTTTTCGCTAAAACTGCTGCCGTCATATCTTTGGTCGTAGTCTTACCATTTGAACCTGTAATGGCAACTACTGTAGGATTAACTTTATTTAAATAATATTGGGCCAGTTGCTGCATACTGCTTAATGGATCATCCACTTCTAAAACTGCAATACTGTCGGGTTTATTGGGATGATCCTTCTGCCATAATGTGGCACTTGCACCGTTACTAATTGCGCTGCTGATAAAATCATGACCGTCTCTTTCGCCCTTTAGTGGAACAAATAATCCACCAGCGGCGATTTTTCTAGAATCAAAGGCAACAGAAGTAATAACGGTCTGATCGTTGCCTTCACACTTTGAATTTATTGCTTTGGCTATCTCTGCCAGTTGCATTTTCATCTTTTTATCTCCTAGCCGAAAAGAGTTTTTGCTGAAGTAGTTAATTATACTCCTTATTTATGTAGTATAACAATTAGCCTTTACATAAAAAAGCAGCCCCAATGGGACTGCCTTCCACCAGATTGAAGATATTACTTGTTGTTCATGCCATACTTCTTGTTGAACTTTTCGATTCGACCATCGGCCTGAGCAAACTTTTGCTTGCCAGTATAGAATGGGTGAGAATCCGAAGTAATTTCAACACGAATCAATGGGTAAGTTTTACCTTCATAATCCACTGTTTCTTTGGACTTTAATGTTGAGCCAGCAACAAATTTAGCACCTGTTGCTGAATCCATAAAGACTACTTGTTGGTAATCTGGATGAATACCTTGTTTCATATTTATTACTCCTTTGCCATGACTCCTATTTCAAGTCATAGATTAATCGATTAACGTTTAATACCTTAACATTTTTAATAGTAAAATTCAAGACTTATTTATTATAGCAGCAGAGTTAATTTAAAACAATATCGCTTGGTTTAACTTCCTTGCCAAAATATGGTTTGAGTTCTTTATTATAGTCGTCTGTGAAGAACTTTTTGTCCGCCAATCTAGTAATTTCTTTATTAGCCCAGTTTAAAAGAGACTTGTTTCCTTGTTTAACTGCAGGGGCAATAAACTGATTAGGACCAATATTTTTAATTCCAACTGTATAATTAGGATTCTTTTTGACCCAAGCATAGAGGTATGAATTGTCATCCGCTAAAGCGGCAGCACGTTTGTTTTTAAAAGCATTAAACTGTTGCGTTTTAGAATCAAATTTCAGTAAATCAACTCTGCCTTTTTTTGTGAAGTAATTTTCTGCTGTTGTGCCTTTATTTACAATTAAATTTTTGCCCTTTAACTGTTTGGCACTTGTAATCGGAGCACTCTTAGGTGAAATAACCCCAACGGATACTTTCATGTATGGTTTTGCAAAATCAACGACTTGTTTACGTTCTGGTGTTTCAGTGAAGTTAGCTAAAACTATATCGGCTTTATTCGAATTTAGAGTATCAACACGATTATTGGCATTTACTTGGGTAAATTTAACTTTAACACCCATATCCTTAGCCATTTGGCGAGCAAGACGAACGTCGTAGCCTACGCGATTACCATTGTCATCAACCCAACCATATGGCGGTAAATCGCCAAATACGGCAACTCGTAACGTGCCCCGCTTTTTAATTACACTCACACTGCTTTCATTAGCTTTGTTACTATTATTATTTGTTGACTTAATGCCAAAAAAAGCTGCTACTGCAATTATCAAGACAATTAAAACGGTGATGATAATATTTCTATTTTTATTTTTCTGCATTATTTTCTCCTTAAAAATCCATACTTGTTAAGAAAGCGCGTGCCCTATCCGTTTTGGGATGTTTAAAAAATTCTTTCCCTGGCGTGTTTTCCAAAATTTTGCCATTTTCAAGAAATAAAACCTGATCTGCTATTTGACGCGCAAAATTCATTTCGTGGGTCACAATAATCATTGTCATATGATCAACTTGGGATAAGTCAGTCATAATTTGTAAAACTCCTCGAACCATTTCGGGATCAAGAGAAGCTGTAACTTCATCAAACAGCATTATTTCGGGATGCATGGCTAACGCTCTAACAATAGCAATTCTTTGCTTTTGTCCACCAGACAGTTCACGGGGATAAGAATTAACGTACTTTTCTAGTCCAACTCGTTTTAGCAGCTTTAAAGCTTCAGTTTTAACTTCATCTTCAGCTCTTTTTTGCACCTTCACCGGTGCCAGCAAAATATTTTCAAGAACTGTAAAATTGGGAAATAAATCATAACTTTGAAAAACCATGCCAATTTTTTGGCGTAACTCTTGCCAGTTTTTGGAAGTAGCTGCAATTTTCTCACCCTTAAAATAAATTGCACCACTCTTGAAATCTTCTAAACCATTTAGGCACCTGATTAGCGTACTTTTGCCAGAGCCGGAAGGTCCTAATAATGTCAAAACTTCGCCTTGATGAAGGGTGAAACTAATATCATGCAAAGCCTGCCAATCGCCATAAAACTTATTTAAATGTTCAACTCGTAAAACTTCTTTTGTCATTTGCCTCACCTATTCTGCTTTGCCGCTAACCGTTTAGACCATTTTGATAACGGATAATCTATTATGAAATACAGGAAGAAAATCAGACCATAAATCCAAAAAACGGCTGTTGGATATTTTTGATTATTAGCTTCAATAATCTGTTGACCAATAGCAATCATGTCCATGATGCTGATCATCATTAATAAAGAGGTCGTTTTGATTACTCTTGTTGCCAGATTAATAGTTGCCGGTAGTTCCAATTGCACAGCTTGAGGTAATAAGACATAGCGCAAGAGTTGCATTCTGCTTAAGCCCAGGGCCAAGCCCGATTCTTTTTGCACAAGTGGAACTGATTCAAGTGCGCCACGAACAATATCGCTAAATTCAGCTGCAACCCATAAAGAAAATGCCAAAATCGCCATCCAACTAGCTGGCCAGTTAATATGGAAGGTACGCGGCAAAATATAATAAAACAAGAAGAGTAATACGATTGTGGGAACTATTCTAAAAAATTCCAGATACAGTCGTAAAATGAAGCGCATTATTTCATTAGGTAAAGTCCGCAATATTCCTAAAAGCGTGCCCAAAATTAAGCCAATTATTAAGCTAACTCCAGCTATCCAAACTGAGGTCCATAAGCCTTGCAAAATTCTACTGAAGTTATTACCGGTAAATAAAACATTAATCGCCGAATGTGCCATAGCGAACCTTCCTTTCTAAATAGTTTAAAAGCAAAATAACCGGAATTAGAATAATGGCATAGGCTATGACCAGCACCAGTAGATATTCATTGGAACGGTAATACAACCCGATCAAGTCCAAAGCAGTGTTAGTCAGCTCGGGAATTGCAATGACCGAAAAGATTGATGTCTCTTTGATTAAGAAGATCACGTTAGCCGTTAAGGCTGGCATACTCAAAGCAAAACCCTGTGGAAAGACCACATAACGTGCTAATTGCAAGTTATTCATCCCTAGGGCTTTGCCATCATCAATTTGACTTGGATTGACCCCGGCAAAACCGCCTGTAAAGCCTTCAGCCATGTATGCTCCACCCAAGAATACCAGACCGATAATCCCGCAAGTTTGAGCCGACATTTTTAAGCCAATGACTGGAAAAGCATAATATAGAAAAAATAATTGGATCAATAAAGGTGTATTTCGTGCCAATTCCACATAGGCTGTGACTATTTGATGCAAAACGGGCACTTTAAAATACTGCACTAAACTGCAAAAAATACCCACGAGGATTGAGCACACAATTCCCACACACGATAGCCAAAGGGTCAACTCAAAGGCTTTCAAAAAAATAGGCAAACTCTGTGTAATTATCTGCCAACTCATTTTTTACCTCCCACTTTTAAGTAGACGACCTGATCTAAGAGTTAGAGAATCAAGCAGTCAGAAAAACAAAAAATCTACGAATCAGATTTATTCGCAGATTTAAATGCCATAATTGCTAACACCATCGCAACAAGTGAAAAACTAAGTTCCAACTACTTTTATCAGGAATCACTGTTATTTTCCCTTTTGTAGTCAGACTTGCCTACTTCTTGTTTTCACTTCCTTTTTGTTAGCAACTATAAGTGTCTCTAATGCTATGCGTTCACTTACTTTTTGTCAATTAATTGAATTGATTACTCGTTCACAAAATTCAAATCTGCATATAAAAAGCGTTAAGCATTCCCAAATTATCTTGAGTTACGCTTAACGCTTTTTGTAAATGATTGATAATTTTTCCCTATACTTACAAGCTTTCATTATTTAGCAAAATATCAATATAATTACATAAAATATCATTAAAAATGTAGAAAAAGGTATGATTACTGAATAAAAAAGAGTTATTAACACTAACATTAGGCAATACGAAAAGTGATTTCAAAGGTGCATCAATGTTTTCATTTGTTGTAACCATGTAGACATTAGCTTTTTTCTCTATTGCACCCTTCATAACAGCATTAGTTAGAATGCTGTGCCCAGACACAGTATAAACTAAAACTACATCATCTTTATTAAACAAATAGCTAAAATCATTAGAATAGTAGATTGAATCCATTATTTGAGCATAAATACCCAGAGTTTGTAAACTATATTTCATTTGCTGAGCTACCGGACTTGATTTACCCGTTCCTATAATTTTTAGTGGCTTGCCTTGAACAATACTTTTTGCTAACTGCATAATATCTTTATTTTCAAGTTTCCCTTTTGTTTCAATCTCTCCGATTTTGTCTTTATATGTGGTGACTATTTCATGAATAAAATTATTATTACGACTGGTTTTATTTCGTAGATTGCGATTGATAAATTTAATATATTCATATTTAAATTCCGCGTATCCGCTAAAACCAAGTACCTTGCAAAACCTTGTAATGGTATTACGAGAGACATTTATGCTCAGAGCTAAATTTGAAATACTTTTTTCGAGAGCAAATCTGGGATATTTGATTAAATTATCAGCTACTTTTCGTTCTTGCCGCGTCATTTTTTGATAATTTAATTTAATAAGTGTGTCTATATCAAGCATATTATTCTCCTAATTGATCTTCTGCACAATATATTTTAATACATTGTGCCATTGCACATAACTGAATTTAATGATAAAGTTTAGCCATAATGTTAGCGTTAACATATATTGAAAAGTTTAGAGGTTTCTGTATGAAAAGGACAAAGTTATTTCCTAAAAAATTTTTATGGGGCGGTGCCATTTCAGCTAATCAATCTGAGGGAGCTTGGAATGAAGACGGAAAAGGCCCCTCAACTGCTGATATTATGCAATGTAATGCTACTGATCAAAATCATCTTTCAGTTGAACAAATCAATGATTTTTTAAAAGATCAAAATGACCAATATTACCCTAAAAGGTCTGGGATTGATTTTTATCATAATTATCAGGATGACATTGCCTTACTATCACAGATGCATATTAATGCTTTTCGAATGTCAATTGCCTGGACAAGATTATTTCCTACGGGAAGTGAGTCTAAACCTAATAAAAAAGCCGTTACTTATTACCGTAATTTATTTAAAAGCTTACGAGATCATAATATTGAACCTGTTGTCACGTTATCGCACTATGAAATGCCAATTAAATTAGTAGTTGAAAATAAAGGCTGGACTAGTCGAGAAGTTATGGCAAGTTTTATTCATTTTGCCACAAAAGCAATTGATTTATTTCATGATTTAGTAAAATATTGGATTCCATTTAATGAAATAGATAGTGTGCTAAGGCATCCTTTTGTTAGTGCAGGATTAACATCTAATTTAATTACCAAGAAAAATGAGTACCAAGCGATGCACTATCAGTATGTTGCTAGTGCAAAGATTGTTGAATATGGTAGAAAAATAGATCCCCAAGCACACTTTGGTTGTATGCTTACAGGTTTGACCGCGTATCCTTATTCTTGTAAACCGCAAGATAACATGCTGGCACAACAATTAAGACATTACACATACTTGTCTGGTGACGTTCAAATAAAAGGTCGCTATCCCAGATCGACTTACAAGATGTTAGCAGAAGATCTAAACTTAGATATCACTAATCAGGATTTAAAAGCTATTGCTACAGGTACTTGTGATTATTTAGCCTTTAGCTATTACATGTCAGTAACAGTTGGAACAGAAAACGATGTAGCCCAAGTAGAAGGTAACACAATTAAGAGTAAAAGCAATCCTTATTTGAAGCAAAGCGATTGGGGCTGGCAAATAGACCCTTTAGGATTAAGAATTCTCTGTCAAGATTTATATAATCGCTTTCAGGTTCCTCTGTTTATTGTTGAAAACGGTCTAGGGGCGCGAGATGTTGTAAATGATGATAAAAGAATTATTGACGATTATCGAATCAGCTATCATCAACAACATCTTGTACAGCTAGAAAAAGTAATTAACGTAGACCATATTGAAGTAATAGGCTATTTGGTTTGGGGATTGATAGATATTGTCAGCTCCTCCACGGCAGAAATGGATAAAAGATATGGTTTTATTTATGTCGATCGTAATAATAAAGGACAGGGATCACAACGACGCTGGCCTAAAAAAAGCTTTTATTGGTATCGGCAAGTAATTGATTCTCAAGGGAAAAATTTGTTTGAGAAAGAAGGGACTAATAATGAATAGTAAAGAAATTGCTCAAGCTCTATTGCCGCTGGTTGGCGGAAAGCAAAACATCGAAAAAACTTGGCATTGCGCAACTCGTTTACGAATAATTCCTAAAAATTCAGAATTAATAAATATTGAAAAAATCAAATCGATTTCTGGAGTAATAGGTGTTGTTAAACAAGGAGATCAAATTCAAATAGTCATTGGTAATCGTGTTGATGATGTCTATAATGCTTTTCAAGAATTAATAGCAAACGAAAATGACAACAGTTCTGAAACTCAAGAAGTACCTAGAGCCAAGAAAAAAGAACACACAAACATAATTTCTAAGGTTTTAAGTGCTATTGTAGGCTGTATCACTCCTTTAATACCAGTATTAGTTGCAGGTGGTATGGGAAAATGTTTAATTTTGATTGCTAAAATGGTGCACCTCGTATCTGAAAAAGATATGACTTATCAAATTCTACTGTTAATATTTGATTCTGCCTTTTATTTCCTGCCAGTTTTTGTAGCCCTAGCAGCGGCCAAACAATTTAAAGCCAATCCGTATCTAGCAGCACTAGTTGGTTGTGCATTATTAAATCCAACTTTTATCAAATTGGTGGCAAGCGGTAAGCCCTTGTCTATCTTTGGACTACCAGTAATGTCTATTAGTTATGGCAGCACTATTATTCCAGCAATCATGGCAATTTGGATAATGTCATATATCCAGCACTTCTTAGATAAGCACTTGTTGAATTCCATTAAGCCTTTTATGTCACCATTATTAACCATCCTAATTATTGTTCCGTTAACATTGATAGCCATAGGTCCTGCAATGACGGCAGTATCTTTTGCCTTATCTAAAATTGTCTTTTTCTTAAGTGGCAAATTAGGACCTTTGTCATTGGCCTTGTTAGCGCTAGTTTATCCTTGGATAGTCACAACCGGTATGCACTCAGCACTGGCAATTGCTGGACTCGAGGCAATTAATAAAAATGGTGTAGATCCATTAACTAGAGCTTTAACGCTTATGCATAATATCACCCAAGCATCTGCAACTTTAGCAATTGCGTTCAAAACAAAAAATTCAGAGCTTAGAGGTACTGCGATTTCAGCAGGTTTAACAGCGCTTTTTGCTGGTATAACTGAACCATGTTTATATGGTGTCACACTGCGTTTGCGTAAACCAATGTATGCCTGTATGATTGGTGGATTTTGTGGTGGACTATATGCGGGCTTCATGGGGTTAAATGCATATGTTTTTATGACGCCAGGACTAATTACCCTACCAATGTGGATTAATCCAGCAAATCCTAATAATTTAAATAATTTATGGACAGCTATCATTGCTATGATTATTGCTGCAGTTGTGTCTTTTGTTATGACTTTAGTTTTAGGCTTTGAAGATTTACCTAATAAAAAGAGTCAAGTTACTCAAGCATTAGCTTAATAAGTTAAGCACCGTTTTTAGAGTATAATTTTTTGAATTGATTATTAATAATTTAACCACAATAATACCCCCAAATTTGTCCACAATTTGGGGGTATTATCATATAAACTGACTTTTTTAATTTTAAGCTTGTGATTTTTCCTTAATTGCTGCAGCAGACTTTTGCAATAATTCTTCTTCTGCCGTAGTTAATTGTAAATCAATCTTACGGACAATTCCCTCGCGGCCAACAATTGCTGGATAAGACATATATGTACCGTATTTCTCTTGGTAACTAGAAACAGGCAATTCTGTCCGAGAATCTGTTAAAACAGCGCGAACAATTCTAACGCCAGCAGCGGAAACTCCATAGTTAGTGTAATGCTTACCCATAAAAACAGTTTGGCCACCGAATCTAATTTCATCCTCAAGGTCACTTGGTTGCCATGACTCATTCTTAGCCAGTTCAGTTATTGGCTTTTCAAATACTTTTACAGTCGACCAAGCAGTAAATTGCGAATTACCATGTTCACCTAGTGCAAAGCCGCTTACAGAACGAGGGTCAACGTTAAACTTTTTAGCGACCACTTTCTTCATTCTCGCTGTATCTAGCAAAGTTCCAGTTCCTATCACATGCTCTTTTGGCAAGCCTGTTAGTTGCTGATAAAGACTGGTAATTGCATCTACTGGATTGGAAATAACAAGCAAAATTCCGTTGAAGCCGCTATTTTTAATAGACTCTGTAATCGGACTCAGTTGTTTTTTATTGTATTCCAATTCTTGAAAACGATCGCCTTGTGTTTCTAGAGATATTTTGCCTAAAGTGCTAATGACAATGTCGGCATCTTTCAATGCGTCATAGTCATTAACAATAATGTTGGCATGATTTGGCAAATTAGCCATAGCATCCTCAAAATCAATTGCGTCGGCTTTGACTTTGCCTTCATTAACATCGATCATTACCAAGTCATCAACTAATCCTGAAATTATTAACTCGTGAGCAACAGTACAACCAACGTGACCGTCACCAATAATACCTATTTTTGTTGTCATAATTAAGTACCTCTCCCTTAAAATATCTGACACATTGTCAGCAAAACTCAATTACTCTTCTATTATACAAAGATAGGGCTTTCAAAGTTACAATTTAAAGAAAAAAATTTGAATCTTAATCTTTAAAAGGCAAATACTTTTGAAATTTATTTAATATCTTTTCTATAAGGGATTGAAGGTTGGGCACCATACTTTTGAACAGTAAGTGACGAGGCTTTATTGGCAAAAATAATGGCCTCTTTCAAGTTGGACAGATCTGGGTGCAATACACTAGTCATTGCCCCAATAAATGTGTCGCCAGCTGCTGTAGTATCAACAGCTTTAACTTTAAAAGCAGAAATAAGTTCATTTTTACCTTGATAAGAATAAAATGCACCCTTGTCGCCAATAGTAATGATAACTGTTTCCACGCCTTGCTCGTGCAATTTAGCAGCAGCCTTTTGTGCGGCTTTTTCAGCAGTTACTTTAACGCCTGTAATAGTTTCAGCCTCTGTTTCGTTTGGCGTAATGATGTCAGTCAGTTTCAATAATTCTGCTGGAATTTGAGCCATTCCAGGAGCTGGATTTAAAATTGTTCTGACGCCTGCCTCATGAGCAATTTCAAAGCCCTTAATTGTAGCTGCAAGCGGTGTTTCAAACTGTGCAATAACAAAATCTGCATTTTTTATTAAACTCTGGTTTTGTAAAACCTCATTTACTCCAAAAGCGTAATTAGCTCCAGCATAAATAGTAATCGAATTTTGACCACTGTCATCAACCGTGATAAATGCTTGACCAGTAGATTCTTTAGTGGCTGTAATTATGCCACTAGTATCAATATTTTCGCTTTTAAGCAAGTTCAGCATTTCTTTTCCTGGTGCGTCAGCGCCAACTCCGCCAATAAAACTTACCTCAGATCCTGCCCTAGCTGCAGCTACTGCTTGATTAGCACCTTTACCTCCCGCAGCTGAATAGTGATCTGTAGCATGAATTGTTTCACCGGGTCTGGGCATTTGCTTGACACGTAAGTTGGTATCCAAATTAATACTGCCAATAACTGTAACTTTATTCATTTCTGCTCCTCAAAAATAAAATTTTTGCCTGATTCAACTCAAATCATATCATATCAAAATCTGCTTGCAACAAAACCTGAATTTTGTAATTTTTTCATTTAATTTTTATTTATTTTTGCTTAAGTGGCGTTAACAGTTCTTTTTATTTTCTTAGAGAAAGAATATAATACAGTTTAACTTAAAATAAGTAAGGTAAAAATATGAAAAGAGAACTTAACTTTTTCGCCGCATTAGCAACTGTCATGGGCACCATGATTGGTGGCGGTGCTTTTTTTAAAATTGCTAATGTCTCCGCATTGACTCATAATGCATGGCTTAGTATCATCGTTTGGCCTTTTGCTGGTTTTATCACACTAATGGCAGGACTAAGCATAGCTGAATTAGCGTCAATTTATCCTAAAGATGGTGGACCTGTCAGATATCTGGAAGAAATTTACGGACCTAAGATAGCCTTTCTTTTTGGCTGGTCTTTGATAATCGTCTATTATCCAGCAAATATTGCAGCACTTTCAATCGTGTTTGCCACTCAGTTAAAAGAAATACCACATTTTAAAGGCTTGTCTACTACGGTAATTGCCCTAATTGTCATGTTGACAATCCTATTGATAAATTGGATCGGTTCTAAATTGAGCGGTCAAGTGCAAAAAATAACCTTAGTTATTAAACTACTCCCAATTGCGGCAATTATCATTTTTGCTTTGTTTTACAGAGGGCCTAACCAATTAGCTGGTGCTCCAGCACCACACATTTCTTCTGCTTCAGGTGCAATGGCTTTTGGGCAAGCTCTTTTGGCCGTACTTTTTGCCTATGACGGCTGGCTAAGTATCGGTAATTTAGCCAGTGAAATTAAAAACCCGGCAAAAACGTTGGCCAAAGCGATCATCTGGGGACTTTTTGGAGTAACAATCTTTTACACTCTTCTTAATTGGAGCTATGTCAGAGTTATTCCCTGGTCTAAAGTTGTAGGTAACCAAACAACAGCTCTGCTTACTGCTAAAAAATTATTTGGCAGTGCAGGTGGCACTTTAGTCGCTACAGGAATATTGGTATCCGTGTTTGGTGCTATTAATGGACACCTTCTTCTAGGGTCAAGAATGCCTTATGTTTTGGGTAGAGAAAAGAAGCTGCCAGCCGCAGGCTTTTTCAGCAAACTGAATTCTAAAACTATCGTACCTACAAACAGTATGATTTTTGAATGCGTAATTGCCACCATTATGATTTTTTCCGGTACATTTGACTCATTAACAAACATGCTGGTTTATGTTTCCTGGATTTTTTCAATTTTATTATTTTTTGGCGTTCTCATCTTACGCAAAAAGAAACCCGATCTTTTGCGACCATACAAAACTCCTTGGTATCCCATTCCGCCAATTCTAGCAATCTGTGGTGCTTTATTCGTTGTTATCACTACGACCTTAACTCAACCGCTTTTAGCAATTATTGGCATTTTACTGACCCTCACTGGCTGGCCGGTTTATGTTTATGTGCAAAAGAAAAATCGTACTTAAAAGCTATTTATAAACCACTCAAATATAATATTAAGCACTTGAAATAAAATTATACGTCTTTATTTATTTAATAGAAAATTACTCATTAATAATTCAAAATAGATTAATGTGGTACCAAAAAATAGCTGTGGATAATGACTGTCAAATGATGAAGGGTTAAAAGTTTCTGTACTTATTGTAAGAGTAGCATGCTTTGCAATAGTAGAACTTTTGTCGCCAACAAAGGCTAATACATCACATCCATTATCGTGAGCTTGTCCACATAATTCAGCTAGTCTTTTTGTCTCTCCGGAATTACTAATAGCAATAATTAGCACGTTTCCGTTTTCTCTCAGCAATTCCAAATGGGAGTTTGCCGTGCACCTCAAGCCATTCATATTTAAGTACTCATTCATATAGTTTGCTAAATTTTGTGAAAATCCGCTCCCTAAAATCATGATCATTGAATTTTTGTGTTTATTCATGAGCTTTAGAAAAGGTTTTGTGTATTTTTTTATTTGAAAATCCATTTCTAAATTACTAGGAAAAACAGGTGTATCTGTTATCAGAAAAACGAGTTCAGAATATCCTGATAAATTCATTTTTTTGCAAGTTTTTATAATAAAACTTGGTGAAGAATATGTCTTCTTAGCTAATTTTCGGATACTCATATTTTTTAAACTTGCACGGTTCTTATTCATGTATATTAATATTCTTTTTTCATCTGCATTCAATTGATACTTTTCACAAACTGTTTCTATGCTCACTGTTTTTCTCCTTTTACAAATATAAATACAGTTTCAATAAGTTGAAAAATGACCAATATCCTCAAATTGAAACAAATTATTACTCATAATGTATTATATAATCCGATCAATTATTCTTTCAACAACAATTTTTGTTTGGCTTAATAGGAACTTTTTAATTAAATATCCTTTTTTTAGCACACTTTTGAATAAAAAAATTATTCTTCTAACTATATAGCTTATGCTTGAATTATTTTCAATACCATAAGCTTTTTGTTTTGAATTATTTTTATTAAATAAACGGCTAAAAATAAACATATTTTTAATAAATAAAAACATGTTCACAAAAAGGTGCAAAATCTTTATTTTTTGACCTAATTTATTATTATAAATTTGTTTAGAAAATATAACTTTTGCACAAAAGAGTGAGTCGAAATAATGGGATAGATAATTAATAGTTTTATTTAACAACTAATTAAATAGCTTATTTAGATTCTTCAAATTAGTTTATTTTCTAAATTTATATACTTTAAATTTTATATAAAACTTTTCATAAAATAAGAAAGGAATATTATGGCTGAAGAAAAAAACAATCTCAATCCAACTAACAATTCTGAGTTTCTAGCTGATCCTTGGGCTAGAACAAAAACTCGTAATGGCTTGGCTGCAGATGAAGTAATTTCTGCTTTGCAAAAATCAATCCGAAAGGGAAAAGAGAGAGCTGCCTGTGAATTTGCTTACGAAATGTATATTTCATCTCCAGATATGGAAGAAAAACTTTGGCGCCGGCTTCAAGCAATTTCAGTTGAAGATATCGGTATGGGAAACCCTCAAGCAGCAATATTGATTAACAGTCTTAACCAAATGAGAAAAAGCTTTAGTTATAATGAACCTGATAGGGCAATGATGTTTGTTCACGCAATACGCTATCTTTGTGAATCAACTAAAGACCGTTCGTCCGATCTTCTTAAAAATATTATTATTAAAAAATTTGCTTTAGGCTATGTTCCAGAGATACCAGATTATGCATTGGATAAACATACAACTAGAGGTAAAAAAATGCATCGTGGCAGTATGCATTTTTTGGAAGTTGATTCTAAAGTTACCCCACAACTTAAAGTCAGCAACAATTATTGGGAGGAATATCACAAAATCAAAGAAAATTGGGATGAAAGTAAGGTTATTAAGAACGCTTTTAAATTTAACACTTATCAAGTTTAATGCTGCTTTTATTCAATAGGAGAAAACTATGACTAAACAAAAAATGGGAAAATACTCTATCATTAATAAACTTGATAAATTTTTAACCCCAATTGGACAAAAAATAGGAAATGAGAAACATCTTCAAGCCATTTCTAATGGCATGCTTTTTGGATTGCCATTTTTAGTTATTGGTTCATTTTTCCTAATATTAGCAAACCCACCAATAATAATAGAGAAATATAATCCGGCAACAGCCAATTTTTTTGTTAAACTAATTGCTGGCTGGAAATACTGGGCTATGGCCCATTCTGCACAAATTACTTTGCCATACAATATGACTATGGGTATATTTGGTATGATTAGTGCCTTTGGCATCGCATATGAACTCAGTAAAGGAAATAAACGCTTTCATCCTGAAACAGACGGAATGATTTCAATGGTGGTTTACTTAATGGTTACCACTACCGTTGATAAAAATAATAGTATTAGCTTAAGCAATTTAGGTACAAATGGATTATTTGTAGCGATTATAATTGGACTTCTATCAGTAGATATCAATAAGTTAATAGATAAAAAGAATTGGAAAATTAGGCTACCTGAAACAATTCCACCAATGGTAGCAAATTTTATCAACTCCTTAATTCCGCTATTAGTAAATATTGTCATTTTTTATGGAGCAAATTTAATACTTGTCAGCATTACACACTCTGATTTTACGACATTTATAATTAAATGCCTTACGCCAGCTACATTTCTTGCTAACAGCTTGTGGGGCTATATTCTAATCGTTACTATTGGAAATCTACTTTGGTTAATCGGAGTTAATGGCAGTAACGTTATTTTCCCCATTATATTTGCTACTGGAATAGCTGCTACTGGCGCAAATGCTGCACTTGTTGCCAAGGGAAATATGCCAACAAATATTATGAATTTACAAATGTTTCGGATTGCAGTTTTAGGCGGGTCAGGAAATTCTTTGGCATTAGTTCTTTTGATGATGACAAGTAAAGTGGAAAAATTCCGAGTTTTGGGGAGATTATCAATTATTCCAGGAATTTGTAGTATAAACGAACCAGTCATTTTCGGAGCACCTATTTGCTTTAATCCTATTCTAGGAATTCCGTTTTTAATCGCACCAATAATTAACTTAGTTTTGACTTATGTGGCAGAAAGTTTGCACTGGATTGGTTTAGGCTATATAGTTGATCCATCATTCACACCGTACTTTTTCCAAGCCTATATTAGTTCAATGGATTGGCGAAATATTATTTTCGAAACTCTATTGATTGTGATTGGTATTTTTATTTACCTACCTTTCTTTAGAGTGGCTGAAAAGAACGAAATAGAATTAGCAAATTGACCTTTTATAATTTGACTTTAAATTTTTTTACTAATCTAAAAGAGCACTGAGCTTTATTGCTCAATGCTTTTTTTAGATACTATCTAAATTTTTAGCTATTTTCTTGAGATCACCATAATATTCCTATTGTTTATTCCTACATAAGTAATTTAAACTTGTTATTATAAATTGCAATAATTTTAGAGCATAAGGATAAAATATAACTGATGATTTATGATTTTAAAACATATTTTATATTTAAAAAGTAAAACAAATTTAATTAATTCTATTTTTTAGCGTTTCTTTTTTTAATTCTGGAATTGATTTTATTGACCATGTGTACTTGCGACAAAATAACGATTAGCCAAATGATAATATAAGCCAATATAAATACGCCTATTGACCAAAAAGTAATAGACCACTTGTTTATCCAGTACATTAATAAAACAAGCAAAAATGTTCCTATTATGTGAACACTAAAAGCAATAGTAGGCGAAACATCTGCGGCAAAAATCATTGATAAAATTCCTATTAACCCTGAAATAATAAAAACTGAAATAACTCCTAAGCGAGTAGCAGGTACACCAGGAAATGCAAAAGTCAGAATTATCAAATAAGTAGCGGCACCAAAGCCAACACCTGTAAAGAAATAGTTAATGAAATTACTTAATTTCCACATTTTAAAGCCCCAACTCTCTTTTTAATGCTGGCAGATATAGCCTGGAAACGTCTGCTTTCAGATTGTTTTTTAAAAGAGCGATCATATTTCCCGCAAAGCCAACTTCAATTGATTCTAAAAAATTAATATTGATAATGCCATGCTTTGAAACCTGGATAAAGCCATCTCCGAGTTTTTCTAGTACTTGATATAACCGACCAGTCGTTTTCACCACTTCTTTAGTAGTGTAAAATGTAATGTCCGTTGTTTGGATTTCTACTTTAATAATTTCAGTGCGTTTAATCGTAACAATCCGGTCATCGGTTTTAATGGGTAAAAGATGATATTTCTTCTCACCAAATTTGTGTAAATAATCAATCAGATCGTTTACCGTTTCGTTTTTTGGTGCTGCTTTAATTTCAACTTCAATTTCTTCGTTTAGAGTAGGATCCGACTTAAATTTAATTTTCACTTTATCTATTGCGCCTTCTATCAGTGATAAGCGAAAGCATAATAATCACTAAAATTAGTATTGCAATCATTAATAGCAAAACAAGCATATTATTTAGCCTGTTACTATTAATTTTGAACTGTATCCCTAAATAATTAATTAAATGCCGTTTTACATTAGTGGGGAGAGTAGCTAATGTCGGTTTAAGTAAAAAGCCTCTTAGAGCAGCTGCCTCATAACTACTTGGTACTAATTTTACCAAATTTTGTGCTCCAGAAACCAATATACCATATGGTAAATAAGTCGCAACCGCGAAACCGGCAGCAGCACCTAATACAGCGGAAAATCGGCTAAAAGTAGTACTGGAATGCATGAACAGCACAATTATCTCATCAAGTAAAGTTGCTGCAATTGCACCCACGAAAATAAATAAAAGCCCAGGTAGGTATGCTTCTTGCGGAATTCTTACTTTATCTACCAGTGCAAAATACGCAGCCATCACAATAAATGTAATTATTTGCATAAGAAAGCTAACTACTACCCCGCTCAAAACATAAGCAAGATTTTGTTTGAATTGTGATAAACCCGTCAGTTGAAAATCGGCAACAGCATGAGTTTCTTGATCAGTAACTTGCTGGCCAAGAGCTTGAAAAGCCGTAGTGATACCAGAAACTGCAACTATACCAGCTATCATCCACAAATCTAATATTTTAGTAACGTGTGGTAAATTTTGCCAATTTTTTTCTAGATTGTTTTGCAAAAAGCCAATATAAATAAAGAAAGATATCAATGCACCGAGGCATGACATAATTACACCAGTAATGTTAGAAAAATAGATTTTTAAATTTCTGCGAAATAAAGCAACCATTTATTGTATCTCCTTCCCAGTTATCTGCAAAAATGCATCATTGATCGTTCCTTTAGAATAAGTAAAGTCAGTAATATTTGCTTGATTGGTTTTTAATAATTCAACAGTTTCTTGCGCCGATAAAGCATCAATTTCAACTTGCTTACGATTAAGCCGAATAACTTTTTGGTTAGTGTTTAAAGCCTGAATATCATCAACAGTGAGTATTAATTTATTAGGAGCATATTGGTTCTTAATTTCTGCAGCAGAGCCACTAGCTAGTATTTGACCATTTTCCAGAATATACATTTGATCAGCATTTTCAGCTTCTTCTAAATAATGTGTTGTTAAAAAAATAGTTAGATCTTGTTGCTCTTGCAGTTTGGTCAATAATTCCCAAATAGCATTTCTCGTTTGAATATCAAGACCTGTAGTTGGCTCATCCAGAAACAGTAAATTTGGTTTGCAAATAAGAGCTCTGGCTATATCTACCCTCCTCTTTTGGCCGCCTGATAAAGTGCCAAATTTTTGCTTTAAAAAGTTTTTGATGCCAATTAAGTCAATTAATTGTTCAAGCCACTCCTGAGAAAAGTTGCGGTACATCCTTGCTCTTAAATAAAGATTGTCTTTAACTGTTAACTCGTTATCTAAAATGCTATTTTGAAAAACTAAGCCTATTTTCAAATCTGCCGCATATGAAATAACACCTGAAGTCGGCTTTAATAATCCGGTTAGCATATTAATCGTGGTAGATTTACCCGCACCATTTGTTCCTAAATAAGCAACTAGCTGTCCCGCTTTAATTTGAATATTAGCTTTGCTGACAGCAAACTTATTACCAAATTTCTTCGTCAATTCTTTTGTTTCAATCAGCATAATTGGCATCTCCTTTTTCTAATTAGAGCCATCATACTAATAAAATAAAAATTTGTAGCAAACTTATAGATAAGCAAGCAAATATTTAACACAAAAAGACGAAATTAAATCATGAAATATAAAAAAGGCTACATTTAGTAGCCTTCCACATATGATTTGATAGAAACTTAATGCTGCTCAAAAGCAAAGACGATTTGATGTTCCTTGGTAGTATTAGCAGGTAAAACAATATCGCCAAAATCTCGGTGATTAATTGCATCTGGCAAAACTTGTGCTTCTAAAGCGACAGCTTCACTTGGCTGCGCAATTGAACCGTTGTCCCGCTTAAATTTTACTCCGGGTTGCTCCTGCGTCATGGTATACATCACTAAACAATTGCTTTCACTTGAAATAGTAATTTGACGGCCACTTTCTTTTTCTCTCAAAGTAGCGACAGGCTTCATTTGATTTTCCGTGCCATTAATAACAAACGCGTCATCGAAACCTTTATTGGCTTCTAGTGCAGCAAATAAATTGCTAAAATCATGAAAATCATACGGAGTATTGGCATTTGCCAGCATTTTTCCAGTCGGAATTAACTCAGGGTCAAGTTGTAAATGTTTCTCACTATTTATCTTAATTTCGTGCGTACTTAAATTAGGCTGGTCACTTAAATTAAAGTAAGCATGACAAGTGGGGTTAAACAGTGTAGTTTGCGCGCCATTTTCAGCTTTATAAGAGATTGTTACTTTATCTTCATCATCTAAAGTATAGGTAATGCTTACCAGCATATCACCGGGAAACCCGTCATGGTCTTCATTAATCTGGTGTGTAAATATTGCACTTGCACTGTTAGCAGTTTTAGCGGTTTGCACTTGCCAGTTTAAAAAGCGAAAGCCGTTATTACCACCATGCAATGTGTTGCCATTTTCGTTGGTGGGAACTTGCACATTAGCGCCATCTAAAGTGAACTGGCCGTTTTTAATTCTGCCAGCTACACGTCCAATTGATTGGCAGCAACATAAACCGTTAGAATAATAATCTACACAATGATCAAAGTTCATCAATAAATTCTTTTGTTGTTTATTTTTATCTGGTACCAAAAATTCGTACCAGGTAGCTCCCAGCGATAAACATGAAATTGTTACACCATGATCATTTTTTAACGTCACCTTTTTGATATCGCTACCTTGATAATTTTCAAATGTTTTCTCAATGTCTTCCATCTTTTTCTCCAGTTAACTTAATCGCATTAGTAAAATACACTACTTCAATTATACTATTGAAATAGTGTATTTTTTCTAAGAAATCTTAAGCGTATGTGTTTGGGATTTATTAGTTAGCGATTTGATTTTATTTGATACTGCACAGATCAATGCCGTACATTGTTGCAAGGTCAGTAACTTGATCTTCTGTTGCTGCAAATGAGAAGACAGTATGGTGACCTCCACCAGCTTTGATCCACTCTGTAGCACCTTTTTCTAAGCCTACCTTTGGGGTCCATAATTGTTTAGCTACAGGCAAGTGTGGTGTTTCTTTTTCAGCCTTATGAGCATCAACTGCATAAGTAACAAGCTTAAAGTTATTTCTAAAGTCGGCTAAGGTAACATCAATAGCGTCTCCTTCAGAACCTGAAAAGACTAATCTGGCCGGATCAGCTTTACCGCCAATATCCAATGGATGAACTTCAACACGTGGTTTTTCTGAAGCAATTGATGGATCAACTTCAAGCATGTGGGAGCCCAAAATTGCTTCATGACCCGGACGCAAATCAAGAGTGTAATCTTCCATGAAGGCAGTCTTTTGATTATGAGTCATGATCTTGAAAGTTCTCAGTAAGGCTGCAGTCTTCCAATCACCTTCACCTGCAAAGCCATAGCCGTCACGCATTAACAGTTGAGCTGATAAACCTTGTAATTGCTCTAGTCCATGTAAATCTTCGAAGTTGCTGGTAACAGCGGTATAGCCACCGCGCTCCAAGAAATGTTTCATTGCAATATACTGTTTTAACTGGTAGCGCACCGTTTTATTGTAAGCATCTGGATCCATAGCGCCTTGGACTAAAATATATTTTGCTTTCAAATCAGCAAATTCGTCATCGATTTCAGATTCTTTGACTTTTGCCATTTCAGCAACTAAGTCGCCAACACCGTAATAGTCAACAGTCCAGCCTAATTGAATTTGAGCTTGAACTTTATCGCCTTCAGTAACGGCTACATTCCGCATCGTGTCACCAAAGCGGCAAACTTTTAAATTGAACGATTCATCATAAGCAACTGCAACGTTTTCCCAGTCAGCAATTTGCTTCATGATCTTTGGATCCTGCCAATAGCCATAGATAATCTTATTATGCTTTTGCAAGCGAGCATTAATATAGCCATATTCACGATCACCATGAGCACTTTGATTCAAGTTCATATAGTCAAAGTCAATTGTGTCATAAGGAATATAATTTAAAAATTGGGTTGCAAAGTGTAACAACGGTTTTTGTAATAGTTTTGTACCGCGAATCCAGTTTTTAGCGGGTGAAAATGTATGCATCCATGTGATTACACCGGCAACTTCATCCCTGTAATTGACTTCTTTCATAAAATGGGTAATTTCATCAGCTGTAGTTAAAACCTTTTTAAACACAACCTTGTAAGGCAAATTGCCTTTTTCATTTAAACCGTCAGCAATTTTTTGCGCATCTTCAGCTACACTGCGCAAGGTTTCTTCACCATAAAGGTGTTGACTACCAACTGCAAACCAAAATTCATATTTTGGTACTTGTAACATTATTTTTCCTCCTTTTATTTTAAAAATGTCTAAACTAAGCTTTAACAATAATTAATTAAAGACTTAAACGAATCATATTCCATGAATATGCTTCGAGTTTTCCTTTCACAGTATTATTGTCGATAGCAACATCTTTTAAATCTGAAATATGCATTAATTGATTTTCATTTGTTGCGTCAAGATCATACCCTGCAAATTGAGTTGCTTTTTTTAAGCTGACATTTGGAAAATTGCAGAGTTGATATTCAAACTGTGCTGGTTCATCAGCCTTATTTTCAATAAATAAGACTATTTCATTTGTTGCTTTGTTGACTGCTGCAGCTGAACTGAGATACGGTACGTCTCTATTTACTACAGTATAGTTTTCTACTTTACTATCAACCTTAAGTGACTCGCCTTGTGCAAAGTTTGAAATTTGCATAAATGGGTAAAAGATTGATTGATACCAAACAGAAGGATTTCCTTCATTATTAGTCATAATTGGGGCAATAACATTTACTAGTTGTGCCAAGCAGCCAATCTTAATCCTGTCTGCGTGCTTTAATAAAGTTAGAGCCAGTGAACCTACAACAAGCGCGTCAGCAAACGTATAGTGATCTTCTAACAAATGTGGTGCTACTTGCCATGGCTTTTGTTTGGCATCACTTTCTTTTGAATGATACGAAACGTTCCATTCATCCATAGCCAAATACATGGTTTTATCCATGTGCTTACGCGCTTTAACAGCATCACAAATTGAAACAACTTCACTAATAAAACTATCCAAATCAACCGAGGACGAAAGGAATTTTTTAATATCGTGCTCATTATCGTCATAATACTGATGAAGTGATAAGTAGTCTACATCTTCATAAACGTTATCTAAAATAGTCTCTTCCCATGAACCAAAAGTATCTAAAGTGTGAAGTGAGCTTCCACATGCTATTAATTCAATAGATGGATCAACTCTTTTCATTGCCTTAGCTGTTTCATGAGCCAATCTGCCATATTCATGGGCATTTTTATGACCTATTTGCCAGTCTCCATCCACTTCATTACCAAGACTCCATAATTTAATGTTGAATGGTTCTTTTTGACCGTTTTTAATGCGCAAATCACTCCAATAAGTACCACTTGGGAAGTTGCAGTATTCGATCAAATTTCGAGCGGCATCTATACCGCGGGTACCAAGATTAATAGCCATATCAGCTTCTGCACCGATACATTTGCACCAATTTAAAAATTCGTGTAAACCAAATTGGTTAGTCTCTATACTTTTCCATGCTATATCAAGCCTGACAGGTCTTGTATCTTTAGGACCAATACCATCTTCCCAGTTATAGCCTGAAACAAAGTTTCCTCCCGGATACCTAACTAAGGGAACTCTTAATTTCTTGATAGCTTCAATCACATCAGTACGAAAACCATCTTTATTAGCTAAAGGATGACCTGGCTGATAAATACCATTGTATACACAACGGCCTAGCTGTTCAGTTAAAGAGCCCCACATACGTGGATCAATTTCACTAATTATATTGTCTGAATTTATTTTAAAAGTTGCTTTAACCATTATTTATTCTCCATTTTGTGATATGAATTTGCACTTATCTTCTTTTTGCATGCGTCTGTGATTGCGCGTTATTTTGACCATAATATGCATCCTTGCCATGCTTACGGTAATAATGCTTGTCTAACAAATATTGTGGCAGCCTGCTGTTTGCTCTAGTCAATTGCAGCGTATGATAGTCTTCTTCGGCTACAACTTCTAATACCTTTGCATTATAAACAGCCTGGGCTGGCGTCTGTCCCCAGCAAAACGGACCATGTTGACTAACTAGGGCTCCTGGAGTAGCTTCATAATCTAGGTGGCGCTCATTAAATGTATGGACTATAGTTTTGCCAGTATTGCCTTCGTAATCTTCTGCGATTTCTTCTTTAGTCAACGCATCAGCTGCTGGAACATCAGTGTAAAAAGTATCGGCGTGTGTGGTGTTAAGTGCCGGAATATCCATCTTAGCAGCCGCAAAAGCTACTGCCCAAGGTGAATGAGTATGAACAATGCCACCAATCTTTGGAAAATGATTGTATAAATATGTGTGCGTAGGAGTATCACTTGATGGATTCAGTTTTCCTTCGATTACTTTGCCTGACAAATCAACTACTACCATGTCCTCAGGTTTTAGCTTATCGTATTCAACTCCTGAGGGCTTAATGACAAATAATCCTTGATCACGATCAATTCCGGAAACGTTACCCCAAGTAAAAGTAACTAATCCTAATTGAGGCAACTGCATATTAGCCTTGTAAACTTCTTCTTTTAATTGCTCCAGCATTTAACGTTCCTCATCTTTCAAAATAGACGCTGAATTTTCTAAGGATAGAGCCGAACGGTAACGCTCAATGTATTGCGCAGCCCCAGTAACTCCTTTTTGTTCAGGACTCAATGTCATTATCTCCGAGTCAACAAAAACCTTCTCATCTAAGTAGTCCTCCAGCTTTTCTTGAGCACCGGATGATACATATTGGGCTAAAATTGCCATACCCCAAGGACCACCAGCACTAGCATTAGTCATAACGGAAATTGGCATATTCAAAACATTAGATAAAACTTGTTGAGCCACAACAGGCGTCTTAAATAGTCCACCTTGAGCAATCATGACATCCGTTGTCACTTTCTCCTCATTAGTTAAAATATCCATTCCAATCTTGAGTGGTGCAAAAGCTGAATAAAGCTGTGCCAACATAAAATTAGCTAAAGTAAATTTGCTGTTAGGTGTTCTAATTAGCAAAGGTCTTCCTTCTTGGGTTTTCGTTACCGGTTCACCTGAAAAGTAGCTATAGTTAACTATGCCACCGGCATCTGGATCTGACTTTGTAGTATCTAAAAACAAAGTGCTAAATAGTTCGTCTGCACTAATATTTTTACCTAATCTGCCCGCAAATTCGCGAAAGACCTGCGACCAAGCATTAATATCTGAAGAACAGTTATTTATGTGAACCATTGCCACCGGTAGTCCTGTAGGAGTCGTAACAATATCAATGTCCCTATGAACTTTTTGCAAAGGCTTATCTAAAACAACCATCGAAAATTCTGATGTACCCACAGAGATATTTCCTGTACGCCGTCTAACGCTATTGGTACTAATCATGCCGGTTCCAGCATCTCCTTCAGGTGGTGCCATAACACTACCAGCTTTTAAAGTACCAGTTGGATCAAGTAAAGCAGCACCTTTTTCAGTTAAATAGCCTGCAACTTCACCAGCTTTTAAAACTTGAGGTAAAATATCTTCGATTTGCCACGGATACTGTTTCACCTTTTCTAAACTGGAAAATTTGCGAAGACATGTTTGGTCAAACTGACCATCACTATCAATTGGAAACATTCCTGAAGCGTCGCCAACGCCAATATTTTTTTCACCAGATAATTGCCAGTGAACATAACCAGCTAAAGTTGTGATGTAAGCAATATCTTTAACATGATGCTCGTTTTGCAGTATCGCATGATATAAATGAGCGATGCTCCAGCGCAAAGGAATATTAAAGTTAAATAGCTTGGTTAGTTCTTCTGCTGCATCTTCCGTAATAGTGTTACGCCATGTTCTGAATGGGACTAGCAGTTTGCCATTAGCGTCAAAAGCTAAATAGCCGTGCATCATTGCACTAACACCTATGGCTCCTATTCTTTCAATTTTGACATGAAATTTACTGCTGACCATAGCGGCTAACTGGGCATAACTTTGCCTTAAACCAGTTAAAATATCTGCTTGGGAATAGGTCCAGATACCATCTTGCAACTTGTTTTCCCATGAAAAGCTGCCAGAAGCCAGCGGCTGAAAATCAGGGCTGATTAAAACTGCCTTAATTTGTGTAGAACCGAATTCAATCCCTAATGCTGTTTGCCCCCTTTGAATGAGTTGAACAATTTTAGTAATGTTCATTTAAACGCCTCTTTCCTCACGGTAGAATTCTATCCTTAGCTTTCTTCGGAAAGCACTTTCATGATATATTTTTTATTTGAATAATTCAATAGGCTTAAAAATTCATTCGAATGTTTTTGAAAATTTTTAAGCTTTCTAAACTCTTAATTTCACGGCATTTTAGCTATTTTAGAAATTTTATTTGTTTTTATTGAGCTTTTTCAGCAGAAATTTATTGTTTACACTTATACCTTTATTTTTTATAAAAATGCTAATATTTCAGCAAAAGATAAATATAAGTTACCTTTTAAAATTGAACTATGTTATGATTTTAATCAAAAGAGCATGGATTTTAACAATATTAGCTAAAATTTATTCAAATGAATTTTAGGAGGTTACACAATGAAAAGCGATTACATAAACATTGTGGAAACACTTAAAAATGAAATAACATTTGGTAATTATGAAGTTAACCAAAAATTACCCACAGAAGACGAGTTAATGCACCGCTTTAAGGTCACTCGTTACGCTGTTAGGAAAGCCTTAACTGAATTGCAAAATGAGCATTTAATCTACAAAGTCCAAGGAAGCGGAATGTATATCCAGGATTGGAATAAAAAATGGCAAGCCAATCCGCAAAGTAAAACTATCGGATTAATTTGCACTCACATTGCAGATTATATTTTTCCCAAGATTATTGCTCAAATTGATTCGGAAATTGAACCACAGGGCTATTCTTTGCTTTTAGCTAATACTCATAACTATCCTCAAACTGAACGGTCAAGTTTGATTAAAATGCTTGATTCACAAGTGGCCGGTTTAATCGTTGAACCCAGTGAAAGTGCCAAGCCTTGTCAAAATGCGGATATTTACCGCCGGATTGAAAAAAGTAAAATACCCTTGTTGTTCATTAATGCGGAGTACCCTGAATTTAATTTTCCTGCTATTGTGAACTCGGATAGACAGTCAGAAAAAGAACTGATTTCTTACTTACTACAACAAAATCACCGCCGGATTCTAGGTATTTTCCAAACTGACGACCTTCAAGGGGTCGAACGGATGAAGGGCTTTATTGCTGCTTATCAGGAAAATAATGTTAATTTAGCAAGTAGTAATTTAATTATGTACAGCTCACATGATTCTTTCTCTGTTATTAGTAAAAAAATTGATATGTATTTAAATGGTCCCGAACCGCCTACAGCAATAGCATGTTATCATGATGAATTAGCTGTTTTAGTCATTGACAAATTGAAAAAGCTAAAAATCAAAATTCCCCAGGATATTTCTATAGTTGGTTTCGATAACTACGATTCATCTGCTTACTTAAACCCTAGCCTGACGACTATGAATTATCAGAGAACTTCCGTTGGTCAAGAGGCAGGCAAAGGAATTTTAGCTTTAATAAATGGTAAGAAATTTGCTTCAGTGGTACATCACCCTGAGATGAAATTGCGTGATTCAGTTGCTGCACTGAAATAATAAAAAAGGAGTTAATCAAAAATTTGATTAACTCCTTTTTACTGTTGCTATTTACTTAGATGAATCTCGCGGTCAAACAGCAGTTGCAGGTTTTTATCAAAATTATGGGCGATAAAAATGACAGTGCCTGGCATTTTAAGGAGTTCTTGCAGGATTGCTCTGGTTCCTGCCTGATCAATTGCACTTGTGCCTTCATCAATCAGTAAGATTTTACTGTCATGTATCTGGGTGCGCGCAAGAATTATTTTTTGCCTTTGACCGCCAGAAACATTTAGTTTTTGCAAGTTTATTTCTGTATTTAAGCCATGAGAAAATTTGGCAATATCTGCGCCCAAACCTACTGCTAGAGCTGCAGGTTCGGCCAGCAAGTCTAATTTGGGATTGAACATTGTAATATTGTTTTTGATGGTGCTGGGAAATAAAACAGGATCTTGTGCAATATAGCCGATTTTAGCTAAATCCGGTTTGATAACTTTTCCCTCTTGATCCTTAAATGCTATTTTTCCAGAAGTCGGTGGCAAAATCCCCAAAATTAGTTTAAACAGAGTTGACTTACCTGTACCGCTATCACCTGATAGTAAAATTTTTTCGCCACAATTGACAGTGATATCAGGGAAATTCAAAGTTTCACCATTAGGAAAACTAATTGCCAAATCTTTTGTACTAAAAGCAACAGGTGTTTCTAACTTTTGCTCATCAGTTTTTACTGGTAAAGTCGCTGCGGTTACTTCATTTCTTAAAGTTCCAGTGCCCTTAATTAAACCAAAATAGAATGGCAAGTATTCGATTGCTAGTGAAATATAATGACTAAAATTACCAATAACTGCAATTGCACCAAACGTAACCAGGCCACTTTTAATTAAAACACCCGTCCAGACGAACAATATTAGGATCATAATTTGCGCAACACCGTTGGTAATAATGGACAGAACTTGTTGTTCCTGTGTCTGCTTGAGGTTGGCTTTTTCTAAGTCGCGTGCACCTTTATGCATAACGCTGGTTAATTTATCACCAGCAAGATAACGCTCTAAGTCAGCAATACCGCTCAACCATTTTTCAATCAGATCCAAATACTGTCTATTTTGATGAGATACTTTTTCCGTAGCTTTTTGCAATGGCTTTTCAATTATTTTAGGCAAAATCAGGGAAACGGCTACCGAAATTAAGATAAGTAGCAATAGACTCCAGTGCATTGTCAGCAGGGCAATTACAGAGAAAATAACATAGCCCAGAAAATTGCAAATGACCGGAATTAAGTTAAAGGACTGATTGTTAACCGTATTAAGATCATTAGTCAGGCGGTTTTTAACTTGCGAAGTTTGATGATTCTTACGATCATAATAGATGTGACTCACTATTTTGCTTCTTAAGTTGTGATTAAATTCTTGAACTTGTCGTGTCAGTAAATATTCAGAACCCCAGTCAAAAGCATACGATGAGAGATAAGCTAACGTAGTAAAAGTAATGATTAACAGCCAGGCTTGACCGTCATGCTGGCGCAAGGCGGTAAATTCCCACATATTCAAGTATGATGCGCCGATTAAAACCAAAGGTTGTAAGAAACTAAAAAGTACAATGAATATGAAACGAATTCGATTGGAATGAAAAAAGTTTTTAAAAGTCATCGTTTCTCTCCTTCTGGCTTGCTAACCGAATCGTTTTATCAAACATATTTTTAACTTCAGAATTAAGATTATGAGCAATCATGATCACAGTCTTATTAGTGTGAACAAGTTCAGCAATAATTTGCTTAGTTGCTTTACTATCAATGGCGCTTGTCGCTTCGTCCAGCAAAATAATTTCATCAGCGAAAACTTCTGATCTGGCAAGGATAATCTTTTGCCTTTGACCACCAGATAAATTATTTTTATCCAAATCAACTTGGGTATCAGTTCCTTGGGGAAACCTTGCAATATCGCTCTGCAATTGCACTTTATTAATTAAATTAGGCACTTGATCCAACAATTGTCGATGAAACATCACGATATTTTCCGCAATTGTTCCTGGAAATAATTGCGGATCTTGAGCAATGTAACTGATCCGGTTTAAATTTGGTTGAAAAATCTGCCCCGTATTATTTCTAAAAATAATTTGACCTTGACAAGGCTTGATCTTACCCAAAAGAGCTTGAAAGAGTGTTGACTTGCCAGTTCCGCTATCGCCTGCAAGCAAAACTTTTTCACCCTTATTGACCACAAAATCGGGATATTTAATTATTGGACCATTAGGATATTTAAGCGCCAAATTTTTAATTTCAATTTGGGCAATTTGAGCAGATGACCTATTCGGTTTGGTTTTAGTGTTAGAAATCAGACTAGCAGTAGTTTGATTGATATTTTTAGTAGATTTAATCTTGACGGCAGCACTTGTAATAGAGGATACAGCTGAAAAGATACCAAAAGCAAAGGAAGTCGAAGCTAATGCCGCTCCAATTTTTATTTGACCAGTTAAAAATAGGATACCGGCTAAAAAGGCAATTGACATTTGTCCTAAAGTATTACCAATTCCATTAATTGTATTAGAAGCACAGTTTTTATTGATTTGATTGACTTAGAACTTTTCCAACTTCTCAGCGTAGCTGCTCATTTCTTTATTTAGGATCGTCCATGCATGGTATCTCCGCAGTTCATTTAAGCCATAGATCCATTCACCGATACCATTTAAAAATGCGCTGGTATTTTGCATCACTTTTCTACTCGCCTCTGAAGTCATGCGCGCCATTATTTTGGGCAAGTTTAAATCTATTAGAACAAAAATTGCAGTTAGTAAAACAAAAGACCAGTTTAAGCTAAAAAGGACGCCGGCAGAAAGCAAGATAATGAATAAATTGCTAAGAACATTAACCCAGGGCAGAGCAAAATCGCTGGTCAAAGTATCGAGATTGCTTTGCAGATAATTTTGCATTTGCGCCACTGTCGCATCGTTTTCAGTATAAAAATGGTCTACCATTTGCC
>NZ_CAMKZC010000008.1:0-77008 GCF_946477725.1 uncultured Lactobacillus sp. | reverse complement strand
AAAACAAAGTGGCAAATATGCCACTTTCTGCTAAAATAGGACAACTTTTCTTTGTTATTGGTGAGGATGAAGATAACACTGACTTAACAGAGTTTGTTAAAAAATATCAACCAGGTGGTATTATGTACCGGCCTGATAAAGCCCAAAAATTGCAACGTGAAATAGCAGTATCTCAAAAAGCAAGTGCAACTCCCCTGTTCATTGCTGCTAACTTAGAAGCTGGCGGGAATGGTTTATTAACTGAAGGTACATGGTTTGGCAGACCTTTGCAGGTTGCCGCTACGGACGACGAAAAGAATGCCTATAATTTGGGTGATGTGTCCGGCCATGAAGCTAAACAGGTTGGTGGCAACATGTCTTTTGCACCTATTGTTGATTTAGACCAAAATTTTCGCAACCCGATCATGAATGTGCGCACATTCGGTAGCAGCGAAGAACGTGTTATCAGGATGTCAGACTCACAAATCAAAGGCCTTAATGCTAATCATGTTATTCCTGTAGCTAAACACTTTCCTGGGGATGGCGTTGATGAACGCGACCAACACCTTTTGAGCTCAATTAACTCCTTGCCTGCTGACAAATGGATGGAATCTTACGGACAAATTTATCATCACTTAATTCAAAATGGTCTGCCAGCTGTCATGATTGCTCATATTATGCAGCCAGCTTGGGAACGCCGTTTACAACCAGGTATTGAAGATAAGGATTTACGTCCTGCATCGACTTCCAAATTGCTAATTGATGGCCTTTTACGCTCTGTTTTGCATTTTAATGGACTCACAATAACTGATGCCACACCAATGATCGGATACAATGCAATTTTGCCACGTTCAGAAGCCTTACCTGCAACCATTAATGCGGGTGTCGACATGATCTTATTTAACAAGGATATCGATGAAGACTATCAATTTGTGACTGATGCAGTCAAAAGCGGCAAGATTTCTATGGCAAGAGTAGACGAAGCTGTTACCAGAATAATTGCAACTAAAGTTGCACAAGGCGTAATGGATACGGAAAATAACCTTTGCGAACCTGCATCTCAAGATATTAACTTAAAATTAGCTGAACATGAAAAACTGGCCGCCAAAGTAGCACAAGAATCTGTTACTTTAGTTAAAGATCGCGACAAACTGCTACCGATTACACCAGAAAAATATCCTCGTGTTCGTTTAGTCGTTTTAGGTGATACAGACGATGGTGGCTTTAAAGAAGGCGGTAAAGTAACCGCAAAATTTAAAGAGAAACTGACAGAAAAAGGATTTAAAGTTACAGTTTTTGATCGGAAAAATCTTAATTTTAAAGAGGTTTTCGAAGGTGGAGTGCAATATGAAAAAGATCAGTTTGACCTAGCATTTTATGTTGCTAACGTTGAAACGGCAAGTAATCAAACGACAACTAGACTTGATTGGATTCATCTAATGGCTGCCGATGCTCCCTGGTTTATGAAGGACATCCCTACTGTTTTTGTTTCCACCTGCAATCCCTACCACCTTTTCGATATTCCAATGGTTTCAACTTATATTAATGCCTATACAGGCAATGATGTCACAATTGATGCTCTTCTGGAAAAAATGATGGGCAATGATAAATTTAGTGGACATAGTCCTGTTGATCCTTTCTGTGGCCGTTTTGAGACTCACTTATAAGGAGGCAGAGCGATGTTAAAAATTAAAGATATTTTAGTCAATCATTATACTGAGCCTCTTGGTTATGATTTAGACAACCATTTGAGAATAGAATTCAGCACTGAAGCCGATCATGATTCAAGCAATATGCAAAAAAGAATAACAATTGATGCAAATGAATCAGTTTTCGACAGTCAGTGGCAACAATATGATAACAATTATTTTGACTTTGAATTGGAGCTTAAGCCACGGACAAGATATGACGTCACTGTTTGGCTAAAAAACGCTGATACCCAGACAAGTGCAAAAAGTTTCTTTGAAACTGGTAAGATGAATGAACCTTTCATTGCAGAATGGATTGGTAACAAAAATAAAGATATTCAAAATACTCTTTTAAAGAAAGAATTTACTGTACCTAAGGAAGTTGTTAAAGCACGTCTTTATATTAGCGGTTTAGGGGTTTACGAGGCATATTTGAATCAGCAAAAAATTGGTGATGAGTTTCTTGCACCAGGCGTCACTGCATATGACAAGCTAGTACAAATTCAAACTTATGATGTAACCGCAATGTTGAAGGAAAAATCACAGCAAGAGCTTTTGATTTCCCTTGGTGATGGTTGGTACAAAGGCAACTTTGGCTTTGATGGTGGTAAAGATTGCATTTACGGCGACCAGCAAATGGCCATTGCTGAACTGCATATCGCATATGATGATGGTAGCAGTGAAGTGATAAACACAGACTCTTCTTGGAAAACTACTGCTGGAAAAATTACCAAATCAGCCATTTATTATGGTGAAGACTTTGACGCTAGCAAGAAAATAACTGCTTGGCAACCGGCAATCGTATTACACCATTCTAAAGAAATATTACATGACCGTTTAAGTCTCCCGCTAAAAATAAAAGAATATTTACCTGTTAAAGAAATTATTCATACTCCTAAAGGTGAAACAGTTCTTGATTTCGGTCAAAACCAGGCCGGTTGGCCAGAATTTAAAAATGCGGAACCTTCTGGCAGCGAAATCGATTTACAAGTGGGCGAAATTCTGCAAGATGGTAACTTTTACCGGGATAATCTTCGAGAAGCTCGCGCTGCCTTTCATTATGTTTCAAATGGCGAAAAAGAATGGATTAGACCACATTTTACTTACTATGGATATCGCTATGTTAAAGTTACCGGCAATTCACAACCTTTAAGAAAAGATGATTTCAGGGCAGCGGTAATTTATTCCGATCTTGAAATTACTGGTGGTATAGAAACTACTAATACCAAAGTTAATCGCCTGCTCCAGAATGTTTTGTGGAGTCAAAAAAGCAACTTCTTTGATGTTCCAACAGACTGTCCGCAACGAGACGAGCGCTTAGGCTGGTCTGGTGATGCCGACATTTTTGCCAGCACTGCCATTTTAAATATGAATGCTTACGCCTTTTTCAAAAAATATGCTAAAGATATGAAAATCGAGCAAGCAGCACATAAGGGTATGCTAACAATGTATGCTCCTGCAATGGGCAATAATAGTGGTGGTGCCGCAATTTGGGGAGATGCCGCAACTGTTATTCCCTGGACAGCATACCAGGCAACAGCTGATCCGGCTATTTTAAGACAAAATTACTCTAGTATGAAGTCCTGGGTAGATTGGATTGGTCAAGCTACCACTACCAAGAATCTTTGGACTGGGTGCTTTCAATTCGGTGACTGGCTGTCCTTAGATAGTGAAAACCCAGCGCTGCCTAGTGGAAAGACTGACGAAGACTACATTGCTTCAATTTATTACGCCTATTCCAGTTGGATTGTTGCTCAAGCAGCTAAGATTTTAGGTAATACCAGTGATGCTAAGAAATATGAACAACAAGCTCAAGCTATTAAAACAGCCATTAAAGACGAATTTATTACTAAAAATGGCCGTTTGGCAATTGACACACAAACTGCGTACGCCCTAGCCCTTCATTTCGATTTAGTACCAGAAGAACAGAAAAAACGTGTAGTTAAAGATTTAGTTCAAAGGTTAAATAAGGATCATAACCATTTGCAAACTGGTTTTATTGGAACGCCTTTTATTTGTCAGGTTTTATCTGAAAATGGCGAACATAAATTAGCGACACAAATTTTTCTAAACGAAGATTTTCCAAGCTGGCTCTATGAAGTTAATTTGGGTGCCACTACTATTTGGGAACGCTGGAATTCAGTCTTACCAGATGGCTCAATGAATCCCGAAGGGATGAACTCGCTGAACCATTATTCAATCGGTGCAATTATGCAATGGGTTTATCAACAAATTTTGGGATTAAGAAAGCAAACTTATGGTTACCAAAAGGTTCTTTTTGCGCCTCAATTTGATTATCGGTTTAAAAAGGTTTCTGGACACTATCACAGTTCATACGGTGATCTCAAAATGGCATACCAACTTGAAACTGATACTCGGCACACTATTAAAGTCACGCTCAATATTCCGTTTGGTCAAAAAGTAACCGTAAAACTACCTAGAGTGAAAAATAAAGTAGAACTTAATGGTCAGCCAACATCGATGCCATTGGAATTAACTAATGGTGACTTTACAATCTCTTATGTACCTGAAAGAAGTTATATCGAATACTACAATATCAACATGCCAGCCAAACAACTAATGAAAGATTCAGAGATTGTTAAACAATTAAAATCAATTAATCCAGTCTTTGATTTTTTGCAAGATCCTGATAATCTCGCAAAATTTGGCGAAAATTCCCTGGTAAAGTTAAACGGTTTGTTGCCTTTTATTAATATCGCAGACGAAGATTTTACCCAAATTAATAAAATACTTGACACAACACCTGTAGCAAGTGAAAGGAAGTTTTTAAATGAAAGGTGTTCTCTTTGATTTAGATGGAGTCATCGCAGATACATCCGTCTATCATTTCCAAGCATGGCGCAAATTAATCAAAAATCATTTCAATCTTGAATTGCCGGATGACCTGGAAAAACAAACTAAAGGTGTTAATCGCAGCGATTCTTTAAAAGCAATTTTAAACTTTTTAGATATCTCCGTTTCAAAAGAACAGTTTAATCAAATGACTAATGAGAAGAATAATATTTTCCGCAATTTGCTGGCCATTTTAACACCCGCAAATATCTTGCCTGGAATTAATGAATTGATTTCTTCCTTTAAGAAGAATAATGTCAGACTTTCCTTGGCTTCGGCGAGTCTGAATGGCCCCTTTATTTTAGAAAAATTACAATTAACAGATGCATTCGATGCTATTGCCGATCCTAGTAAAGTAGCTGCTGGTAAACCTGCTCCAGATATCTTTATTGCTGCAGCCGCGGCCATAAGTCTCAAGCCACAAGACTGCGTTGGTATTGAGGACTCAATTGCTGGCATCACTGCTATTAATAAGTCAGGGGCATTATCCGTTGGTGTTGGCTCTAAGAAAGACCTCAAAGATGCTAAAGTCCTTTTCCCTAAAACAGCAGCTTTAAATTATAAGCAAATCGAAACTGCCTGGAAAAAATTTAGCTTAGAAAAATAATTAGAAAATAAAAGCTCGTGAATAAAATAATATTTTTTTCACGAGTTTTTTTGTTATTTAAAATAAATTGATGTAAGTAAGGATTGGTTTTTTAATGGCAGAAATAATTATTCGCCTAAATAAGCAAAGGCAACTTTTTCATCATAAAGATGAAATACTTTTTCAAAAAGAAAGCGACAAATCATTGCTACTACAACCGGAAATACTATCCAGACAATTAACGCCATTACAATATTAATGCTTGCTTTACCAGCGTCTAATGAGGCAAGAGGTCCAACTAAGCCTACAAGACCGAAACCAGCAGAAGCTGGTGTGCCACTAACATGGAATAAAGCTACTGGAATAGCAGAAAGAGCTGCAGTAATTAAGGTTGGCAAAACGATAATTGGATATCTGAAAAGATTAGGCATCATCATTTTCATAGCTCCCAGTGCTATGGCGATGGTAACTCCTGATTTATTAGTACGCCAGGAATGAACTACTAATACCAAAGTGGTTGCGGCCACTCCCATCGCAGCTGCTCCCGCGGAGATACCATTTAACTGAATAGCCATACCAATAGCAACAGTTGATATTGGCGAAATGATTAAGACTGCAAACATACAGGAAATTAAAATACACATTAATATTGGTTGCAGGTTAGTAAAGGAGTTAATTACAGTGCCCAGCCAAGTGGTAATTTTACTAACATAAGGCAAAATTAACATGCCAATTAGACCAGCTCCACCACCCACAAAAATCGGTGCGGCAACAATTTTGACAGAGCCAAAATGTTGTCCAACTAATAGCAAAAGTCCCACAGCTGTAGCAGCTGTAATCATCGTATTAATCAGATCGCCTGTACCTGCAGATACAAAAACTCCTTGAGCTTTAGTGGCTGGGTTAACGATCTGTGGCACAAACTTGGTTACTCCAGAACCAACATATGCGGCAGCTCCTACAATAGCAACGTCGAGTGGCTCCATTTTAAATTGAATCGCAATTAATGCACCAATCAATAGTGGCGTAGCACATTGAAAGATCAACAGCGCTTGATTAATAGTTGCAGTCACCGGATTTTGTCCAAATAACTTTAAAATTGCGCTGACAACTGCATTGGGAATCAGCCCCACAATAATTCCAGTTGCGGTTCCGGCTAAAATCTTATTAAGAAAAGTTTTTACTGTTAGTTTATTGGTGTTGGTTGTATCAGCCATATTTATACTCCTTTAATTAAATAGTTCTTAAGTATGCTTTGTCAGCAAAATAATTTGTGACAAAATCGAAATATGCTGATTGCTAATTCGTCTCATTGCTTTTTCCTCCCTTAAAATTAATTATTAAGTATTTTATCATTTTATTTAAAAATGTACACTAAAATGTTAATTTATTTTAATGTTAATTATCTGGCAAAAAAATAACTTCATTTATTGCAAATGAAGTTACAGCAATTAACGAAACTATTTAATTATTTATCTCATTTTTTGCTCAAGTCTAAACAAGTTTAAATAACTTAGTAAAATTATGACACTGACAAACGTCAAAAATAGAAAGGCTTCTTGACTTCCTTGAGCAGTGAGTGCAGCATAATTGCCCGGTCTTTTTTGCCAAGAAGAAATAATGGCAGCCATTACGGTAGTCCCCATTGAGCCAGCATATTGCTGGCCAGTTTGAAAGACTGCGGTAGCATCAGTATGCAATTCTTCTGGTTGCAGTTTTGAGGCCTCAGCCATTGTGTTGTTAAACGCCATTTGGCGACCAATAATCATAATTCCGTAAAAGACTCCGACCATCACTGTACTAATTTTTAAGCTAAAAATCGCAAAAAGCAGACATGCTGTTAAACAAAATACTGTTCCGGTCAACAAAGGTAACGGTGCACCCTTTTTATCATAAATACGTCCAAACCACGGATTTAAGATACCACTAATAATACATCCCGGAAGTAAAACTAAACCACCAACAAGAGAACTAGCGTGATTAACAATCTGCACGTAGTTAGGAACGGCAAAACTGGTGCCAATATTAATAAACTGAAGTAACAGATAGGAAATCATAGCAAAAATAAAGGGTTTATTTTTGAAAATACTCAAGTTTATTAATTTCTTCTTACTTGAGCGTGAGAGTTTAATAAATATGTATACTAAAATGGCCACTACTACCATGCTGAGCCAAAAGCCGATATCTGTTAAACCATTACTAATGCGATTAAAGCCTAAGTTAAAAATAATCATTGCACTGGCAATAACGATATAGCTTAACCAATCAAAACTGGGATGCTTTTTCTCATGGTATTGTTCTACCACAAATAAGCCCAAGATCATGATGATTACTGCAATTATAGCTACAATTTCAAATATTAGAGGCCAGCCAAAATAGTAAACCACAGTGCCACCAAAGGTAGGTCCCAAAGATGGTGCAAGTATAATAACTAAGCCTGTTAGTCCCATGTAAAAGCCCCATTTTTCTTGCGGCATCAGTTCAACAACCATGTTGAACATTAATGGAATTGAAAGACCAGCACCGATTGACGAAATTAAGCGACCTGCCAGTAAGACCCCAAAATTAGTCGCAAAGCCCGCTACAACCGATCCGGCAATAAAAGCAATTGCAGCAGTTAAAAATAATTGTCTCGCGGAAAAACGATCATTCAAATATGAACTCGCAACCATAATTACAGAAATTGTCAGTAAGTAGCCAGTTGTAGTCCACTGAACTAATCCCAAACCGATATGAAATTGTTTCATTAAAGTGGGAAAAGTAACATTTAAGCTAGTTTCAGTTAGTATTGAAACAAAAGCCATTAAAGCACAACTGATAATCGCCAAAACCCGTTTTGGTGTCTCTCTTTTTTCTTCCATATATTTCTCCTTAATAAAAAAGGGTTAAAAGTCATAAAACTTTTACCCTTTCCATTATGATTAAATATCACTATATATGATGTACAGGATGATCTTTATATATTTATGTTAGTCTTATTTAAAAGAAGTTGCAATAAATAAAAATTAGTTTTCCTGTTTAAATCTATTAGCTAGGTCATCGTGTAATTCTTCATAACCTGGTTTGTTAAGCAAACCAAACATATTACGCTTATATTCTTCAACGCCTGGCTGGTTGAATGGATTAATGCCATTGACATAACCAGAAACAGCAATAGCCAACTCAAAGAAGTAAATTAAGTAGCCTAAAGTATGTTCAGTTTGATCTGGTATATTAACTGTCATTACCGGTACTCCACCATCTGTGTGAGCCAGAACAACACCCTCATAAGCACGTTCATTGACAAAGTTTAAACTCTTACCGGATAAGAAATTCAGCTGGTCTAAATTGCGATCATCAGAAGGAATTTCGACATCATTTGTGGGGTTCTCAACTCTAATAACAGTTTCAAAGAGGTTTCTTCTGCCTTCTTGAATATATTGTCCTAATGAATGAAGGTCGGTAGTGAAATTGGCGCTTGCTGGCCAAATACCTTTATTATCCTTACCTTCAGATTCACCCATTAATTGTTTGCACCATTCACTAAACATTCTTAAAGTTGGTTCGTAATTTTCAACTATTTCAGTAGTGTAACCCTTGCGATACAAAATATTACGCAATGCAGCATATTGATAAGGGGTTGCTTTACTCAAGTCTGTATCGGTGTAATCGGCTCTGGCATCAGCAGCACCTTTCATCAACTCATCAATATCAGCTCCAGAAACAGCTATTGGTAAAAGACCCACAGCCGACAAAACGCTGTAACGACCACCAATATCGTCCGGCACAACAAATTCTTCGTAGCCTTCAGCGTCTGCCTCAGTCTTCAATGCTCCTTTAGCCTTATCGGTGGTAGCAAAAATTCTGGTCTTAGCCTCTTCTTCACCATATTTTTTAATTAATTTATCTTTAAAAATGCGGAAAGCAACAGCTGGTTCAGTAGTTGTACCAGACTTAGAAATAATATTTACGCTAAAGTCCTTATCGCCAACCCACTCGATTAAGTCATGTAAGTATGAGCCGGACAATGAATTGCCGCAAAAAACAATAGTAGGATATTTTTCTTTACCCTTACCGTAAAACGCACCATTCAAAAATTCAACGGCAGCTTGAGCACCTAAGTAAGAACCACCTATTCCGATACATACCAATACTTCAGAATCACTTTGAATCTTTTTAGCGGCTTTTTTAATTCTGGCAAACTCATCCTGGTCATAATTAACTGGCAGATCAATCCAGCCTAGAAAATCATTACCTGCACCTGTGCCATCTTTAAGCTCTTTAGCAGAAGCATCAACAATAGCCTGCATTTCACTTAGTTCATTTTTATGAACAAATGGGGTTAATTTGGTGCTATCAAATTTAATTAAACTCATATTTACGCTCTCCTTACTGAATTAAATACTTCTTTCACAAGAACATTTTAGCAATCTTATTTTATAAATGCCAGACCTTTTAGTTAGTTTTACGAGACTTTCTCCTGATTAACATAATGAGCAAGTAACCAAAATAGCCAACCGCCGTGCCGCAACTATTAAAGAACACATCATCAATATCGGTCACTCCAGTTTCAAGCAAAAATTGCATCCCTTCAATGAAAACCGAAAAAATAATTCCGGCTAATAAAACCCGCCAGAACGTTTGCTTTTTGGGAAAAACAAATGGTGACAAAAAGCCAAAAGGTACAAAACAAAGAATGTTACCCAAAGAATTATAAAAAAAATCAAGCCTACTTTGAGCGTGATACATTTTCCACGTTTCCCTGAGAAAGACAAAATTAATTTCATTAAGAGGCCTGTGAAGGTTTAAGGTTAGATTCCAAGGAAAATACGTATTGCGAAAAGTCGTCAACATTAAAACTAATATCAAATAAAAAGCAAATAGCCATACTGCCGCTTCTGACTTTACAGTGCGTCTGCTTCTAATAGTCATCAGCCAAATTAAACGCATTACCATAAAAAATAAAAAGTAAAAAAGAGTTTTATCAAGTGCCAACATGATTAGCTTAATCAAAGCAAAATGATTTATTTTGGTCGCATAAAGTTGTGAAAGCTGGTTATATATTGGTCCTAAAAATATCATACTGGTTCAGTTCCTAAAATAGAGTTCATTTAAATTATACTCAAATTTCCTGTTTAATTATTAAAAAAGGTCTAACTATTTGGAAAAGATTGTCTAAAAGTCCAGAAACTTTTAAAATAGTCTGATAAGGGAGAGTTCATTTTGAATAAAAAAAATCTGACCAATTTCATTCAGACTCGTATAGGCTTTTTTTGCCTTCTGGTTGTTTTATTTACACTGAAATACATTTTTGCCGCCTATCATGATTTCAACTTGGGTATTTCCGACCCCTATCAACATTTTATAATGTGGCTGAGTCCGGTTGGCAGCGCTATTTTACTAATTAGCATTGGACTTTATTTTTCCAAGCCGCTTGTTTCTTATTGCGCCATGCTGCTACTTGATGTCGCAAATTCAGGATTGTTATTTGCAAATATTCTTTATTACCGTCAATTCTCTGATTTTATTACTGTCAAGACCATAACTAATGCCGGTAAAGTCGCTCCAGGTTTGGGAAAAAGTGCTGTAGCACTACTTCAGCCTTCCGATCTGTTATTGTGGCTTGATCTTATCGTTGTAGTTGCATTATTAATCACCCACAAAATAAAAATTGATCAAAAATCTTTTGGGCTTCTTACCCCTTTTGCTGTTACTTCTGTCGGTAGTTTAGTTTTGGTTCTAAATATTTTTCTGGCCGAATCATCCAGACCAAGGTTATTAGGGACAACTTTTGATCGTTCATACATTGTCAAGTACCTCGGTATTAATACTTATACTGTCTATGATGGTATTAAGAATGAACAAACGGAACAAGTAAATAGAAATGCCAATACTGCCGATTTAAACAAAATTTTGACTTATAACCAAAGAAATAAATTGCCCGCAAATCCAGAGTACTTTGGTAAAGAAAAGGGCAAAAATGTTATTATTATTCATCTTGAGAGCTTTCAACAATTTTTGATTGATCTGAAAATTAACGGAAAAGAGGTCACACCTTACCTCAATTCAATTTATCACGACAAACACACTTTGAGTTTTGCCAATTTTTACCATCAAGTCGGTATTGGTCGTACCAGTGATGCGGAGAACATGCTGGAAACTGGCACATACGGTATTTCTGATGGCTCTTTATTTACAGCGATGGGCAGTTCAAACACCTTTCAGGCTGCTCCACAGATTTTACGTCAACACGGCAACTATACGTCAGCGGTTTTTCACGGCAATGTCGGTTCTTTTTGGAACCGCGATGATGTTTATAAAAATCTGGGCTATAATTATTTCTTTGACCAAAATTACTTTAGCCATGATAAAAACGACCACATTGGCTACGGTATTAAAGACAAAATATTGTTTGCTGAAAGTATTAAATATTTAGAAAGAATGCAGCAACCTTTTTATACTAAATTCATCACCGTAACTAATCACACACCGTTTGATATGGATGAAGAAGATCTGGATCCAACGTTTAAAACCAGTGATACTTCGGACAAGTCAATTAACAATTACTTTGAAACAGCCCACTATCTGGATCAATCCATTCGCGAATTTTTTGATTACTTAAAGAAATCGGGTTTGATAAAAAACACTATGGTAGTGATCTATGGCGATCATTACGGCTTAACTAATTCGGAGAATGAAACTTTAGCGCCGATTGTGGGTGAGAGCTCTGATACTTGGAATACTTTCAATAACGTACAAATGCAGCGTGTGCCTTTCATGATCCATGCACCCAATCTCAAAGGAAAAATTAAACACGAAGTCGCTGGTGAAATTGATGTTTTGCCAACAATACTTCATCTCTTAGGCATTTCCAACCGTAATTATATTCAATTTGGTCATGATCTGTTAGCTCCTAAATATCGCCCGTGGGTTGTTTTTAGAAACGGCACTATTGTCAGTCAAAAGTACGTCATTATTGGTGGTAAGGGCCTTAAAGGAGTAGTCTATGACCGTAAAAGCGGCAAACAAATTATCAATTTTACTGAACAAGAAAAATATGAAATAAACGAATTGGCAAAGGAAGGTAAAAAATCATTAAAATATTCAGACTTATTAAATAATCATAATTTGTTAAGATTTTACACCCCCAGCGGTTTTAAACCGGTTGACCCAACTGAGTTTGACTACTTAACTAATTTTAAACAAATGGAAAATATTAGACAGCAGTTAAAAAATAAATCAACTGCACTGATAAGTAAACACCGCAAATCTACTACTGGTTTGTATAAGACAGATGCCATTGAATTAAAGGGACGTGAAGAAGAAATTACTACCATTCCTGAATCTGTTTCTGGTAATCACTTAACTGAAAAGAAAAATAAATCTAGTAAAAAGAATAAAAAGTCATATAATAAAGAAAAATAAAAATTTGGAATCTTTGGAGGACTAAAATGCTTTATTTAGTGATTATTTTAATTATTGTAATTTTATTACTCTCCTGCTGTCGGGTTGTACCTCAAAATAATGAAGGTCTAATAGAAACACTGGGGAAGTATTCTAGAACCGTAAAAGCGGGATTAGTACTGATTATTCCAGTACTTCAGAGATTACGCAAGGTCTCACTGGCAATGTTTCCCGCAGAAATCTCCAAATATTCAATTATTACTAAAGACAATGCAGAAATCACTACTAGTCTAACCTTAAACTATTTGGTGACAGACTCTTACAAATATTTTTACAACAACACGGATTCAGTTAAATCTATGGTCGAACTCATTCGGGGACACTTGCGTGACATCATCGGAAGAATGGACTTAAACGACGCCTTAGGCTCAACTAGCAGCATTAACACTCAACTTTCAGAAGCTATTGGCGATTTAACAGACATTTATGGCATTCGGGTCGTTCGGGTCAATATTGATGAACTTTTACCTAGTCCAGAGATTCAAAGAGCAATGGATAAGCAGCTTACTGCAGACCGTGAAAAAATAGCAGCTATTGAAAAGGCGGAAGGTGAAGCTAAAAATATTGAATTAACTACCAAAGCTAAAAATGACGCTCTGATTGCTACAGCAAAGGCCAAAGCTGAAGCTGTTAAAACCGAAGCAGACGCAGAAGCGTATCGCATTAACCAGTTACAATTGACCTTAGCAAAAGCCAGTGATGGCTATTTTAAGAATCAAAGCTTAGACAGTTTCAATAATTTAGCTAAAGGTCCCAATAATCTAATTGTGGTAGATAAAGATGAAATGACTAATCTTGGTTCAATTCCTGTAACTGCAAAAGTTTGGCACGAAACAACTAAAAATGACAAATAGGTCATAAACATAAAAAATCATTTCCAAAAAAGGAAATGATTTTTTAATCTTCAAGATATTGTTCATAGCCCTGGTCAAAAAGCACGATAGTAAATTCCGCTCCTTGATTTATTGCAGATTGGACACTAATTTTGCCACCATGCTGTTTGATTAAAGAAGAAACTATAGATAATCCTAAACCATATTCTCCTTTACCAGAGCGACTGCGTGAGGGATCAGCCTTAAAGTATCTTTCAAAAGCGTATTTAATTTGTTGCTGATTCATTCCAATACCATTATCTTTAATCGTAATTACCGTTGCGTGTGCAATTCTATAACCGCTAATTTCAATTTTACCGTTAGCAGTAAACTGAATTGCATTCTGTACCAAATTAACCATTATTTGGGTAAAACGATCTTTATCTGCATAAACAGGTAGATTTTTTGGGGCAGTGATAAAGATTGTATCATCAGCTTTAGCAGCATTTTGCTTAAGTTGCATTGTTACATCGTCAAATGTCTTTCTGGCGTTAAAGCGCGTTTTAACTAAATTGATTTGATTATTACGAATTTTTTCATAATCCAAATTTTCATTAACTAAACGTATTAGACGTTTAGTTTCTCTACTCATCAAGGCAATAGACTTGGGCTTAGCTTTATCAGGAATTGCATCATATTGTAAGCCTTCTAAAATACCATTGATCGTAGTCAAAGGCGTGCGCATCTCATGAGCAGCATCAGCCATAAACTGGTCTCGCCTTTTTTCCTGCTCTTTCACTTCTTGATTTGATTTTTTTAAAGTCCGAACCATCTGATTAAAATTATCAGCCAGCTGAGTTATTTCATCATGACCACTGTAATGTGTCTGCACATCAAAATCACCTGCTGTAACTTTTTTGGTAGCGATAGATAACTTTTTAATTCTATTGGTTGAATAATAAGAAAGGATTAAGCTAAGTACTAAACCTACAATTATGGCAAAAACAAACGCGTTTAAGAGATTTTGCTTAGCAATTCTTACAGGTCGCTCTACTTGGGCAATTCTGACTCCCAACCACATTGCTCCAATAAATTTGCCTTTATCCTTCCATGGTAAAAGTACACCAGTACAAGCATCTTTTTTATAGCCTAAGCTGGAAAGTGCTTCGTTATTATTTTTAATACGTAACTTCTTGCCATGTTTTAATTGCCTCAGGCGATGAGGAGTAAGTTTAATTTTATCATTTCTTTGAGGATAAACTTGTGAACCACGTGCATCAAAAACGCTAAGATACACCCTATCGCTATGAAGGACAAATTCCAGCTTATTTAAAAATTTGGGATTCAGCATTGCTGCTCCGTCCTTTTTATCATTTGTAGCCAAAGTCCCTAACGCCGCGGCAAAGTCTTCCATTCGCCGATAATTATATTCATATGACTGCTGAGTAGTATTATTGATTTCAGAAAAACCGATTATTGATACCGTAGTAATAATGATTAGTAAAAAACTAAGCATATGCTGATAAATCAACTTCATAATAAAGCCTACGAATCATCAAATTTATAGCCAACACCCCAAACGGTTTGGATGACATTTGCACCTACTTTTTCCAATTTTTGGCGCAATTTTTTAATATGTGCATCCACGGTGCGATCTTCACCATAATAATTATAACCCCAAACAGATTCTAATAATTGTTCACGAGAAAAGACCTGCTTTGGCTTCTGGGCCATGGTATATAACAAATCAAATTCTTTTGGTGTAATATTTTGAACATGTTTATTGTCATATAATACTTCACGTCTGCTTGTAGAAATTTTAATATGATTAGTTACCACATCAAATTTTTCTCCGGATTCTGCTGTTTTGGTTTGTTCCTGCTTATCATCAATTCTGATTCTGCGTTGCAAAGCCTTAATACGTGCTATTAGTGCCAAAGGACTAAATGGCTTAGATACATAGTCGTCGGCACCAGCATTAAATCCTTGAATTTGTTCTTCTTCACTGCTGCGCGCAGTAAGCATAATGATTGGAATTGATGGTGAGATTGCACAAACTTCTTTAGCAACTTCTATGCCATCTTTTTTAGGTAAATTAAGGTCTAGAGTGATCAAATCATATTGATCAGGATTCTCAGCAAACATTTTAACGGCTTGTTCCCCATCAGTGGCAACATCCATGGACCATCCTTCTTTTTCGAAAAACATCCCCATCATTTCTGCAACCGACTGATCATCCTCGACCATTAAAATTTTCAGTTTCATTTTCTGTCCCTAAATCCTTTTGTTCTCTCCTTTTTTACTTTGTCAGGGTCTATATAATCTGCTGGCAGTTCATGACGATTTATCAAAAATTTTTTTAGACTTTTTTCAGTAGCCATGATTGGAAAGATAATGAAAAGATAAAATGTCAGCAGCCAAAGTAAAAAGTAACGATCCCATTTAAGTAAATGGATACCAACTCCTAATAATAATTGCATTAAACCAAATATAATAAAATAACCTCCTGCTTTATGCTGAGCAAATTTAAAACTTGCTTTATTAACTATAGCCAGGTACGAATAATATCCGTAAAACGGCCAAGGTCTTTTCGGAGGTGAAATGAGCCATAATAGCCCAACTATTAACATAATTGAGCCACAAGCTATATAGATCATATTTTATTATTCTCCTTAATTATTAGGCGTAGAAATAACCAATTTCATATTACCTGTGAATGTAAATTTTTTAATGTTATTAGGAATTATCAGATTTGTTCCAATTGCTAGGTCATATGATTTACTTTCAATTTGAAGAGTGCCCGTTCCCTTAATAACTGTTACTAATAAGTAGGGGTGACTATTTAAACCAGTGCGCCATTGTCCAGCTAAATCTATTTGCCACAAATAAAAATGAGGTGAAGCGGGTGGTGCAACCAAAGTTTTTATAGTAGCATCCTGCACGTGATCTGTTTTAATATCCAGTTTAGGATCAACATGTGGGACCTGTGTAACAGCGATTGATTTTTGGGTATGTAGTTCGCGTTTCTTACCGGTTTTTTGGTCAACACGATCATAGTCATACAACCTGTAGGTCACATCACTAGATTGTTGGGTTTCTATAACTAGTATCCCCTTAGTAAGCGCGTGGATTGTTCCTGAGGGAACATAAAAGAAATCACCCGTTTTTACCGGTACTTTGCGTAAAAGTTTATCCCATTCTCCCTTTTCTATCATTTCAGCCAGTTCCGCGCGAGTTTTGGCAGTATGCCCATAAATTAGATATGATCCAGGATCAGCCTGCAAAACATACCAGCTTTCAGTTTTTCCGCTATCATTTTCTACTTTGCGAGCATATTCATCATTGGGATGAACCTGGACAGACAAATTATCATTTGCATCCAGGAACTTAACAAGCAGCGGAAATTCTTTACTTTCAGGATTGCCAAATAGCGTCGGATTTTCTTGATAAACCTGACGCAGACTTTGCCCTTTAAACTGACCATTGATTACTGTAGAAGCATCCTCTTTATAGCCGGAAATTACCCAAGCTTCTCCTACCTTGCCATCTGGGATATTATAATTAAAGATTGTTTTCAATTTGCGTCCACCCCAAATTTTTGGTCTGAAATAAGGAGTGAGAAAAATTGGCTCCATTTTAATCACCTCTCTATTAGTTTAATCTTTTAAGATGTAAATTTAAAACTATTTTTTCAAATATGACAACATTTATTATTGTTATAATAATACTTTTTGCTATTCCCTGCTCACACATTGTAATAGTGCTGTTAAAAAGGCCAAGAAAAAGCCCGTCTGTTTGTTTTGACGGGCTTTTTGGGGAATAATTTACTACTATTTCTATTTGATAATCATTTATTTTTTATTCTTTAGTTTATCTAGTCTTGATTGTGCTATTTCTTGATCTAAATCATGTACATATTGAGTCTTTTGCTCTTCATCCCAGCCATAGTAATCAGACATGTGGTTAACGACACCTTCTTTAACTTGACTTAAAGTATCACTCTTGAATAAGATGTGATACGTACGCCTTAAGAGGTAGTCAACAGGTGTCAATGTCATTTCTTCAGCTAGTGAATAATCAAGGGCAGCTGTTTCGCCTAGACTTAATCCTGCAGCGGGCTTAATCGTTTTTGCATAGTCATAAATTTGTTCTGCTTGTGAACCAAACAGGTTGGCAATTTCCTTAGCATCATCAGCTGTAATACCAGCCGCTACACCATCTTTAGCAATCCGAGCAAGTTCTTCTTCTGCATGATCGGAATCAAAATCACCACCTGCAACTTTAATTTCAGCAGAATCTTGTAAAGTAAAGTTCTTAGAAAACTTGTCATGAAGCTTTTGCTGTATTTTCTTCATGGCACCATTAGCCATAATACGATAATCTGTTAATTTACCACCAGCTAGAGTAATTAAGCCATCCTCAGCTTCAGTTAATGAACTACCGCGAGATACAGCGGACGGCGCTGAAGTACTGTCAGAGACACTGGCACCAGTTGCTGCATCTGCTGCTTCATTGCCTTCAACTTCGACTTCAATTAGGGGACGAACTCCAGCCCAGCTAGCTTCAATATCGTTAATAGTTAAATGAGCGGAAGGATACTTCTTATTAATAATATTTAACAAGTAATCGACATCGCTTTGTTCAACAGTTGGATGAGCGTAATCACCGGTAAAGTCGGTATCGGTAGTGCCAAAATAGGTTTTACCTTCTCTTGGAATAGTAAAAATCATACGACCGTCTGCTGTACCTGAGCCAAAGTAAGTAGGTTGCGGCACAGTTAAGCGTGATTGGTCAACTACTAAGTGAACACCCTTTGTAGGACGCAGACGTGGCTTCTTATAAACTGCTTTATCTTCCTGTCTTACTAAGTCGGACCAAGGCCCGGAGGTGTTAATAACTACATCTGCATGAATTTCAAATTCTTCACCGGTTAAGTTATCATGGACGCGTACTCCGTTAACCTGCTTTTGATCGTTATGAAGGATCGCAATACATTTCAGGCGACTAACAGCCAAGCACCCCAATTCATGCGCCTTTTTGACATTTTCTACTACTAAACGGGAATCATTGTTTTGGTAGTCTAGGTAAACGCCTGCACCTTGTAGATTTTCGCTGTTTAATTGTGGCTCACGTTTTAAAGTTTCTGCTTTATCCATTGTATAGTTGGCATACTTAATTAAAGGAGAGTCACCCTCGATTCCAGCTAAATGATCATATAAATCCATTGCTACTTTGACCGAAAACATGGTAAAGGTTGTTCCCGGTTCATCATAAATTGGCAAAATCATTGGATCAGGCCGAGTCATATGAGGAGCAATATGCTGAACTATTGCACGTTCCTTGACAGTATCAGAAACTACTTGGACATCAAAAGTCTTAAGATAGCGAATACCACCATGAACTAACCTGGTTGAACGTGATGAAGTTCCGCCACCAAAGTCCTGCATATCGATTAAACCGGTTTTCATCTTAGCTGCACTAGCTTGCAATGCAACGCCAGCTCCAGTAATACCGCCACCGATAACCAATAAATCTAATTTTTCATTTTTTAAACGTTCAATTTCTTCCTGTCTGGTTTTAATTGAAAACGTCATGGTATAACCTCTTTCTTTTAGTAAAACTGATAACTAATTCTTTTGGTAAGGTTTGTAAGAAAAACTTTGAGCAGCCTTAACAGCTGATTTCCACCCTTCATATAGATGGTCTCTTTCGGCGCCACTCATTTGTGGTTTAAATATTTTACCGACTTTTTGGATTTTCTTTATTTCTTCAAAATCTTTCCAAAAACCTATGGCCAAGCCAGCAAGAAAAGCAGCACCTAAAGCGGTTGTTTCAAGATTAGCCGCACGCTCTATTTCAATTCCTAAAATGTCTGCCTGGAATTGCATCAGATAATCGTTATTAGCAGCACCACCGTCAACTTTTAATTTAGGAATTTTAATTTTGGTATCTTCATGCATAGTATCAATAACGTCGCGACTTTCATAAGCCAAAGATTGTAAAGTTGCTTTGGTAAAATCATCCCTTGTCGTACCTCTAGTTAAGCCAAAGACTGAACCACGGACATTAGAATCCCAATATGGTGCACCAAGACCGGTAAATGCTGGAACGACAAAAACTTCATTGTTATCCTTGGAACGTTTTGCGGCTTCTTCTGATTGCGGGGCATCATCAATAATGCCCAATTGATCACGCAGCCACTGAATAGCAGAACCGGCAACGTAAATACTACCTTCCAAAGCATAATTTACTTTGCCATTGATGCCATATGCCACAGTCGTTAACAAGTTATTGGCCGAGAATTTTGGCTTTTCACCCGTATTCATAACAGTGAACGCACCGGTTCCATAAGTATTTTTAACCATTCCTGGTTCAAAAGCTAATTGGCCAAACAGAGCTGATTGCTGGTCACCAGCCATTCCAGCTATTGGAACCTGACTACCGTAGAAGTGATATTCTGCTGTAGTACCGTATATTTCGGAGTTAGAACGAATTTCCGGTAAAATTTTTCTTGGAATATTTAATAATTTTAGTATCTCATCATCCCAATCAAGTTTGGTAATGTTAAAAAGCATTGTCCGGCTGGCATTAGTGTAATCAGTGACATGAACTTTGCCGCCAGTCAGTTTCCAGACGAGCCATGAATCGATGGTGCCAAATAATAATTCACCATTTTCAGCACGCTCCTGAGCGCCAGGAACATGGTCAAGTATCCAGCGAATTTTAGTTGCAGAGAAATATGCATCAGGGATTAAACCGGTTTTTTCATGGATCATATCGGAATACCCGTCAGCAATGATTTTATCTGCAATATCTGAAGTTTGCCGAGATTGCCAGACAATTGCGTGATAGATTGGCAAGCCAGTTTTCTTATCCCAAATTACAGTAGTTTCCCGTTGGTTAGTGATACCAATAGCGGCAATCTGGTTAGGCTTAATTCCTGAATTAATAAACGAATTGGCAATAGTCGATAAAACTGAATTCCAAATTTCGTTAGCATCATGTTCTACCCAGCCAGGTTTAGGAAAATATTGATTAAACTCTTTCCGTGAATCAATTACTTTTTTACCAGAATGGTCTAAAATAATTGCACGTGTACTTGTAGTACCTTCATCAATCGCTAAAATATATTTTTCAGCCATTATACTTCTCCTTTTTAGTTACAAAACTAATTTAGTAAAGGTAACTGTCGTTACAATTCAATTTTACCCTCGCTTTTTAGTAAGCGCTAACATATAATGATGATAACTTATTAGATAAAGTTATAAGTAAAAGGACAAAATGTGATGAAATATAGCCTATTAGCATATAAATATTTTATAGATGTTGTAGAAACTCAAGGATTTACTCCGGCCGCTAAGAGAAATTTTGTTTCTCAAACAGCCATTAGTAACGCAATAAAAAATTTAGAGGAAGATTTAGGCGTGCAACTGATTGATCGTTCAACCTCCCATTTTAAAGTTACTTTAGCGGGTATTAATCTGTATCACTGTGCAGTACCGGTACTTAAGAAATATTATGAATTTAATGAAAAAATTAGTCAGTTAAATGATTCATTTCAAACGTTGAGAATACATTATTTACATGGTTTTGATTATTGGGCCGTTAGCTTAGCGCGATTACTTACAAAAAACAATTCAGGCTTACAATTACAATTAGATACCGAAAATTTTGCTACTAGTATACCGAAACTTGATGCAGAGGATTACGATGTGCTGATTGGTTTCTCAACAGCGGTAAGTAAAATTAAGAATATTCATGTTAAGAAAATCGGAACTGCCAATTTTGGGATTTTACTGAGCAAAAAAGCTGTTAATCAAGATGGTAGGCTAAAAAGGAATGTTATAAAAAAGCAGCCCCTTTTCTTGCAAAAATGGACTGCTACAGATAAGAATGATGTACAAACAAAAATTAAAAATATTTTAGCAAAAAAGAATATTCACTATGACCAAATTATTTATTTAGACAGTTTCGACGCTGCATTATCGAATGTTGTTTTAGATTATGGTATAGCTATCTATCCAGATGAACTGCCATTGCCAACAATTTATGCTAAATATGTTACTTTCTTACCAAACTTACCTAAATTAAAATATGATGTTGTAGCAATTTATAAGAATCCAGCTATTTATAATATTTTAGACCATTCCTTACCTAAAAAATAAGTTTTGCATTATTTTTTGCAATTAGTGTAACTTTTCTAGCTTCCCTAATTTACTCAAACCAGTAACTAGGGAAATAAATACAGAAAGAAACATGCAAACAGAAGCTACAACAAAGATGGAGTGAACTTCTGCTTTAATTAAGAAACCACTAATTAATGACATAATGGGCCCAATTATTCGGGTAAGTGATGTAGAAATTGATGTTATTGTTCCTTTAAATTGAGGCGGTGTTTCTGCTTGAATAATGGTAAAAAAGTTTGCTTGTGACCAAACACAACCAAAGGACACTATTGCATAACCAAAGGTAACCCAAAAGAAAGACTGAACATTTAGCATTATCATAAAGCCGCACATTATTAGAAGTCCAATCATAATCATCTGTGTACCAAGTTTCATATTCTTGTTGATACGCAGGTAGATGAAATTGCCAATAATGCTGGCAACTGCAGCTACTGTGTAAAAAACACTTACTAGGTTAACTGAAACTTTCATTTCCTGTTTTAATAAAAACGTTAACATGGGAACGACTGCTTGAAAGCCAACATTAGCAACAAAAAAACTTGCAATCAGCCATTTAATGTCATGATGAGCAAACAAAAAGGAAATCCCCTTTTTAGCACTTTTGTTAAAAGAACTTTCTTTTTTCATTGCCCCATTTTCTGTTTGTAAAGGTTCATAGTCTTTAATAACATAAGTTAAATAGCCAAAACTTAAAGCATCAAATAAAAAACCACCAATATAATCGATCAAATTAATAATGACAGCTGCAATGCCTGGGCCAAAAGTTTTTTGCACAGACGAGATTAAACCAACTTGGCCCGAAACAGATGATAATTCTTCTTTTTTTACCGATTCTGCAATAAATATCTGGTAGCCTGTCCAAGTGATTAAGTCGAAACTGCCAAGTAGGAAAATTACCAATAGCAGCCAATATATTGAGACGTTTCTTATAACCAAAAATGGTGCAATTATAATTAGCACCATTTGCATAATCAGAGAAAAAAGCATGATTTTTTTACGAGAATACATGTCAAAAATTGGTCCAATTATTAGTCCAAATAATGCTGTTGGCAAATATTCGACTGCCGTTAACAGTCCCATTATTATTGATGAATGTGTTCTCGACAACATCAAAAGTGGAATTGCGAAAGTATAAAATTGATCGCCAAAACCTGAAATAGCATAACCTATTAGTAACTTGGACTTTTGTGTTAATTTTTTCATTGTTTAATCGCCTTCTTAATACGACTCATTCTATACTTAACCAATTATAGCGTAATTATTATAGTTTTTGGCTACTCTGAATTTCACAATCTTCTAACCAGTATCAAATTGGAAAAAATAAGGTAAAAAACAAAATCAATCGGTTAATTAGCGGTTTTATCCTATTTATTTACTCTTTATAAACATGAATTGACTAAGAGATTAAATCGTTCATAAGATCGTCAAATAAAGTTTAAATATAGAAGCATAAAAGCATTTAAAAAAATTATTATCCTACTTTATTCATAATTCATTATCTGTGATATTATAGAAATAAAACATAAGTAGTCTTAAAATGAAAAATATTTTACGTTTTTGATTTTAAATTTAGCTTTTATATTAAGGATGGTTATTTACCTGTGGAATCTTCAAATAAAAACAGATTAAGAAAATTAGATACATATTGTGAATGGATGATAACAGTTTCTACTATATTAGGTGTTATTGTAACAGCTTTATGGAATAAATCTGAAATCTATACTAATTACAGTGTTCTAACAATTTATGGCATTTCTATTGGACTGCTATTCATTTCATCTTTGACAAAGTATCAATTAAAAACTGAAAAAGAAACACTCACTCAAAAATTTCTTAAAATTATCAAAAGCTTGTCAAATATTAAATTAATATTTTTAAGCATTGTGATAGCAGTTCTAATTTTATTTGCGTGTCTTTTTAAGTATTTAATTACTAATAATGTTTACAACGTTTTTTTCTTATTAATAGTTTCTATAATTACAATTATGCTTTTCATATTTTTAACAGCAGACTTAATCAGTTTTAAAAACTCTAAAACTGATTATGAAACTGTATTATTTATATTTTCAATTGTAATATTTAGCTTTTCTTATCCAAGTAGATTGTGGAATATAGTAATAATTTTGATTTCTATTTTCTTGTTAGGTTATTGCATTTTTTATTTATTTCATAAGAACTAAAAAACCTAAGTAATAATTAAGAATGATGTGAACCCTAAAATTAGGACACTTTATATTAGCTATTAACTGAGGACTAACTGCCGATATTCAAGCGGAGTTAGTCCTTTTAGTTTGATCTTGATTCTTTTCTGATTGTAATACTCAATGTAGTCTCTAATCGCATCTTCCAGTTCAGTGAGATTCTTATATTGCTTTTCAAAGCCATAAAACATTTCTCGTTTGAGTATCCCGAAGAAGCCTTCCATTAACCCATCATCAAGCGAATTGCCCTTGCGTGACATTGACTGGCTAATGCCATGGTTTTTCAGCCACGCTTGAAATTGCGGGTGTTGGTACTGCCAGCCTTGATCTGTGTGAAAGATCAAACCATTTAGTGCCGGATGTTTGTCCCAGGCCTTTCTTAACATATCCATGGTCTGCTTAAGATTAGGGCTGCGGGAAATAGTATAGGAAACAATCTCTTGGGTGCAGCCATCAATGATCGGTGATAAATAGGTCTTTTGCCCCTTGAGCTTAAACTCAGTTATATCTGAATACCATTTGTGATTGGGATAAACCGCACTGAAGCTGCGTTTAATCAGGTCAGGCTTAATCGGACCCTGAGTGCCGCGATAGCTGCTGTATTTGTGCCAGCGTTTACTGACTATGCCAAACAATTTCAGCTTGTTCATTAAGCGCTGCACCTTTTTATGATTGACTAATAAACCGCGACGCCTAAGCTCTGCAGTAATGCGGCGATAGCCATAGCGGTGCTTGTGTTCTTCATAAATAGCTTTGATTTCAGCCATTATTTCTCGATTGTCCCGCTCTTTGTCCTTCTTCTTTAAAGTGTAGTAGTAATTACTACGGGATAGATGGGGCAGATTCGGATTGGCATTAATGGTATCAAGAATAAAAGTTACGCTGACTTTAAGCTCGCGCCTTAGTTGGGTAACTGCCTGGGCTATTTCCGCGGCTTGCGGTTCTTGGTCCGCTGGTCGACTAAGACGCTCAATTTTTTTACGAATTCGTTCTCGATTTTCAGCTTCAAGTTCTGCTGGCGTAAGCGCTGGATTTCTTGCTTTAACCGTGCGATTTCCGGATCTTGTTTGGGCATGAGGCGGTCGTCCTTTCTTGTGGTTAACGACATTATACCCATTTTCACGGTACTAGCGCAGCCAATTAGCCAAGATTACTTTATTTTTTTAGTCCCAGATCGAGTGCTACTTGATAAATCGCTTCGTCTTTAACCAGTACCCGTCTAATGACCTGCTCCTTAAACGCAATTGAATAGCTTGTATACGGTCAATCAAGAATAGCTGTACCATGACGAGTAATGAGAGCCAAGAGATAATTAATAGTAGACGGATTAACCTGATAGCGGCGACTTAATTCAGTAGTTCCAACCTGATAGTTTTGCCAAAGATTAAAGATTTCAATTTTGTCTTGCTTAGATAATTTAGCCATAATAATACCCCCCAAATTTGTCCTAAATTGAAGTGCAACTAAAAAGTTAGACATTTTATTATTTAGCAAGACCTAACGCACGATTCCGATATTTAATCGGAGTCGTGTATTTTAGTTTGTTTGATCTTCTGATATGGTTGAACCAGTAAACGTAATCGCGCAGTACTGCCTGCATTTCTGCTAGTGAACTGATCTTAATGCGGTTGAGCTTCTCCCGTTTCATTAGGTTGAAGATGGTTTCTCCCGGTGCATTATCGTGGCAATTACCCTTGCGCGACATGCTTTGCTTAATCTTCATCTGTCTTAGTTTGGTCTGATAGCCGCTGTGGCGGTATTGAAAACCCTGATCTGAATGCAAAATAGGCTGGGCTGTTTTAGGCAGCTTGTGCTTAAGCTCTGCCAGCATATCATAAACCAGCTTCATGTTAGGCGAATAGCTGACTTGACAAGCCAGTATTTCCAGTGAGGCCTCATCAATGACCGGTGAAATATAAACCTTTTTGCCTGTGGTCAGCTTGTATTCGGTAATATCCGTGTGTAAGACGTGGTAGGGTCTGGTTTCATTAAACCGCTGCTTTAAAATGTTTTCCTTGATTACGCCTGCAGGGCCCGCATAAGAACTGTAGCGTGCAGTGCGCCTACTGTAGACTCTGGTCTTTAGTCCCAGCTGCCGCATCAGCTTGCGCACGGTATTGGGCGCATAGCTAAAGCCTTGATCTAAGAGTGCACCATGCATACGTCGATAACCGTAAGTCTCATCACTTTCTTGGTAGAAGATAGACTTGATTACGCCTTTAACAGCAGCGTATTTATCTAATCGGTTCAATCGGTGACTGCGGTTGTCGTAATAAGTTTTGCGGTTAAGGTGCAGCTTGGCAAGCAAAAGCTTTAACGGCACCTCAGGTCGCTCAGCCCGAATCTCCACGACTATTCTGGTTTTTTGCCGGTTGGTGAGCGTGGATATCGGGCAGCCACTTTTTTTAGGATTAAGTTATCCAATTCTAAGTCGGCTTTTTGTGCCTCTAGCTCAGCAACCTGACGACGCAATTGTTCTACTTCGGTTAGCTTCTTAGTGGGTTTAAGCTTCTTCTGACGCTTCTTTTTAGTCATGGTTGGTGGTCTCCCCTTGGATTTTGGGAGCAGCCCAGAGTAGCCTGCAGCCTGATAAGCCGCCAGCCATTGTCTTACTACTGACCGCGAAAGATTAAAAACTGCAGCTACCTGGAGTACTCCCATGTGATGTTCATGATAGAAGCGTACCACATTTAGCTTGAATTCAGGCAAATAAGTTTGTCGGGTGTGAGTAACCTTTAAAGCGGCTAAGCCATGTTTACGGGCACGTTCTGCCCAGGCCCTAATCTCGGTATGATCAATGCCGTATTCGCGTTCTAGTTTAGCTAAAGAGGTTTGGTGGGATAAGTATTTACTGCAAATTTCCATTTTCAAAGCAGTTGAATATTTAGTCATGAAAAAAGTGCTCCTAATAGTCAGATTAATGTCTAACTATTATGGAGCACTTCAAATTTGAGGGTCATATCATTATTCATAGGGCTTTATTAATATATTGATGGAGGTGAGGGGAATTGAACCCCTGTCCAAACGCATTCCGTCACTGACATCTACAATTATAGTTATATTATTTGAACTTCACTAGTCCAAAACGCCATATAACAGGGCTAGTATGGACTAGCTAACCTGAAATGACTCTTTTTAACTATTCAGATGAGGTAGTTAAACGTAACTCACTAAGTTGATACTTGAATTCAGACGTGAGTAATCCGAAAACAAGCAACACATGCGCCTAAACTAGGCAGCTAATGCGTAAGAATTTTCTTTATTTGCAGTTATAAAACTGTGACGTTTTTACGTAGACGTGACCTACGAACCGCAGTCAATGCGAATCTACGCCTGTCGAATCCCAAAACACCCCCGCTTTGGGTAATACAATTATAGCATAATATAGCGAAATTGCCTAATGTCAGAGCGGAACCTTGCATTCTATCTAAAAAACAAATTGCTCAAAAGCCAAAGCAATTCCATTTTGATTATTTGATGCAGTTTCAAAGTCAGCTTGTTTTTTTGCCTCAGAAGAACCATTTGCCATAACCACGGATGTACCCGCAACTTGAAACATAGGTATGTCGTTTCGCTCATCGCCAATTGCCATCACTTCATTAGTTTCAAATCCTAGTTTTTTTGTCAAAATTTCAAGTGCTATTCCCTTGTTAACACCTGGATGCATTATTTCTAAAAAATTATCGGCTGCTCGCACCACATAATTTTCTTTACCAAAGGCTTTTACAACATCAGCTTCAATTTTGTCAAGCTCGTCCTTTTCGTCAGCAAAAACAGCCTTAATTATTTGATCATCTTTAGGTAATTCATCAGGCTTTCTGATTAGAACACCAGCACTATTTTCCCACGCCTGGACAATAGTGATTCGATTAACATTTAAATTACTTGTAATAATTGCACTGTTCTCATCGACAACATTGTAAGCCACGTCATGCTCTTTAGAATATTGGTCAATCTTTTCGTAAGTTGCTTGATCAATTCCAGATTTTTGAAGAGTCTTACCTGTCAATGTCTCAATGACAGCACCATTAAAAGTAACAACGTATTGATTGTCCTGAACTATGCCTAGTTCATTCAAAAAATGCTTTACACCAGCCAATGGTCGTCCAGAACAGAGCACTACCTTAATATCTCGCGCTACTGCCTTCTTAACTACTTCGATAGTAGATTGAAGCAGTCTTCCCTTACTATTTAGTAGTGTATCGTCAACATCAATTGCAACTAATTTAATCATTTATTTTTCCTTTACTATTTTTCAGGTTTTCAGTTATTTTCCAAAGTAAACAACTAATCATTTTGATAGTCAGAATCAGACCGATAATGCACATACTATAATCAAAATAGTTTGACTAATCTTTCCGTCTTTTCTCTTTGATATCTTGGAAAAACACCTACATGTAGCAGGTTATCGGTATTGCCTAAAATATCATAATTAACTCTTTGCGGCTGACAGGCCTGTATAATTACAGTCCTAATATTGTCATCTCTTTAAAAAAATGTTCTTTCCTCCATTTTTAAATCATTCAATGACGACACATTTCTTTCAGGCAACAACACATAGTACCATGGCAAAAACTGTGTACCACCAAAAACTACTAACCCCCGTCTAACTGCACCATCACCATTAGATTTGTCTCGAAATTTTTGAGCTAAACCTGTCTTTTTGCCAATCAGATATATTATTTCATTATTATTATGTATTATTTTTCCAATACTATAATATCAAAAATAAGTAAAAAAAATCGCTAAGTTCTTCTTAGCGACCTCTCTATTTAATTAAATATTCTACCATTAACTCAAGTGAGCTAAACGAACAACATCACGTTCAATCATTAATTCCTCATCAGTTGGGATAACTAAAGCTTTTATTTTTGAATCTGGCTCGGTAATGAATTTTTCACCATTTGATTTATTGGCTTCTAAATCAGGCTTTAAACCAATAAATTCAAATGATTTCATGACATTTTCACGAATACCAGAATCATGCTCTCCTACTCCAGCAGTGAAAATAATCGCATCTGCACCTTTCATTTCAACCATGTAAGAACCAATATATTGAATGACACGATTTACAAAAATAGCTCTAGCAAGATCAGCTTTTTTATCAGAATTATTCTCTAAGTCACGCATATCTGAGGAAATTTCAGAAATACCTAATAGACCAGATTTATCATTTAAAATATCAATCATTTCGTTAATATCAATATGGTCTTTATTCATGATATATTGCAAAACAGATGGATCGACATCACCTGAGCGAGTACCCATGGTGATGCCTGCTAATGGAGTGAATCCCATAGATGTATCAAAAGACTTGCCACCTTTAACTGCAGTTATTGATGCTCCTGAACCAAGATGACAAACAATCAGTCTCAAGTCCTTAGCATCTTTACCAAGCATTTCAGCGGCACGACCAACTATATAACGAACTGAAGTACCATGGGCTCCATATTTACGAACACCGTATTTTTCATAATAATGATAAGGAATTGAATACATATAGTGAACAGGATCCAAAGTTTGGTGAAATGATGTATCAAACACGCCTACTTCAGGAACACCTGGTAGTAATTTCATAAAGGCTTCAATGCCTTTGCCTTCTGCAGGATTATGAAGGGGAGCATATTCTTTTAACTCATAAATTTTTTGTAATTTATTCTTGTCGATTAGTGCCGAATCGGTAAATTCCTCGCCACCCGCAACTATTCTATGACCTACACCAACGATTTCACTTAAATCATTAACAACATGGTATTTCTTCAAAGCCGCAAGCAATAAATTAACAGCAGTTTCCTGATCTGGAATTGCTACTTTCTCAGTATGCTTTTCGCCATTTGCCAGGTCAATTTGGAAAGAGGAGCCATTAATACCAACTCTGTCGGCAATTCCTTCTGCCAAAACCTTTTCTTCTGGTAAAGCAAACAACTTATATTTAAAAGAAGAACTGCCTGAGTTGATTGCTAAAACTTTTTTCATAAATTTGATTCCCTCCATAAACTTGAAATTTAAACTTTTCACAAATCAATTAATATTTTTAGTATACCACTCATTTAGTTTAACATTAAGCTTTATTAGGTCTTCTTCCTTTTTAAACGAGTCTAACTTTGTGAGAAATACTTCACTATTTCTGGTATTTTTTCCATGATTTTGAAAAATTAAAATTGATCTCTGGTTAAATTTGTTTTGAAAAGCATTGTCAGGCAATTCAATTATGGATCGTAAAAAAACTTTTTCTGACAGCCAAGGCATGAAGTCACTGCCGCCTTTACCAGAAAGAATTGTCTGTGGTACGAGTAGAAAAGCATACCCCGCTGGCCTAAGGTTCTTAATAATCTGTTCAATAAATAAAAGGTGAGCAAGCGAATGACCTTTCACAGATTTAGTAGCAAAATTAGTAGCGTTTTCATCAACTGGATAATAACCTACAGGCAAATCACTTACAACAACATCTGGGCTGGGAAACATCCAAGGAGTTAAACCATCCTGACAAAACATTTCAATATCAATTTTATTCAAATGGGCTGCAATATCCGCAAAGCTTAGCATTTCTTCATCATTATCGATACCAAAGAGTTCAAAATCCGCCTTAGAATGGTTAGAATTTTTTAGTTGTCTGACTACAGAAAATAGCAAATTACCAGTGCCAATTGCTGGATCAGCAATAATTAGTTTTTCTTTTGGCAAAAGCTTGAGCATAAACATAGCGATAACAGTAGCAATAGCAGGTGGAGTCGGCATTTGATTAACATCTAGCCCATCTTCATTAACAGCTTTTAAAACTAACAAAGTGAAGATTTGTATCTTAATTTTTGGTGAAAGCTGATCGTAGTGCAAATTAGCATACTTTTGACTCAATTTTTGAACAGTTTCTTTGTCTGGAGCTCCCAACTCAACTTTTATCTGATTATTTTCTAAATTGTCAAAGGTTTCAACCAGAGCATCACCCAAAGAGACATTCAATGCTTCTTGTAAACACTTAACACAATCCAAAAAATTATTAAAAAGTTTTTCTATATTATCCATAATTTCTTCCCCTTATCTCCTAAACATTTTAATTTTAATAGAAACAAGGTTATAAGAGCAAGCAAATCAATTATTAATCAGATATTCAATCAATAAAAAATTATTTTCCATACTTTCCTGATAAACTTCTAAATAAAATTGAATAAAAATTAAACAGGTAGTCAAAACTAAGACACTACTTAAAAGTGCGTTACCTCTTATTTTCCAACTTTTGCTTTTTATCATTTACTACCTTCTTCTTCAAATTGGGACGAGAATTAAATTTAAAGTATAATTCAGACTTTCTACCATCTTTTTCCATTACATTTATTTTAATCAACCTATCTTTTGTAAGAAAATCAGCTTTTTCAACATTCAGTAATAAAGGCATGTGCCCTCCTTTAGGTGTTGTCACACGTACCATATCTTTGTATAGCGTCAAATAATAGGTAGTTGTCTCATTCTTCTTATTTGTTTTTACAAACACTGCTTTTGAGAAATTTGAATCTTTAGGTAAGGTATAAGCCTTTATACCCTTTTCTTCATTTATAAACCGATTTAATTGCACATATGAAAAAACAACATCATCTGTTTTATGGTGTGCTTTATTAGCTAATGTCAATGTCTTTAACAAATTTTGTAACATCAATACTACAATTAAGGTAATAAGAACTGAGAGCATTGCTTCAGCTAAAATAAAGCCTTTACTTTTTAATTTCATATTTTTTATTATTTTTTACATCGAGAATTTTTTTATTATCTACAAAGCGATAAAGGCGGTCATGTACCATTACCTGTTTAACGTTGGTTTTTTTCATCACGTTCCAAGCGTAAGTACGGTCAGTTTTTCGTTCAATTTTCCTTTCAATAAGTCTACTTTCCCCAATTATTAATTCTACAGTGGTAATTCCAATACATGCGATTATTAATCCAATCATGCTCTCCATTACTAAAAAGCCACACATTTTTTTATGAATCATTTATAGCACGTCCCCAAGTCATTTGTAATTTTATCTTTCGTGCATTCTTATCGTCACTGATGGTAATAGTATGAGGCGCCATCGAACCGGTAGTTGATATTCTTAAAATAGACAAATTATAAACATGTATTGGCTGGCTTATTTTTATCGATTTAAAATAATTTTCTCCGACAAATTCTATTTCTTTTGCATTCGGAAAATACCTAATAACACATGCTTTTTTGCTTGTTGCTGAAACACGAGCAGCTTGTTCTACTGCACTCCTAATTTCTGCAACTGTATTCTCTAAAATTAATTTTTCTTTATAAGCTTTTAACTCTATTGCACCTATACCGGTAATGATTATTGCTATAGTCAAAGTAATGACCACTTCAATTATAGTAAATCCTTTTAAATTAGCTTTATTTAGCATTCTTTTCAACGATACCATCTTTTACAGCATAGTCCTTCGACTTTGTTAGTTGCTTCTTAGTTAAATAACCATCTTCAAACATATTCTGAAAACTGATTGTCTTACCATTACGATCTTTATCATCTTCATATAAAGTTACTTGAGTTTGTAAAGTTGATTTAAAGGCATCATCCGTTTTTTTATTTGCATTGTTTTTCTGTTTGGCTAAGTTCGGGGCAATAATCACTAAAAGCATCATAATTATTGCAACTACAACTACCATTTCTATTAAAGTAAATCCCTTAACTTTACTCTTTTTCGATATCAAATTTAGTATTTTTTTCTTCATCATTATTCCTCAAATTTTTTGCATCATTGCATACATTGGTAATAATAGCTTCAAATATAAGCCAATAATGCATAATCCAATTAAAATAAAACAAAAAGGTTGTATATTTACAATTAACTTTTCTATTCTTTGTGCTAATTCATTAAAAAGTGCGTGTCCTAGAAGCATGAATTTTTTACTTAAATCTATTTTCTTTGAACCGGTTTGTAATAACAAAAGTAATTCATTCGGTAAAAAATCCTCTTTTTTGATTATTAAGTCAGGACTTATTCCCTGAGCCAACTGCTTACCCACACTCAAGCCAATTTGTTGTTGTAATGAGCCCTCCACCTGCATAGCAGCATAATCACAAATTTTTTGTAAAGAGAACCCACTCGCAAGCAAAAGTCCAACATCGTAAATTAAAATATATTCCACGTATATTTGAACTAAGGGCCCAATAATGGGAAAATGCCTCAGTTTACGTAGAGAAGCATAATCTTGCTTTTTTAGTAAAAGTAACACTTTACTCATAAAATAAATTATTACTAAGCAGGAAAATAATAAAATTAACAACATATAATCGCCAGTATGTTCACCAGATTCAGCAAATTGATTTGCGACAAAAGTTTGCATAAATAGTAAAAGGAAAATCATCATCAAAACTAAAACAAATGGATAGGTCAGCTCAGATTTTAGTTTTTTAAGCTGATCATTTTTCAAGCGATTCAATGTGGCAATTTGAGTCAAGCAATCAATTAAATTTCCTTGTGCCATTGATAATTCGATTTGAGTTGCTATTGTTTTAGAAAAACCTAACTTTAACATTTCTGAACTCAATTTCTTTCCGGCATGAATTTCAGTACACAATTTATTAAAAATATTTTTTCTATTGGGCCATATTACAGGCATCATTTCTAAACTCGCATTAAGGGAAAAGCCGTTAGATAAACTATTTTGTAAATATTCTAAAAACTCTAGTCGTTCTTTACTCGTTAATTTATCCTTGTTGATATTGCTCAAATATTTGCGCACTTATTTTTCCTCTTTCTTTGAGCTCACTTAAATTTTCTAACCAGGAGACAAAATCTGCCCTTTTTTCTTGGCTAATATCTTCTTGCAACTGTGAGCCGCTATCAATATCCATCAAACAGGCAAAACCATCTGCTGTAGGTAAAAGGCGTTGATAACATACAGCCGTCAAACAGTTATACAAATCTGCTGTACTAACGTGTAAACTTTCTAATCTAGAAATAGTTTGTAAAGTGCTTTTGGCATGAACCGTAGCAAAGACAAGGTGGCCACTTAAAGCTGCATCTACAGCTAATCTTGCAGTGACTTTATTTCTAATTTCTCCAATAATCAGAATGTCTGGTCGATGGCGCAAAGATGCTTCAAGTAGTCCCTCATAGCTAATATCAGCTGCTAAATTAACCTGTGTTTGTAAGAAATCCGCCTCTTGAATTTCAACAGGATCTTCAATAGTCATTACCATTTGGTTTTTACCTACTATTTTTGCCAAATTATACATAGTAGTTGTTTTACCCGATCCTGTTGGCCCACTGGTAATTATCAATCCCCTTCTTCTAGTTAAGTCTGTTAACTTTTCAATTTGCCTATTAAAAAAATATTTGCCAGAATCAATTTGATAAATAATCCTAACAACTAAAGATTCATTATCATTAAAATCCCCAATGCTGGAAAGTCTTAAATAGTACACAACATTTTTATACTCATATTCAAAAGCTCCCACTTGAGGTCTGCGATGTTCAGCTATATCCATTTGAGCACCAAATTTCAAAAAATTAATTATTTCTTTCCCTTCATTCACTGGATAGTGAGCTTGATTTTTGATTCCTGCAATTGTTTTAAAATTAACCGCTAACTTATTTCTCTGCAATAAGAAAAAAATATCACTTGTACGTTTATTTATTGCTTCTTCAATCAAATTGTTAACTGTATCTTTGATTCTCATCAATTCACTCCTTTTCTTTGTACTAATATTAAATACGCAAAAAAATAAATTTTTACTTTTTATTTACCAAAAACTAAAATTTTGCATATACTAATTTTATAAAATAGTTAAGGTTTATCTTTTATTCTTTTTATTAAAAGTAATATTTGAAGTGATTTGGACCCTGTTTTATATTATTAAGCACAACAAAAAAGTAGCACTTTCGTGCTACTTTTACCCATTAAATACATTACTAAACTGCGATTAAAACATACTTATTTAGATAGAAAAAATTATATTAATATGAATAAACACTAAAAACAATAAAAATTAAATATTCACAGTAGAAGAGGTAGTATTTAAGGGTTCATCTTATTAAAATCACTCTCCTTTCTGTTTACAAATAATGAAGCACCTAGACTTTAAAAAATTAGTGCTATAACGATCATAAAAGAAGTTTCTGCTGCCTTTGAGGTCAGTATTAATTTAATAGCTTTTTAATGATCGTTAGTGATATTTATTTTTTTATTGTTTTGATAAAGTTTTTGTAAAACCTCTTGGACTTTTTTAATCTGAACTTTTAATTTTTATAATAGGATTAATATATTAAATAATATTGCTAGAATAATCATTTCTAGTATAGATAAAAGAATTACCGGTAATTCGGTTTAACAAACTAAATTACTACAGTAAAATTTAGTGTTTGACTACCCAACTTATCTACTTTAAATTCATTCTTATCGATTGTTTAATCCTGAAACAACTTTAATTCTTATGTATTACTCATAAATAAAAATTTTTTAAAAGTACATTGATTAGCAACCTAGGTGATAATCAGATTAGAATAGTTATCACTTAACCAACTAATTGAATTACTTACATTCATAAAGATTTTATATGCTACACATTTATATTGTGTAAAGATAATTAGCTGTGATTGCTAACCAATATAATGCAATAAAAACAGTTTTTTATTGCGATTTTGCTTCTTTGTATATATCATTAATAAGGAAGCAAAATGATAAATGGCTTTTTCTTTTTGCTCTAAAACTACCAAATAATTTTATTTAATAGTTTAATTTTATGTCTATACCTACCCCCAATCTCATTTTTAAGTGCATTACTATGGAATATTGAATTTTCTTTTGCCACAAGTGATACTACATAGGTATACAAAAAAGTAGCCAAGTTCAAATTGAGGCTACCATATTAACTAACACAAAAATGAAAATTTTGTGCTTACCACTATGTGGATAATTTTATTATATTACCATATTTGATAGCGGTCAAGAACAAAAGCAATCATTTGTAATACTTTTTTAAGGACGAAAATAGCATGAATGTTTATTCTCGTATTTACAACTCCGCTAAAGAACAAGGAATGTCAATAAAGGAACTGGCTAGGAAAGCCAAAATTGGTGAAAATAGTATTTATCGTTGGAAGACAATCAAACCTTCAATCCAGTCTTTGACTAAAGTAGCTCGACAATTGCACGTATCTACTGATTATTTATTAGGTCAGAAAGAAGAAAGTTCGAAAAGCTTTCGTTTGGACATAGCCGATAAGAACACTCAGTTATTGTATCAAGGACAAGAAGTACCAGAAAAATATATTAAAATGCTCCGTTTTATTATGGAAGAAGATAAAGCAGAGAAACAAAAAAATTAGTTTTAATATAAAAAAATTCTCTAGAACCGCATCTTCGATTCTAGAGAATCCATTAAAATGAATATTTTATTATTCTTCGTCAGTTGCAGCCGTATAGACATTCTGAACATCATCATCATCTTCCAGAGCATCTACCAAATGATCGAATTGTTCTTTTTTATCATCTGGAACTGGAGTGGTTGTTTCAGGTATCATTGTCAATTCTGCATTGGCCAACTTATAGCCCGCTTTTTCAAGTGCATCGCGTACTTGAGCAAATTGCTTAGGGTCGGTGTAAATTTCATATGCATCATCGCTAGTTTGCAAGTCATCACCGCCAGCATCCATTACATCAAGTAACATTTGATCTTCATCAGCATCAGTTGTTGAGCGGTCAATAACAATGTAGCCCCTACGATTGAACATATATGCAACAGAACCCGTAGCACCAAGAGAGCCACCATTTCTGGTAAAAGCAACTCTAACAGCAGAAGCTGTTCGGTTCTTATTATCAGTTAATGCCTCGACAAAGATAGCTACACCACCAGGCGCATAACCTTCGTAAGTAATTTCATCGTAATGTTCGTCTGAATTGCCTTCAGCCTTTTTAATAGCCCGGTCGATATTAGATTTTGGCATATTATTGGCATGAGCCTTATCCATTACCATACGCAAATTAGGATTTCCGGAAGGATCAGGACCACCATTCTTTGCAGCCATATATATTTCACGAGATAATTTTTGGAAAATTTTACCCCTCTTTGCGTCTTGCGCATTCTTGCGGCCTTGAATATTGTGCCATTTTGAATGTCCTGACATTTAAGAATCCTTCTTTCTTTTGATAGCGTATTAACGATATTATCTTACCGCATAGCACCACAAATTTCAATACTAGCAATTATTTAGCTTCACTTTTTAACATAAATTAATACGCTTTCATTAAAATAAGTTTATCTTGACTCTGGTCAATTTTTTATTTAATTAGTAAAATAAAAACATTAATTGTTTTCAAAGGAGAGAGTTTTAGTGGAGGAAATAAATTCAAACAAGAAATACATATCTTGGCCAGTCTTAACCCTGATGGCTTTTTGTACCGTGATCGGGCTGGACGATATTATGTACAACTTTCAAAATCAGGGAATGCCGGTTGTTACTTCATGGATTATCATGTGCTTGTTTTATGTCATTCCCTATTCATTAATGGTGGGCCAGCTGGGATCCGTTTTCAATAATGAAGGTGGCGGCTTATCATCCTGGGTTCGTGGAACTAACGGAGAATTTTTGGGCTATTTCACAGCTTGGACTTACTGGGCAGCTTCAATTCCTTATGCAGTTGATTCAGCTAACGAAATAATCGTTGATATTGGCTGGGCTTTGACCGGTTCTGAAAAGTTTCAAAGTCAAATTTCTAATACCAAATTCGCCTTGATGACTTTTGCTATGTTCATTATTTTTATTATTGTTGAACATTATTTTTCTCATTCAATGGAAGTTCTGTCTACTATTGGTGGTGGATTAATGCTCATCATGACCCTGATGTTTGTTTTCCTAGCCTTCTTGGGACTAGCAAAATCAGGCGGTCACATGGCAACACAGCCGTTTACCTGGCGGACACTTATTCCCAAGTTTGACATGCATTATTGGACAACTATTGCAATGCTTATTTATGCACTGAACGGTTGTGAATTGGTGGCACCTTATGTGACTAAGATGAAAAAGCCTAAGTCTGATTTTCCTAAAGCAATGATTGCTTTGGCATTAATGACTATTTTTCTAACAGTCTTTGGCTCTTTTGCTTTGGGAATATATTTTAACAGCTACCATATTCCTAATGATTTAAAAATGAACGGTGCTTATTACGTTTTTGATATGGTAGGACACCAATATGGTATGGGCAAAACCTTACTTTATGTTTGGGCGTGGACTTCTGTCTTTTATAACGCCGCTTTGTTGGCTGTACTACTTGACGCTATGACTAGGATGCTCATTTCTGACACTGGCGATAAATATATGCCTAAGTTCTTACAGAAAAAAGACAAAAATGGTCTACCTATTAATGGCTATGTTTTAACTGTTTCTTTATCAGCTTTTATCATGCTGTTAGGTATCTTCCTACCAGATATGAACGATATCTTTAATTGGCTGCTGAATTTGAATGGAATTATTTCTCCTGGAGTAACCTGCTGGATCTTCTTCTCGTTCATGCAGATCAGGAAAAACTCGCAAAAGTTTACCTCAGACTACGTTTTTATTAAGAACGACAGGCTGGGATACCTTGCCGGTTTATTTTTACTCATAGTGACTGCTGCCGCAACTATTTTAGGAATTGCACCCCAAGATATCAAGAAGTTTAGTGGTTATTGGTGGTACGAATTAATAATTAATATTGTCGCTATTATCGTGTTAATTGGTTTAGGTGTTATTCTTCCAAGTATCAGACGGCGTGAAGAAGAATATGGTATTGCATTTAACAAAAAGCAATGGGCTACTATTTTTATTTTGATAATCGGTTCTATTGTTTTTGATCTATACCTTGGTGAGAAAAATACACTATTTCACAACGCTGCAATTAATTTTGGTCAAATTAAAATTGGTGTTAATATTGTCATGATTATTATTGAAACAATTTTGGCAATCCTGGTTTGTTGGCTTGTCGGAAGAAGAAAGCCTACTCAAGTTAGTAACTAAATTTTAATTTAACTCCATTCTCCGAAACTATTTTGGTTTCGGAGTTTTTATATATCAAAAATTTAGTTAAAATGCTTTCAAAAATAGCAGTACTCAATATTATTTCACTAGCAATAGTTAAAATATCCGAATATCTACTATATAATAGTAGTAACTAAAAAATAAATTGAGGAGATCTATATGACAAATATTCCCTTTAAAGCTGTAGCCGTTGACATGGATGGAACCTTTGAAAATGATGAAAAACAGTTTGATCATGAGCGCTTCGAAAAAGTCTTAACTAAATTGCGTCAAAGACATATCCACTTTATCGTCTCCAGTGGCAGACCATTATCACGTTTACGTCAAGATTTTTATGAATTTTTAGATCGGATTGATATTGTCGCTGATAATGGTTCAATTTTAACGAAAGACAATCAAATAATAGTTCGCCATGTGTTTACTTATAAAACTGGCATAAAATTAATTAATTTTATTCAAACCAATTATCCTTATGTTCAAATTGCTGCCAGTGGCTTGAACAACTCATATCTGAGTAAAAAGGCATTAAGTAACTTTAAAAATTTGATGCATTATTTTTATCCTAACGCCTGTGAAATTGGCGATCTTATTAATATTCCAACAAGTGATAGCCTAACCAAATTGACCTTAGAGTGCTCTGCTGAACTTGCGCATGAATTAGAACTAAAATTCAATCAGACGAATCCAGAAAGAATTCATTGCACTACCAGTGGTTTTAATAATATAGATGTAATGCCGAATGGAGTTAATAAGGGACAGGGTTTAAAATATTTTCTGCGTTACTTTAACGTAAAACCTGAAGAATTAATTGCTTTTGGCGATGGTTTAAACGATCAAGAAATGATCGAATTAGCGGGATATAGTTATGCAATGAAAAATGGACATGAAGACCTTAAAAAAATTGCTAAATATGAGGCACCGTCTAATAACGAAATGGGCGTATTGCAAGTATTAGAGAGCTATTTAGATTAGAATAAGAATATGAATATTGTTTTAAAAATGATAAGGACAAATTTTCATGAGTTATATTGACGTACGACACAACTTTAAGCGTTACCATACAGGAGATACAGAAATATTAGCTAATAATGATGTTAGTTTTACTGTTGAAAAAGGTGAACTGGCCATTATTTTGGGTGCATCCGGTGCTGGTAAGTCAACTATTCTAAATATTTTAGGTGGAATGGATACTAACAGTTCCGGTGATGTCATTATCGATGGTAATAATATTGCTAAATATAATAAGCGGCAGCTGACAAGTTACCGCCGGACTGATATTGGCTTTGTATTTCAATTTTATAACTTAATTCAAAACCTCACAGCAAGAGAAAACGTTGAGCTGGCATCAGAAATCGTTCCTGACGCACTTGATCCGGTAAAAACTTTGGTTGATGTTGGTCTCAAAAACCGCATTAATAACTTTCCGGCAGAATTATCTGGTGGTGAACAGCAAAGAGTAGCAATCGCTCGGGCGATAGCCAAAAATCCAAAAATTCTACTTTGCGATGAGCCCACTGGCGCACTTGATTACCAAACGGGAAAAAGCGTTTTACAAACGATTATTAATATGAGCCGCAATAACGGAACTACAGTAGTTATAGTTACACATAATAGTGCTCTGGCTCCTCTTGCTAACCGGGTAATTCACTTCCATGATGGCAAGGTTACGCAAATTGAAGAAAATTCACACCCCGATAGTGTTGCAAATGTTAAATGGTAGAAAAGGCTAATCATGAATAAAGTTATTCTAAAAGATTTTTGGCGATCAATTAAGCATACCAAGGGCCAATTTGTTTCTATCATGGGACTCATGATGATCGGTGCGTTTGCTTTAGTTGGTTTAATGGTTACTGGCCCAGATATGCGCGATACTGGAAATCATTATGCACAAAAGCTCAATACTGCTGATTTAACGGTTATTTGCAATTACGGCTTAGATCAGAAAGATACGCAAAAAATCAAGAAAACTAAGGGCCTGCAGGCTGTTGAATTTGGTTATATGACGGATACTGTAATCAAAAACAGTCAGGAAAGCTTTCGCATTTTTTCTAAGCCCAATTTTGTGGGCAAATATGAAGTTCGCAAAGGTCACCTGCCCACTAAGTCAAACGAAATTGCTTTAGCAGACCATTATTCTGATAAATATCAAATTGGTCAAAAAATCACTTTCACTGAAAAGAAAAATGTTTTAGGTACGACTCTTTTAAAACGAAAAAGTTTTAAAATTGTGGGCTTTGTGCGCTCTAGCCAGATTTTATCAAATGTCAATTTAGGTCAAAGCAATAGTGGTACCGGAGAATTAAAAGGTTACGCAGTAGTTGATCCTAACGCATTTAACCATACTGTCTATACGACTGCCAACTTAAGATATAAAGATTTGAGAGGCCTTGATTCTTATGGCAAGACTTATACCAGCAAGGTTAAGAATCATAAAAGAGTTTTACAGGATGACTTAAAGGACACTGCTTATCAAAGAAAAGAAAGAATTCTATCCGCTGCTACCAAAAAGCTTGCACCGCAAGAAAAGAAGATACATGAAGCTGAGCAAAAATTAAAAGCTGCCAGTCAGCAAATTAACGCTGCCGAAAAGCAATTAGCCACTCAAAAAGAAAAATTAAATGCAAAAGTAGCTCAAGCTAAAGCTGCTGGTATAAATTTGCCACCAGCTGCTCAAGCTCAAATGGAGCAGGCTGAACGAGAAATAGCTGCTGGTGAGCAAAAACTCCAACAAGAGAAAAAAGTATTTGCGCAAAAATCGCGTAATGCAGCCCCAAAAATAAAAACTGGTAAAGAGCAAATTAACAAGGCGAAAAAGCAATTAAAAAAGTTAGCTCTGCCCAGTTATAGCGTGTATAACCGAAGGGAAGTTCCTGGCGGTGAAGGTAATTTAGTTTATACAACTGTAGCACAAGTTGTTGAAGATTTAGCAAAAGTATTCCCGATTTTTCTCTATTTTGTTGCCGCTCTAGTTACATTTACCACCATGAATCGTTTTATTGACGAAGAGAGAATTAATTCCGGCACAATGAAAGCACTTGGTTATGATGATTATGTCATTATCAATAAATTTCTGGCATATGGCTTTATCTCAGGTACCATCGGTACCATTTTAGGAATTTATTTGGGCCACACTTTGATGCCGCAGATTGTTTACCATGCATATTACAAGTCATTAACGATCCCACCAATTGAATTACACTTTCACTGGCAGATCAGTCTGGTAGCTCTCCTATTGTCTTGGATTAGTTCAGTTTTACCGGCATATTTAACTGCGAAGAATGAATTTAGAGAAAAGCCAGCTGCCCTCTTGTTACCAAAAGCTCCGGCTGCAGGATCAACAATCCTTTTAGAAAAAATTCCTTTCATTTGGAACCATCTCAGTTTTACCCATAAAGTTACTGCCCGTAATATTTTTCGTTATAAGAAACGCATGCTGATGACCATCTTTGGCGTTTGTGGTGCTGCTACTATGCTTTTTGCAGGTTTCGCTGTCAAAAATTCAATTACTAACATGAATAACAGGCAGTTCAACGATCTAATTCATTACAACATGATTGTCGCCCAAAAGCCTGGTATTTCAGTTAACCAGCAAAAGACTCTCAATAATAAGTTAAACGAAAACAATATTAAATCGGAGACTCCAATTTATTACGAATCTATGTCTAAAATTGCCGGTAAAACTGGTGACACTCAAGACATTACGTTAATTGCACCGTCTTCTGACAAGGTATTAAAAGATTACGTTCAGCTAACTAATCGGAAAACCAAGCAGACTCTGCATTTAACTAATAATGGCGTCATCATATCGGAACGGTTGGCAACTCTGCTTAAAGTAAGCAAAGGCGGATATCTAACGCTCACGGACAAAGATAATAAGTCTAGAAGAATGAAAGTAGCTGGTATTACAGAAATGTACATGGGACATTTTGTCTTCATGAATAAGAATCAATATCAAGATATTTTTAAACGCGACTTCAAATCTAACGCCTATTTAGTTAATTTAACTAATCCTAGTCGCAAAAACACTAGAAATATAGCTGCCCAATTTATGGCTTTATCCGGAGTGGCTGGTGTCGTACAAAACACGGCTGTTAGCCAGGAATTAGATGTCGTGGTCCAATCTTTAAATTTAATTATGCTAGTGCTAATAGTAGTTGCTGGACTTTTAGCAATTGTAATTCAGTATAACCTTACTAATATTAATATTGCTGAAAGAATACGAGAACTCTCAACAATCAAAGTTTTAGGATTTTATGATAATGAAGTTACAATGTATATTTATCGTGAAACTATTCTTTTAACAGGCATTGGTATTTTGGTAGGCTATCTGACCGGAGATTTGCTCTATCGCTATATTCTTTACGTAGTACCACCTGATAATGTCATGTTTAATCCGGCATTATCTGCTCCAAGTTTTCTGTGGCCATTAGGTGTAATTGGTGTGATTACTATTATTTTAGGCTTTATCGTTAATAAAAAGTTAAAAGACCTTGATATGTTAGAAGCTTTAAAATCAGTCGATTAACTAAAACCTGCTCGCAAGGAGCAGGTTTTTTATTCATAATAAATTAAGAAATAAATAAAGTTGTGCTATAATTTTCTTATTAGATTTAATGTTCATGAAAAGATCTTCAAATTAACCTGTATACGAAATATTTATCATCCTTCCTTTTTAAATGATAAAGTTACTACAAATTAATTTTGGAGAAAAAATTGAATAATATTTTACAAGTTAAACATTTAAAAGAAACCTATAAGGATAAAAAGCAGGCATTTCAAGCTTTAGATGATGTTTCTTTTACAATTGACCAAGGAGAGATTTTGGCGCTTTTAGGACCTAATGGTGCTGGCAAAACTACTATTGTTTCAATCATTGGCGGTTATTTAATCCCTACTTCTGGCCAAGTGATTTTGAATGGTCAAGATATTACCACTGCACGAAAGAGACCAAACATTGGCGTTTCTTTTGGTGGTGATTTAGGTTTTTACCGTAACGCTACAGCCAAGCAAAATTTACAGTTTTTTGCTGACTTGGCTAAAGTCCCCTTTCGCAGGCAAAATAAAGAAATTGAACGTGTTTTGTCCATTGTTGACCTTCTGAATGTTGCCAATAAAAAAGTGGGAGAATTTTCTAAAGGAATGACGCAAAGACTGCATATAGCACGCTCTTTGCTCAATAATCCTAATCTATTACTCTTGGATGAACCCACAAGTGGTCTTGATGTTGAAATTGCACAAAGTGTGCAAAAGACAATTAAAAATTTGTCTGACTCGGGTATTAGTATTTTATTAACCAGTCATACAATGTCCGAAGTTGAAAAATTGGCTAAACGGGTAGTCATTTTAGGTGCAGGGAAAGTATTTTTTACCGGCACCATCAATGCTGTTTTTGGCTTAGCCGAAAAAGAAATAAACAAAAAACCTAAGAATTTAGAAGAAGCTTACTTAGCTTTAGCGCCTAAATTAAGGAGGAAATAAAAATGCGTTTTATTCGTCTTTTCCTCTTTCATGTTAAAGATTATCTTTCAGACCAATATTTTGTCTGGTTGACGATTACAAGTACTACTTCTATCTTTTTAATGCAATATATTATGGCCTATGCTTCTCACGATTTGAATAATCCACAATTGTGGCTGCAAAGTGGTATTTTTGGCATGTGGACTTCGTGTACAACCGTTGCCGGTTGTATTGGTTTTGAACGTTACAAAGGCACGCTACCATATTTGCTAAACAGTCAATATGACGAGCGAGCTTCTTTAATTACTTTACTTTTACCTGCTTCGAGCTATGGTTTATTTTCGTTTCCTATTGCATTTATTCTGGCAAAAATATTAGGAGCAGCTACTGGTAAAATTTCTCTGGACCAGATTTTGCTAATTTTTCTAATGTGGATCGGGTGCTCAGTAATGGGCATCTTAATTTCATCTTTTCTAACTCTGTCACCAAATGCAATGGTCTATGAGAGTTTAATCGGAACCCCAATATTATTATTAGCAGGATTATTCGGCAATAATACCATTTTAGGACCATTAACCAACGTATCACAATGGTTTATTCCAATCACGGCACCAATTGCTGCCTTATCCCATAATAAAAGCCTCAACTGGTCTTCTTATTTCTGCAGTTTGCTTCTTTGGATTGTATTAATTGTGGTTATTGTCAGAAAAATTAACGACCTAGTAAGAAGGAAAGGAGCTCTGAAAATTATCTAATGTTTGCTACACAGTTATCGAGCCTTTCATTTCTGAATAATTGGCGGACAAAACTGACCTAATTTTTCATCACACCTATGATTAATTTGGCCCTGTTAGTATTAATCAATATGCAGTATTCTAATCAGTTTAATTGGGATGTTGCCATTAGCTCCATTGAAATAGACGCGGCGGTACTTGCCCTTGAAACATTTTGTTCTGCTGTGATTACCGATGCTAATTTAAAGATTGACTTTGAGTTAATTGCCAAAAAGCCTTTCAGTTTCAGATATTGGCTTACTAAGTGCATTGTTGCCATTATTATAGGCTGCACTTTAGCACTAATTAACCTATTTTTATTGTACTTAGTCGGTGCTCCCATAGTCATTATTGAACGAGCTTTGCTCATGCTACCGCTTTTATGTCTTTATGGCTGCGCTTTAGGTTTTGTATCTTGGGCCATCTCATGGCAAATGAATGATCCCTACTTTTTGGAGAATATTTTTAGCAGTTTAGCCCAATTAGTATCAGGAGTACTAGTGGTAATTTCAGCTTATCCTGAATGGTTAAAAGCAATTGCTTTATTATTCCCTTTTGCAGAACCTGTTACTTATATCAAAACAGGTAGCGCCAACCTAACTTATAGTGTATTTATTACCTTCATCTGGCTGATAGTTGGCATTTTAGCTTATATTTTTCAAATCAAACCTGTTTTAGCCAAAGGAAAACATCATTATTAAAGTTCACACAGTGAAAGGACAGTCGAAACCAATTCGACTGTCCTTTTGATTGATATTATTTATCTTAAATTTTGGCTTTTCCTAACATAACTGAACTGATAACAACCGATAATGAACTAAAGGCCATTGCTAATCCTGCTATTTCCGGACTAAGTGTGAGACCCACACCTGCAAAAACACCAGCGGCAACTGGAATCCCCAGTACATTATAAATGAATGCCCAAAACAAATTTAACTTTATCCTATTAAAAGTCTTGCGACTCAGTTTCAAAGCGCGTACAACATCTTCTAAATCGTTTTTAATAAGTACGATGCCACCTGCATCAATGGCAACATCCGTACCAGAACCCATTGCAATACCAACATCTGCTTGGGTTAGAGCTGGCGCATCGTTGATCCCATCACCAACAAAGGCGACATGATGTTTTTCCTGCAACTTTTTAATAACTGCTGCTTTATCAACTGGCAAAACTCCAGCTATTACCTGATCGATACCCACTTGCTTTGCAATAGCCTCAGCTACCTGCTGGTTATCACCGGTGAGCATAACGGTTTTAAGTCCTAATTGATGTAAATCGGAAATTGCTTTTTGAGCGTTTTCTTTAGGTGCATCTTGAATTGCGATTAGACCCAGCACTTGATTATCTTGAACAACAGACACTACTGTTTTAGCTTCATTTTGCAATGCCACTATTTGCTCTTCTAATTCTGGAGCAATTTTAATATCTTTATGTTTTTTGGGGCTGCCGACCGCAACATTTGTACCAGAAATTTTACCAGTGACACCCCATCCTTCAATTACAGTAAAATTTTCTACCGTTTTTAACTGCAACTTTTGCTTTTTAGCCGCAGCTAAGATAGCTGGAGCGAGAGGATGTTCAGACAATTTCTCTAAACTAGCAGCATATTGTAGGACATTTTCTTTATCTCCAACAATATCTGTTACTTGTGGTTGACCTTTGGTAATCGTTCCCGTTTTATCAAAAACTATAGTATCAATGCTATTGGCAGCCTCTAAAATTTCGCCGTTTTTAATTAAAATGCCCATTTTGGCACCACGACCAGTTCCAACCATTAATGCAGTTGGTGTTGCCAGCCCTAAAGCACAAGGACAGGCAATCACCATAACCGCAACGGCAAAAACTAATGCAGTTGCTATGCTTTTACCGAGAAAAATATACCAAACTAAAAATGTTACAATTGCAATAATCAAAACTGTTGGAACAAAAATATTAGCAACTTTATCGGTTAATTTTTGAATTGGTGCATGACTGTTCTGCGCCTTTTTTACAATATCTACTATCTGAGCCAGCATGGTATCGTTGCCAACTTTTTGAGCTTCCATTACAAATGAACCAGTTTGATTAATTGTTGCACCTATAACTTGATCGCCACTAATCTTTTTAACCGGCATGCTTTCACCGGTTACCATAGATTCGTCAACACTGGAATTGCCGGAAACAATTTTGCCATCGACTGGAACTTTTTGTCCAGGCATCACTTGAATTAAGTCGCCCTTAACTACCTGAGTGATGGGAGTACTGACAAAATGATCACCTTTTTTAACCAGAGCATCTTTTGCGCCTAAATTAAGTAACTTTCCCATAGCATCTGAAGCCGTAGACCGCATTTTTTCTTCTAAAACCTGCCCTAGTAAAACAAAAGTAATGACTAAAGCCGCACTTTCGAAAAATACGGGTTTGCCGTTAAACATGGCATAAATGCTATAAACATAAGTTATTGCTGTACCTAAAGCAACCAGGGTGTCCATATTTGAATGATGTTTTTTAAATGCAGACCAAGCACTGGAAACAAACGGGCCAGCTGAAATCAACATAATAATCGTAGTTGCTATCAGCATAGTCCATTCTCCACCAGGCAACATCCAGCCAGTAAAAGGATGAATGATCATTTCAACTAGCATCGGTAGTGATAATATTAGCGACGTCCAAAAACGTGTTGTTATTTTCATTCTTTTACCCTATCTATTTGACAATAACCTTACCATGAAACATATTCATACTGCATGCCCATTCATATTCGCCGGCTTTGGAGGTATCTATTTTAATCGGTTCAGTTTTACCTTGAGGCAATTTTTGATTTATACCAAAATCTGAGAAGATAACATGGTCTAAGCAACTGGAAGAATCGGTTCTTTTAAAGTTTAAGGTAGCCGGTACTCCTCTTTTTAAGATAACTTTTTCTGGAGAATATCCGCCTTTGACCTCAATATCAACACTTTGCTTATTCGAACTAACAGACGCATTTTCTGTTGCTACTTGGTGCTTACCAAAGAACCACCATGCGATAAAAGCGATAAGTGCGACTCCTAAGCTTAAAATAATAATCCTATTCATGATAATTCCTCCTAATTGAAGCTTATTATTAATGTCTACATTCGTAAACTAAGTTTAGTATAAATTGTGTATCTACAATTGTAAACATTAATGCTTTAAAAAAACTTACTGAGAACATCAGTAAGTTTCAGCACTATTAATCGGCATCTAATCGCTTTAACCATTGAGTGAGGTCATTTTTATCTAACATTATTTGCTTAAGTTCTGTTTTATTTTCCGCAGCCAGTAGCACCATTAACTGGAGATATTTACCAACTGAAATACCATATTTTTCCAAATTAAACTTAGCATTTTTTACTACTGCATTATCTAAACTAACTGTAACTAGTTCGTCTTTCACCGCTTATCCCTTTTCCCATATTTTAAAATAAAAACTGACAGGAATATTCTAAAAAAATTTATACGGCTGTGCAAGCTTTATGGAAAACAGTTTACTTAGCTATCTACCAGCTCCATCATACTTCTTGAGGCCTAAATTCCAGATTACATGATCCAGTACTACAAATATTAAAGCAACTAAAAGCTGTAGTAGCAAAATATGCCATTCTTCTGGCCTTAATAGAATAGTTGTTGCGGGGCATGCAACTAGGCCAAAAGGCAAAATAAAATTAAATATTATATTGCCCAGGCCACGATAAATACTTGCAGGATAACGACTCATTTGTATCATACTTAAAAATAAATCATTTCTGCCAAAATTAGTTGGAAACCAAAAGGCTGAAATTGTCCAGAGATACCACAATGAATAATACAATATGCAGCCTAATACACAGGAAAATAAGAAACAAACTAGTTGGATAAGACTAATTTTTATTCCTTGACACGCATAAATAATTACTACCAGTCCCAAAACGGAATTTATTAGTTGAGTAAATTCAATGGAACTGAAAAAATAAAATAGTTTAGTATTAATTGGTTTTAGGAGCACCGAATCAAGCGTACCCTCTCTAATATCAGCTTCCATTTTAGGCATCGATTTGACTAAGAAGGCCATCAGGAAGCCATCTAGCATAGTATAAACCCCAACTAATAAGAGGCATTCCTTAAAACTCCAGCCTCCAACAGTGTCAACATTTAAATAAATGACTTTAAAGAAAGCAATTGGGATACCCAACCAAAGTACTGAAGAAATAATACCAAATACAGTATCCAGCCTAAAACTAATAGTCTCTAAAAAGGCTATCTTGATTAAAGAACCGATCAGTTTAAATTTATTTTTCATATCTAACCCATTACATCAGAATATCTCTGAAGCCCTTTTCTATTAACTATTTGTACAATTACATAAAAGATAACTGCCCAAGCAATCTCAATACCCGTATTTTTAAGCCAAGATTGTAAGGAGAGCCCTTTTACCAAAGTATCTATGGGAAAAGAACTAAAATACTGAAAAGGTAAGCATTTGGTTATTTTTACCAAAAAAGGCGGCAAGATTTCTAAGGGAAAATAAAAACCAGCCAGCAAGTTTACCAACACTTCTTTTACTAGTAAAACAAAGAAAAGGTTATCAAACCAATAAGCAACACTACCTATGATGTAAGAGAAAAGAAACCAAAGCACCGCTGACATAATAATGCTAAAAGCAAATTCCAACAGCACTATCGGTGATATCTGCAATAAATTTTTTACTAGAATGTATAATATTCCAATTATCAGTATTGGAGCCAGTAAAAGTAGATTTGCTAATCGGTCGCCAACCATTTTAGCAAAATAATATTTTTCAATTGCTATTGGTCGATGAATAATGTTTGACAATTCACCCGAATGAATATCATCATTTAATTCCCAGTCAATTGCATACCAAACAAAGGAATTGATAAAGTTAACGCCAATGTAGTAAATGACAATTTGATTTTTAGTAAATCCGCCCACTGTTTGCCCGTGATTTAATATTAAAGACCACAGATAAAACATTACGATACTTGGTACGAGAGCTTGCAGTAGCAAAATCACCACACTGCTTTTATTCGCTAAAATAGACTTGAGGGAAATTTTACTTACTGCACGGTATGTTTTTAACATTTTTGATTCTCCTCGGCAAATAATTCTAAGATAATGTCTTCCAGTTTCAGTTCATTTATTTGATAATTTGAACCCTGTTTGTTTTTGGCAAGGAATGCAATCATATCATCAACTTCTTCATTTGGAACTTTGATGGTAATTGTTAAATCATCCTGATTGATTATTTTGCCCTCAATATTCTTCTCAGCAAAACTTTCTGATTTATCAAATGTGATGTACTTATTACTACTGAATTTATCTAGTAGATCCTGTTTTTGACCATTCCACATAATTTCTCCGTGATTAACAATTATTAAGCGGCCGCAGATAGTCGCAATATCTTCCATATCATGGGAAGTCAAGAAGACGGTCAGTTTTTCTTCTTTATTTAGTTGCAAAAGAAATTTACGGATATCTCTTTTTGCCAAAACATCAAGCCCTATTGTGGGCTCATCTAGAAAGAGCACTTTAGGTCTGGTGGCTACACCCGCTAAAAATTCAATTTTCATCCTCTCTCCCAGTGATAATTTACGCGTTTGAGTATCTAATTTTTCCGCAACGTTTAATATTCGCGCTAGATTATTAACTGTTTCTTGAAAAGATGTTTCAGAAATATCATACATTGATTGCAAGAGCTTTAAATAATCTCTGGGAGTTAAATCGGGAAAAAGTTGTGACCTGTTTCCCATCACCACCGAAATTGATTTTTTAAAATCATTAGTCCTTTTGGTAGGATCAAAGCCATTGACCCTGCAGTAACCTGAAGATGGAAAAAGAGTACCGGTTAACATCTTTATAGTAGTAGTTTTACCTGCACCATTTTGTCCAATAAAACCTACTTTCTCTCCTGGTTTAATGTTAAAGTTTAAGGATTTAACGGCATTAACAACCGTTCTTTCTGGCTTAAAAATATTTTTTGCTATAGCATGCCAAGTCTCGCCTCTGGTGGCCACCGCATATTTTTTTGACAGATCATGTACTTCAATTGCATTTTCGCCCATGTTTCAAACTCCATTTTTTATCGAATCCGGCACAAAAAGGCAATTACCAAAGGAAGTACCCCTTTGATAATTGCTCATATTGAACATATTTACCATACTTTGCTAATGCCATTGGTTTAACCTCATTATCCGATAGATATTTAATCAACAACATTAGACTCAATTTTAGCACAGTCTTAATTGTTTTTAAATAATATTTAATTTCTTTATTAATTTTATTTTAAACCCGAACATTATCTAGCTATCATAAATTACTCACCAATAACTAACACTTATCAATCATTGACGTAGGATGTAAAAAATCTTAATATTTTTACTTTATTACTTACAATATAAACTAATATGGTATATTTGTTCGCCTTTAAGGTTGAAATATATTCAAAGTAATATTATACTTTTATCAATATAGCTTTTGATTTTAACTTGACCAAGATCAAAATCACTAGTAAAGTGTAATCAATTTAACTTTAATAATTTTAAAAAGGAGAGTGCATTAAATGTCAAATTGGACAACAAAATTTGTTAAAGAAGGTCTAACTTTTGATGATGTTTTATTAATTCCAGCCGAAAGCCACGTATTACCCAATGAAGTAGATTTACATACTCAACTGGCACCTAATCTGAAACTAAATATTCCTATAATAAGTGCGGGAATGGACACTGTGACTGAAGGTGCAATGGCCATAGCTATTGCACTGCAAGGCGGCTTAGGAGTGATCCATAAAAATATGTCAATTACTGCTCAAGCTGGCGAAGTTGCAAATGTCAAAAATGTTGTTGTCCCAAGTAATATTACGAAAGCCGCTGTTGATGATCACAACCACTTATTGGTTGCAGCTGCTATTGGCGTTACCAGTGATACATTTGAACGGGCTGAAGCACTTATAGAAAAGGGAGCAGACGCAATTGTCATTGATACTGCACATGGTCATTCAGCTGGAGTTTTACGTAAGATAAAAGAAATTAGAGCACATTTCCCTGATATTACCCTTATTGCCGGCAATATCGCTACTGGTGATGCTGCTAGAGCACTCTTCGATGCTGGGGTTGATATTGTCAAAGTTGGAATTGGGCCGGGTTCTATTTGCACCACACGTGTCGTAGCTGGTGTTGGAGTTCCACAAATTACTGCAATTTATGATGCGGCTACAGCTGCTAGAGAATACCACAAACCAATAATTGCCGATGGCGGTATGAAGTATTCCGGTGATATTGTTAAGGCTCTAGCTGCTGGTGGTAATGCTGTTATGCTTGGTAGCATGCTTTCAGGGACTACTGAGGCACCGGGCGAAATTTTCGAAAGTGACGGTCACAAATTTAAGACTTATCGCGGAATGGGTTCTGTCGGTGCAATGGCTCAAGCCCATGGCTCTTCAGACAGATACTTCCAAGGCGGAGTAAACGAGGCTAACAAGTTAGTACCTGAAGGCGTAGAAGCCCGCGTTGAATATAAAGGTGATGTTTCTGATATTGTCTTCCAGATTATTGGCGGTCTGCGCTCAGGCATGGGTTATGTCGGTGCCGCTACAATTGCTGACTTACGAGAAAATGCACAATTTGTCAAAATTACTAATGCTGGTTTACGAGAATCTCACCCACATGACGTACAAATTACCAAGAAAGCACCTAATTACGAAAGATAATAAAAATTAAGAAAAAAACTAGTTATTGCCTCAAAACAATAACTAGTTTTTAATTTATCCTATTTTTCCGAAATAGCGTCATTCAGTTTCTGTAAATTCTCTACTAACTCATTTTTAGTTTCAGTTCCAAGAATTGCAGCGTAACTATTCTCAGACTGAAAAACATAGTTAGAAATTTTTTGTTCTAAATTAACAGCTTTAGGGGTTAGGATGATTGCTTTTAATCGAGTGTCATGTGGATCGACTTTTTTCGTAATTAGGTCTTTTTCTGCCATTAAATGTAAAACATTGGTAGCAGTTGACTTTCTAATATTGAATTCATGCTCAATGTCTTTTTGATAAATTGGCTTATTTTGGGCAAAGGAAGATAAGTATTCGATAATCAACATTTGCGTTCCAGTAAGACCTATTTTTCTGGCATAGTGATCAGCGTTGCGGTTAAACGTATTTTGTACTCTCTGCAATGCCAATCCTAATCTTTTCATTATTTCATTCCTTTGCTTTTACTGGTTTTGTAGCCTGATAAAGTAAGTATACACCAATAAGGACAATAATTAGAATAAAAATTAGACCGACTTGTGCGGCATCAATGTATTTTCCAGAAGTAGAATTTTGACTACTCATCTGCTCTACGAATTGCATGATGGCTGAAATAACTGCAGTGCCAACCGCACCAGCAAATTGCTGTGCCATATTGAACAGACCGTTACCATCAGTACTTTCTTTTTCGTCAAGTTGACCAATAGAAGCCGTCATAGTATCACCCATTACTAAACCTATTCCCAGCATCGTAATGGTATAAAACAAGATTATCTTGCCAGAGGTTAACGATGAAGCAAATAAACAATATAATATGCCACCAATTATTTCAAAAACAGCTCCAGTCATAATTGGCTTTTTTGGTCCGTAGTTATCAAGTAACCTGCCACTAATTGGTGACATAATTGCTCCTACGAGCCCACCGGTTAGTAGTAATAGCCCCGCAGTCATCGCAGTAGAATGGTTGACAATTTGGACATAATTAGGCAAGATGAAAGACAAACCCAAGGTATTTACCTGGAAAATAAAGTAGGCTGTAATTCCTTGAGTGAATCTGATGTTTTTAAAAACACGAATATTAATCAATGGATTAGTAGTTTTCAATGAGTGCTTAATAAAAATGATTAAACTGATTATTCCTAATGCTAAAGGTAAAATAAACATGAGCGGTTTTTGTAAAATTGTAGACAAGTTGCTAAAAGCAAAAATTAAACCAATAAACGTTAAAGCAATGCTCAGAAAGCCGGTAGTATCAAGCCTAGTATGCTTAATGCTCTCGGTTTGACTTGTTATTGAAGTTAAGCCCATGATCAAAGATATTACCATCACGGGGATAATAAAGATAAAAATATAACGCCAGCCTAAATTATTAACAACCAACCCGCCAAAACTTGGCCCTAAAGCTGGAGCTACAGCAGTAATCATTGTTCCTATTCCCATAAGGAGGCCGAGTTTATCAAGCGGTGTCCTTTCCAAAATGATATTAAACATTAAGGGAATAGCTATTCCTGCGCCCGCGCCCTGAATTACGCGACCAATAACTAAAAAAATAAATTGGTTAGCAACTGCGTCGATCACCAATCCGCAAATAAATAAAGAAGCGGCTATTACAAAAAGCTTTTTCGAACTAAAGTTTCTTTTTAAATATGCTGATAGTAGCATAATAATGGAAGCAACCAGTAAATAGCCCGTTGTCATCCATTGTACTGTGGCCATATTAACATGAAAATCATTCATTAAAACTGGAAAAGTAACGTTCCCTGCCGTTTCAATTAGCACACCTGAAAATGACATCAGTCCAGCTGCGAAAATTGAACAAATTAATTTTGCATCTAATTTTCTTTCCATTCGAATTCCTCCTGGTTATTTAGTTAGCAAGCTAACTAAATAACCATAGTAACTCACATTTTTTTGAAATGCAATAAATTAAAAGCAAAGAAAAACCACCTTGAATTTCAAAGTGACTTTTTAAATGCTATTTATTTATCTGTATTAATCACATATTTTTGCCAGTAACGCCAAACATTATCACTGGAAAAGCGCTTAGCATTTTGATAAGCACCCTCATTCATTTTCCTGCGTAATTTTGGACTAGCAAAGAATTCACTAATTTTAGCTGCTAAGTCATCTATATGACCACTTGGCACAACAAAACCGCTCTGACCATCAGCAATCAAGTCTGCTGGACCATAATTGATATCATATGCAAATACCGGAACGCCGTGTGATTGAGCTTCAACTATTGAAAGCGGGGCTCCTTCGTATCTTGAAGAAAGAATTGAAAGTTGAGCATTGTCATAAACATAATCCATATCTTGGGTGTAACCCATAAAGTGAACTACATTTTCCAACTCGAGATCTCGCACCAGTTTCTTTAGCATGTTTTCTTCTTTGAAATTATCCGCGCCATTGCCATAACCATAAATATCTAGAGTAAGTGTATCATTATTTTGATAAGCTTGATTAAAGGCTTTGATCGCGTCATCAATTCGTTTTTCATGGAATAAACGAGCTACAATTATTATTTTCCCTTTTATACGCTCACTCATTGGGATATGCTCTGCATGTAACTGCTCATCTGGTACTATTCCCACAGGTATAGCTACTATCGGCACTTGCGTTCTTAGTCTTTCACGCATGTCATCCGCTTGATGTTTTCCAGGAGTGACTACTAAGTCGGTTTTACTGAGTAATTCGTTATTAGAAATTGAGTTGTAAGTAAGAGGTGAAGTAGGATCCCAGTAGTCTCTGAAGTGAATATTATGAAAATGTTCGATTTTTCTGGCAGGCGTTTTCATATTAATCATTGGCACGTTGGTAATATTACTGCGATCAGAGATAAAGGTTGACCTTTCAGCCCCATCCTGCTGGTTTAATTCATCAAGCATAATAGTAAAGGCTTGACCACTATTCATAAGTGAGTGTACAACACCTTGAATATCAGTCAATTGAATGTTAGTTGCTGGATATGAATTCGGTCTTTTTTCATATGAAATCTCGTAATATATGGTATTGTCGGGACGGAAAAACAATTCACAGACTAAATGTCCATCCACTGTATCATAAATTTGTGTTAGGCTTTTAAACCCACGAGTATCATAAAAGTCCTGCTTAATGCAGTTGACATCTCCGTTATAATATTTAATCGTGTCCACACTACCATTAGGCAACATATTAATAGTCATGGTTTTACGATTGTCTTCGTACACTTCATAACCATTATTGATTTTCTTCACCTTATTAAAGTTTGGTATCGGTAAATCTTTTATCGTGACAACGCGACTGGCAAACTTTACCGTACCGGCAAAGAAGTCAAACATATTAACATAATCATCATCAGTCATGCCATATAAAGTTAAATTACGATGTGCAAAGCGATTAAACTCTGACATAACAATTTTTGCCTTAACGTGATTGCGTTTAAAAAGCATTAATCTTTTTACTTCTGCGTGCTCTATCCCTGAACTATTTGCGTCTAATCTATTGTTTAAAAAGTAGTACATTAATTTGTCCTTTATTTATACATTCGAATCACTATTAATTTTAGCACACATTTAACAAGTATTTACGTTACGTTAAAATAAATAAGCATTAACCTAATTTTTTAGGTAATGCTTAATTTTAAAATTAATATTTTATTCTTTTTTTGTTAGCTTTAAAACTAATGGCCAAATCAATGCTGTTATCACACCTACTGCCAATCCTGCCCACAGCACTGGAGAAACAGTTAACGAAATTCCTTGAGCAACATTACTTTCCAGCCATTGTACTAATTGGTTAGCTAAGAATTGTAATGCTCCAAAGGATCCCACAGATGCAATTAACAAAATAATTGCAGCCCAATATTTACCAAATAATATTAACAAAGCGGATAGGATAAAAATTAGTATTGCGGCAAAAAAGCAATAATGGAAAATAGTGATACTTTGATTAACCTGATTCTGGTTTTCTTTCAAACCGTCGTTAATTTTGTTTAGTAACAATTTGCTGACTGCTTTTTGCACATCATTATTCTCTGGAAAAGATAAACTTTTAGCCGTCACTTCACCATTTTCCTGGTAACTTGCACCTAAATTGTACAAACTGGTATAAGACATATCATGATGATATTTTTTAGGTAATTGTTCGAGAATTTTGTCTTCAACACCAAAGTCCTTAGCCAGTTTCAATGTACTCTTTAGTCTTGAGTCACCTGTATTGTTAACACTCTTTTTGATCACTGTTTGAGCCAGACCACGAACATTTTGCACATTCACTGTTATCGGGGACTCTATCATTAGAAAACCGGAAACACCAACCGCTGCAACAAAAATTAGCCGTAACAAAATACTAGCGAATTTTCTCATTTAATTAACCTCCTAAAAAATATTAACTGTTTAATCTAACAGACATGTTGACCCGAAGCCAGACAGTTACAATTAACCATTTCAGGAGCATGCTCCTTTTTTAGAGCAAGTTCTTTTTCAATCTGGGTAATATCACCTTGAGAAAGAGGCATATCCTTCAGAATTGCTATCATTACCTGACCTTTATGCATATCACACATGTGGCACATCATTTCATTAGTGACTTGAATCATCATCTCTATCTGCGTAACAGTAGCGGAGTATACAAAACGGCGACCGTCCTTACGGGTTTTTAGCAGACCCTTTTTGACTAAGCGACCCATCAGAGTTTTAATAGTTGACTCAGACCAATCCTTTTTTGCTTGCAGTTGCTGAATTACATCACCAGTGTGAATTTCTCCTAAAGTCCACACTATTCTCATAACTTCCCACTCAGCTTCGGAAATATTATGTTCTTTATTTTTTTCTACCATAATAATCAACCTAGTTTTATTTTACTACAGAACAAACTTTTTTAGTGCTTTGGCAATTCCATCATTGTCATTATCTGCAGTCACATAATCTGCATAGTCTTTGATCATTCCCACAGCATTACCCATGGCTACTTTTTTGAAATCAGGATTAGTAAACATCGAAATATCGTTGCCCTGATCGCCAAAAACCATAACTTGACTTGACTTAATTTTCAGTCTCTCGGCTAATTGCAGGACTGCATTACCCTTAGAAGCATCTTTAATGTTAATTTCAACAATAGAAGAAAAGCTGCGGACAATATCATACTTGGCAAAGGCCCATTGAGGGATATTATTCCACAATTTATCAACTTCACGTTCATCATCAAGAACACTAAGCCCCACTTTATTAAAAGTAAAATCTTGTGGTATCTCTTCTGCTTTCCTAACTTTAATCACATTTTTATTATAGGTAGCATTTCTAGCTAAATTTACTCCTATATCACGATCACATGTCCAGTAACACTCAGGAGTTTCAAAATGAAGGTTGACATGGGCTAATCTTTGCAAGCGACGCATATTAGAGAAATCACGGTAGTTCATTTCTTCATTCATTAAAATATTTCCCGCCAGATCCTGGATTACTGCACCATTGAAAACAATGTCATATTGTCTTGCGCCTTGTAAACCTAATTGTTTATTAAATTCAATTGTACCAGACAATGGTCGACCTGTGGCTAAAACCACCTTAATGCCCTGACTGTCAGCTTGTTTCAGTACCCTTTCAGTTTCCGGTGAAATTTGTTTAGAAGTAGTAAGTAAAGTACCATCTAAATCAACCGCAATCAATTTTATTGCCAAAATAATATCCTCCTACACTTTTTCACTATCTTCTTTATTATACAAAAAGTCGTAATTACTTACGACTTTTTAAAAAAATATTCTCTTTTAAAACAAAACAGAAACTCAAAAAGTTTATTCTACAGTAACGCTTTTCGCCAAATTACGCGGCTTATCAACATCTAGTCCTTTATCTTTAGCTGCAAAATATGCAAATAATTGTGCTGCTACTACACTAACAAGTGGCGAAAGATAATAATTAACTTCAGGTAAAACAATATCATCACTAGGTTTAGCTAATGATTTACGCGCAATAGTAATAACAGTTGCTCCACGTGCAATTACCTCCTGAATGTTTCCCCGCATCAAATCCGCCGTGACAGGGTCATTAATTAAAGCGACTACAGGCGTGCCTTTTTCAATCAATGAAATTGTGCCATGCTTTAATTCTGCTGCCGCAAAACCTTCTGTTTGAATATAAGATACTTCTTTAAGCTTAAGGGCAGCTTCCAAAGCGACCGGATAATCAATACCCCTGCCAATATAAAATGCATTGCGACTAGGTATTAAATCTTTTTGTGCTAGTTGCTCTATTTTGGCTTGACTGGAAATCACTTGTTCTATTCCTTCTGCAGCTAAAGCGAAATTCTTTTTCAAGTCAAAAGCTGCAGCATCTTTAACACCTAATTTTTCTCCTAATGCCTTGGCAACTATAGCTTGAACGGCAACTTGGGCAGTATAAGCTTTAGTTGAAGCTACAGCAATTTCGGGCCCAGCTTCAAGTGACATGGCATAATTAGCTTCGCGCGCCAAAGTAGAATTGGGAACATTCGTCAAAGTTAGACTAGGAATACCACGTTTAATCGCTTGTTGCAAGACAACGCGTGAATCAGCCGTTTCACCTGATTGCGATAAGAAAATAAAGAATGGGTGTTTTGACATCATTGGAAAATGGTAACCTGCTTCAGATGCAAATCCTACTTCAGTTGGAATCTTAGTCAGCTTTTCAAAAAGTTGTTTACCAATTAAGCCCGCATGATAACTGGTACCAGCAGCAAAGATATACAGTCTATCTGTCTGAGATAGAGCATTAATAATTTTAGCATCTACTTTAGGGTCACCATTTTGATCAAGATAATGTTGATCTAAGTGCCGTAAAACACTCGGCTGTTCACAAATTTCTTTAGGCATGTAAAATTCATAAGTACCCTTAGAAGCAGCATTTTCATCAATATTTAACTCATAGTGCTGATGATCAACCTTTTGACCAGCAACAGTTTCAAGCCGATACCCATTTTGCGTAATGTCTCCGACTTCACCATCTTGTAGATCAACGAAAGTTTTGGTTTGATCCAATACTGATAAGGCATCAGATGCGATAACATTAAAGCCATTACCCAGTCCCAGCATCAAAGGAGATTTATTTTTAGCAATAAAAATATGATCTGGATTTTGATTGTCAACTAATAAAAGAGCATATGATCCCTTAATCACTTGTAGAGCCTGCTTTAGAGCCGTAAAGGCATCTTCATTTTTTTCACGAGCAAATTTACTAACTAATTGAACTATTACCTCGGTATCAGTGTCAGACTTAAAGGTAACATCATTTAAGTATTGCTTTTTTATTTCTTGGTAATTTTCAATTACGCCATTATGAACCAGATAAAAGCGTTCAGTTTCATCAAATTGGGGATGAGCATTAGTTTCAGTGGGCTTACCATGTGTTGCCCAACGAGTATGACCAATCCCAATCATACCCTGCTCTTCTGGAGTCATTTTGTTCTTCAAGTCCTCAATACGACCAGCAGTTTTAGTTAAATATTCTTTTCCTGCCAAATCATTGAGGTAAATTCCTGCAGAATCATATCCGCGATATTCAAGCTTAGACAACCCATTTAAAACAATTTCTCTAGCAGACTTTCCAACTATGCCAACAATTCCACACATATTCTTCTCCTTTGGTCTAGTAAAAATAATTAATTTGGATTAATTAGTTAATTCAACTTACGTATGGAATATTAGCCTTTTTTAATAAATTGGTCAAGCAATATTTTAAAAATTGGTCTATACAATAATGTAAAATTACTATTACTAACACAAAAGTTTGCCCAAAATAATTGATGAAAATCTTAAATGGAGGCCAGTTAAACAGTTATACATTTAAATAAGCATATGCTTAAGCTGTTGTGTAAAATGCAAAAGTGATATTTAAGTATTATTCAAAAAAAGCGGGCTTCTTGCTATCTTTTTTGTTTTACGTGAAGTTGCCCATTCTTAATAGACAATTTAATAGCTAGCTATTAGAATTTAAGGATAAAGGGGTAATTACAATGAAAATTAACAAAAAATTGTTTATTAGCTTAGTAGCTGGAATATTGACAATAGCATCAATAGCAGCTACTACGACTAATATTGCTCAAGCTCAAACTACTACGTCAAATGTAAATTCTGAGCAAGGCAAGCTAACCTTAAATCATAAGACTCGTGTTTATAACAAAAAGGGTAAGAAAAAATATTCTTATCTTAAAACGAATGGGCTGCTAAAAAAGGGTGCTTTAGTAAGATACGTTGGCAAAATTAAAGCCTTATCTGATCCAAATACTAAGCGTTATTCGTTTAGTGACGAAGATATGAACTGGTATTATCTACCATATAAGACAATTAAGGGGAAGCAATACTACAATATCGGTCATGGTGGGTATATTAAAGCTGTGAATGTTGACAGTATCAATGGAAATAGACTAGTTACTAATTATGTTACTGTTACAATAGCTTCCTGGCCGTTTTCTTCTGATAAAGATTTTACAAAAGCCAGACTTGTTAATAATAAAGGTGAATTTACCGATAAATATGTTAAAAAAGGAACGAAACTGGTAGTTGATCGTTTTAGTAATAGAGAAGAGTTAGCGGGTACGAATAAAATTGATATGCTTGATAATGGTGTAGTTCTAGAAGTATACCGCATAAAAAACAATAAAAACTTGTTTGTTTTAAGAGACGACCTTAAAACACCGCCTCGTCAAAGGCTAATACCGTATACCAATATTATGACTGTAAAATTTGTGAATGACGCATATCTTTATAATACAAAAGGAGAATTGGGAGACGAATCAAGATTTAGACCTGGTGATACGGTTTCGGTTACAAGTTTAAGATATATATGGGTTCCAGAAGATAAAAAAGCAGAGCTGTTTTATGAAGTTTTAGATTCACCTTCATCAGTGTTAAACTGTAATTTTGTAAAGGTTTCTACTGCTAAATATATTTTTGGTAAACATTTAAAGCCAGTGAATACAGCAGCTGATGTCACGTCAGCCAACACAGAAAAAGATGTAAAAGAATAATACAAATATTTTTGAGTAAAGTTTGTATAATAAGACCCCAAAATTGAAGTCAATTTTGGGGTCTTATTATTATTTACCTGCTTTTTAGCTCAAAAATGCAATGGGTTTATTTTACTTACACGCCCATTTCCTTTTCAACTACATCAGTTATTCTCTTCACATAGGCATCAGTTTCCTCTTGGGTTGGTCCTTCAGCCATTACACGCAAAAGTGACTGTGTTCCGGAAGGTCGCACTAATACTCTACCATCGTCACCCATATCGTTTTCAACCTCTTTTATTACATCTAAAATAGGTTGATGTTCTTTCCAGGAGTTCTTATCTTTTACCGGAACATTTACCAGACACTGTGGATATTCTTTAAAATCAGTTAGTAACTCAGTTAGAGTTTTGCCAGTTCTTTTCATCACTAACATCAAATGTAAACCTGTTAGCATTCCGTCACCGGTATTATGATAATCACTCATAATCACGTGACCCGATTGTTCTCCACCTAAATTATAGCCATGCGCACGCATTTCTTCTGAAACATAGCGGTCGCCTACCTGAGTCCGGACATTTTTAATGCCACGCCTTTGCAAAGCTTTAGTGAATCCCAGATTACTCATTACAGTGGTAACGATTGTATCTTTTTTCAAACGACCACCATCTTCCATATAGCTGCCAAGTATATACATAATGTGGTCGCCATCAACTTCATGACCATTTTCATCGACAGCGATACAACGATCAGCATCACCGTCAAATGCAAGACCAAGTTGTGCACCCTGTTTCACTACTTCTTCCTGCAGTTTTTCAGTATGAGTGGCTCCAACGTGATCATTAATGTTAAGGCCATCGGGATGAATAGCAATAGTAGTGAAGTCAACACCACAATCAGCAAATAACCGTGAAATTAGGCTGCTGGCCGCACCATTAGCACCATCAATCACAACCTTAATGCCACTAAGGTCTTCGGGAATAGTATTTTCAATAAACTGTAAATATTTGGCACTACCTTCATGAAAATCGGTAACAGAACCCAATCCTTTGGCAGAAGGTCGAGGTAAACTATCTTCAGGGGCATCAATCAATTTTTCAATTTCGCCTTCCATTTCGTCAGACAATTTCAAACCATCGCTGCCAAAGAACTTAATACCATTGTCTTCCACAGGATTATGGGAAGCAGAAATTTGAACACCTGCATCAGCGCCTTGAGCACGAACTAGGTACGATAATCCCGGTGTAGTAATTACACCTACCTCCAAGACCTCAATTCCAACAGAAAGAAGTCCAGCTATCAAAGCATATTCTAACATCTGGCCAGAAATCCTGGTATCACGAGAAACCAAAACTTTGGCCTGTTCTTCTTTAGACTTGTTTTTAGTTAAGACGTAACCACCGTCTCGCCCTAGTTTAAATGCCAATTCAGGAGATAAATCTTGATTAGCTACCCCACGTACACCATCAGTGCCAAAATATTTTAACATTACTAAACAACCTTTCTTATTTATTTATCAACATTTTGTGTGTCTTTTGTATTTTCTACCTTTATATCAACATTGATTTGCCTTGGATTCGATTTAACTACACCGTCAGGTAAATTGAAAGTAATAGTTTTGGTAGCAGAAACATTAACAGAACCTAAATCAACCGGAACTTTCAAGTGCTTAACTTTAGCCAGAGCATCTTCATTGCCATATAAAGTTACATATTTGGTTTTAGCAGTCAGTGAATAAATTTTATTTGTTTTTTCATGTTCAGGCTCAAGCTGAACTTTTACTACCTTTTTTGCCGTTGTAATAGGTATTGTTACTTTAGCAGTTGCAGGATCAATTATTACATTCAACTGTCTGCCCTTATTATCTACTGCAATCAGGTTTACCTGGCGCTCATAAGTGTGATCAATACCATTAGGTAAAACCACCCTGGCAACAATCTGATCGATTTGATCAACTTCTGAGCGAGCCCCAGTTACCTCCACCTGTTGTGGATAAACACTGGAATGACCTCTCTGATAACCAGGGGCTACAGCACCCTTATTATACTCTATTTGTACAGGCATTGTAGTTGACTTACGTCGCTGAATGTCAACAGTAATATTTCGCGGCTTGACTGAATAAGAAATTTGCTTATTAATGCCATTAATATGAATTTTGACATTATGCTTACCAATGCTTTTTTTCGTCAAGTCAATGTAAGCTCTAAAATTTTGGGTATTGATCGTAGAAGTAACAAGTGCCGTAGACCCTTCCAAAGTAACACTAACTCTTTCGGGATAGCCTACAACGTAATACTTATCCGTATCAACTGAAACCTGCAAAGGTACTTTGATAGTTTCAGTCTTATTAGCAGTTTGCTTTGTCTTTTCAGTTTGTCCCTGAGATAAAAATCCTTCTTGGGTAGAATTGACATAAATAACTAATAAAACTGCAATTAAAAGGGAAACCAGCCTGATAAACCAAGATTTTTTCCAAAACTCTTTCATCGGTCAGCACCCCATTTCCATATTTTACGGATAATTTTTTGATACCATTTATCATTATCATTTTTCTTTGGTACCAATTCAGCAGTAAGATATTTTAGATATTCATCCCGAGTCATATCGACCATAAAGCGACCGTTACGGGTAATTGTTACCCCACCTGTTTCCTCCGACACAACGACGGTAATTGCATCTGTTACTTCGGAAATACCAACAGCAGCTCGGTGACGAGTTCCCAACCTTTTAGGAATCATACTATTATCAGATAATGGTAAATAAGCTGCTGCCACTGCAATTTTGTGATCCTTGTTAATAATCACGGCACCATCGTGTAATGGAGTATTAGGAATAAAAATGTTAATTAATAATTCTCCTGTAACATCGGCGTTAAGCTTGATCCCAGTTTCAATATAATCTTCCAGGCCAGTTTCTTGCTGGATAGTAATGAGTGCCCCAATTCTTCTTTTTGACATATATTGAATAGCTTTGTCAATTTCATTAATAAACTTAATTGATTCGCTTCGAGCACTGTCCTCGCGACCGCCAAAAATTGGCAGGCGTCCTAAATGTTCAAGACCACGTCTAATTTCTGGTTGAAAAATCACAATAATTCCAACTACAGACCAAGAAACAATTTGGTCAATCAGCCAAGTCGTGGTATGTAGTTGCAGTATCCCTGCAATAATACGCACGATAAAAATCAGCACAATTCCCTTCGCTAGTTGAACAGCCTTAGTTCCCCTGATTAAAATAACTAAGTGATAAACTACAAACCAGATAATCAGGACATCAAGAATCGTAGATAAGTTGCCCCAAGTAAAAATATGTGCTCCGCTAGTTTGCATAAATACTCCTTTCTCTAATGTGTGAACATAATAATTGTAGCAGTTTATTCATCAGGTTCGCCAATTATTCTAACTTCAGTTTGTAAATCCAAACCAAATTGAGACTTAATTTTTGCCTGTATCAGATGAATTAAATTGAGGTAATCAGTCGCAGTAGCATTACCCTTATTTACAATAAATCCGGCGTGCTTGGTGGAATCTTGAGCGCCACCAATTTGCTTACCTTGTAATCCTGCCTTAATAATCATTGGACCAACATAGTGACCGGCCGGTCGTTTAAAAACACTGCCACATGAGGGGTATTCAAGCGGCTGTTTATACTTACGCAAAGCATTAAGATAATTCATTTCTGCTAAAATACGACTTTTGGCAGATCTTTTTAATGCAAAAACAGCCTCTATAACGATATCACCATTATCCTGGACTAATGAATGTCTATAAGAAAAATTCATTTCAGACAAAGAATATTGCTTTATTTTTCCCTTCCGCGTCATCACCTTGACACTTTGAATAACGTTACTAGTTTCACCTCCATAAGCACCAGCGTTCATGAAAACTGCACCACCAACACTTCCTGGTATCCCAGCTGCGAATTCTAACCCACTTAGGCCATGATGTGCAGCTGTAAAAGCCGTATCCACAATAGTCGCTCCTGATTGAGCAACAACTTGATTACCTTCAACCTTAATTTGGTTCATCGCGGTTAATATTAAAACCAGACCTGAAATACCACCATCACGTATAATTAGGTTAGAAGCATTGCCTATTACAGTTAAGGGAATCTGGTTATCATAAGCAGCAAGGACTAAATCTCTTAATTCACTTTCACTGTGAGGAAAAGCAAGTAATTCAGCTGGACCTCCTGTTTTCGTAAATGTGTATTTACTAAGTGGAACCTGTTTTTTTATTTCTAAACCTTTTTCGGTTAAATCTGATAACTTCAAAACCAAAATCCCCTTTTATCTAATCTTTTTCTATTTTACCTCATTCAGTTAAGAGCTTCATCATATGTTATACTAAAATTAAAATTTAAAGGAGATAACATGAATTTTATTGCGATGGATTTCGAAACAGCCAACAGACATCCTGAAAGTGCCTGCTCTTTGGCCTTGGTAATGGTTCGCAACAACCAAATTGTAGATCGCTTTTATACGGTCATTAATCCGCAAATGCCTTTTGATGCACGCAATATTCAAATCCACGATATCACTGCAGAAGACGTTAAGGATGCCCCGACTATGGCTGAAGTCTGGCCTAAAATTAAGGCACTTTATCAGCCTGGGATGTTGGTTACAGCTCATAATGCCCGTTTTGATACTAATGTAATGCGACAAAGCTTAGCTCGCTATGATATTCCTGAACCGCATTATTTCGTCATCGATACCTTGCAGACCAGCAAATTATTTGAACCCCAGCTGCCTAATCACAAACTGGATACAGTTTCTAAAGCTCTTAACGTGGAATTATGGCATCATCATAATGCTCTCAGTGATAGTGAAGCCTGCGCAGGAATTTTGATAGCACAAAATGAAAAATATGGAGACGAAGCTCTTAAAGGTTTGGTCTACCAAATATAAGCAAAAAAAGCAGGGTTTAAAAACCCTACTTTTTAAGTTAGAAGCCGCAAAATATTTTTGACCCATTGTTTATATCTTTCACCCTTTGCCTCAAATTCAACTACTCGTTTAGTTGAAGACCAGCTATCATCTACTCTTTTAATGGTCAGTTGTAAAAATTGCTCAGGAAGTTCTTTTTGAATTACGTCTGGCCATTCAATTACCACTATTCCCGGTTCAGACAAATAGTTAGTCAAATCGATGGAAGATAAATCATCATTTTCTAAGCGATAAAAATCCATATGAAATAATGGCAGTTTGGCTTCAGGATATTCTCTCACAATAGTAAACGTGGGACTTTTTACTGGTCGTTTAATTCCCAGTGCCCTGCCAATTCCCTGAGTTAAAGTCGTTTTACCAGCACCGAGATCGCCATTTAACAGTAATAAGTCATGTGCCTGGGCAGTCTGAGCAATAGCTGCACCAAGTTCCTGCATTTTCTGAGCAGAATCAATACTAAGCTTCATTGTTCTCATCCCTTAATAACGCCTGTGCAGCAGTTAAAATCGCAATATTATAGACATCCTGTGTACTGGCACCGCGTGACAAGTCGTTAACAGGTTTTTGTAATCCCTGCAAAATAGGACCAATAGCTGCAAAATTCCCCAAACGCTGAGCAATTTTATAAGAAATATTGCCAGATTGCAGTTCAGGAAATATGAAGATATTTGCTTGGCCCTTTATTGCGGAAGCAGGAGCCTTTTTAGCCGCCACAGCTGGCACAAAAGCGGCATCAAATTGCAGTTCACCATCTGCTGAAATTTCAGGGTGCTCTTTATGAAAAATTTCAGCTGCTTCCTTAACTTTAGTAACCATATCGCCTTTAGCTGAGCCTTTAGTTGAAAAACTCAAAAATGCAACTTTAGGATTAATATCAATCATTTTGGCAGTTTGAACGGATTGATAGGCAATTTCAGCTAATGTTTCACTATCTGGCTCTAAATTGATAGCACAGTCTGCAAAAATATATTTCTCATCTTGGCGTTCCATAATGAAACTGCCAGAAACGCGTTTCATCCCTTCAGCGGTATGAATCAACTGTAGAGCAGGTCTAACTGTTTCAGCGGTTGAATGAGTCGCTCCAGATACCATGCCAGCAGCAAGACCCATTTCCACCAACATAGTACCAAAATAATTGGGCTCATTTAATATTTCAGCAATATCAGCCTGCGGGACATTTTTTCTACGTGCCTTTATAAAACTCTGGACCATCGCTTTTTTGCTTTTATAGTGAATCGGATCAACTATTGCTAATTCGTTAAAAGCTAAATTGTTTTTGCGGATTGTATTAGTTATTACTCCGGCATTACCTAATAAAATAGGTTTAATAATATTTGCCAGGGATAACTGACTGGCTGCATTTAAAATACGTAAGTCGTTTCCTTCTGGAAAAACTATTTGATATACTTTTTTCGAATTTTGCACCTTATTTTTTAATAGATCAAAAACGCTCATTTATCTCCTACCTATGCTAAATCTGCTTGTGTAATTTTTGCCGGTAATTGCCAATCAATTGGGGTTTCTTCGAAATTTTTCAGCGCTTCATTGCAACGCGAAAACGGTCTTGAACCAAAGAATCCCCTATCAGCTGAATATGGACTTGGATGAGCTGATTTAATCACAAAATTTTTGTCTTGGTCAATTAAAACGATTTTGTTTTGAGCAAAGCGCCCCCATAAAATAAAGACTACTTTACCACGATCACTCAAAGCTTTGATAGCGGCGTCGGTCACGGCTTCCCAGCCCTTTCCCTGATGACCGTTAGCATGACCGTAAGGAACTGTCAAAACAGCATTTAACAATAATACTCCCTGATCTGCCCATTTTTTTAAGTAGCCGTGATTAACTGGACGACAACCAACATCGTCGTATAATTCTTTATAAATATTTTGAAGAGAAGGAGGCAATTTCACTCCCGGATTAACCGAAAAACTCATTCCAGTTGCCTGACCAGGATTATGATATGGATCTTGTCCTAAAATCACAACTTTCGTATTTGCAAACGAGGTAAGTTTGAAAGCAGTAAAAATATGATACATATCAGGATAAATTTTCTTTGTAGCATATTCTGTTTTTAAAAATTCACGTAATTGCTGATATTCTTTGCTTGCGAAAACGGGAGCTAATATTTCATCCCAGTCGTTACCAATAAACTTTTTCATTACTTCAACAGGCCTCTCTTTCACTAACTTTTATGGTATCATGAAATTAATTATCGATGTGGTGAAATTTAATACATTTTAGCTCTTTTTATTATCTAAAATTATAAAAGTAAGAATTTCTTCATATATGGTAATATGGTAGATAAAGAAATGATCTGTAACTAGGAGGAGTTAATTATCTGTGATTAAATTAGTAGCTTGTGATTTAGACGGAACCCTTTTTAACAGCGATATGAGAATTTCAGACGAAAACGTGTCTGCAATTCGGGCAGCACAAAGAAATGGAATTGAATTTTTAGTAGCTACAGGGCGTGCACCACGGCAATCACGGAAAACTATTAGAGATTATGGCTTAAAAACGGGTTTTATTAATATCAATGGTGCCTTAGTATATGATGAAAATGATAATTTGCAGATTAAGCATAAATTGCCTAATGAGAAAGCACGTGTAATCGCAAATATTCTTGAACAAAACAATATTTATTTTGAATTAGTTACCGCCGAGCAAATATATTCAAGTGATATCAGTAAACGTGTAGTCAACTTGGCTCGTGCACTAATGACTCTGAACCCAGGAGTAACTTTTAAAAAAGCAGTTGCAACTGCGGCTGGTAGTAACGCCATGTTTAGTATGACTTTGGAAAAAGACTTTGATAAGTTATTAACTAACCCCAAAACCGAAATTATGAAAATAATTGCTTTTGATCCACATGGACCTGCTGCTTTTACCAAAGTTAAAAAAGAAATCAAGGATGTAGACGGTGTTGTTGTAACATCAAGCTCTGCAGCTAACATTGAGATTAACGATATTAAAGCACAGAAAGGCCCTGCTCTTTTAGATTATGCCAGAAAAAAAGGTATCAAAACAGAGGAAGTAGCCGCAATCGGGGATAATCTCAATGATGCCAGTATGATTAGGGATGCAGGTGTTGGAGTAGCAATGGCAAATGCAGTACCCGCTATTAAGAAATTGGCGCAAGTCAGAACTAAATCAAACAATGATAATGGAGTTGCTTATATTTTAAGGAAATTTATTAAAAATAACGCAAAAGAATAGAGGTGCTTAAATGCGCTACTTATTGGAATTAACTCAAAAGCAGGAATATGGTCAAATACCTGTCGCAAATGAAAAAGACAAAATTGAATATATTATTCAAGGTAATTTAGATAATCCCAATCATACACTGTACTTAAAAAAGTTTACTGGCAAAGAAATAGGAAGGCTGTACACTGATGGTAATGGCATCATCTCTTCTTACACCATTGATGTGGTTAATCACTCTTTGGTTAAAGTTAAAAGGTTAAACAATAAGATAGCTAACCTTTTCTATGTTACTCGCTTAAACTACATAGTTACTGGCAGCATTAAAAAAGGAAGCTATAAATTTCTTTTTGGTGTCAAAAAAGTTGCCACAGTTAGGACTGTTGTTCGCAGTGAGGGTGTCGTTTTAATTTGTGATATTGATCGTCCTGAAGATGTACCCTTTATCTTATTGTGTGCCACACTTTTTACTCAATGGCATACCACCCCGTTACGACTGCCAACTTTTCCACCCGTTGGTCGTAAATATAATGTTAATTTTAATTAAAAAGGCGCTACTTGCATGATAGCTTAGCTAAACTGCTAGTAACGCTTTTTTTAGGCTAGTTTACAAAATATTATTTTAATACCAAATTTTTGAAGGAAAAGTTAGCAACTTCTGCACTTCGATGTGAAACAACAATTACGCTTTTCACCCTATTTAATAATTTTTGCAATAAATCTTGTGCTGTTTTCAGGTCAATACTGGAAAAGCTCTCATCCAGTAAAATTAATTTACCCTTAGTATCGATTAGTCTAGCTAACGCAATACGTTGAGTTTGACCGCCAGATAAGGAATTATAATGCCAATTTTCATTAACTTCAAAATCTTGTTTTACCCTATCTAGACTTGCTTTATTATAGTTTCGTCCCAGCAAGATATTATAATTAATACTGCGAGGAAACACTGTCACTGTCTGGGGCAGATAGATAATTATTGAGTTTATTACGTTACGGGGTATAACAGTAATATTGATCCCATTTAGTAAAATTTCGCCTTTAGTAGGAGTAAGTTGACCCGTTGCCAATTTAAGTAACGTGGATTTACCCCGGCCAGAAATCCCATTTAATTTATAAAAATCACCTTTTTTAAAGACATAAGAAAAATTATGCAGAATTTTTTCTTTTGCATTAGGATATGAAAAGGTGACATTTTTAAATTCCAGTGACTGAAACTCCATTGAAAAATTAGTTTTAACAAAATTGCCATTTTCACTTTCCTCTTGTCCTTTCAGCTCATTAAATTTAGCAAAAATACTGGAAGTAGAAAGCAATTGTGCAAAGTAACGATTAATAATTCCGGCAGAGTCAAAAACCTTAGTAGCTAATTCAGCAGTGGACAAAATAGCACCTGCACTAATTTTTCCTTGAAAATGAAGAAGTCCTGTAATACCTAGAATAAGAAGTTGACTACCAATATTGATTACACCTGTAATAATATCCACAGCGGAACGTCTGACAGTGTTATGTACATTTGCCTGCTTTAAACTTTGTGATCCCGTCGCGACTAACTTCTTGATTTCACCCAAAGCGTTAAAAGCATATAGAGTATCATAGCCGTGTAAACCGCTACTAGTAAATTTTAAAAAATTTTCGTTAGCCTGAGAAATTTTAGTAACCCCTGCTGTCAGAAATCTTTTGCAGAAACGCGGGACTAATATAATCACTAAAACTAATAAAATAGCTGCAAGAAATAGAATATTGCTATAAAGGTATAAAGCTATTAACGCAAAAATTGCATTACCACTAAAACGTACTATTAGAAAAAAGGTATTCAGACCTTCTTTTTGAATTAAATTGACATCATTTTGCAGGTAAGACTCATAATAATCCACTGGATTTTGTTTAAATTCATTTTGAGAAAGTTTAATTAGACTAGTAACAATGTCATTGCGAATATTGCTAAGAATATCTTGTATAACTGTTTCTTGAATATAACTTTCTAGAAAAGAAATAAGAAACGTGAGAAACCAAAGTAAAAAGATCACTACCAACATGCTAACAAAAGGCCTAATTTTGCCGGCAATTAAATAATTTGCCAGTACGGCCATTTTGGTAGCAGCCAAAACTTGCAATACAGAATTTACTAAAAGTAATAGACAAGATGTTATAACTGCAAATGCATGTTTTTTGAGATAATGATACATTTTGGCCCTCCTTTATTAGTTCACATGGCAGTAAAATAATTTCAGCAAAAGATTTAATTATTTTTTAATTTATTAGTAATATTAACAAATTAAATTATGCTAAACAAGATATAATTGTAATTGTTCCAAATTTAACTTCTAACCAATAACAAAAACACTCCTAAAATTACTAATTAGTTTTAAGAGCGTTTATCGTGGCAAGGCTTAAATGCGTTTTTCATATGCCAGTTTTTCTTTTTCAAAACTTAACAATTGATCATCAAAATGATCAATTTTATAATCAATATAATTAACTGTTTTTTTAATATTTATAATTTCCTTATTCAGCTGGCTTCGCTGCACAATTAGCAAATGCTTCCGTATTTCTGCAGTTGAAGAGTATTTCATATATAAATTGACAAACTTTTTTAATTTTTTGATAGACATACCTGCTTTACGTAAAACCATAATGTAAAAAACCCAGTTTTGTTCTTTTGTGTCATACACGCGATAGCCATTTTTGTCTCTTTTAACAGTAGGTATCAGCTTTTCTTTTTCCCAGTAACGTAAGGTATCTTTAGATAAGCTAAATTTTTTACTGATTTCGTTTATTGTCAAAATTCGTTTTCCTTTAATCTACGTTTCTAATTAAATCATGAATATTTTTCACAGATGCTGGATCACGATGATCAAAAAACTGACTTTCATTTTTATCCAGATTTTTTATTTGTGCCATTTCTACTTGATTTAATTCAAAGTCAAAAATTTTACTGTTTTCTACCAAGCGATCGTGATGAATTGATTTTGGAATGACTACTATTCCTCTTTGAACTAACCAGCGTAAGATAACTTGACCAGTTGTTTTATGATGATCTGCAGCTATTTGCCTAATTAGTGAATTAGTAAACATATGATGCTTTCCTTCCGCGAAAGGTGCCCAAGCTTCGGGTTGAATTTTATTTTTTTGGAGGAAAGAAACTTCTTTTGCTTCTTGCATCCAAGGATTAATTTCAATTTGGTCAACAACAGGACGGATATCATTATACAAACTTAAATCGAGAACACGGTCTGGTGAAAAATTAGAAACTCCAATTGCTCTGATAATTCCGGCCTTATATGCTTCTTCCATTGCACGCCAGGAACCATAAACATCACCATAAGGTTGGTGTATTAGATACAGATCTAAATAATCAAGCTGTAATTTTCTTAGAGAATTGGTAATTGCCCGTTTGGTTGCCTCATAACCTGTATCAGATACCCACAATTTAGTGGTGATAAACAAATCGGTTCTATCAACTCCACTGTTTTTAATGGCCTTTCCTACAGCCTCTTCATTACCATATGATGAAGCTGTGTCAATTAGACGATATCCTATTCGGATTGCATCCTCAACTACATTTTCAGCCATAGTCAGGTCAGTTATTTGAAAAACGCCTATACCTAGAGTAGGCATTGATATACCATTATTTAGTGTTGTTTCTATCATTTTGGTACTCCTTTATCATTTTGAAATAAAGTGTATACCTTAGAGTTAGCTCCATAGCAAGGATTTTTCTAATACTGAGCTTGATTCCTATTCTTGCAGTTTTTTAACTATTAAATTTGCTAATAGGTTATATCCTTCTTTTCCAAAATGTAAGCCGTCATCCAATTGCCCTTTACAGAGTGTTGTCAAATTGCCATGATCAATCATAGCTTGGAATAGATTAATAAAATTTAAATTGTAGGTTTCTGCTAACTTAATCAGCTCAGCAGTATAAACAGCAATTTCACGGTTGGTCCGCTTATTTTGCCTATTTTGATCAACAGCAGGAGGGGAAATTAAAATTACATTTTGAGGATAATATAAACAAATTATGCTAGATATAATGAGAGCCATGTTTCTCTTGAATTGAGCGATAGGTACCCGCTTGTGTTTTGCTATATCGTTTGTTCCCAAAAGCAATACCAACTTATCGCAGCGTTCAACTTTTAGGACCAAATCTGGCAATAATGCATAAAAAGCTCCCGAATTTACTCCGGAAACTGCAGTATTGGCAATCTCAATATCAGGTATTTTTGCTTTTATTGCATTATTAATACGAGGTGATTTTAAACCTTCTTTACGGGCAATAATGCTATCTCCTGTTAATAGTAGTTTCACTTTTTCTCCTTTTTAAAACTAAAAACTGTAATCACAATTAGTTGAGACTACAGTTTCAATAATTAACGTGGATTAACTTTACTATATTTCACATTTTTAAATTCATAAGCACTATATTTATCAGTTAAAGATTTTGTTTTAAAAAATTGGTTAGTTACTAAACCATCTTCTGGATTACTTTGAAATAAAACTTTATGTTTTTTACCAGCTATTTTTTCAGTCTTAACTGTGAAAGCATTTCCGTTTTTAGTTGTCTTTTCCTGTACCGGACTTAGTATGATCCACTTACTCCCATGCATTTTTTTACTAGATACTCGTAAATATTTTGCTAAAATGCTCTGATTTTCCTCTTGCCAAGCTGAAGGCATTTCCCAAGGATATTTCTTTGTGCCTTTGACCATTCCGACTTTTATTACTTTAAAATAATCATTAGTTAGAGGCATATTGATCGCAGACGCATGAATACTCATTGGATTGGGGGTAAAATTGTTATTGCTATACCATTTGCCACGCCAAGTTTTGGGAAATCTAAATTGTTTTGCAAAACCATATTTGTTTTTCTGGGTTTGCGCAGCCTGCACGGTTTTTGGTTGAACACTTGCAAGTGGCACTGTCATAGGTATAGCTAAGCCTGCTAATGCAAATATAGTAATAAATTTTTTAGCCATGTTTCTCTCCTGTAAAACAATATTGTGTTTTTATTTATAGTAATAATTATAAACTGGTTGGTTGTATAAAGTAATTCAATTTATTAAAAAAACTAATTCCTTAATTGAGAATTAGTTTTAAAATCTGATATTTACTTTACTTAATACTGGTTAAATGAAGGGGCATAAGTTTCACCCTTAAAATTATAGTGTTGATATTTTTGCGCTAATTTTGGTGAACGGAAGAACTGGTCAACGATTTCACCGGTTTTGGGATTAGCTTCAAATATTACTTTTTGAGTTTTACCAGCAACTTTTTCATTCCTTAATCTAAAAGCGAAGCCAATTTCAATATTGTTTTCATCTATTGGACTAAAGACAAGCCATTTTTTGTTGCTAATCTTATTAGTGGTTAATCTACCTAAATGTTTAAAAATTTTATCATGCTTGGTAAACCAACTTTGCGGCATTTGCCACAAGTATTTATTAGTACCTTTTACTTTACCTGCAGATACCAATTCGACATATTCTCCGGTCCAAGGCGTATTGAAACCATTCTTTTTAATGGTCATTTTGCTTAATTTATCATGAGTATTACTATACCATTTGCCACGCCACGATTTAGGAAACTTAAAGTCTCTCTTAAAACCATATTTTGTTTTATTAGTAGTAATTTTGGCATTTTTTGAAGTACTTGCCGCCCGAATCAAATTCGTCTGATTAACACTAATTCCACTTGCTGCAGCTAAGGCAGCCACAACAACTGACCAAGTAATTGTTTTACGTAATTTCATAGTCTTTACCTCCCATATTGGAATTATTTCATCCTATTATGGACACGCACTATGATAAAAGCAAGCGATAGTGGAAATATTAAACAAAAAAAGTCTCTGAAAAATCAGAGACTCTTTTATTATATACAGTTAAAAATTAATCTTGGTAATTTACTAATTCTAAGAATGAATCAGGTTTAAGTGAAGCACCACCGACTAAACCACCATCAATATCAGGTTTAGCCATTAATTCCTTAACATTACCTGGATTTACTGAACCACCATATTGAATTCTAACATTCTCAGCAGTTTTTTCGTTGTACAGATCTTTAACAGTATCACGAATAGTCTTGCACATTTCTTCAGCTTGGTCAGAACTGGCAGTCTTACCGGTACCAATAGCCCAGATAGGTTCATAAGCAATAACTAAACTTGAAACTTGATCAGCTGACAAACCAGCAAGTGCAGCCTTAATTTGACTAACTACCCAATCTTCTTGCTTGTTAGCTTCACGTGTTTCAAGTGATTCACCACAGCAAATAATTGGAGTAACGCCATTAGCAAATAAAGCTTTAGCTTTCTTGTTAATGTCTTCGTCTGTTTCGTGGAAGTAACCGCGACGTTCGGAGTGACCAATAATACAATAGTTCATGCCCATTTCTTTTAAAACTTTAGGTGAAGTTTCACCAGTGAAGGCACCTTCATCTTCAAAATAAGCATTTTCTGCACCGACGCGCAGGTTTGTGCCAGCAGCTGCGTTCGCTAAACTTTCAAGATCGACGGCAGGAGCACAAATTAGTGCTTCAACCTTACTTGCTTCTGGCAATTTATCCTTTACAGCAGCAACAAATTCAGTTGTTTGCTTAGGATTCATATGTAATTTCCAGTTACCAGCAATAATTGGTGTACGCATGTAAATAATGTCCTTTCCTTAAAGTTTACTTGTCTGAAATGCAGGCAATTCCTGGTAATTCCTTACCTTCAAGATATTGCAAAGAAGCACCACCACCAGTTGAAATGTGGGTGATCTTTGGAGCGATACCAAGTTGTTTAGCGGCTGCAGTTGAGTCACCACCACCGATAATAGTAGTAGCATCAGTTAAATCAGCAAGAGCCTTACCAACTTCTAGAGTACCTTCAGCAAAGTTAGACATTTCAAAGGCACCCATTGGTCCATTCCAAACAACAGTCTTGGCATCTTTTAAAACATCCTTGAACTTGGCAACAGTCTTAGGACCGATATCAAGACCCATCATGTTTTCTGGAATGTCATCGCCCACAACTTTACGGGCAGCATCGTTTGAAAACTCTGTTGCTGCAACGTTATCAACAGGTAATACAATCTTGCCATCAGCGTCTTTTAACAATTTTTTAGCAAGGTCAACTTTATCTGGTTCAAACAAAGATTTACCAATTTCATGGCCTTGAGCTGCTAAGA
>NZ_CAMKZC010000007.1:0-83158 GCF_946477725.1 uncultured Lactobacillus sp. | reverse complement strand
GCCTAATAAATAAATATTACCCTCCTTTAAATTCGATTGAATTTTATCATAAACACCAGGAAAAATTACAATATCCTGCTTACTAGTCGTATCGGCAAAATTGCCAAAAGCCATGGTTTGCCCCTTTTTAGTTCTGACTAACTTTAATGACATTAATTTTCCTACGGCTATGCCACTTTCATGAATTTGAAATTCACTTAGTGCTTTTGCATTAAACTTTTGCGCGTATTTTTCTACCGTTATTAAAGGTGATGTTAACGTGGAAAAGCCCAAGGACTCTACCTCCATGACTGCTTTTTCCTGTTTACTTGGTTCAGGGGCATCTTTGACGGGTATGCCTCCCAGCCCTTCCGATAAAGCTAAATTTTCTCCTGTCAATTTAACATTTTCAATAGTTTCAGGGCAGTTTTGCAATAATTCGTTACGATTTTTGTTTATCCGATCAAAACAGCCCGCTTTAATAAGAGTTTCAATGACATTTGTAATACTATTGGCATTAATAAATTTAATATCAATTTGTCGTAAAAAGCCTGCTAGAGAAGTAAATGGTTTTGTCTGGCGCTTAGCAATTATTTCTTTAAGAAAATCAATTCTGACACCCTTAATTGCTCTGAGACCAACTAAAATCTGACCATCAATTACCTGATACCATAAAGAGCTTTTATTAATATCAGGTGGCAAAACTTTAACGCCATCTTCTTGTGCTCGCATTATATATTCACTTGCTTTATTTTGATTACCGATATTGGAATTAAGCATAGCCGCATAAAACTCAGCGGGATAATGAACCTGTAAATAAGCCAGCCAAAAAGCGATCATAGTATATGCCACAGCGTGCGAGCGGTTAAAGCCATAATTAGCAAATTGTTCAATATAGTCATATACCCGAGTGGCAACTTGAGTGCTATGACCCTTTTTTACAGCACCAGAGATAAATTTAGCTTTTTCCTGTTCAATAACTTTTTGATCTTTTTTTGACATTGCCCTGCGTAAAATATCAGCTTCGCCTAAAGAGAAGCCTGCCAAAACCTGCGCAGTCTGCATAACCTGCTCCTGGTAGACTAAAATTCCATATGTTGGAGCCAAGATTGTCTTTAAACTGGGATCAGGATAAGTAACTTTTTGTTTACCCTTTTTGCGAGCAATAAAAGTGTTAATATTTTGCATTGGACCTGGACGATAAAGTGCATTGACTGCTACCAGGTCTTCAAAATTATCTGGGTGCAGTTCGCGAAGCACATTACGAATCCCAGCAGATTCAAATTGAAAAACGAGTTCTGTTTCGCCTTTTTGAAAAATATTTAAAGTTGGCGGATCATCCAAAGGAATCTGATTAAAAGCGATTTTTTTACCTTGATCACGAATCATTTTTGCTGTATCTCCAAGGATAGTCAAATTTCTTAACCCTAAAAAGTCGATCTTTAACAAACCCAGAGCTTCCACGTATTTTTTAGTTTGCTGCGTTAGCGGTATCCCCAGTTGACCCGCCTGTAACCCAACAATGGCTGCAATAGAATTATCACTGACAACTAAACCAGCAGCATGAATTGAGTAGTGTCGCGGTAACCCTTCTAAGCCACTGGCAGTTTCAAAAAGCAGTTTATTGGTATCACTAGCATTTACCAGCATTTGCATTTTTTTAGATTCCTTATAGGCTTGAGCAAGACTAATTTTACCTTTCGCAAAAGGCACGCTTTTTGACCATTCACTCAATTGCATTTCCTGCAGGCCAAAAACCCGTCCGGTATCGCGCAAAACCTGTTTGGCGGCTAATGTACCAAAAGTAAGAATTTGAGCCGCGTGATCCATACCATATTTGGTAAACATATACTTAATGACATCATCGCGGCGATTGTCTGGAATATCTAAATCAATATCAGGCATTTCGTGGCGAGCTGGATTAAGAAAACGCTCAAAAAGCAGATGATATTTAAGTGGATCAACCTCTGTGATGTACAGTGCATATGAAACTAAAGATCCACATGCTGATCCTCTTCCAGGACCCATTACAATATCACTTCGATGGCAATAGTTTACAACATCCCAAACAATCAAAAAATAGTCGTTAAAGCCCATTTGATCGATTACCTGCAACTCATAATTGAGCTGCTTTTGATAACTTGCAGGAACTTGGCGCTGCTTAAAACGACTCTTTAAGCCATTCTCGGCTAAATATCTTAGGTAATCCTTTGAAGTTGTAAATTTTTTTTGTATATATTTAGGTAAAACGGGAGTTTGAAAAACAACTTTTGCATTACATAAGGAGGCTATCTTTCCGGTATTGCTTAATGCGTCGTCCAAGCCTAATTCATGGTAGCGCTCACTTAATTCCTGAACGGCTGGTAAATAATGTGAGCCTGACTGTTTTGCCAGTTCAGCAGTATCTTGTAACACTTCTCCTCTTTTAATGGCCTGTAAAGTTTTTCGTAAAAATTGATCACGCGGTTTTAAGTAACAAGTATCTTCAACGCAAACTAATGGTAGTTCAAATTGCTTTGACAAAGTTTTAACATATTGAATGTATTTTTTTTGCTTTTCGTTGCCATAAACACCAATATAAAGAGAACTAGACTTAGGTACTAAACTGATTAATTGACGTAAAAAATCTGTCCCTAAATTGTCATTTTGTATTTGCAAGTTCAACAACTCACTGTGAGAATTTGCAGGTATTATCAAAACTAGTTCATGCAAATCCTTAGTCAAATCTGCTAAAGTTAAGATTTTTTGCTTATTGCCATTATCCGTCAAAAGGTTAATTCTACTTGATAAACGCAAAATGTTACGGTAGCCCTCATCAGATTTTGCCAATGCTATTAGATCATAGTGGTGAGCACTGTCAATTAAGCCGTTTAATCTTAATTGCATCCCTAAAAGAGGTTTAATACCAACTTTTTGGGCTACCTCAAAAAAGTTAACCAGACCGTACGTGACATTCACGTCGGTCAATCCAATAGCTTCATAGCCTAATTTTTTGGCAGTAGTAACCAAATCATAAATTTTTACTGGACTTTCTAAAAGTGTAAAAGAGCTAAGATTCTGTAATGCAGCGTATTTCATTTTTCGGGTCACCCTCCATATAATTTAGTATACCAAAAAGCTATCTTTTGGATTGAAAACCTGCATAATATTTGTTAGAATTCAAGGGTATGAAAGAAGGAAACGCTATGGGTCGATATATTGTAACTATTTGCTGGAGCGTCGTTTACATGCTAATTGTAGGCTTTATTGCCGCTCCGTTAACCCAACATGTTTTTAATTTTGGCGAGGCTGCTATTGTAGGTTTGATCTTCGGCTTGCTATTTGCAGCAATTATTCCTACAATTACAGCACATTCTCATAAAGACAAGAGCAGATATTCAAAACTTAAGTAAACAAAAGTCATTAGCATACTCGCTAATGACTTTTTTCTTTATTTAAAATGATAGTTATGTGTTACTTCGCTCGTAGGTCGACCTTTAGTTAAGTATTCCTGAAACATTTCTATATAATCTTTATCACCAATTTGCTCAATCTTACTAATACTGTATTCTGGATAAAATCCCCCACCCATAGCACGATAGTTATTAACAGCCAAGCGATATGTCTTGTGGGCTAAAATTGCTTGTCCGTGTAACTCCAACTTTGTCAAACGTTCACCTACTGGTTTTTGAATATCAGCTTCATAAACAAGCGGGTAAAACAAATCAAAATTAAAAAGTTGACTGCGATATTGAGGAGCAAAGCTAACATTGCCTTTTTGGTCTTTAGTTAAAAATTTAAGTGAGTATTCAACAATATGGCGTAATTCCTTACCGGTTACTTTAACAACACATAACTGATTAGCAAAGGGATAATTTAACAAGATGTCGCGCATTGAAACATTTTCGCCAAAGCCCTTGGCAGTTTCACTCATTAATGCAGTTGCTGAAATATCAGCATGGGTAAAATAAAGCTGCATATTTTGCAGCAAATTGATAAAAGGTGAGCCCTCAATTCTTGCCTGCTTAGCATTAGCTATATGTGCAGGAATATCTAAATGAGCGATTGGCTGATCAAGCCATTTTTGCGTCTTTTTGTCTAAAGATAGGCAGACTGAATTAATTGCGGCAGCGGGCTTATAATCACTTACATCAATTAATTCAGTTGACATAGCTTTAATCTTCTTACTGTGTTGGTCAATCTCCAGCACTATCTTACCAACAGTTTCTCCGCGATAACCCGGCTGGACAATCGCAATTTTATTTATCACTGCGTTCAGTTTGCGATGCTGATGCCCAGTTAACATTAGATCTATTTCAGGAATTTCTTGTAAAAGACGATAGCCCTCATTTTCTCCTGTAGCTGGTTCGGTATTAGTTCCTGATTCAATATCAGCCTCGAAGCCACCATGATAAAGGACAGCTAAAACATTAACTTTTGGTCTTAAAAAGGGTATTAAATGCTTAACCTGAGCTAAAGCAGACTTAAATTCCAAGTTTGCAACATGTTCTGCTGGTTCCCAAAAAGGTATTCTCTGCGTAGCAATTCCGATAATCCCCACTTTTATACCATTTTTATTAATAATGATATAATCTTGACCAAAAGCTGGTCGACCAGTTTTTCTAGCCAAAATATTACTGTTTACAAAGGGCGCTTTGCTATATGAGAGATACTCTTTTAAATAATTCAAGCCAAAATTAAAATCATGATTACCCAAACAACGCGCATCATAGTTAATTAGGTTATAACACTCCGCAAACTTTTTTAATGTAGAGTTATTTTTGCTTTCGTGGACATAAGTTGCTAAAGGTGAACCCTGCAGGCTGTCACCTGCATCTGTAATTATCACGTTTTCAGGTCCATATTTTCTTTTTTGCTCTTCTATCACGCTTTTTAGCCGGCTAAGTCCGAAAGGAGCTGAATAATCATTCTGGTTTTGATAGTCAGTAGGCATAATAAAGCCATGAATATCGCTGGAATGTAAAATTACTAATTTCATTTCGTCTTTTTAATCTTTCTAATCAAACTAAGCAAGTAAAAAGCAGTATCTTTCGGCATAAAAAAAGACACCGCTTCTTGGTGCCTCTTAATTATTGATTGTCATTTGAGTTAGCTTGACTAACAACTTGACGACCCTTGTAATATCCTTTAGGTGAAACGCGGTGGCTTAAGCGATATTCACCAGTAGTTGCATCATAGTGCATTGCTGGCACAGTTAACTTAATATGACCACGACGTGAACGTTTCTTTTGCTTAGAAGTATGTCTTTTAGGAACTGCCATTTAACTGATCTCCTTTTTTGTAGAATTACGATTTTAGGCTGCTTTTAAGCGCCCAAAATACTTCACGCTTGTTAATGATACTATTGTATCCCAAATAAATCAAGCTATATTAGTTATTCTTGTCTTGATTATGACCATAGGAGCCCCAGAAGTAACCAATCAAAACTCCAATTATGATCATTATTACTAAAATAATGATCAAGGGTAATTTAAGTTTGAACAAACCAAAATTAATAGCCACATTGTTAGTATTCAGAACAACGAATACCACTGCCAATAACATTAAAATTAAGGTAAAAATAAGTTTAATCTGACTAGCTTTACTTTTCATAATTCGCACTACTTTCTGGAAGCAAACTTAAGAGACAGCTTGTCACCAATCTTCGGAAACAAGTTATATAATTTCGCCAAAACAGCCAGACTGACAGGTAAATTCAGTTCCCGTTTATTACTGCCGAAGAAATGAACTACTTGCCAAGCAACATCATCGGGATCCAGCATAAATTTTTGCACATTGTCGGCATAATGGCCGCTGGTATCTGCAATATTGAAGAAATTGGTGTAAACAGGGCCAGGATTAACCGTCATCACTTTAACACCAAATGGTTTTAGCTCCAAACGTAATACATTAGAGAACTGAATAACCGCAGCTTTTGAGGCGCTGTAGGCTGCAGATTTCACAGTAGGAATTTTGCCGGCAATTGAACCAATATTGATGATTTGACCTGATTTTTGTTCCATCATTAGGCGGCCCACTAGACGACTAAAATACATTAATCCTAAAACGTTAACTTGAAACATCGCAGTGACTTCGCGCCGATCTGATTCCACAAAGTTTTCAAATTTGCCAAAACCAGCACAATTGACTAAATAATCAATATGCTTAGTTAATTTAATAATTTCAGTAAAAGCAGCGTCAATTTGGTCACTTTGACTCATGTCAGTTGCTATAGTATAAGAAGCAGCTCCCGACAATTCATGGGCTTCAGAAGCCACTTTTTCCAGTTTAGCTTTATTTCTGGCAATCAGAATAACCGTTGCACCTCTACCAGCACTTTCGAGCGCAATAGAGTGACCTATTCCACTGGAAGCGCCAGTAATTACCACTACTTTATTTCTAAGAGAATCACTCATTTTTTTCCCCTTTCATAGGAATTACAATCCGATCAAAATCGTTAGCTAATTTAGTATTTGAAAAAACTTTTTGTGCCTGATTTTCCAATTTTTTAGCCTTAGCGCCCAAATACCTGGCAGAAATATGATTTAAATATAAATATTTAACATTATTATCACGTGCAATCTTTGCGGCTTCAACGGCTGTGGAATGATAGTATGAATGAGCTAAATTAGTTTCATTACCCGCAAAGGTTGATTCATGTACCAACACATCCGCATTTTGTGCCAACTGGGCTATTGCGGGAGTTGAGCGCGTATCATAGATAATAGTAACTATTCTGCCTTTTTTATCAGGTCCCAAAAAATTCTTACCATCTAATATAGTACCATTTTCTAGAGCTATTTCTTCCCCATTTTTTAGTTTACCAAGTAATGGACCATTAGGTACATTATATTGCGCTAATTTATCCATTAAAAGTTCTCCCGGTTTATCATCTTCAACTACACGAAAGCCAAAACTAGGTATTCGGTGGGCTAATTTTTCTGTATAAACTCTAAAACCTTTTCCTTGATAGATTAATCCACCTTCGTCCAAAACGACAAATTTGATCGGATAACTAATTTTGGTACGAGAAATTTTTAAAGCCGTCCGCACGAATTGTTCTAAGCCAGCAGGACCATAAATAGTAATTGGTCCCACATCACCTTGAAAAGATCTCGTTGCTAGTAATCCTGGTAAACCAAAGATATGATCACCATGATTGTGGGAAATAAATATTTTGGTTACTTTACGCAACCTAATATTAGTACGCAGTATCTGATGCTGCGTTGCTTCTCCAACATCGAATAACCAAATCTCATTAATCTCATCGAGCATCTTTAAAGCAATACTTGATACATTACGTTTCTTCGAGGGTTGTCCTGCTCCAGTTCCTAAAAATTGTAACTCCATCTTATTCCTATCTAATACTTAGCATTTTCAACTATTTTTTTTACTATTAATACACTATAATGCTTCGATCCTAATGGTGTAGGGTGAGTTCTATCTTCATAAAACCAGTCAGGATGTTTTTTTGCATAAGCGTGCCAATCAATTACTACAAAATTATGATACTTTTTGGCAGCTTTGGCTAATAAATCGTTAACCTCATTTTGCCACGGTTTAGCCGGTACATAGGTATTAATCCAAAATACTTGTCTTTTATTTCCCAGTTGTTTCATTAAATCATCTATGTCGGACATTTTGAAAGGGCCATTAGTTCCTAAGCCGATTAAGACATTTTTACCTAAAACTTTTTTATTTTGATATTGTTTTAATAAGCCAAACGAAACATTTAGCTGGCGGGAAATTGCGGCATCAATCACAGCTTTAGGTAGCAGACGGTTCAAATCTGCGCTTGAGCCCGCCATAACAGAATCACCAATAGCAGTTAATTCTACTTTTCTTGCCAATTGTAACTCTGTTTGTGAAATACCAAATTTGATAAAAGACTTATTAACGGGATGCTTTTGGGCAGCTCGTTCAGCTTCATTTAATAGTTTAGCTTTTTTTTGCTCTTTAGGTTTGATTTTTTGGTATTTTGCTATTAATTCATCATTATCTCTTTTTTGCTGTTTGCGATTAGCTCTAATTCTGCGTGCTAATGGACTTTGATTAAAGTTCTGTGCTTTAACAACCGGTGAAATTAAAATTGCAGTACTTCCTGTTAGAAAAATCAAACCTACCAGGACCGCTTTTGCCTTAATAAGATAATTTTTGGTGTTTTTATCACAAATTTGTTGCCAGCTTTTTTTAACTTTTTGCCATGAAATTTTCCCGCAGGGCTTTTCTACCAGCCTATATGCAGCTTCGCTTAAAAAAATGATTAGAACAAGCTCAATTAGATGGTAAAGTTGCACATGATCAGCCATGTCAAAAACTTTATCTTCAAAAAATATCATTACGGGAAATTGGTAAAGATAAATTTCATAGCTTCGAGATCCAATCCAATTAAAAATTGGATTAGTTAACCACTTGTTCCAGCGACTTGCTGGATGAGCAACTATACCGACTAGTATGGTTACAAGAAACGTATATAACAGCATTCCCCCACAATAGGTAAAGGGCTTTTCAGCAGCCATTAACGGGTTAAAAAGAAAAGTTACTATGCCAGCGAGACAGATCATCCCGATCGTGTCCAGAATAATTGCATCATTATGCTTTATAGTAGTTTTTAATTTATCCATGGGCCAAATAACAGCCAAAGCTGCACCTAAACCCAAAGAAAAAAATCTAGTGTCGGTGCCATAATATATGCGATTGATGTCGGCACCAGTGTTATACAATACCGTCATTTCAAATGCAGAAAGTAAAGTGAAAAACAAAATAATTTTAAAAATGTTTTTTCTCTTTTTACCGTACTTCACTAATAAAAAAATAACTAGCGGCCATAATATGTAAAACTGACCGTTAATGGACATTGTCCATAAATGAACAAAAGGTGATTCGTTAGCTGCAAAACGTTCAAAATAACTTTGTCCGTTTAAAATCTGCCAAAAATTATAAATATTGAGTAAATTAGTCACAACTATTTGACTTAACTTGGCCAATAAGTTGCGCTGAAAAAGAATTATATATGCCGCAGACAGCCATAATACCGCAATCAATGGCGGATAAATTTTTTTTAATCGGCTCAAGTAAAATTTTTTAGTATCGTAAAAGCCACTTTTTTCATATGACTTAAGCATCTGACACGTAACTAAATATCCTGATAGTACGAAAAAAATCGGTACACCAAGATAGCCGCCTGCAAAAGTATTAGGGTCAAGGTGATAAAGTATTACACCGATTACCGCTAAAGCCCTAAGTCCAGAATATCCTGTAATGTATCGATTTTTTGTCATATTTTTCAAAACTTTTCTATTTTTTATTGGACAAATTCAAAATTGAATGAGCCAATGATTACATCATCGCCGTCAACGGCTCCTTTTTTACGCAGAGCGTCATCTACTCCGAGATTTTTAAGTTTTCGAGCTAATCTCATGACACCATCCTGGTAATCGAGATTGGTTCGAGCTACTAATCTTTCCAGACTCTCACCTTTAATTTCATAAACATGGTCTTCCAGTTTTGTGACTGTAAAAGTGTTCTTTTGCTGCGGTTGATACTTATATTCTTTTACAACTCGCTGAGGTTGTAGTTCTTGCTTCTGCTGCTCTTTTTCTACCTGTTCAATTAAGGATGCTGTATCCTGCATTAACTGATCAATGCCTTGATGTGTCACACTGGAAACAGCGTAAACAGGTTTTTTAATTTGCTGCTCTTCTAAATCGTGTTTAAATTGCTGCAATTTTTCAGCAGAACCCGGAAGATCCATCTGAGTAGCTACAATAATTTCGCGCCTGTTGTTAAGACTTGGATCATATTCAAGTAGTTCTTGCCTAACAGTTTGGTAGTCTTTGATTGCATCTCGCTCATTGTTAGGATCCATGCTCACTAAGTGCAAAATCACTTTTGTTCTCTCGATATGACGCAAAAACTGTAAACCGAGCCCGACCCCCTGACTGGCTCCTGCAATTAAGCCGGGTAAATCAGCCATTGAGAAATCACGACCGTCAGGTAAAATTACCATGCCTAAATTTGGTGTTAGGGTGGTAAAAGCATATGCTGCAATCTTAGGCTTAGCCTTAGTGACGACTGATAATAATGTTGACTTACCAACTGAGGGAAAGCCCACCAGTCCAACATCAGCCAAAACTTTCAATTCTAGGCGTAAAACACGATCTTCTCCCGGCTCTCCATTTTCTGCAATTTCGGGCGCAGTATTGACACTCGTTGCAAAGTGAATGTTGCCGCGACCACCACGGCCACCACGAGCTACAACTAATTCTTGTTTATTCTTAGTTAAATCACCAATTTCTTCATTAGTGTTGAAATCATAAACAGTCGTTCCAATTGGCACTTTTAAGTATAAGTCCTTAGCTCCGCGACCATATTGGGACTTAATACGACCATTTTCACCATTTTCTGCTTTAAACTTACGGCGATAGCGAAAATCCATTAATGTTCTAAGGCCACTATCGGCAACAAAAATAATGCTTCCGCCACGGCCACCATCGCCACCGGCAGGACCACCATTCGGGACATATTTTTCATGGCGGAAAGCGACCATGCCGTCTCCGCCTTTACCAGCTTGGACTTCAATCTTAGTTTGATCGACAAATGTAGGCATACAGAATCTCCTTCCGTCTTTCTTAACTACATTACTATACCACACTATTATGTTTAATTTCACTTGTTATAAGGTTAACTTAACTGTCTGCGCCTGGGGCAAAGTTAAACCAGCAGAACGTAACTCGTCAATTGAAGCTTCCTTAATCTTCTTTAGAGAGCCAAATTGTCTTAAAAGCTTATTTCTACTTTTTGGACCTATTCCTTTGATCGCATCTAGCTTACTGGACAAAGCATTTTTAGCATGTGTTCTTCGGTGAAAAGTGATTGCAAATCTATGTACTTCATCTTGAATTCTAGTCATTAAATAAAAACCTTGAGATTTAGGATCTAAAGGAATTAGTTTCAAGGGTATACCATTAATAGGATCGCCATAAAGTAAATGATTAGTCCTGTGCTTATTATCCTTTACCATACCAGCAACTGGAATATTAAGGTTTAATTCATTGCGTAAAATATCCTCACAAGCATCTACTTGGATCTGACCGCCATCCATCAAAATCAAATCTGGCATGGGTTTATGTTCTTTAAGTAGTCTGCTGTATCTTCTGCGCACCACTTCACGAGTATTACGCACTTCATCACCACCATTTTGGTGTTCTACTTCACCCTTTAGTTTATATTTACGATAGGAATTTTTATCAGGTTCACCGTCTTTAAAGACAACTAGAGCAGAAACGGGGTCGGCTCCCTGAATATGCGAATGGTCAAAGCTTTCAATCACATGTCCATATGGCAGCCCTAAAGAATCGAAAATTTCTTTTTGTGCTCCTTTAGTTTTCCTATTGCCCAGCTCTAAGAGACGAAACTTTTCGTCTAATTTAAGTTTGGCATTGTCCTTGGCCATGTTTAATAAAGACCGTTTCTGCCCTCTCTTAGGCGTCCTCACCGGTACATGCAAAACTTCACTTAAAGCTTCATTATCAATCTTAGCAGGTACTAAAACTTCCTTAGGCACTATTCTGTTTCTTTGCCCGTAAAACTGAACAATAAATGAGGAAAATGTATCCTCGGGGTCATTAGTATCAGTCAAAGGGTACATTCTGGTTTCACTTCTAAGCAATTTTGCCTGCCTTAAAAAGAAAATTTGAATAGCTATCCATGATTTATCAACGTAGAAATTGAAAATATCACGTTGAGTATTATCATGAGAAATAATTTTCTGCTTTTCAACTGTTTCTTCAATGTAATTAAGTTGATCACGAATTTCGGCAGCACGCTCAAATTCAAGCTTTTTAGATGCAACAGCCATTTTTTGATTAAGATCTTTTTTAACCCAGCCAATATCTCCGTTTAAAAAGCTTTTGATCTTTTTTATTTGTGCTTCATAAACAGACTTTGGTACTGTTTTAAAACATGCGCCTAAACATTGTCCCATATGATAATACAGGCAAGGCCTGCCCTGTTTACCATGACAGCGCCTTAAAGGGAAAACTTTTTGAATAAACTTAAGAGTCGCCTGCGCAGCATAGACATTTGGATACGGTCCGAAATAATAGCCTCCATCTTTTCTAATTATACTAGTTAGTTTGGTCTGGGGATCCCGCTCGTTAGTAATTTCAATATAGGGATAGCCAGTACCCTGCTTTAGCTGCACATTATAATACGGTTGGTATTTTTTAATTAATGTTACTTCAAGCAGAAAGGCCTCTTTATCGGTTGAAACAGTGATAATGTCATAATCGCGAATATTTTCAACCAGTTCTGCTCGTCTGCCAACTTGGGTACTCTTAAAATATGAACGTACTCGGCTTTTAAGATTTTTCGACTTACCGACATATATTACCTTACCATTAACGTCTTTCATTAAGTAACAGCCTGGTTTAGCCGGCAAAAGTTTTAATTTGTTTTCAATTAACTGAGTTGCCAAAAAATCACTCCCCCAAATTCGCTATCATATTTTAACATACAATTTGTAAATTGAAATTTGCTTTTGCTTAACAAAACAGATCAAGTAAAAGATAAAGAACTAATTCATTATGGATTATTTTACATAAATTTAATTATTTCAAGTTGATTAACGCATATTTTTCTAGCTTGTTAATTCTATTTTTAATATAATAAAAACAGAAAGGAAAAATATTATGGGTTTAACTTTTAAAAAACAAGATGAATTAGAAAAATTATTTGATAAATTCGCTACTATTCCTGAAGATAAAAAGAAGAAAATAGCTAAAAACAATCAGAAAGTAGAAGATAGTAATAAATAAAAATGGTTCTGCTACGAGAACCATTTTTTCTTACAAATTTACAAATTTTCTTCTATCCATTGCCATACTTCTTTTACATGCAACTTTTGGACAGAACTAAAAGTAATTACACTTACATTGTCATAATTTAAGTTAATCTTTTGCTTTAAAGTATTAATAACTTGATTTTGCTGATTTTTCTTTACTTTATCAATTTTGGTACAGATTATCAAAATGGGTAAATTGAGATAAAGTGCATAATTATACATGGCCACATCATTTTTGGTAGGTTCATGTCGTGAGTCCATTAAGATAATTAACCCTTGCAAGTTTGCTCGCGTTTCAAGGTAATCCTGAATCATAGTTCCAAACTGCTGTCGCTTTTTTTGCGAAACTTTAGCATAGCCATAGCCGGGTACATCAACTAAGTAAAACTCTTGGTTTACCAGATAAAAATTAAGTGTTTGTGTTTTCCCTGGCTGTGCAGAAGTTCTTGCTAAGTTTTTGCGACCCAGCAGTGTATTTATTAAGCTGGATTTACCAACATTTGAACGACCGGAAAGCGCAATTTCAGGCAAATTATCTACTGGATACTGATCTTCACGCACGGCACTAATCGCATACGAGCTATTTTTAATGATCATTGGCTGCCTTAATTTCTTCTCCGTCATCTTGTTCATCATCTAAGCGACGAGTTACTACCGGTTCAGCACTATCTTCTATCACTTCTTTTGTAACTCTGACACTCTCAATATCAGGCTCACTCGGTGTTTGATACATAATACCCATCATTGCATTTTCTATAATGGTTCTTAAACCACGAGCACCCATATTGCGTTCAATTGCCAAATCTGCAATAGCGTTCAAAGCACTTGGTGTAAACTCCAAGTTAACTTGATCAAGTGATAGTAATTTTTTATATTGTTTTACCAAAGCATTCTTTGGTTCGGTTAAAATTCTTACCAGATCGTTTCTGTCAAGTTTATCAAGTGTTGCGATAATCGGAATACGTCCAATAAACTCTGGAATCAGGCCAAATTTGACGAGATCTCCGGTTGTCAAATGTTTCATCCAAGAATCATCTTGCACCTTATTAAGTTCTTTTTCGGCACTGAAGCCGATTATTTTTTTGCCTAGACGACTTTTAACGATTTGCTCAATACCGTCAAAAGCTCCACCAACAATAAATAAAATATTAGTAGTATTTATTTGAATTAACTCTTGTTGGGGATGTTTACGCCCGCCCTGAGGGGGAACAGAAGCAACAGTTCCTTCCAAAATCTTCAGTAAAGACTGTTGAACGCCTTCACCTGAAACATCTCTTGTAATTGAAACATTCTCAGATTTTTTGGAAATCTTATCAATTTCATCAATATAAACGATGCCACGTTCTGCACGTTCAATATCGTAATCGGCATTTTGCAAAAGCTTAAGCAAAATATTCTCGACATCTTCACCGACATAACCGGCTTCTGTTAAAGTCGTTGCATCAGCAATCGCAAAAGGCACATCCAAAATCCGCGCCAATGTTTGTGCCAAATAAGTTTTGCCAGAACCAGTTGGTCCAATCAGAGCAATATTTGATTTTTGCAACTCAGTTGAAGAATCTACATCCATTTGCGTAACACGCTTATAATGATTATAAACTGCAACTGACAAAATCTTCTTTGCTCGCTCTTGACCAATAACATATTGGTCAAGCTGCTTTTTGATTTCCATTGGTTTCGGTAAATCTTGTGCTTTTTTCAAAGAATCAGATTTTAATTCATCATCAATTATTCTTTTAGACAGATCAACACATTCGTTACAAATATAAACCCCGTTACCCGCAATCATCTTTTTAACTTGATCTTGTGTTTTGTCACAAAAGGAACATCTAATTTCCTCTTGATCAGTAAATTGTGATGCCATTCTTATCCTCCTAATATCTACAAGTCCTAGATTAGCATAAATTGCGCTGTGTATATGAATTATTTGCTCGGAGAAAAATAAAAAGGCAGTTTGACACCACCTTTTTACTTAGATATTAAAATCCTATTTTTCGTCAGACTTTTTTTCATCTTTTTTTGTTTTGGATTTAGCAACTTGCTTTGCGCTGTCAGCAACAATTTTAATAGCCTTACGAACATTGATATCATGTGAAAGCATATCATCAGTCAAAGTATTGCGCACAGTTTTTTCATCCATGTTGTATTCGGCTGCCAGGTTCTTAATTTCCTTGTCAATTTCTTCTTGTGAAGCTTTAATATCTTCTTTCTTGACAATAGCTTCAAGGACAAGGTTAGTTTTAACCCTTTCTTCAGCATCTTTACTGAATTGTGAACGCAGCTGTGCTTCTGTCGTATTAGTTATCTTGTAATATGTTTCCGGGCTGATGCCTTGGCGCTGCATATTGCCTAAATACTGATTCATTTGTGTATCGATATCTTCTTGAATCATCGCATCTGGAATCTTATCAATAGTAGCATTGGCAACTGCACCTTCAATAGCAGCTTGTTCGATTTCGTCTCTTGCAGCCTCTTCTTTTTGAGACTTTAAGTCCTTCTTGATTTTTTCTTTTAGATCATCAAGAGTATCAACAGAATCGTCCACGTCTTTAGCAAATTCGTCATCTAGCTTAGGTAATTGCTTAGATTTAACTTCATGAATCTTGGTAGCAAAATGAGCTTCTTTGCCAGCTAAGTCTTTTGCACCATAATCTTCAGGAAATGTGACAACAACATCAACTTCGTCACCAGCCTTATGACCTACCAATTGATCTTCAAAACCTGGTATAAAAGTATTTGAGCCTAAACTAAGTGAATAATCATCTGCTGAGCCGCCTTCAAATTCCTTACCATCAATTGTGCCCTTGTAATCAATAGTAACAGTATCTCCGTTAGCTGCTGCGCTCTTCTTCAATACCAGCTCAGCGTTCTTTTCACGTTCTTCTTTTAATTTGGCATCAACATCTTTAGCATATACACGAGTGTTTTGCTTTGGAACCTCGACTCCCTTGTATTCACCCAATTTTACTTCCGGCTCAACAGTAACAGTGGCTTTCATTTGCCAATCTTGGCCTTTTTCCATTGAAACCGGCAAAATTTGAGGTTGACCTACAGCAGCAATACCAGCTTCTTTAACTGCTGCAGAATAAGCATTTGGCAGCACAATGTTTAATGCATTTTCATATAATGATTCTTCACCGTAATATTGATCAAAGATCACACGAGAAACATGTCCCTTTCTAAAGCCAGGAACACGTAAACTGTTCTTTACCCTCCTAAATGCTTGATCTAGCCCACGCTTTACATCAGCTTGGGGAATATCAAAAGTAAGTTCACCGGTAGTTTTATCGGTTTTATTCCATTTTACAGACATTAATTAAATACCTCCAATGTCAAGTTAAATTGCATCGTTACATACTAAATTATCTTACATTAAACGCTCGCAAAAAACAAACTTAGGCAAAAAAAGATGTACTTCTATGAAGAAGTACATCTTTTTAAACTGTTTTTAACGAACTAGTCAAGAATTTCAGTAACTTGACCAGCACCAACAGTACGACCACCTTCACGGATAGTGAATTTAGTACCCTTTTCAATGGCTGCTGGTTTGATTAATTTAACAGTAAATTCTGTGTTATCGCCAGGCATAACCATTTCAGTACCTTCTGGTAATTCAATTTCTCCAGTAATATCTGTAGTGTGGAAATAGAATTGTGGACGGTAATCTGAGAAGAATGGGGTATGACGTCCGCCTTCCTCTTTCTTCAAAACGTAAACTTGGCCTTTAAACTCGTGGTGAGTTTGAATTGAGCCAGGTGCAGCCAAAACTTGTCCACGAACAACTTGGTCACGGTCAATACCACGAAGCAATACACCAACGTTGTCTCCAGCTTCACCTAAGTCCAAAGTCTTGTGGAACATTTCCAAACCAGTTACAACTGATTTAAGAACTTTATCTACCAAGCCGACAATCTCAACTTCATCACCAATCTTAACTGTACCACGATCGATACGACCAGAAGCAACAGTACCACGACCAGTAATAGTGAAGACATCTTCAACTGGCATCAAGAATGGCTTATCAGTTTGACGTTCAGGAGTTGGAATGTATTCATCAACTGTGTCCATCAACTTCATGATAACTTCTTCTTGTTCCTTGTCACCTTGTAAAGCTTTCAATGCTGAACCACGGATAACTGGAATGTCATCACCAGGATAATCGTATTCAGTCAACAAGTCACGAACTTCCATTTCAACCAAGTCAATTAATTCTGGGTCGTCAACTAAGTCAGTCTTGTTTAAGAAAACAACGATGTAGTTAACACCAACTTGACGAGCAAGTAAAATGTGTTCACGAGTTTGTGGCATAGGACCATCAGTTGCGGCAACAACTAAAATAGCTCCATCCATTTGTGCGGCACCAGTAATCATGTTCTTGATGTAATCGGCGTGACCTGGGGCATCCATGTGGGCGTAGTGACGATTTTCAGTTTCGTACTCTACGTGAGCAGTATTAATAGTAATACCACGTTCCTTTTCTTCTGGAGCTGCATCGATTTCTGAATAATCTTCTGCCTTAGCCAAGCCCTTTTCTGATAAAACTTTAGTAATAGCCGCTGTTAAAGTGGTCTTACCATGGTCAACGTGACCGATAGTACCAATGTTTACGTGTGGCTTTGTTCTAACGTAATGTTCTTTTTCTGCCATTAAAATGACCCTCCTGTAAATTTGCAAGAAGTCCGTTGAGTAAGTAACGGATAGTTCTCTGTTGAATATTGTACTACTTTCATAGGCAAATGCCTAGTATTTTAATGCATAGAGCCATGCCTAATGAAAACGTCCTTTGCTATTATACTAAATACTTTGAAAAAGTAAAGACATTTTATCCAATTTTATTCGGATATATTATTATCGATTTTCTCAAACAGTTTTTGATTGCTTCGGCCATCATGATTTTCAATATAAGAAGCAATATCACTGGCAAAACTGTCGGGATTATCAACATACTTATATAGTTTAGGATAAAGACTGCCTAAAATCAAATTTACTTCGCCTAAAACTGCAGGAAGCTGGCTCGGTTTATGATAATAGCGCGCACCGATGCCTGATACAACTTCTCGATATATCGCATCTTTTTCGAGTAAATTTATTTTTTGTGGAATAAATTGCTCTTCCTGCCCCAATACCAAAACCCTAAATGTTTCCTGAAGTCCCAGTCGAAACAAATCTTCAATTAAAACCAGCCGAATTGCAAAGTTTAAACTGGGATCCAGTAACAAACTCTGAGCGAAATTTTTAAAATTTGGTAAATCTAACTTGAATAATTGTTCGTAATCAAATTTTGTCGGCTTAGTTTTTTGCTTGAAAGTAACCATTATTTGCTGCTGCTGCGTCTTACTGACAGGTTCAACTAAATCTGGTAACTCATAAGCGGTAATATTCTTTACCTCTAATGCTTCAATAGCAAAGTGATTCATTTTTAGAATTCTACTGTATTCACTAAAAATTTTAGGGTTAGTAAATAAGTCCTTTTCTTCTTTAATTAATTCATAAGCTGAATAATTTTGTTGATCCTTGAGATAAAGCTCGCAAAGACTAAGTACGACTTCATTACTTGGTCCATCTCTTAGTGCTTCTTCAAGATTTTGTATTGCTTGAGCAAAATCCCCTTTTGCTGCGAATTTTTGGGCTAAACTGAGCAAATTTTTTTGACTTAATGAAGTCATTTATTTATCTTTCTTGATAATTCTCTGACCGGTTTTATTGACATCAACAGGATGATGAGTTTCTTTCTTGGGCAACTCGCTCTTACTATTTCTTTTTTGCATAGCACGATGGCGGTTTTGGTTAACTTCCATTACTACTGGTAAAACTACTGGACGTCTATTCGTTTTGCGATAGAGAAACTTTTCCAAATCATTGCGAACATCCTGCTTAATTTCTGTCCAATCAAATTTTTTATGTTCAAAGTTATTATTGATAGTTTTTTTAATCAATTCAATACTGTCACGCATTAGTTGCTGATTAGCCTTAATATAAACAAAGCCTCTGCTGGTAACTTGTGGTTGAGCAATAATCTTTTTCTTACGGCGATCAATTGTGACGACAGCAATAAAGATACCATCATCTGACAAAACTTCTCGGTCTCGCAAAACAATATTACCAACATCCCCGATGCCAGAACCATCAATCATCGTATCCTCACCTGGAACTGGATCTGTTAAATACAGGCGCTTTTGATTGAAATCGTAGTTTAAGCAATCACCATTCTTGGTAATAAAAATATTATCTTGAGCCAGTCCTGCCCTAATAGCCAAGTCCTTGTGCACTTCAAGCAGCCGATATTCACCGATAACGGGAATTAAAAATTGCGGTTTCAAAATATCAATAAGTAGTTGCAGATCACGGCCTGTCGCGTGTCCACTCGTATGCTTTGCCTTACCTAATTGAATAACGGTGCCACCAGCACGATAAACCAGATCACTGGTTTGTGCCACAACCGTTTCCACAGAATGAGAAGGTGTAGTCGCAATAAAAACTAAGTCTCCCTTATGAATTGTGATCATACTGTGACGGTTCTTAGCCATTTTTTGCAATGAATTTAAGGGTTCACCCATTTGACCAGTTTCCAAAATAACTGTCTTTTCATCTGGAGTTTCTTTTAAATTTTTAACCCTCATTAGTAAACCTTTAGGGACATTCAAATAACCCAGGTTCATTGCAGTACGAACTATTTTGGCTAAATCTCTTCCAGTAAGTAAAACATGTCTACCCGTTTGATAGGCCGCGTTTAAAACTTCTTGAATTCTAATTAGATTGGAAGCTTTTGCAGCAACAATTACCCGACCATTTGCATTACGAAAAACATTTGTAACATAGTCCCCAATTTCCTGTTCAGCAACATTTGGTAAAGCTGCCTCTGCATTTGAAGAGTCACTTAATAAAGCCAGAACCTTTTTTTGGCCAATTTCAGCTAAACGATCTAGATCAGTCCGATATTTAGGAGCAGCGGAAGGATCAAATTTAAAATCGCCTGTGTAAACCACCTCTCCAGCTGGAGTATGCACGTCAATGCCAAGAGAATCAGGTATGGAATGCGTAGTTGGGAAAAAAGAGATGTTAGCGTTTTTAAATTCAATCTCTGTTTCCGCATCAATCACATGAAAGAGACTGTTTTTACACCGTTTATTCTCACGTCTTACTGTTATTTTGGCCAATTCAATTGTTAATTGCGAGCCAAAAACTGGAATATCATATTTTCGTAAAATATAAGGCAGTGCCCCAATTGAATCTGCATGTCCATGTGTCAAAAAGATGCCGACTACCTGATCACCATATTGCTCGAAAAAATCAAGATCTGGAATAACCAGATCTATTCCAAACAATGTACTGTCGGGATATTTAAGGCCGGCATCAAGAACAAAAATTTCATCATTAACTTGAACAGCGAACATGTCTTTTCCTTGCTCACGAACACCGCTCAGAATCATAATTTTAACTTGATCAGTCATTATATTTCCTTTTCTTTAATTGCTATTCAGTTGTTATTTATGGATCAGATGATCACAACGTAAAAAGTATCTTTTTTTATTCTAGCATAAAATGGTATTATGACAAAAATAAAAAAGCCGATTCAATACTCGAACCAGCTTTTTGAGATCTCAATTAAAATTAACGACGTAAGCCTAACTTCTTAATTAATTCACGATAGCGATTAATATCTTTGTTTTGTAAATAACGAAGCAAGTTACGACGGTGACCGATTTTCTTCAGCAGGCCAACATAAGAATGGTGGTCATGTGAGTGGTTTCTCATATGCTCAGTCAGATTGTTAATATCTGTAGTTAAGATTGCCACTTGAACCTCAGTTGAACCTGTATCACCTTCGTGAGTCGCAAATTTTTGAATGATTTCATCTTTTTCAGCTTTTGAAATTGCCATAATATTTTCACCTTTCACTAAAATAATTGCCGTTAACAACGTTAACCGTCAGGTGTGAGCGTGCAAACAGCGTTAACGGTTCACAACAATAGTATAATACAGACAATTTTTTTAAAAAGCAAGTATAATTTATCTTGCATCTGCAATTATCTTTCAGTATAATCTATAAAGTAGAATTACGATCAATGGAGGTGAATTTTATGCCACAAATCAAATCAGCTATTAAGCGTGTTAAGACTCAAGATGCTGCTAGAAAGCGCAATGCTGCTCAAATGAACAAGTTAAGAACTGCCGTTAAGAAGTTCAAGACTGCTCAAGCTGCTGGTGCTGATAACGCCTCCGAATTACATGTAGCTGCTGCTCGTGCTATTGACAAGGCAGCTTCAAAAGGACTTATTCACAAGAATAAAGCTAGCCGTGATAAGAGCCGTTTAGCTAAACTTGCAAAATAATAATTTGATTAAATGATAATCAAAAAGACAGAAGTGAAAATCATTTCTGTCTTTTTATTTACCAAAATTTATACGTAATTAGACATTAAGAATAAAGAGCTTCAAAAAATTATCGGCTCGATATTGACCGTTTTTATACTTATAATCCAGCTTAATTGCTTGCTCTAATAACTGTGCTACTTTTTCTTTTGCTAACTTATTTTTTAGCGCCAACTTAACACGATAAGGATGAACACCAAGTTTTCTTACAATTTCAGCTTCACTTCTCCCTCTAGCTTTAAGTATTTTAACTATCAAAATCATTTCTAATTGATTTTCAAAAACCGCAAGTATTTGAATTGGATTATTTCCGTTTTGAAGTTGATTATTTAACCGCGCAATAGCTTCTTGGTAGTTTTGGGCTAAAGCTGAATCTAAAATTGCAAAAATATTTTGTGCTAGTGATAAATCAACATTCTTTTCAACTATTTCAGTAGTGATATTCCTGTCAACAGCTACCATCTTCAGCTTATTATAATTACTTAAAACTATATCTAAAACTTGGTCACTGCGTTCAAGCAACAATGTTGCAGCAGAATTTGTAATATGATAGCCCTCGGTCGTTATAATTGCTTTAATTACTTTATTCAGATCATAAGGCCGAACTTGAGTCTCAACAACGTTAAAATTTTGCGTGACGGACTTCGTTATTTTTTTGCGCCGATCTAATTTTTCATAAGAGGCGACAATAACTATGACATCTTCAAGTTTTGCAGTATTTACAAAAATATTTTGCAGCTGGGTGATCTGCTTTTGATATTTTTTGGAAACCTTTGACGTTAAGAAAAAAGGGTTCTTAATTGTTATTACTTTTTTCTGGCTAAAAAGACTTGATTCAGTAAGATCAGCAATTAATTCGTCTAGCCCCTCTGCTTCGCAATCAACGGATACTTTTTCATAGTCTGCGAAAATCTCATCATGTATATACGAGCTAGTAAGATATTCATTTAAAAAACTATCATTTCCATTAATTAAAGTATGCAAAATTTTTTTATTTGAGTTTTTAAATAAAGAAAGTAATGTCATTTTTTAATCACCGGCAAAAATCTTTTAAATTTGGGTTTTATTAAAACACCATAGTTCCAAGTTATCATACCACAGTCCTGAGTCGAAGCCCATGGAATATGTTGGCTTCGAAGAGTAGCAATAGTTTCTGGATGAGGGTGCCCAAAGCGATTCTTGCGGCCAGCAGAAATAAAGACTCTTTCTGGTTGCAAAGCTTGCAAAAATTCTTTATTGGAAGCGGTTCGACTTCCATGATGTCCTAACTTAAAATAATCAGCATGTAAATGATAACGGCTCAATATTTCCAGTTCCCCTTTTTGGCCCAGGTCTCCAGTAAAAAGCCAGCTTTTGTTTGCTAATTTAAATAATAACGAAAGTGAATCTTCATTTTTACCAATACCTGGCTTAAAGGGATATACAACTTTAAAGGAAATTGGTGGCTCATTTATTGTTTCACCGGCTAACAGCTGTACAATCTGCCCTTTTTGAATTCGACCTGTTATTCTTTTGCAAAATGAAGGATTTCTGATCAATCCCTCCGCCATATACAATTTCTTTACTCGTATTTGACTCAAAAGTGGCCTTAAGTCCCCTACGTGATCGGCATCCTGATGGCTGATAAAAATTCCGTCAATTTTATTTATTCCCTGTGCTTTCAAAAAAGGCACGGTGATTTTATTAATCTGCGGGGTTATTTTTTTACCGTTAAAATTTAACTTTCCACCAACGTCAATGAGATAAACACGCCTAAAAATGGGCGTAGATATTAAGATACTATCTCCCTGTCCTACATCAATAAAAGTTACTTGACCTTTGAGGGGAAAATGAATCGTTAAGAAGATTAATCCATACATAATGAACGCAAGCTTAAAAAGATGTCTGATCAGTTTTTGACTTTTAGACTTTTCATTTATTAACATTAACAATATAGCAGTTAACAGTAATAAAAACAGACATTGCCACCAATTAATTTTTCCAAATGTTAAAAGACCAATTTTACTATTAGAAACCTTCGCAATTACTTTCTCACCTTGTTCGAGTATCTTTTCAAGGAAATAACTACATCGGGGACTAATGTTAAAAATAATTAAATTAAAAAAAGTCAAGGGCATAACAACCCAGTTAAAATATGGTACCACTAACAAATTAAAAAAGACCGTTAGCAGATTAAACTGAAAGAAATGAAATAAAAGTAGTGGCAATAACAAATTGTTTAAAGCCCAGGACTGTCTAAACTTAGTCAGGCTTTTAGTCATTTCAAGGCCCAAGGCTAAAGTATAACTTAAAAGAGCTCCAGTATTCATTATAAGCCGAGGATTGACAGCCAAGTGCAAAACAGCCGTTAATCCTAGCAGATCTGCCTTATTAATTTTTAGCTTATGCAACGAAAAAATTTGCCCCAAGATATAGGTTAAACTCGCTCTAATAAATCCAGCTTGACCATTACTTAGAAAAATACCGACTAATAAGATCAACAAACAAAAAATGAAAGTTTCTTTTTCAGTTAATTTACAGTAATAGCACATTGTGCTTATTACTAGCGTGTAAATACCAACATGCAAACCAGAAATGCTTAAGATATGAATGACACCGAGGTCACGATAATTACTGAGTATGGCCTGAAACTTCTGGTCAGGGCTTTCTCCCAATATAAGTTCATTACTAAAAAAAGACAAAATCGGTGGAAACTTTTGCAAAAATTTCTTTAACTGAAAACGCCAGTAATGCAGGTAATTTGCTAATCCTCCTTTCTTAATTTGGATCTTAAAACTAGTTAAATTAACTTGCTGAGTAATCTTTTTACTGCGGTAATATTTTTGCTGGTCAAATTCTCCATAATTCGAAGCTGGTTCAATTGGGTTAACCTCACCAGACAAATCATGTAATATAACTTTATAGCCATAATTTAATTGCTTTAGCTGACTTGAACTCAATTTGCCAGAAACTAAAATCTTACTTCCAGCCGTCTGCCCTTCAACCGTAAACCAGTCATCGGAAATCTTCATTTTGTCTGGAAAAAAGGTAATAGCTGTATTGGGTTTAAGTGCAAAATTAGTTTTACTCATGTCAGAGTGAAACCCAAGAATAGTTGCCAAAAGAATAATAAGAATTTGCCATTTTAAAGAATTAAATTTACATAAAAGTAAAAAAACTAAATAAAGAGCTATTAAAAAGCAAGTAAATTTTTGCACAAAGGTATAACATTGATATTTCAAAAAACTTAAATTAACTAGTAATAAGGCCAGTAGCAGAAAAAAACCAGGTCGCAAAATATCAAATTTCCAATTGGTCTTTAAGTGCAGCAAAAGTCTTTTCTCCAATTCCTGATACCTGCATCAAATCTTCAATAGATTTAAATTCTCCGCTTTTTTGACGGTAAGCAATAATTTGCTGAGCCTTTTTCTCACCAATACCATTTAGTTGTTGCAGTTGACTTACGTTTGCAGTATTAATATTCACCTTGTTACCGGCATTAGTTTGGTCACTTGCTCCCGCAGATACAGAAGGAGAACCATTGGCAGAAACCGACTCAACAACTTGCTCTGCTTTGATTTTTTCACCTTTGTATGGAATGTGAATTTTGTCTTGATCTTTCAATATCAATGCTCGATTAACATTCTTTAGTTGCGCATTGTTCTTAATTCCCCCTGCGGCCGCAATTAAATCGTTTAAACGTGCTCCACTTTTTAAAGTATAGACGCCTTGGTGATTAATCGCGCCTGATATGTCACAGGTCACATCTTTAGGCTTAGTTACAGCTACTTTTTTGGTAACAGATTCAGTATTTGACAACTGTTTGCTTGAATCACTGCCGGTTTTATTTTTATTTTGCACAGTGTTCTCATTTTTATAATCAAATTCGTCAAAAGTGTCATTTGAGTTTGGCCTTTTAGACCAAACTACTAGAACAATGACTAAAAGAACCATTCCAATCAAAAAATATTGTTTGTGTTCCTCAATAAGAGCTTTAATTTTTTCCCAGTTCATCTTTTCAACTCCCATTTATAAGTACGCAAAAAAAGCCCAAAAACTTGGGCTTTTAGTATTTAATGATAATTTCGTTGTAAATAATGGAGAGCATCATCAAAAGTACGAACAGGAACAATTTTCATTCTAGTTCCAATTTGCTTAGCTGTTTTTTTAGCTAATAAATAATTGCTGGTGACTTTTTTCATTCCTGCAGTATCAGTTGGGGCAAAAAATACTTCAGCACCAGCCTTGTCAGCAGCTACTACTTTTTTATCTACACCGCCAATCATGCCAACTTTGCCAGTAGGACTGATAGTTCCAGTCCCAGCTATTTTATGTCCTGGAGCTAAGTGTTTACCTGAAAAGACTTCGTAACTGGTTAAGGTAAACATTAAACCAGCTGAAGGACCGCCAATTGCGCCAGCATTAATCGTTACTTGAGGATTGGTTTCTACCTGTAAATGTTCGACCAATTGAATGCCAATACCTGGCTTCCCAGTTCCTGCAACTTTAACGATTTTGCCTTTAAAATCTATTCTTTTCTGTTCACGCAAAGCATTAATCACAACTTCAGAGCCAATCTTTTTCTTTTGAAAGTAATTGATCATTTCTTCAGTAGAGCGAAATTTATGACCATTCGCACCTAACACGGTATCTCCTATTTGCAACTTATTTCTAAAACTGGAACCCTTTTGCAACTGCATCACATATACGCCTTTATAATGCAGTTTAGGCTTAAGGCCTGCCTTTTTAGCCGCACAATAAAGTGCATTTTGCTGACTTGTTTGCATATACCAATTTTGTAGTTCCTGATACTGACTGTTACTTGAATTACCCAGTAATTCAGACTTGGGAATGCGACTGGCATATTTTTGCGTATAACTAAAAAGATATTCCCAGACAGATGCCGGCTGGCTAGTTTCACTAACTGTAACAAGATAGAAATTATTGGGAGCCTTAGCCTTACTTTTCACAAATTGTCCTACTGGCACTGCGCTTCCCGGCATTTCAATATAATAATTTGTCGGCCAGTTCAACCCAATAAAAACCAGAAAAATAGTTAGAATAAAAAGCAGCCATTTTCGTGTCTTACTATTTTTTTTAGCATGTTTTTCTACTGTATTCATAAAAATTTTTCCTTTAAAGCCTTTGCAGCCTCGCTGGGCAAGAAACTATTAAAATCACCATTAAATTGGGCAATTTCTTTAATAATACTAGAGGCAACATAACTATTTTCCGGTTTAGTAAAAAGCAAGACTGTACTAATATCATTTGCCATTTTTCTATTCATTTCTGCAATCTGTTGTTCAAATAAAAAATCTGTCGTGTTTCTGACCCCGCGCACAATGGCATTTGCGTGTAAATCTCGTGCTACCTTAACTGTCAGCTGATCAGGCTTTAGCAGGACTTCAACATTTGGCAAGTTTTTAACAGCAGCCTGACATAATTTTTGCCTTTCTTTATCTTTAAAAAGATATTTTTTGGCCGTATTAACCATTACTACAACATAAACTTGATCAAAAATTGCAGCTGCCTGCTCAATAACATCAACATGTCCATTAGTAACAGGATCAAAACTGCCCGGAAAAATTGCTACACTCATTATTTTTTATTCCTTTCGATAAAAACGGATAATAGTTTTACCCAGGTGCTTTTCTTTAATAAGCTCAAAACCCGCAACTGCTGCTAAATCAGTCCGATCATCTGTTTCAGCTACTATTATTGCTCCATGATGTAGCAAAGCTAAATCACGCATTTTTGCCATATCAGACGCAATTTTTTGCTTAGCATATGGTGGATCCAAAAAAACTAAGTCAAATTTCTGTTGCTCTTCAGCCAATTTACTCAAGGCGGCTTTACTGGACATTTTATATACAGAGAAAAGGTTTGGCTCTTTGGTCAAGGCAACATTTTTGCGAATAATTGCTACGGCCTGGTAATTAATGTCTATTATCACAGCATGCTGACAACCCCGCGAAACGGCTTCTATTGCTAAAGCACCACTTCCACCATATAGATCAAGAACTTCACCACCAGAAAAAGATTGACCTAATGAATTAAACAGTGACTCTTTAACTTTATCACTAGTCGGTCTTGTCTTTTGACTCTTTAAAGTAAATAAATTTCTTTTAGCATATTTTCCAGAAATAATTCTCATAATAGTTGTTCTGTATTTTCCTGACGTTCTTGTAACTTTCTTTCAGCATCTGCTGCTAAAGCCGTAATTTGTTTTTCAATATGATCACTTGAAAGATCTATTTGATCCCATTTTGATTTTTCAACCCTGTCGACAAAATCAAGTGCATTCAGATTCCGCATAACTTGCTCGATCTCATTTTGATTTACATATAAAATACAATAACCTAATTTTTTAGAAAAATATACTATATCACCATAATGCCTTAGCTTATATTGATTGCTGACTGAATTTAAATAAACAATAATGCTCAGTCTTTGGCTAATATTTTTATTGGTTAAGTCTTGCTTGATGCTCATTTAAAACTTCCTTCTTTTTCAATTCGTTCATTTGCTGATATATTCAGTACAATCCCAATAGCAGCCGATAAGATAATTAAAGAAGAGCCACCATAAGAGATAAAAGGTAACGTGACCCCGGTTATAGGCAATAGACCAAGCACGGCCCCTACATTAAACAGAGTTTGAATAAAGATAATTGTAGTAACTCCAAAACATACCAGAGCATTAAATTGAGAACTGGCATGGATACCAACTTCCATGATACTCCATATCAGATAAAACATAAGACTTATTACGACTAAAGCACCAATAACGCCAATTTCTTCCGCAATTATGGCTAAAATAAAGTCTGTGTACGGTTCCGGAAGATATCCCCGTTTTTGCATGCTATTGCCCAATCCTACCCCGAGCAAACCACCATTATGAATAGCATAATACGAATTAACTAGCTGCGCACCACCCTTTTGCTCAAGTTCAAAAGGGTGCAGAAAAGACATAAAACGGTGATACTGATACTTATTTTGTAAGAAAGCAGGATTCAATTTGATAACCAGGAAGATAAACAAATATATTCCAACTGCAATACCAATTAAGCATAATACTGCATTTTTAGCAGGAACACCAGAAACAGAAAACATGATAATCACAATCATGGCTAAAATAGCAGTACCGCCAAAATCCGGTTCAAGTATAACCAAAAACATCATAAAAGCAGCTAAGATTGCTGGCCTATACAAATTATGAATAATTTGGCCTTTTTTAAAAGCTCCATCATGACGGTCTAAAAAATATGCTAAATAAATTATCAGCGAGAGTTTGGCAATTTCTAATGGTTGAATCTTTATTATCTTTAAATCAATCCAGCCAACAGAACCATTTACAGCTGCGGCAGATCCCTTAAAAATTTTCAAGAGAATTAGGTAAATGAGCAGCAAAAAACTAAGACCTAAAAACCAGATAACAAATTTGCGACTCTTAAAAATTTCTAGTTTTAAGAAAAAGCACAGAGCACAGCAGACAAAAACGGCAAAGACGGCATACAGAGCCTGGCGAATACCATATATTGCCGGGTTAAAGCCATTAACTAATAATATGTCCGAACTAGCCGAATAAACCATTACTATTCCAAAAACGACTAAGAGAATATAAGGTATGAAAATATTGTAATTTAAATGGTGAAGTTTTTGCCGCACTAGCCGACCTCTCCTTCTGTAACTTAATCTACCTTTATTATAAGCATTATAAAACAAAAAGAGCACCACTTCATTAGTGAGTGCCCTTCTAAAACATTTATTTATTTTTTATTACGTTTCTTATCAGCTTTTTGTCTTTCTGAAGTATTGAGAATTTTCTTTCTTAATCTAATTGAATCAGGAGTTACTTCACAGTATTCATCATCATTTAAAAATTCAATAGCCTCTTCTAGAGTTAAGGTCTTAGGAGTTCTGATTGCAGCGGCATGGTCTTTACCGGCAGCACGAGTGTTTGTTAAGTTCTTACCTTTAATAACGTTGACCGCAATATCACGATCACGAGAAGATTGGCCAACAATCATCCCTTCATAAACTTCTACTCCAGCACCAATAAATAATTCACCACGTTGTTCAACAGTTTGTAGAGAATATGTAGTTGATTTGCCCTGGCTAATTGACACCAAAGCACCATTTTGCCGGCCCGGTTCCCAATTTTTGACAACTGGCTTATATGAATCAAAACTGTGGTTCATAATGCCGTAGCCACCGGTTTGGGACATAAATTCATTATTGTAACCAATTAAGCCACGAGAAGGAACCAAAAAGTCTAAGCGGGTTTGATTATTGCCAGTTGAAGTCATATTCTTCATCTCACCTTTTCTTTGTGAAAGAGAATCAATGACAGAGCCAACATATTCATCAGGAGTATCAACCTGGACAGCTTCAAATGGTTCACACATTTTGCCGTCAATTTCACGATAAATTACCTTTGGTCTTGATAATTGTAATTCAAAGCCTTCCCGTCGCATTTCTTCAACTAAAATTGAAAGGTGCAATTCACCACGACCAGAAACAGTCCAGGCGTTTAATTGATCAGTCGGCTCAACTCTTAATGACACATCGGTACGTGTTTGCTTTATTAGTCGATCCTCTAACTTCTTAGGCGTAACTTTATCACCTTCACGACCAGAAAATGGTGAGTCGTTGGCAACAAAATCCATTTGCAAAGTTGGCGGATCTATTTTAAGAAGTGGCAATGCTTCCGGATTTTCGGCAGAAGCAATAGTCTCACCAACAAAAATATCGTTAATACCGCTAATGGCAATGATATCCCCTGCTTTAGCTTCAGTAATTTCATTACGCTTCAAACCGAAGAAACCAAATAATTTGGTAACCCTAAAGTTTTGGGTGGAACCGTCACGCTTCATCACAGTGATATTATCGCCAACTTTAACTTTACCGCGATAAATACGGCCAACGCCAATTCGACCAACATAATCATCCCAGTCAAGCATTGTAATTTGGAACTGCAGAGGCTCATCAGCATTGTCAACAGGCGCAGGAATAGCCTTAATAATAGTGTCAAAAATAGGATTCATCGTTTCTTCCTGCTTAGCAGGATCTGGATCATAGGATGAGGTACCATTCAAGGCAGATGCATATACTACTGGAAAATCAAGTTGTTCATCGTTAGCGCCAAGTTCAATAAATAATTCCAAAACTTCGTCAAGAACTTCTTTGGGACGAGCACCTGGACGATCAATTTTATTGATAACAACAATGGGCTTAACTCCAGCCTCTAATGCCTTTTTTAGTACGAAACGAGTTTGCGGCATAGTTCCTTCGTAAGCATCAACCAGCAATAAAGCACCATCGACCATATGCATGATTCGTTCAACTTCACCACCAAAATCGGCATGCCCTGGAGTATCCAAAATATTGATGGTAGTGTCACCATACTTAACCGCTGTATTTTTAGATAAAATAGTAATACCACGTTCACGCTCAATATCGTTGGAGTCCATTGCCCGATCTTCCAGAGCCATATGTTCAGGGAGAGTGTCGGATTGCTTCAATAATTGATTAACCAAGGTAGTTTTACCATGGTCAACGTGCGCTATGATAGCTATATTTCTAATATCGTTTCTTCTTTTTTCTGACAAAAGTATTCCTCCTCCACTCCTCAATAAAAAAACTGTGACGTGGTCACAGTTTCGGCGGCACGTCAAAAACATGCTGATCGAAGTGTTTCATATCTGTATATTTACGCTCATTGATTTTACCACCTAACTGTTTAAGGGTCAACGTTTATCCCTCTTTTTCAAATTAAAAATTTAGTATAGAATAAAAAGCAGACAAATTAGTTTATTTTATGTTACAAATATAACTATAAACTTTTATGAAAGAGTGAATGTAATTGATTTTAATGAAAGATATTACCCGAGATGGAAATCCGGTATTACGCAAGGTAGCCAAACCACTAACTTTTCCTTTAAGCGAACATTATCAAAATTTAGCAAAAGAAATGATGGAATATCTGATTAACTCTCAAGATCCTAAAATTGCAAAAAAGCACCAATTACGTGCTGGCGTTGGTTTAGCCGCACCTCAGGTTGGTGAGAGCGTCCAGATGGCCTCATTATTAGTACCAAATGATAAAAATGAAATAGTTTTCAAGGAAACTTTTGTTAACCCGGAAATTTTGTCCGAATCTGTCAGACAAGCTTGTTTAAGTGAAGGTGAAGGTTGTCTAAGCGTTGACAAAGTAATTGATGGTTACGTGCCCCGTCCTGATAAATTGAAAATACATTATTACACTGTTTTAGGTGAAGAAAAAACAATTCGTCTAAAGGATTATCCTGCAATCGTAGCTTCACATGAAATTGAACATCTGCGAGGCCACCTTTTTTACGACCGCATCAATAAGCAAGACCCCTTTAAATTAGATGAAGATACAGTGGTCATCTATTAATTTTTCACAGATATTCATGTCGTCAGCTGTCGTTTTGACGGCTTTTTTAATAAAGCTCGCAAAACTTGATTCTATACTTGTTTTTGCATGTATGGTAGAATTTTACTAGCTATTGGAAGCTTTAATGCTGTCCAAAATTAGAACGTTTTATTAACTGAATAAGGAGAATACAAATATGATCTACAAAGTTTTGTATCAAAAAGACAAGGTTGTCAATCCTAGACGAGAAACAACCAAGACTCTTTACCTTGAGGCAGAAAATTTGGTCGCCGCAAGGACTATGGTTGAGGAAAATACCCCCTATAATATTGAACTCATCCAAGAATTAGCCGGTAATTCACTGACTTATGAAAAGGAGCATGCCGATTTTAAGCTAACTTCTTTTGAGAGTAAGAAGTAATATCTGTGCGAATAAAAAATAATGAAGTAGCCGTCGTTGCAATCGGGGGGTTGCACGAGATAGGCAAGAATATGTACTGTGTACAGTACCAAGACGAAATTATTATTATGGATTGCGGAATTAAATTCCCTGAAGATGATCTTCTTGGTATTAATTACGTCATTTCTGACTATTCATATTTAGTTAAAAATCGTAAAAAGATTAAAGCACTTGTTGTTAGCCACGGACACGAAGATCACATTGGCGGAATACCATTTCTGCTTGAAAAGATTCCGGAAATTCCCGTATATGCCACACCATTTGCCTTAGCTTTAATTAAGGGCAAGCTTGAAGAACACGGCATTTTGCGAACAACAGAATTACACGAAGAGCACGAGGACACTGTTCTTAAATTCAAGAAACTAACGGTTACTTTTTTCAGAACCACTCACTCTATTCCGGATACCTTAGGCATAGCTGTTCATACCCCATTAGGTGCGGTCGTGTTTACAGGAGACTTCAAATTTGATTTAACACCGGTAATGAACCAACCTGCTCCGGATTTTCAAAAGATGGCTAAATTAGGTAACGAGGGAGTTTTAGTTCTATTATCCGATTCAACTAACGCTGAAGTCACCCAATTTACTAAGTCCGAGCGTTTTGTGGCTAAATCGCTGCATGACATTATTACGGGAATCCACGGTCGCATAATCTTTGCTACCTTCGCCTCTAATCTTTACCGCGTATCGACTGCTATCCAGGCAGCAATAGATACTGGACGTAAAGTTGCCATTTTTGGACGCAGTATGGAAAACGGTGTGCAAAATGGCATTGATTTAGGCTATTTGAACGTTCCTGATGGTCTGATTGTAGATGCTAATGAAATAAATCACACACCAGCTGAACAAGTGATGATTTTATGTACCGGCTCACAAGGTGAACCTTTAGCTGCTCTTTCCAGAATAGCAAATGGAACCCACAGACAAATTAGTTTACAGCCCGGCGATACAGTGATCTTTTCTTCAAACCCAATACCTGGCAACACATTAAGCGTTAATCATTTGATTAACAAGTTAATGGAAGGCGGCGCCAGCGTGGTTCATGGCCGAATTAATAATGTCCATACTTCAGGACACGGTGGTCAAGAAGAATTAAAGATGATGGTTCGCCTAACAAAACCTAAGTACATGATTCCTGTTCATGGTGAATACCGCATGCAGGTCATTCATACCGAACTGGCACAAGCAGCAGGAGTTCCGGCCGCAAATACATTTGTTTTGGAAAATGGTGAAGTCATTTGCTTTGGACCAGAAGGCTCCCGCATAGCTGGCCATATTCCAGCTGGCGATGTCTATGTTGATACCTCTGGCACAGCCGATGTAGGCAATGTTGTCGTTCATGATCGGCAAGTCTTATCTGAAGATGGATTGGTAGTTGTGGTTGCAACAGTTGATTACAAGCACAAACGCGTTTTAGCTGGTCCCGATGTTTTGAGTCGTGGTTTTGTTTATATGCGTGAATCTACTGAATTAATCAATCAGGCGCAAAAGCATATTTATCACATTATAAAGTCCGAAATGGACAAAACTGAACATCCTAAAGACAGTGTAATTCGCAATGCCATTATTGCTAACCTTTCTGATTTTCTATATTCTAAGACAAAAAGACGGCCGATGATTTTACCAATGTTAGTTGAGAAAAAATAACGAAAAGCCCTTTTTAAGGGCTTTTTATGTAATGAATGAAATTTTATGGATAACAAATTAAAAATACATCTTTTGGTTAATGAAGTAGCTGGTAACGGGCGTGCCAAAAAAGCACTCAAGAAAACCACAGCTTTATTAATCAATGAAAACATTAACTTTGACTTGCGAAAAAGCACTTATGCCGGGGAGGCTATTTACATTGCACAAGAATATGGTGACCAAAAGCACTCGCCTACGGAAATTTTGTTGGTAATCGGTGGTGATGGTTCTCTTAATGAGGTGCTAAATGGAATTAAAAGATCCCAAAATCCGAAAACTCCTATTGCCTACCTACCTGCAGGAACAGGTAATGACTTTGCGCGTGCTGCTAGTTTAACGAATGATCCGAAAGTTCTTATAGATCATTTGCAACAAGAATTTAAACCAGAGCGGATAGATTGCGGGACTTTTATTTTTCCTGATATTGCCCCTAATAAGAAGTATTATTTTGCCAATAGCTTTGGCATCGGCTTTGACGCATTTGTCAACCATAATAGTAATATTTCAAAATTGAAAAAGGTTCTGAATCATCTTAGTGAAGGTAAATTAATTTACGGCTGTAATGTTTTAGCAACTGTTACCAAGCAAGATACTTTTATTGTCGATATTGAAAAAAATGGTCAAAAATTCCATTTTGACGATGCTTTCATGGTTACCACAACTAATCATCCTTATTTAGGCGGAGGTCTTCCCCTTTTACCCAGTGCTAGAATTGACAGCCATAAAATATACACCGTGGTCGTTGAAAAATTTAGCTTAGCCAAATTGATTAAACTATTTATCAACCTCCTAAAAGATGGCTCACATGTCAATGACCCTCAATTTCATTATTTTGAAACTAATAAAGTTAAGGTAACAACAATAAAAAAAGAATATGCCCAAGTAGATGGGGAAGAAATTAAACGTAATATTTTTAACATTAATTTTTCTGTTTCAAGTTTTAATCTTTTACGCTGAAAAAATTAGTTTTGCCAAAACTTGCAAAAACAAAAAATACCGCGCATTTGCTATGCTCGGTATTTTGTTTTTGACTACATTTGCCTTAATTAAGATATACACTTTTTAATATCAGTCTTTTTTGCACGTTAGTTTTTTAATTTTTTACAATTTTATACTTATAACAATTAAAACTCATATGATCAAGCAACTGACTTAAACTACGCTTTTTAAAGTGTTTATCTGAGCTTAAAATCGAATAACGACCTCCTTCGTCGACTAAATTATTTTGAGTTAGTTTGAAGCCATTATGTTTGTAAAATAATAATCTGTTGCTCCTTTGAGAGTAGTTTTTTGCTGTTTTAATAACTAGTTCAATGTCCAAAACAATTTCCTGACCTGGATGGTTTCTTTTCATTAGATTTAAAATCTCACTACCATAGCCCTTGCCACGCCAGATTGGATCAACTGCCAAATACCCAATATAAATGATTTGTTTCGCATAAGTCCAGAAAATTAAACCTATAAAATTTTCTTGGTCATAAACGGCCTGAAAATTTACTCTTTTTTGCAGACCCATTGCAAGCAAGCCACTAATTGGAAACCGCTCTCTTTTTGGAAATGCACTTAAATATAATTTTTTTACTTTAAAATAATTTTTTGTTCCCCATTTAACATTTTTAAACGTTAAAATAAATATCACCTTTCTCTAACTTAAAATGCGTCAAATGAACCGTTTTTGCGCTCTTTTTTAATACAATAATTGAAAATCAATATACCAAACAAGAACCAAATTACATTTACCACTATCAATAACATCAGTTTCGACGATGAAACTCCATGACCAAGAAATATTTGCCGCACTATTTCGATGCCACCGACATAGGGAATGATCTCCTGAAACGCATTATATACTGGTAAATAAACATTTGACAACATGAGCAATAAAGCCTGCAAAATAGTAGCCCACTGACCCATTCTTTTAAATCTAATAGAACCAGAGGCAAAAATCATTCCGATGCCAAACATTCCTAAGTTGGAAATTAAGGAAAAAGCAAACGTCAATAATATAGCTTTTAATAATTCCGCTACTGTAAACATTGAAAAAAACGAGGCTACAATGCCTATAATTAAAAGATAAATCCAAACAAATAAGTTTTCTGCCAAAGTTTGAATAAAGTATAGAACCCACAAGGGAAAAACGGATTGCGTTTCACTCTCAAGCAGACCAGTTCGCTCATCAGTCTCCACCCCATTACTGCATCCACCCAATGAGGCAATACCAATACTCCAAAACAAAAAGCCAACAATAGTAAATAAAACCCCTTTTTTGGTACCATAGGCCTGGCCCAATTCGGCAGGCTTGGTGAAAAGGATAACAACTAAAAAAGCTCCGGCATATAAAACAAGCGAACTGATAGCAGAATTAACATAGCGCATTTGCAGTTTTAGCTCTAAATATAATTGTACCCAAAAAATATTAAATAGCTTTTTGATTTTTTTCATTTTGCTTCCTACTTTCGCTTATAAATTTCACGGTATTCAGAAATTAGGTCATCTTCAGCCATTTTATGTTCAATATTTTGCTCTATTTGGCCATCTCTTAAGAAGAGATAATGATCAACAACTCCAGAGAGCATCTGAGTGTCATGCGATGAAATAAAAATAATATTGCCATTCTTATTTTTTAAATCAAGAATAAAAGAGGCTAAATCCTCTTGAGCAGCTATGTCCAAACCATTTGATGGTTCATCCAAGAGTAAAACTTCTGTTCCCATTGCAGCTCCCACCAAGATAGCAGCTTTTTTCTTTAAGCCAGTGGACAAGTTCTGAAAAAAAGTATTAAGCTCATTTGAAAAATTAAAATCTTGCGCCATTTTACGAATGTTATTTTCAGTTCTTTTAGTACTAATTCCTTTAAGTGAGGAAAAGTACATTCCGTTTTCAAGGGTATTTAGTCTGTACATAAGACCCCTTTCTCCGGAGGCAACAAAACTTGTGTGCAAGCGGGCCCACTTAAAATAGGATCCTTTCGTTTGATCATTCCTGATCGTGCCCTCAGTTGGTTCTAGTACTCCTGCAAGTAGTCTTAACATGGTTGACTTGCCCACACCATTAGGCCCTACCAAACCAATTACTGTAGGTTCCAAAGGGATTTTAATGTTAATATCATGTAAAACCGGCTTTTTACCATAATTTTTCTTTACCTGATCAAAAACTATTGTCATAGACTTTGCTCCCCCCCAGATTAAAATAAAATAATATTACTAATTTAATCATTATATTTTAAAAAAAGCAATAAAAATTGTATTTGAAAAAATTTTTAATTAAGATATGAAATATTTACTTGGAGTTGCGCTAAACGCATAATGGTGTCGATTAAATTTTCTCTGTCAGCTTTAGCACTGATAACGCCATTTTGGAGATTAAAATTAAACTCTGAGGCTATCGCTATATCACCAATAGTTGCTATTAAATCAACGTCACTTGCACTAGGATCAAGCTTAAAAAGTGAACGGCCATCATCACTGACAATAAACTTTTCTTTTGCAGTTCTTTCTACAAAACAATAAACTGACTCATTAAAAGAATCTCGATAAATTGTTTCAACTTCCAGGGTATTTTGATCCAGCAGTAAAACATGAGTATGATTATTAACCCATATTTGTAAAGCATCATTAAACTCATTCAAATCAGCATTTTTTCCTATCATAGCGAATTTTTACCCCGCTCTTGTTACTAACTTGACATCTTGCATCCCAATCATAGGATCTATCTGCCCTGAGTATATCAATTCAGGTGTCAAAATATAATTCGTTTTCTCAGGACTTATTTCTTCAGAATTTGATACAACGTCTTGGTCGCTTTTAGCTGGAATCTGCTTCTTAGTTTCCTTGGGCTCAACTTTTAACGTCGCTTGTAATTTACTAGTTAAGCCAGTCTTGCGATCGTTACCAGAAGTATTCAAAGCCATTTCATAAGCACGGGGGTCACCAATTAAAACCAAATTTTTTTCTGCACGAGTAACAGCAGTATATAACAAATTACGTTTGAGCATGACATAATTTTGCATAGTCAGACTAAGGATAACTAAAGGAAATTCAGAACCCTGGGCTTTATGAATAGTAATTGCATATGCTCTGGTTAAATCGAAAAGATCCTTTTTGCTAAAAGTAATTTCCCTATCATCGAAGTCAGCAACCATACACTTTTGCGAATTCTCGTTATCAATTGCTAAAATTTTGCCGATTTGACCGTTATAAATATCTTTTTCCGGATTATTTTGCAGCTGTAGAATGCGATCACCAATACGAAAAATCTCGTCATGCACTTCCAGAATTTTACTGTTTGGCTTAGCTGGATTCATAATTTCCTGAATTACATCATTCAAATTATTTACTCCGCCATCGCCCTGATACATAGCCCCCAAGACTTGGATATCATCGGGATTAAAACCTTTTGCCAAAGCTCGCTCAACAATTTGACTAACTACGTGAGCGACTTCATGAGGTGGACAAGAAATGAAGGAATAGTTGCTGGTTTTTTGAAATAATTCTTGGACATTTTTACCCATATTAATGTCATGAGCAAGTGTGATAATGCTGGAATCATCACCTTGACGGTGGATTTGCTTGAGAATTGTAGTGGGAAAAGCTTGCGATTTAATCAAATCAGCAAACACATTTCCTGCACCAACAGAAGGCAGTTGATCTTTATCTCCTACGAAAACAATATGTTTAGTCTCATTAATGCTATAAACCAACTGTTTAAACAAAAACATATCTACCATTGACATTTCATCAATGATTAAAATCTCACCATTTAATTCGTTCAAATCAGTTGCATCATTTTCTCCAATTCCCAATCCTAATAAGCGATGGATTGTTTTAGCGGTAATACCAGTGATTTCTTCCATTCTTTTTGCAGCACGACCTGTGGGTGCTGCCAGCAAAAAAGGCGGATCCGTACTATACAAGGATGAAGCAGGTATTTTAGCTAAATCACGCAATGCTAACAGTATACCGTTAATGATAGTTGTTTTTCCTGTTCCTGGGCCTCCCGTCAAAATTGAAATGGGATTAGTTAAAGCATTTTTAATAGCAGCTTTTTGGGTTTCATCATAAGTTATTTCTAACTTTACTTCAGCCTGCGCTATAGCGTGGTTTAATTCCTTCTCACTATAATTCGAACTCTTGTGGTTTTTTTCCACCAAATTTTTCATTGCATTGGCAATATCAGTTTCAGTTTCATAAATTTCCTGCAGCGCTGCATTTTCCCCTATTACCACCACTTTACCTTGATGCTGGAGATTATTAACGCAATCAGCTATGACATCAAATTGATCAACTTGAAGCAATTTACCAGCCTCTGTTAGCAACTGTTCCAGTTTAATGTATGTATTACCTTCTTTAGCAACTTCATCAAGCAAAATCTGAAAAATAGCGCCATTAACTCTTTTAGGATCTGCAGAACCAATTCCTAGTTTACTACCTATTCGGTCTGCACTTTTAAATGCATAACCCGTAACTTCAGCAATAGAAGCATATGGGTCTTCTTCCAATTTGCTTAAAGTGTCACCATGATAAAGCTGGTAAAGTCTGCCAGCTACTTTTTTATTTAGACCAAATTGCGCCAATTTTAGTACAGTTTCAGAATAAGAATCCATTGAACTGACACCATTTAGCAGACTGTCTTTTTGCTTTTTGGTTAATGACAAAGTCGCTACTTTTTCAGGTTTTTCTTTTAAAATTGTTAATGCATCTATTCCCAAATCTGAAATTATTGCACTGGCTGCCTTTTTACCGATTCCTGGAAATTTACTTGAACTTAAGTAACTGATTAAACTGCCTTTTTCATGTGGTAACGCCAGTTTATAGTTATCAGAGCGAAATTGCAGGCCAAACTTATTATGAACAATTAACCTACCTGAAAAGCTATAAGTTGCGCCAACTTGAACGTCACCAAAATTACCGGTAACCTTAATTTCATCACGATCGTATTTTTCGAGTTTACCAATTATGGTGACATCAAGTATCTTATATAGATCCTGGTCATTTTCAAAAACTATTCTGTTAATTTTGCCGGTAAAAGTTGTCATTTTTTCTTTCTCGCATTAGTTATTAATTTTAGTGCAGAAGCATACTGTTGCTCTTCATGTGCAAAAACTTTGGGATCCTGTTTTTTGGATTTAGCAAAATACTTTTCTGCTTTGCGGCGGTTTTGAGTCAAACTTGTGATTCCAAGCATGAAATTTACTTTTGCCGTCCTTTGCTCTTTCCTGATTTTTTTATAACTTGACTCTGCCTCATTGATTTCACCAAGACTGAGCCAAATATCTCCTATCAATTCCCACACCTTGGCATCTTGTCGTTTAATGGTTAAAGCATAAGCAAGTGCTTTTTGCCTTTGTCCTATTTTGAAAAAAACGAGAGCCTTTTGGTATAAAACTAGATCATCGTTGGGAATCTGATTAAGTAAATTTATGGCCTTTTTAAATTCACCTTGCAGGTAATAGCATACTGCCAGATCATAATTTAAATCCTGAGGATGAGTAACCAGATTTTTAGCCTTTTCTAATAACTCCGTAGCTTGATCGCTGCTACCCTGTTTTATTAAATAGGTTGCCAATTTTAAATAGTTTTCACTATTATCTGGCTTTTCATCAATCTGCGTAATTAATTCGTGTATCTTTTTTTGGACAATATCGGAATTACCTGTTGATTTTCTTTTCTCTATCATAATGAATCTGAATCCACCATTTTTCTACCTAAAAATCCTGTTTCGTTCCAAACTAAAGCGTTAAAAGTCTTGCCTTTATCTTTTGTTTCTAAAATCGTCAGACTGGTATTGCTTAAGCCACCGTTGTGTCTGATATCTGACAACGGATAGCCTAATAAACCGCCCATAATTGCTCCTAAGGCCGCTCCGTGACTTACAGCAATTACTTTATCATCTGCCTTACATTTCAGCGCAATATCATGACCAAAGCTTTGTCCGCGAGCAATGACTTCAGAATAATTTTCTCCACCTATACTGTGACCGTCATATTTTTCGGGATGATCCCATATGTCAGTTACTTGCTTGGGATACTGGGCTTGAGCTTCGGTGAAAGTAAGGCCTTCCATTGCTCCTAAATCGAATTCGCGCAGACGATCATCTACTTTAATTGCAGATGGACAGCTCAATGTTTTTATTAAACCCTCCGCTGTAGCCTTAGCTCTTTTCAATGGACTAGAATATATTCCGGCAAATTTAGTGCCAGCTAAAAAACTGCCTAATTTTTGAATATCAATTAAGCTTTGGGGTAAAAGTGGTGAATCACCGTGAGCTCCTTGAAAACGTCTTTGTAAATTCCATTCTGTTTTCCCATGTCTGACAAAATAAATTTGCATTCATTAATTACTCTTTTCTATAGCTGTTGCTTTCTAGTTTATCATTTAATTAGTTTAAAAGAAAAACGAACACAAATAAAAAGGAAAATGCATGACACATTTTCCTAACTCATTTGTATTAGACTAATTGTAGTTGCTGCTCATTCTGGTAGGCGCAGTCGATATTACCGCCGCCTAAACACTCTTCACCTTGATAAAGAACCAGTGCTTGTCCAGGAGTGACAGCGCGAGCCGGCTCATCAAAGTAAACTTTGGCCCTGTTTGCTGCAGCATCATAAGAAACTGTCACGCCGACATCAGGTTGACGATAACGGAACTTGGCACTGCAATGAATTGTAAAATCATGCTTGGGCTGTCCAGTAAAAAATGACATGTCACTAGCTTCTAATTCAGTGGCATAAAGTAGCTTGCTGTCATAGCCCTGCTCCACAATCAATTGATTTTTTTGCAAGTCTTTGCCGACAACAAACCAAGGAGCCGTAGATTCTTTAGTTGAACCTAGACCTAAACCGGATCTCTGGCCGATTGTATAATACATTAGACCGGCATGATGACCAACTACTCTGCCATCTGGCGTAATCATTTCACCAGACTGAGCAGGTAAAAATTCACTCAAAAACTTACGAAAGTTTCTTTCCCCAATAAAACAAATACCGGTGGAATCCTTCTTTTTGGCTGTAGCTAAACCATTTTCTATTGCAATTTCCCGGACTTGCGGCTTTGTTAAGTTGGCTAATGGGAAAATAACACGGCTAATTTGCTTTTGACTTAACTGACTTAAAAAATAAGTTTGATCCTTATTACCATCTTTAGGACGCATCATGTGCGTGATACCATTTTTATCAGTTATAGTTTTTGCATAATGTCCCATTGCAATATAATCGGCATCCAGATTAAACGCAAACTCTAAAAAAGATTTAAATTTAATCTGACTATTGCACATTACATCAGGATTTGGTGTACGCCCTTTTTTATATTCATTTAAGAAATACTCAAAAACGCGCTGCCAATATTCTTTTTCGAAATTGATTGAATAATAAGGAATGCCAATTTGATCAGCAACTTTTTTAACATCTTCATAGTCGTCAGTAGCTGTACAAACACCAGAATCATCGGTATCATCCCAGTTTTTCATAAAGACACCAATTACGTCATATCCTTGCTTTTTCAACAGAAGGGCGGAAACTGAAGAGTCGACCCCTCCACTCATTCCTACAACTACTCTCTTGTTTTTCTTTACCAAATTAATCAATCCTTCACAGCAACAATAATTTTACGTTCCTCAAGATCTTTTAAGATATAATTTAAAAGTTCCACTGTGGGAGCCAATTGCTTATTTTTAAAAATATTGACCTTTTGCAAGCCATTTCTATCAGTAACGACCATTGTTAAACGAGTCATTTCCTTGTTAATGGTCATTTTCAACTTTGTTGGGGCGTTATATGGTGAATCATTATAAAGTGGATGCTCATAATTAAAATTACCCTTAACAGTTTTAACAAAACCGGCATCAATCAGTGCATATAATTTCAAGTCGGGACTAAGCGTAAACTTACGTTGATCACCATTAATAATAACCATATTTGCCATAATATTACCTCACTTACTTATAATAAGCATATCTTTTTAAAAAAGCAATTTTTTTATTTGTTTTGTATTTTACCCACAATTTTAACCAACTGACTTGCAAAAGCAGAAACTTCTTTTGCTGTAGTATAACGGCCAAATGATATACGAATTGACTCAGATATTCGCGGAGAACTTTTACCAAAACAAGCCACTAAAACATGGGAAGGCTCAAGTGTTCCTGCAGTACATGCAGAACCTCCTGAAACCGCAAACCCAGCCAAATCTAAGTTTGTTTGTAGAATAGTCGTATTGACATTAGTAAAGTGCAAGTTTAGGACATGATGAGAATCAAATTTTTTAGTTCCACCATTAACTTGATACTCAATTTGAGCTTGGTCAAGTTTATTTAAAATAATTTTTTGCAACTTCTGATAATTAGCCTGGAGCTTGTTCTTATCCACGGCTGCAATTTCACTAATTGCTTCTCCAAAACCTGCAATTCCTGGAACATTCTCGGTTCCAGCCCTGCGTTTGGTTTCTTGTTCACCACCATAAATTAAAGGTGGTAATTTAATAGAATTTCTTTCATATAAAAATCCCAAAAACTTAGGACCGTTGATTTTATGAGCAGAAGTAGATAATAAGTCAATATTCATTTTAGCAACATCAAGATTAATGTTCCCTAAACCTTGTACTGCATCCACATGAAAATAGGCATTACTTTGTCTTACTATTGCACCAATTTCAGTCAAAGGATTAATTGTTCCTACTTCATTATTAACTGCCATTACAGATACCAAAATAGTTTGCGGAGTCAATGCGTTTTTTAAGTCAGCCAATGATATCCGACCATCTGCATCTACATCAAGGTAGATGACATCATAACCCTCTTTTTCCAATTGCTGCATTGGCTTTAGAACAGAGGGATGTTCAATTTTAGTTGTGATAATGCGTTTACCAATATTTTCGCGACTATGCGCTGTCCCAAAAATAGCAGTGTTATTACTCTCAGATCCACCGGAGGTGAAAACTATCTCATTTTCGCTGGCATTGATTGCTCCTGCAGCTTCTTGCCTGGCAAGATCAATGACATGACGGGCTTTACGTCCTAATTCATAAGTACTAGAAGCATTACCAAAATCATTTTTCATTTCTTCAGCTATCACTTTAATTACTTTGGCAGACATGGGTGTCGTAGCAGCATTATCCAAGTAAATTTCTGTCATTTATGAATTCATCTTCTCTATGTAAGTACAAATAATTTTAGCCGCTTTAGCACCCACTTTTTGTGCAAACTGATCAAAGTCTTCATTTGCATCTTGATTGCCATTGTCAGAAATAGCTCGCAAAGCTATTAAAGGCTTATTAAAATGATAAGCCACCTGTGCAAAAGCAGCCCCTTCCATCTCAACTCCTAAAGCTTGAGCAAAATTTTGCTTAATATCATTTTTTTGAGCTTGTGAACCAATGAATGAATCGCCTGTAACAATAAGTCCCTCTTTATATTCAATGTTCTCATGCTGCAAAAACTGCGCAAATTGTGTTCTGGCAGTCGATTTCAAAACAAAATCTGCCGGTTCACCAGGTATTTGCCCTTCAACATAATCCCCTGCTAGAGTATTATGCGCATCGTGATAAGCAAATGAACTGGCTAAAATCAAATCGCCCTTTTGAATATTTGACTGCAATGATCCTGCTGTACCAGTCATAAAAACTAAATCAATATTAACCTGGCATAGCAAACTAGCTAAATTCATAGCAGCTTGGACTTTACCAATTCCACTCAAACCAATATATAAATCATTGTGGTTAACGCAAAAATGCTCGAATGTAGTAGATCCGAACATTTCTTTGTGACCAGAGTGAAAATACTTATGATAATATTCAGCCTCAATTTCCATTGGGACAATAATTGCTATCTTCATTTTTACCCTCGTTTTTATTTATAAGTGAAATAACGCCAATAATACCAAAATAATTAAAATTGAAACGATGAGAATGGCACGATTAAGCTTACCTTTCAGTCTTAACGCTTTGTCTTGACTGGTAGTTGGTTGAGATTGTGACTTATTCTTTTCTCTTCTCGGAGACTGCCCCTGAGTCTTTTCCCTTTTATTTGAAGATTCATTTGGTTGTATAAATTCATCTTCATTACGGGTAAAATCAGGATTAACGTCAACTTCAGCATCATTATCATCAAAAGCAGATTTAATTGTATTTAAAATATTTTTGCTTTTTTTCTTTTTTAATTTTTTACGGTAATCAGATCGCTTTTCTGTCATTTTAATCCCTTGTATTAGCACTGGTAAGCAACATATTCTCCCAAACACTCATTGCATATAATGTCTTGGCATCAACAATTTTACCTTGTGCCGCAAGCTGTTTCAACTTTTCCAAACTATACCAGTGACTGGTTAAAAATTCGTCAGGATCAAGCGCCTTTTTATCAGTTAGTTTGGTTAATGTATCACAATAAAATAAGTATAGTTTCTCATTAGTAAAGCCAGGCGATGAATAGAATTCTGTTATCTTTTCCCAGTAGTCGGCATGATAACCGCCTTCTTCATTTAATTCCCTTTTCATGGCATCTAATGGACTGGCATCAGTTTCATCTATTAAACCTGCTGGAATTTCCAAAGTCAACTCTTTAATCGGCTCACGCCACTGCTCAACCAGCAACATTTCTTGCTTATCATTTACTGCAATGGCAGCCGAAGCAGGCTGATGTTTTACTACTTCTCTTGTTGCAGTTTCACCATTAGGTAATTTGATCGTTCTAACTGAAAGATCAACTATACGCCCAGTAAAAATTTGTTTTGAAGAGATTTCAGTTTCTGTTAAATCCATTATTCACTTTCCTGTTAATCAGCTAAATATACGTTCACACATTGGAGTCCATTTTTTCCTTGAGCAAGCTGATATTTAACCTTTTGTCCTACTTGTAAGCGGCGATAACCTTCTTCTTTTATTGCTGTATAAAAAACAAAATATGATTTCTGGTTTTCAATATCAGTAATAAAACCAAAACTACTGTTACGATCGAATTGCTTTACAGTTCCGTAGCGCATTATTCTTCTAAGCCTTCCTGCACAGCTTCAGGGTAATCCTCTTTGACAATTTTAGCACATCTACCGCAAAGCATTGGTACTTCACTATCAGCTCCGATATCAGTTCTAATCATGCGACAACGAGGACAAACTTCTCCTTTAGCATGCTCAACTACAAAAGCACCATTTGGTAATTTTTGAGCATTTGCCGGTGCCTCACCCTTAGCAATCGTTAATTTAGAAACAATCAAAATTTGTCTAAAGTTGGCATCAAGATTAGCTAAAACAGTTTTTATCTCATCTGTGGGATAAACTGTAACAGCTGCTTCAAAAGATTTACCAATTAATTTTTGATCACGTGCTTCTTCGAGCACCTTCAAAACATCATCACGTAAATTCATGAATTTCTGCCAATTTTCTAGAAGCTCATCATGATTATCATATCGTTCAACTTCAGGCATGTCGGCAAGCTGGACGTAATCTTCTTTTTCTTTTAAGAAGGACCAAACTTCTTCCATTGTGTGAGGCAATATTGGTGTCATGACTTTAGCAAGTTTTACCGCTGCGTCATAGATTACAGTTTGCATTGATCTTCTCGCATGACTGTTTTTGCTTTCAATGTAAAGAACATCTTTGGCAAAGTCCAGGTAAAATGCTGATAAGTCGTTTGAGATAAAGGCAAATACCTTTTTATATACATTATTAAAGTCGTAACGTTCATAACTGTCAAGGCAAGTTTTAACTAAATCGTTAAGTTTAACTTCCAGGTATTGATCAATAGAATTGAGATTTTCATAAACCACGCGGTCTTTTTGTGGATCAAAGTCTGAGGTGTTAGCCAGCATGTAACGGAAAGTATTACGAATTTTACGATAACTTTCAGAGGTTTGACGTAAAATATCTTGTGAAACGGCAACGTCAGAAGTCGTGTCAACTGAGGCAACCCATAAACGAATTATTTCCGCACCCATTTGTTTGATGACATCGTTTGGTGAAATTACATTACCTAACGATTTAGACATTTTATGTCCTTTTTCATCTAAAACAAAGCCTTGTGACAAAATGCCACGATAAGGTGCTTTACCTGTGGCAGCTACAGAGGTAATCAGACTTGAATTGAACCACCCACGGTATTGGTCACTACCTTCAAGGTAAAGATCACATGGAAATCTCAAATCTGGTCTTTTGGCCATAACAGCCTGATGGGAAGACCCTGAATCAAACCAAACGTCCAAAATATCTTTTTCTTTAGTAAACTTACCATTTGGAGAATGTTCAGAAGTGAAACCTTCGGGCAATAATTCCTTAGCAGTCTTCTTATACCAAGCATTTGAGCCCTCTTTAGCAAAAATCTGGGCAATATGCTCGATAGTTTCTGGCGTCACAATTGCAGTGCCATCTTCTGCGTAAAAGATTGGCAGTGGAACACCCCAAGCACGCTGTCTGGAAATTACCCAGTCACCACGATCTTTAATCATATTGTGTAAGCGTAATTGACCCCAAGAAGGCGTAAATTTAACCTGATCAATTTGGTCAAGAATTTGCTGACGAAACTTAGCAACAGAAGCAAACCATTGTGTGGTAGCACGGTAAATTACGGGCTTCTTGGTGCGCCAATCATGTGGGTAAGAGTGGGTAAAGAAACTTAACTTGAGTAAATTCCCTGACTTCTTTAATTTTTCGCTGACAACTTTATTCGCATCATCATAAAATAAGCCAGCTAAATCAGGATCATTAATATCTGCAGTAAAGCAGCCCTTGTCATCCATAGGACTATATACAGGTAGACCATACTTTTGAGCAACATTATAGTCGTCTTCACCAAAGCCGGAAGCTGTGTGAACTAAGCCAGTACCATCACTAGCAGTAACGTGCATCGCATTCATTAAAATGGCATCACGATCATACAAAGGATGCTTAGCAACCATACGGTCCATTTCACTACCCTTAAGATGTTGCACCACTTCATAGTCATTCCAGCCCAATTCTTCAGCAACGGCTTCTAAACGATCAGTTCCAACAACGTAACGCTTATCGTTAACCTGGACTACTGAGTAATCAAATCCTGGATTAACTGTAATCCCTTGGTTAGTAGGAATAGTCCAAGGTGTAGTTGTCCAAATCAAGAAATATGTCTTCTCAGGATTCAGAATTCCTTTACCGTCTTTTACAGGAAATGAAACATAAATTGAAGGTGATTTAATATCGTGATATTCAACTTCAGCTTCAGCTAATGTTGATTCACTTGAAGGAGACCAATAAACGGGCTTTTTACCTTTATAGATATATCCTTTTTCATACATTTTACCAAAGACGCGAATTTCTTCTGCCTCATATTCTGGCTGATAAGTAATATATGGGTGGTCCCAGTCTCCCATTACGCCTAAACGCTTAAAGTCAGTCATTTGCTTTTTAACTTCTTTACTGGCAAAATCTTGACAAAGTTGACGGTAATCCGCAAGATTCATTTTTTTGCGGTCAACGCCCTGTTTAGTCAATTGCTGTTCAATTGGCAAACCATGAGTATCCCAACCCGGAACATAAGGAGCATAATAACCGTTCATGTTTTTGAAGCGAACGATTATGTCCTTAGATACTTTATTCATCGCATGACCAATATGAATATTACCATTTGCAAAGGGAGGACCATCATGCAAGTCAAATCTTGGCTTGCCTTTGTTTAATTTTAATCTCTGTTCATATAATTTATTTTCTTCCCATTCTTTTTGCCATTGTGCTTCACGTACTGGCAAATTGCCCCGCATCTTAAATTTAGTTTTACCTAAATTAAGTGTATCTTTCACTCTCATTTTTTAATCCTTCCTATCAAAAAACCTCGTCCTAAAATTAGGGCGAGGTTAATATCGTGGTACCACCTAAATTGAGTTGCTAAACTCCACTTAATGAATTGCGTATCGTGCAACTACCGTGACAAACCATCATTAACAGCTGATCAACTTTTAAGCTCTTATATTAGACTCACACCCTCACTAATTCGCTGAATTGCTCGCAAGTTTTACTGTCAGTTTGTCATTTATGATTTTTATAGTCATCCGGAAAAATAATAGTAGTTCCGCCAGAATTATTATCGGCTGCAGTATCGTCGTCATTAACAGTTTCAATACTAGGACTGTCACCGGTCATCGGTTGAGGACTATTATTTGTTTCTTCAGAGTCTTGTTCAAAGTTTACTTCATCATCCGTATCATTGTCAACCTCAAAATCCTCATCTTCTTCATCAGTATCATCGTCATCGTCTTCATCGACATCCTCGTCCTCATCGGTGAGCATGATTGGTTCTGCACCATCTGGAGGATAAAATCGTTCCGTATCAAAATATTGATCAAGAGCTTTTTGCCACTTTTCGTCATTCAGATTCTCAATTGCTTTTTGTAAAAGTTCTTGTATATACCTGCGATAACCGGAAGTTTCCTTTTTGACCCGTTCATAATCTAACTTAATAGTTTCCAGTTGCTGACGCTGATAATCAGTATCAATTTTAGCCTGCTCAGTTGCATTATTTGCCTGAACTGTAGCGTCATTGATAATTCTTTCTGCTTTGATCTTGGCATTATTTATGGCTTCTTTAGTAGCATTTTCATTCTGCTGATACTGTGCAACTTGCTTTTGCAAATTTGAAACTCGATCTTGTAATTGTATTATTTTATTTTTATAATCAACATTTTGATCTAATACATCACCATAATCGTTAATAATTTGATCTAAAAAACTATCAACTTCATGCCTGTCATATCCACTCAATCCTCTTTTTTTAAATTCTTTATTGTGAATTTTTATCGGAGTCAGCTTCTGCGTTTCTTTCTTTTCGTCTGCCATAGCTTATATACCACCTTATAATTGCCTTTTTTTGTCGTTGAAATACTCATAATCTTACATCTGCCAAAATGTCTTAGGCTAAGAACATCATCTTCTTCAATTATTATATTAAAATCTTTAATAGTATGCCAATTTAATTTAACTAAATTATTCTTAATATTTGCTTTAATTTGGCTTCTACTCTGTTTAGCGATCGCTGCCAAAACTGCATCCAATCGCAATGAAGAAGCAATTACCGTTAAGTGTTTACTTTCATCTTCAACTGCTAATATTTTTTCACTTGAAATAGGCCTTAATTTAACTTTTGTGTGGCCTATATGAGTAATTTCATATTGGAAAAAATCAGTTAGTTCACTTTTGCCAAAAAATTGCCAGCGCCCATTCCCATCCGTAATAATATCACCAAATGTAGACGTTTCTATTCCAGCATTAGCTATACTTCCTAATACATCACTATGTGTCAAAGAAACAAATTTTTGAGGATATTCAATTTCAAAAAGAGAGATTTGATATGACAGAGGTGAAACAGTAGCCCAATCTTCTGTTATAACAACTCTCTTTTTTTCAGCGTTTGCATAGCCACCAAAGCTTTGCAGGCAAACTTCATTTCCAGCCAGCTTTTTTAAAATATCTCTTTCCCCTGGGTCTAAAAATTCAGTTAAAACTTTTTGATGTTTATAAATGACATCATTTATAAGCCCATTCATTCTATCAACTGTTTTTTGGTCAGATAAATTTCCCTTAAAGACCACATTTTTAATATAAAAACTACGTTTTGAGATATTAGATGCTTTCAAGAACTGCCCCCTAATAGTGAAGGTGAAATTACTACTCTGTCACTTCGTAAATTATTATAGCATGAACTGTGACTTTCTTTTATTTTAGGAAATAATTAAGCCAACTGATAAATAAAGAGCTAGTAACTCCGTCAAAGTTAAAACGAAATTTACCAGCTCTTTATTAAGATTGGAGGTTAAACAAATAAATGAAATAAAATATTTGCAACCCAATTTAAAACATAATCTTGGACAAAATAAAGTAAAAGCAAACCAATTAAAAATGAAATGTCTAATCCAGTGGCATTAGACAGTCTGGCAATTGGCCCCTTCCGAAAAATATTCAAATAAGGATCAATTACGCGATTAATTATGCGACCCACAGCTGAATCGCGTAAAGAGGGAACCCAACTTAAAATTGCATCAATTACCATGACTATACTATAAATCCATATTACATAGTCAATAATATTAATGCCGTAATATATGATATTTGCTGCCATTAACTTAAAGAATCTTTCTTATCAACTAGATCACTAATTTTGCCATTCGTGACAAACTTCGGCGGAGTCGCTAAAAAAATTTTATCGCCGATACGTTGAATTTCACCATTTAAAGCGTACACTGTACCAGTAATAAAATCAACGATTCTTCTGGCTGATGCATCTTCCATTCTGCTGAAGTTAATTATTACCGCTTTATTATTCAATAAATTCTGTGCAACTTCTTTAGCATCTGAATAAACACGTGGTTCATAAAGCACAATTTTGCTTTTGGCAGCATTCATACCAGATTTAATGGAAACAACTTTGTCACGGTTAACAGTACCAGCAGGAAAATTATCTTCATCACTTAACTGCTGCTCTTCTGCATAATCGTCATCTAACATTTCATCTTCATCATTTGCCACGCCGAAAAATTTGCCTATTTTACTAAAAGCCATTTCTCTTGCCTCCTATTAGTTTTCACCACGATGCCTGAAAAATGGAATATCATCAGTATCGTCATCATCAAAAGCATTAGTTTCGATTTGTGAAATGCTACTTTGATCGTCTTCATCAAATGAACTAGATCTATCATCCTGATTTGCTGTAAAAGGAGCTGACCGGCGGTTGCCCTCATCATCATTATCCAAGCCCCAAACACTTGTTGGATCAACCATTGGCTTATGTTTAGGCGCACTTTGAACTGCACCGGAGTTTTCGCTTACAGCCGAATTCTGTTCCATAGGTCTGTTAACTGAGTTAATTTTTCTTTCCGGAGAAGTATTGGCTTGACCTGGTTGAGATTTAATCTGGTGACTGTGACCCGGGAGCTGCTTTGAGGCTTCCTCCTCTGCTTGAGAGTTGATTCCTGTCGCAATAACAGTAACTACAACCTCATCTCCCAAATTAGGATTAATAGAAGTACCAAAAATTATATTAACATCGTCACCTGCAGCCTTAGAAACGATTTCTGAAGCATCCTGCGCTTCAAATAAAGTTAGATCAGGGCCACCAGTTATATTTAGCAGTACCTGTTTAGCACCATCGATCGATACTTCAAGCAAAGGGGAAGAAATTGCCAGTTTTGTAGCTTCAACAGTGCGATTTTCACCACTTGCACGGCCAATACCCATTAAAGCAGCGCCTTGATTAGCCATCACAGTTTTAACGTCAGCAAAATCCAAGTTGACATAGTCAGTTGAAGTAATTAAGTCAGAAATACCCTGAACACCTTGTTTTAAAACATTGTCAGCTTCTTTGAAGGCATCCATCATTGGTGTCTTTTTGTCAACCATTTCCAACAAACGGTTATTGGCAATAATAACAAGAGTATCAACGTACTGCTTTAACTGTGCAATACCCTCAGCGGCATTTTTTGATCTTTTTGGACCTTCAAAAGTAAAAGGACGAGTTACAACGCCAACAGTTAAAGCACCTGTTTCGCGGGCAATCTTAGCTACAATTGGTGCAGCACCAGTTCCAGTACCACCACCCATTCCAGCAGTAATGAAGATCATATCCGCGCCCTTTAAAGCATCCTCAATTGTCTGTTCACTTTCTTCTGCAGCCTTTTGGCCAACTTCAGGGTGAGAGCCTGCTCCAAGTCCTCTTGTCAACTTAGGGCCTAACTGAATTTTATTTTCTGCTTTATTACTATTTAATGCTTGTACATCAGTGTTAGCAGCAACGAAGGAAACTCCCTGAACGCCGTCATCAATCATTCGATTAACAGCATTACCACCAGCACCACCGACACCAATAACTTTGATGACAGCATTTTTATTGTCGTCTGAATCGAACGTGAAATCCATCTAATTAACCACCTTTAATCAAAGAACTTTTTGAAGAAGTTCTTAAAGCCTTTATCTTTATTTTGCATATTATTTTTTGTTTTACTATGCGGAGATTGCTCTCGCTTTAGTAACTCATGTCTATTATATTCTTCTTTTCTTTTAGTTTCATTAACAGTAACTGTTCTTTTAGAAGTTTTTGGCTTTTCTTGAGTAGACTGCTCCCCTTGACTGAGAGCACCTCTGCCATAAATAGCACTAATTACTAAGAAATCAATATCTGACATCTTATATGCATAGTTAACTACTCCGTAAGCCGCTGAGTAAATTGGATTACGCATTCCAATTTGGTCAGGCTGATAAATTCGCGCCTTGACATTCAAAGTATTAGCTATAATACTATCATAACCTTGCAAAAGACTACTTCCGCCAGTAATAATAATGCCACCTGGTAACTTCAAGGCGTCATGTTTAACCAAGCCTTTTTCAATTCTGTCAATAGTCTGGATAACCCTGGCGTTAATAATTTCACTTAAATATTTTTCGTCAACCATTTGCTGGCCATTTGAACCAACACTGTTAACGGCAAATTTATTTTTAGCAGATGCAAGGCTGGGATCAGCATAACCATAATCAAGTTTTATTTGTTCAGCATCCTTGTTAGAAGTACTTAAAACAACCGAAATATCATTACTGATATCACTGCCACCTTCAAAATCGATATTTGCATATTTAATTTGATTATTATGAATTACCGTAGCTGTAGTAACTCCGCCACCTAAGTCGAGGATAATTGAACCAAAATGGCGTTCACTTTCATTTAAAGCTACGCTGGCAATAGCAAGTGGAGTTGGAATAAAAAAATTATTGGAATAGCCAGCACGCTCAATAGCCTTTTTTATATTATGCAAAGGACTGGCCGGTGCTGTTAACATGATGCCTTGCACCGACAAAGAATGTGCAATCATTTTTCGAGGATCATCGACTTCGGTTTTACCATCAATTAGAAAACGGCTTGGCAAAAAAGAAATAGGCTCCCGTTCGTTTTTCACAGCAGACCTGATGGCAGCACGAACTACTCGCCTGACATCATGGTTACCTACTTCTTGACCATTATCGCTGACATTAACTAGATCACTTGCAGTTTCAAGTTGGAGCATACCTACAGGTATACCTGTTACTACTCGATAAATATTTGCATTTGTCTTTTTGGCTATTTCTTTTAGTGCCCTATTAATCGCAGCAGCAGTTTCATCAATATCAACTATATTACCATGTCGCATCCCTTTATTAGGAACTGCAACTGCTGCAATAACTTTACCAGAATCAGCTACAACCGCTTTCACACTTGTAGTACCAATATCTAAGCCTACTAATAAATTCGAATTGTCCAAAATTATCCCCCCGTCAGTGCTACCTAAAAAATTTTACCATAAAACCAGCCTAAAATCAGTTTATATTAAACCGTAAGCACGCTTTTCATTTGGTGTAAGCGGCCTGCTAAACGCCCCTACTTCCAAATCAATCAGCGTATTTTTTCCCACTTTAGTTTTTATTTTATTATAGTACTTTATTTTACTTTTTAGGGTTGAAACGTTGCCAATAACTACATTCCCGTTTTTCATTAGAAAAATCACTTGTGATTTTCTTCGGGTATTACCACTTAATAATTTAATTTGATCCTGAAAATCAGGTGGTAAACTATTGAATAAATGAAGAATTTTTTTGAGAGATACTTCATGATTGTAGCCTACAAAAACTGGTTTATCTGGATATACTTTTGACCAAGGAATAAACTGAGACCCTAATTTTCCCTGAGTAAGTATTTTACGATATCCTTTAGAAGTCTTAATGTAGCCTTTTGTAGGGTATTCATCAATTTCAATTATTAAATGATTAAAGTCTTTAACTTGAACTTTGATGTTTTTTATTTCTGAGTATTTGGCAGAAAGTTTACGGGATACGCCATTTTTATTAAAAAGATAATCGACTACTTTGTCACTAGCTTTAATATCTGTTGCTTTTACAACTTCTTTTACTGGTAAATCATTTTCCCCGTTAATTTGAATACTTTGAACATTTGCCAGAGGAGAAATATAATAGCCAAGTCCCAAAAGTGCTATTACCGAAACACCTATTATTAGACCCAGTCTCTTTAATAGTGCGGATTTACGTTCATTATGTAATTTAGAAAGAGAGGCAGAGATTTTGGTATTAGTTCTAGAATTTTTCTTTTTCTTACTTGATTGATGACTTAAATATGGCGATAGCTTTTCTTTAGGGTCAATTTTTGTTACTCGCTTTTTGGTCAACTGCCTCACCTTCTTTTTATTTAGCTAAATCCTGCATTACTTTAATTACTTCATCAGACGCATCAGAAACTCCCAGTTTTTTGGATGCCTTACTCATTTCTGTATAGTATTTACGATCCAACACGATATGATCAATTGAAGAAATAAAGTTATTAATATTAAGTTCATTTTCCGCAATCACTGTCGCTGCGCCGGCTTTTTCAAGATCAAGAGCATTTTTCATTTGGTGATCATTAGTTACATTTGGACTAGGAATCAAAATAGCTGGAACACCTAAAGCGGTAAATTCCGCAATACTAGTGGCTCCTGAACGCGAAACCACACAAATCATTTTTGGTAAAAGTGCTGGCATATCCTTAACATACGGTAATATTTTGATACTTTCACCATAATTAACATTGGTTAGTTTTTCTGCAATTTTTTGATAATAATAAGTTCCTGTCACCCAAATGACTTGGTATGGCTTAGTTTCAAGCCGAGTCAGTGATTTTAACATTATCCGGTTGATAGCCAAAGCACCACGAGAGCCGCCAAAAACTAATACTGTAGGTATTTGAGGATTAAGACCCCATTTGCTTTGCAAATCAATCTTGGTTGATGACAGATTTAGTACTTGCTGAGAACGTGGATTTCCAGTTTTTACCAACTTTTTCTTTTCCGAAAATTGCTTGGCAGCATCATCAAACGTATAACAAATTTTGTTTACATAGTGTCCTAAAAACTTATTAGCAACGCCAACTACTGAATTTGATTCATGAATCATAGTTGGAATCTTCATTTTTGCTGCTTCGTACACTAGGGCACCACTGACATAGCCACCAGTTCCCATCACAATATCAGGCTTAAAATCATTAATAATTTTTTGAGCTTTTTTTGTGGCCTTAAGAAACAAACTAATTGTAGCAAAATTACTCATTATATGTTTACGGGAAAACCCGCGCATTTCAATCGTTTTAAAATTTACTCCTGCTGCTGGAACTATCTTAGCTTCAAGGCCATTTTTGGTACCAACAAAGAGTATTTCATCATTGGTCGCCAAATTGCGCTCTTTTAATCGTTCAATAATTGCCATAATAGGATAAATATGGCCGCCTGTTCCTCCACCTGTAAATATTATTCTCATTTTATTTAGTCTTCAATTCCTTTATAAAGTTAACAAAATAGTCTCCACGTTCTTCAAAGGTTCGAAATTGATCCCATGACGCACAAGCTGGTGAAAATAACAATACATCACCAGGATTTGTTAATTCATATGCTCTTGGTACTGCTTCTTGTAATGTATTTTCAATGACAATGTTTTTAATGCCAGCTTTACGAGCTGCATCAGCCAGTAAATAACGAGTTTCGCCATATAAAACCACGGCTTTAACATGTTTTTTTAAAAGTGGGACCAAGGAATCAAAAGTAAAACCGCGATCTAACCCACCAGCGATCCAGACTTCAGGATCTTCAAAAGAGGGAATAGCAACTGAAGCCGCCTCTATATTTGTCGATTTGGAGTCATTATAGATTTTGCGGCCTTGCAAGGTCATAACATATTGTAAGCGGTGCTTTGCCCCGGCAAAACTAGTTAACACTGCCTGGATATCGCTGATAGTCGCTCCCATAATTTGTGCAATTGCGCTAGCAACTAAAGCATTCTGCTGGTTATGGATACCGGGTAATTTCATGTCGGCGGTCTTAATGATTTTTTCATGTTGATTCTGTAAATAGCCATCAGCAATAAAATAGTCGGCAGTTCGATCATTTTCGGAAAAGGTTATTAGTTTTGCTTTTGTAACTTTCTTTTCTTCTTCAAAAATATTTTTTTGATCTAAGTTAGCTAAAAAATAATGATCTGAAGTTTGCGTCCTGGTAACGTTTAGTTTGGCATTAACATAATTAGCAAAAGTCTTGTGATAATCTAAATGGACATTGTGATAAATATCAATAATCGCAGCTACTTTTGGATCGATATCTGTTACGCCAAGCAGTTGAAAACTGGAAGTTTCGCAAACCAAGATATCATCTTTGGTAGCTTTTTTCACTACTTCAGAAATTGGAACACCAATGTTACCAACTGCATACGCATGATGGCCCTTTTTAGCCAGCGAATGCTCCAGAATTTTCTGTGTTAGCATTACCGTAGTAGTTTTGCCATTTGAGCCTGTAACACAAATATATGGAGCTTCACTAACACTCAGTGCAATTTCAGGTTCGGTAATAATTGGCAAATTTAATTTTATTGCCTCTTGCACCATTGGGTTTTCATAAGGAATCCCCGGATTTTTTACTAAATAAGCAAAAGATTCTTGGTGTAATAATTCTACTGGATGTCTGCCATCTATTATTTGCACGCCCAGTTTTTTCAATTCTTGTGCTTTTGAATTTTTACTTAAATCAGCCTTGTCGTTTAAAGTTAGCTTTGCACCAAGTTCAAGCAGTAATTTACTTACTGCAAAACCACTTTTGCCGAGGCCTAAAACTAAAATATTTTTACCTTGATAAGTCTTAACTTGCCTCATTGAACTATTTTATCCCCATATTACTAAATACAAGATACTTCCCAGTAAGCCAACAATCCAGAAAATAATGTCTACTTTCCATTCAGAGTAACCCAGCATTTCAAAATGATGATGTATCGGTGTCATTTTGAAAATCCGTTTACCAGTTGTTTGAAAAGAGATAACCTGCAAAATTACGCTCGCTGTTTCACATACAAATACGATTCCCACTAACAAAAGTGACCAAGGCCTATTTAGAAAGATACTAACAGCAGCCAGTCCTCCTCCTAAAGCTAGAGACCCAGCATCACCCATAAAAATTTTAGCAGGCTTATGATTAAAAATAAAAAATGAAATCAACCCTCCTATGACACTCATACAAAAAATTAAAACGGCAAAATTTTTTTGTTTAAGTGCGATATAAGAGTATGTGGCATAAGCAATAATTGCCAGTCCAGTTGCCAAACCATCTAAACCGTCTGACAGATTAACTGCGTTGGAATAACCTACCAACCAGAAAATTACAAAAATTGTGAATAAAACAACACTGTTAACTACACCAAAAAACGGTATGAAAAGTTTGAATTGAAAATGGTCCGTTGCTGCGATGATAATAATCAGAACAGCAACTAAAATTTGTAAAGAAAATTTTTGCCATGCACGAAGACCCAAATTACGCTTATAAAACAATTTTATACTATCATCTAAGAAGCCTATAATACCGTAACCCAGCAAACTGATTAATAAAATCCAGATCATTTTCGTGACTTCGTGTTGCCATACACCAACCCAGATTGTAGAAACTGTGGCTGCTAAAACAAAAACCACACCACCCATTGTAGGTGTACCAGACTTTTTTTCATGCCATTTAGGACCTTCATCCCGAATTTCCTGTCCTTCATGGTGTGACCTCATGAAAATAATCACCCAGGGTAAAATAATCCCCGTTAACGCCAATGAACTTACTAATGCAATAATGCTAATGATCAGCATAAAATGCTACTCCTTTAATTGTATTTTTATTTTTGTCCCGGATTTGACAGTTTCACCAACAGCTACACTTTGTTTAGATACTACACCTGTACCCCGAATGCTTAATTTAGCCCCAGTCAAATCTGCAAACTGCTGCAGCTCATCTTTTGACCAACCTTTCATAGCAGGACACTTTATAATGCCGGCAGTCCGCACCAGCATTAATTTACCTGACTGCTGTTTTTGACCTGCTTGATAAGACTGCTTGGTTATTTTATCACCTGAACCAATCCTGACAAGTCTGAAACCAACCCGTTGAGCGATTGTTTCAGCCTCCTTATAACTTAGCCCCGTTAGGTCAGGTATTTTAATCATTGTTGAACTGCTTAAGCCATTTTTAGACATAAGAATTGTTCTATTCATTACAGGTTTAAAAATTGAAGAAAGAATTACTTCAGCCGGTTTACTCATTCTTTGAGGCTGCTTGACAGTGATGTAAATGCAATAACGCGGATGCTTAGCCGGTGTAACACCAACTACAGAAAAGATGTAATTATTGTTACCTTTAAGATAGCCCCCACCTTTAAGATTGGCTATTTGAGCTGTTCCCGTTTTAACCGCAATACTTTGATTTTTTATCCGGTATGCAGCTCCGGTACCAATTCTTTTGTTTAAAACTTGGCGCATATTTTCAAGAACTATGTTTGCTGTTTCTTTACTATAAACTGGTCTGCCAACATTTTTTATTTGATAACCGGTTATTGTGTGATCATCTGCATCGGTAATTTTTTCAACGAATTGGGGTTTTACCATTTGACCATTATTCGCCAAACTGCTAAAAGCTTGCATCATTTGCATGACGTTCACATCAACGCCCTGCCCAAAACTAGTGACAGCCTGATCAACGGGTGAGTTAAACGCGATCAATCCTGGTTGCTCACCTGGGAGCGTTACGCCAGTTTTCTGACCAATATGGAATTTCTTTAAATACTTTTTCCAAGTCTTAGCACCCATTTGTTGCTCAATATGAACGAATCCGGTATTGCTCGACCGTGGAAATGCTTGTGAAAAAGGTATGCTACCCCAGCCATGCGGCTTCCAATCGTGAATTACTGAGCCATTCACAGAAACTGATCCTGAATTGTAATATTGATTTGGATGGTAGTTTCCGCTATTAACAGCGGAAGATAATGTCAGGACTTTAAAAACAGATCCGGGTTCATATGTATCTTGCACCAAAATATTGCGATAGGAATTTTTTAGTCCCTTTTTGGTCTGCGGATTGAAACTTGGTCTTTGCGATGCAGCTAATACTTTTCCCGTCTTCATATCTTCAACTACGGCTGTCATAGAAACGGGATTAAAGGTATCCTGAACATAAGATAACCTACTTTCAAGGCATTCCTGCAACTGCGAGTCAATAGTTAGATATATATTATTACCATCTACAGGGGCTTTATAAGTATGGGTACTATTTGGCGTCTGGAAATTTGAGGCATCAACAGCTGAAACCTGATAGCCGTTTTTTCCGGTAAGAACGTCGTCATACCAAGCTTCCAGTCCCATGGTACCCTCTAAATTTTGTTGCCTGGTTTTTTTATCATAAACTGGTGTAGCCAGACCAATTATGTGAGCTGCAAAATTACCATTTGGGTATAACCGTGACTGAGTTTCAAAAAATTTAATTCCCGGCAAATTCATTTTTTCAATTCGGTCTTTTTGCTTTTTGGTCAAATTAGAACCTGCAGTACCAAATTGTACCTGAAAAACCGGCTGCGAAGGATTAAGATACTTTAAAATTTTATTTGCTTTAAGAGGTAAAACTTGTGCTAACTTTTCAGCAGTTTTACTTTTGCTAACAACATATTCTGGCTTATTTTTATAATTAATGGATGATTTATCTAGAATGGCATAAATTGTATACAAATGGGAATCCTGCGCTACAGCTAAACCGTTACGGTCATAAATATTTCCCCGATTGGCCTTTAATACTTGATTACGCATATACAATTGCTCGGTCTTAGCGGTTAAATCTTGTCCATTAACGGTTTTTGAAATTCCCAGATATAAAAATCTGCCTATAAATACAAGAAAAACCAAAGCAACAGCTACCTCGAGAAATCTCCCGACTGTAAAACGGTATCCGTGGGCTTTGGAATTTAAGTTATATTTTTTACTAATGTGCTTATTCATTAGCGTATAGTCCTAATATTTTTTTCATTCAAAGCCAACCCCTTGCTGCGAGCAATTTTATTCATTCTTGAGCTTGAGGTCAACTCACCTAATTCTTGATGCAAATCTCCAACTTGACTTTGCTCTTTTGCAACCGAGCGCTGCAAACTAGTAAGTTCATGTTGAGCTGAAGTAGCAGAAATACTAGAAGAAACGAGCATTGTCATTAAGCCAATTGTGATCATTGTTCCCAATATAAGCAAGGACTTTTCGAAACCGGTCCAAGCAACGTTGTGATGATTGAGAACTTGACGTTGTCTCTTCTCTGGATCTCTTTGCTCATTAGGATTAAACTCTATTTTTCTTGCTAAATTATCAGCCATTGTTTTTCCTCTTTACAATTTTTCTGCAACCCGCAACTTGGCACTGTGTGAGCGATTATTATTTTTAAGCTCTTCAGCCGAAGCAACAATGGGCTTACGATTTACTAATCGAAGCGTTGGCTTCAAGTCATCGGGAATAGCAGGCATTCCCCTAGGTACCTCAACGTCGGAGTATTTTTTAAAAATATTTTTTACTATTTTGTCTTCATCAGACTGAAAAGTAATCACACTAATGCGACCGCCTGGTTTGAGTAATTTGATCGCTTCCTCAAGTGATGTACTTAAAGCATCAAGCTCGTGGTTTACAGCAACACGCAAAGCCTGAAAAGTCTTTTTTGCTGGATGCCCTCCAGTCCTTCTTGCAAACGCAGGAATTGCTTCCTTAATAACATCAACCAGTTCAAAGGTTGTCGCAATTGGCTTTTTTTGTCTTTTAAGGACAATTTTATGAGCAATCTGGCGAGAATACTTTTCTCCACCAAATTTATACAAAATATTAGTCAATTCTTTTTGACTTGAGTCATTAACCAATTGATACGCATCAAGACTTTGATCCTGATCCATTCTCATATCCAATCTGGCATCGAAGCGGTAAGAAAAGCCTCTTTTTGCCTGATCAAATTGGGGGGAGGAAACGCCTAAATCATAATAGATACCGTCAATGCCATCTTGATAACCCAGCTTAACCAAGTTAATTTTTAAATGACTAAAGTTGTCGTGTACTAATTGTAATTTAGGATCAGCCTCAGATTTAAGTAAATCGGCAAAGTTTAACTTAGCCGAATTTATTGCATATTCATCCTGATCAAAACCAATCACGGTACCACTAGCAAGTTTGCTCAGTAAATATTTTGCATGACCGCCGCCGCCAAAAGTTGCGTCTACATAAAGACCACCATTTTTGGGTTTTAAATTATCGATTGTTTGGTGTAAGAGTACACTGGTGTGTTTGAATTCCATGTTTATAGTTCCAAATCATCTAAATTTTCTGCGATATCATCATAGTTTTCGTTGGCTTCATCACTAAAGCTTTCCCAACGCTCTTTCGACCAAATCTCAATTCGATCAGAAACTCCTATAATGACACATTCTTTAACAAGACAAGCGTGCTTCTTCAACGTTGTGGTCAGATTCACACGTCCCAGCTTATCAAATTCGCATTCCATTGCACCAGAGTAAAATAAACGCGTAAAACTGCGTGCATTCCTCTTAGTCAAAGGAAGGTGGGCTAGCTTGGCTTCAATTTTCTGCCATGCCTCTGTAGTATAGCCAAAAATGCAACCTTCCATTCCACGAGTAAATATCATTTTTTCGCCAATCTGACTACGCAAACGAGCAGGTATAATTAAACGCCCTTTGCTGTCGAGATTGTGATGATATTCACCCATGAACATGGCATTACCCCCTTCCACTAATTAATTTACCACAATTCACCACTTCCTACCACTTTTTAGTTATAAAGTTTAACATTTCTTTTTTATGATCCGAAAAGTAAAAAACGCAGACCATTACAGGTTTGCGTTTATCTTCAAAAACAAATTTTTTTACTCAAAAAGTTTGACTATATCATTAAAAATAATAATCCTAAATACCAAAAAATAGTATTAACAGTTAAATAGTCCCATATTTTGCGGAAAGTTTTACTTATGGACAGATTCTTATTTTTAATTGCTTCAGTTATAGCAATTATTATAACTAAAATGAAGAAGACAAAAAAACCATAAGGCAAAAACTCAGGCCTTTTCTGCTTCAGGGTAATCAAGTGACATGCGTATATAAAAAAGAATGGTAATAAATCGTATCCGCGAAATTGAGCCTTGGGAAACATCTTATTAATAAGAAAAGCTAAAGTAAGACCAACAATAGGTATCAAAAAAATTAAAAACATTGGCTATATCCTCTATATATCTATTCTCTATTTTATCTTACTCTCTGATTGAAAAAAACTTTTAAGTAGCATAAAATATTGTTCAAACAGGGAGGTCTATCAATGACGAGAAGACATAAGAAAAAGAGATCTAAATTTCAAAAGCTAACAATTGCCATGGCCTGGCTAATGGCAATAATAACTTTAGCTGCTGTAGTAATGCAAGTTGTTGGTGCATTATCTAGCTTTGGCTTTTTCGAATAAAAAAGCGTGAGATCATTGTCTCACGTTTTTTATTGTTGATAATTATCTAAATTTACCATAAAGGGATAGTTAACAGCTAAATTCCACCATAATTTATAAGTAACGGAAGCGAATATAAATGTCCAGCATAAGGTTGGCAAAATACTTTTTAACAATTTCATTGAACTAATACTCGTCAGACCTGTCATGTTCATAATAAGCCAAGTATAGCCCTCAATCAGAATAGAAGCGATTAAAATCGCTAAAATTCGTGCCCAAAAAACTTCTGGTAAAAATCTGGCAGTTTTTTGCAACAGCCAGCAAATTATAGGTAAACTAATGGCATAAACACCGATAATACCAAAAAAATAAATATCACTTACTACACCAGTACCAAAAGCTAACAAAATCTCTTTGTGATTAGTATCATCAAAAAGTGCTATTAACATCATGCTAACAGGTACCAATAAGTTTGTAGCATTACCAATTAAAAAGAACCGGTGAAAGAATAAAGACAAACTGCCGCTGATAGCTAAAGCAATATATAAAGCTAAAACAAGACTAAATTTTCGCAGAGACTTCATTAGTCGTTCACTTTCCTTTTAATAACCGAAACTACAGAAGGATCATTTAATTCACCTGCTGGATTAATTTTAATTAAATCAGATAAGCCAAATGTATCATGGGTTGTAGTAGAAATCGTCCCTACCAATAATCCTTTCGGTGAATTACCACCCAATCCGCTAGTGTAAATTTTTGCACCACGCTTTAGTTTTTTACTGTCGACCGCCTGAGTAAATGCTAGTGTCTTGTTACCTATTACCGTAATAATTCCATGAACTTTCTTTCCGTTAACGGCTTGTGCTTCAACTGCAAAACGATTGGCTGATTTATCACTAGTTGTTATTAATTCAACTTTTGCAGTAGCGGCATTGACCTCTATTAGGCGACCAATAATACCTCCACCGGACATTACCGCCATATTTTTACGCAAGCCAGATGTAGATCCCTTATTAATAACCAACAGGTCTGTCCAACTGTCCGGTGAACGGGAAATGACAGATGCTTGAATAATATTATAGTCAGTAAGCGTATTTTTTACTTTTAATGCAGATTTAAGTTGTTTGTTTTCAGCTTCCAGGCTAGAATTACGAGCTTTTGTTTGTTCCAAGTCAGTAACTTTGCTCTTGAGATAGTTATTTTCATCTTGAGTATTTAGCAAATCGTGAACGTTATTTAAACTACCAGAAACAAAACTAAGTGGAAAATCAATTATTCTTGATCCCACTGCAACCACATCATTGCCAAAACTCTGGATAATCAAAGGAGTATCACGTCTATTACGCAAGCTGACACTGCCTCCTATAACAGTAAAAGCCAAAATAACTGCTATACATGCCGATAATAATTTTTTGTTTTGTAGAAATTTCTTCATTTGGAAACAGTCCCTAAAGAAAAGCCGGCGAAAACAGCCGACTTTTAGTATTATCTGCGATTTTTGCGCATTACTTCAATATTTTTCAGAGACTCACCTGTACCAACTGCAACACAATCTAATGGATCTTGGGCTATAAATACTGGCACTTTAGTAGCTTCGGAAATAACCTCAGGTAAGTTTTTAAGTAAAGCTCCACCGCCTGTCAATACAATGCCGTGATCAATGACGTCCGCTGCTATTTCAGGAGAGGTCTGTTCAAGCGTTTCCTTAATTGCAACGATAATGTCCTGAACAACGTCTTGAATAGCATGAGCAACATCGACTGCTTTTACATCAACTGATTTTGGTAAACCAGTAACTAAATCACGGCCACGAATATTGACTGCTTCAATATCTTCAGCCTTTTCAACTGAAGCAGAACCAATCTGAATTTTAATATCTTCAGCAGTTCTCTCACCAATCAGCAGATTAAAATTAGAGTGAACATAATTCACAATTGCCGTATTGAACTTATCACCGGCTTGGCGGATTGAGGTAGAAGAAACTATTCCACCTAAAGAAATAGTGGCAACATCGGTAGTTCCACCACCAATATCTACAACCATTGAGCCAGTAGGATCCATTACTGGCAATCCTGCTCCAATAGCAGCTGCAAATGGTTCTTCTATTACAAAAGCTTCACGTGCTCCAGCTACACGGGCAGCATCAATCACTGCCCGCTTTTCAACCTCAGTTACACCAGAAGGTACACAAATCATAGCTGAAGGTTTGGAATTGCCAACAGTCTTTTCGATAAAATACTTAAGCATTGAGGCAGTTGTATCATAATCAGCAATTACACCATCTTTCATTGGCCTTATAGCCACTATACTTTCTGGTGTTCTGCCAATCATTTCTCTTGCTTCTGAGCCTACCGCAATTACCTTACCGGTATGGGTGTTTTTTGCCACCACAGAAGGCTCTCTTAAAACAATCCCTTTACCTTCCATATAAACAAGAGTATTGGCAGTTCCTAAGTCAATGCCAATATTTTTTGCTCCTAATCCAAACACGTAAATCTCTCCTTATTATCGCAGTCTCTAAATCTTGAATAATTATAGCATAAAGTGCAACTTAAAAAAGAAAATGGAACGTAACTTTAAGATGATTTTAAAATAATTGTCGTTCACAGAAACTAAAGTAATTTCCTTTACCGACAATGAAATGATCAAGAAATTCAATCCGAAATAGTTTTGCTGCTTCATGAAGCATCTCAGTGAGTTCAATATCACTTTTTGAAGGTAACAAATTACCGCTAGGGTGATTATGCACCACAAAGAAGCCGGCACAGGCATAAACAACTGCCCAACGGAAAATTTCCCGCGGATGCGCAATTGACTTATCCAAAGTACCTTGAAACAACTTCTTTTCAGCAATTATATGATTACTGTTATCTATGTAGATTGCCCATAGTTCTTCTTGCTTATGTCCTGCAAATTTATCTAATAAATAAGTACCTACTTCGTCGCTTGAAGTCATAATAAGTTCCCGGTCTGATACTGCTGAGCGCAATCTTTCGAGCAATCCTTCGCTCAAAAGCGCCAGGCTGTCACAGCATTGACCGCCAGAAACATATTTAAGCAGATCATTGGCATTTCTTATTTTTAATTCTTCCAACTTAACAAGAAGTTCATCAAAATTTTCAATTCCATGTTCTTTCAATTCTCCAAAAAAGCTGTTCAGCATTTCCCAGTCGGTTTTAATTAAATAGTGATGAGACCTTATTAATTCCATAAAATCATTCCTTTCACTATTTATATACGCCAAAACTAACTAACTTTTTGTAAAAATTCACAGAAGTCCTGACAAACATAAACCGCATTCTGATGATCTTCGGCAGTAGCTGGAATTAAATCAGGCACCATCACACATTTCAAGCCGGCTTTAACAGCGGCTAGCAATCCAGGAGAAGAATCTTCGAACGCTAAGATATTATTTTGGGCAACATGTAATTTTTGGGTTGCCAAAAGATAAATATCTGGTGCAGGTTTAGGCTTGACATTATTATTTTTGACATCGTCATAATTTAAGTGAAATTGAAAATAGTTACGCGTACCTGTGGCCCATAAATTATGCTCTACCACATTTTCAGAATTGCTGGTTACCACAGCCATAGGTAACCCGGCAGCCTGAAAGTGATCAAGAGCTTTTTGCACTCCCGGTCTTAACTTTAATTTACCTTGTTCAGTCCACTGCCATACTAGTTCATCAGTACGTTTAATAAATTGGTCACGTTGTTCCTTATTCTTAAAATATTGCAGGTAAAAATCGTTCATATCAGTTGTTGTCGAGCCAACTAATTTAAGATAAATATCATCGGGCGTACCTAGATTTGCCTCCTTAGCAGCCTGAATATTAGCTTCCCAGTATAAATTTTCGGAATTTACCAACAAGCCATCCATATCAAACAAAATGCCTGTGATATCATCCTTAATGCCTTGAACGCGCATCTTTTATCTCCATTTGTAAAATATCCCCAACTAAGTAAAATGATCCTGTTACTAGCAGTATATCATTTGTTTGACTCTTATGCTTTAAATCTTGATAAGAAGTTCGCCAGTCAGCGTGATACTGATATTTTTTTTGAATCCAAACCGGATAGTCTTCTTTTTTAGCTGCACGCGGATAATCAATTGTAGTTAAGTGAACTTCATCCGCTGGTTTAAACAATTTAAAAACTTGCTCAATATCCTTATCTTTCATCATCATAATTAATACTCTAATTTTGCCTTGCTTTTTTTCCTGCTTAAAGTGAGCAAAATCTAGCAGATTTTGCATTGCCTGAATATTATGTGCACCATCAAGGATAATTAAAGGATTACTTTGCAAAATTTGATAACGTCCAGGCACAGTTGTTTGGTTTATTGTATCTTCTATCTCTGAAGCAGAAAGTGACAGATTTAATAAGCTAAAGGCTTGAACAGCGATCCCAATATCATAACCTTCAACTAGCGGCCTGGGTAAAAAAGAAATGTTTTGTATTTGATCTTGATACTCCAAATTTTCTTGAAGTAAAACATTAAAGTCGGATCCAAGTTTTTTAACCAGAGCATTTTCTTTTTGAGCCTTTCGTTGAATAATAGGCAACACCTCTTTTGGAATATTACCTAAAACAACTGGCCTATTTTCCTTTATTATGCCACTTTTTTCACGGGCAATATCTGCTAGAGTTGGTCCAATAACTTGCTCATGATCTAGTCCAACTGTAGTAATCACACTGACTTCAGGTGTAATAACATTAGTTTTATCATGCTCACCACCTATGCCAACTTCAATCACAGCATAGTCACATTTTTCATTGGCAAAATAAAGAAATGCCAATACTACTTCATATTCAAACGTCACTAATGAAAAAGCAGGATTGTTTTTACGAATTTTTGTCAAAACTGACTCTATTTTATTAGCTACTCCAACCAAATTTTGGTTACTGATATTTTGACCATTTAGCTGAATCCGCTCGTTAAATTCAAAAACATAGGGCGAAACAAAAAGGCCAGTCCTTTGACCAGCCTTTTGCAACAAATTACTTAAATAGTAAGAAGTTGAGCCTTTACCATTCGTGCCCGTAACATGGATTGTTTTTATCTGATCTTGCGGATTACCTAACATAGCCAAAATTGTCTTAATATATGTTAAATCTGCTTTTTCATGTAATTTAGGAAGTGAGTATAAATAATTAATCACATCTTGAGCTTTGGTAAAAGTCACGTTATTCACTCTTCTTTAATTCTTGAATTCTTTCCTGAACGCTTTGAAGTTGACTTTCATAATCAGCTTTTTTCGCTTTTTCTTTATTTATCACAGCTTCAGGAGCATGGGCGACAAAGCCTTGATTACTTAGTTTCTTAGTTGAGCGCTCAACTTCAGCTTGCAGATCTTTTTCTTCTTTGGTCATGCGCTTGATCTCGTCTTCAATATTGACTAAATCAGCTAACGGAACAAAGATCTGTGCACCTGAAATCACGGCAGTCTTAGCAAGTTTTGGTGCATCAATTTGAGTTGAAATGGTTAATTCTTTTGGATGCAAAAAGTTCTTAACGTAATCTTCATTGTCAGTTAAAATTCTTTCATTCTTTGCGTCTTCTAATTGAATCATAATGTCAATTGAAGAAGACAACGGAGCATTTACTTCCATACGAATATTACGTACTGCCTTAATGATTTCGATTAAGAAAGCCATGTCACGACGAGCTGGTTCATTTTCAAATTCAGCATGTGGTTCAGGATATTTGGCAACCATAATTGATTCACCATCGTGTGGCATGGACAACCATAATTTTTCTGTCACGAATGGCATAATTGGGTGCAATAAACGCAAGATTTGGTCAAGAATCCAAATTAAATTATCTTGTTTTCTTGCTTTTAATTCTTCATCACTACCATTCAAAGCCACTTTGGCCATTTCGATGTACCAGTCACAGAAGTCGTTCCAAATAAAGTTGTATAATTCACGACCAGCTTCACCAAATTGATAGTCATCAAATAACCGAATAACTTCACTGACCGTATGATTTAGGCGGTCAAAAATCCAACCATCTGCTAAATCGAATTTAGCTGTATCTGGCATATGAGCAGGTTGTGCATCTTCTGGTAAATTCATAATTACGAATCTAGCAGCATTCCAAATCTTATTGATAAAGTTCCATGCAGATGCCAGTTGCTTTGGATTATAACGTGTGTCTTGGCCAGGAGCTGTACCATTGAGCAAGAACCAGCGTAAAGCATCAGCACCATACTGGTCAATGACATCCATAGGATCTACTCCGTTACCCAGTGATTTACTCATCTTGCGCCCTTGCTCATCACGAATCAAGCCATGAAAGACAGCATCTTTAAATGGACGTTGATGAGTGAAGTGTAAGCCTTGGAATATCATTCTGGCTACCCAAAACGGTAAAATGTCATAGCCTGTAACCAACGCATTAGTTGGGAAATAACGTTTATAATCGGCTGAATCTTCATCTGGCCAGCCCATCGTTGAAAATGGCCATAATGCACTTGAGAACCAGGTATCTAATACATCTGGATCTTGGTTCCAGTTTTCAATGTCCTTTGGCGCTTCTTCACCAACGTACATTTCACCAGTCTTCTTGTTATACCAAGCTGGAATTTGGTGACCCCACCATAACTGACGAGAAATAACCCAATCGTGGATGTTTTCCATCCATTGTTTAAAAGTACGCTCAAATCTTTCAGGAACAAAAGTAATCTTATTGTCAGTTTCCTGATTTTTTAATGCAGCTTCAGCTAATGGTTTCATCTTAACAAACCATTGAGTGGAAAGACGAGGTTCAACTTGAACGCCAGAACGCTCTGAGTGTCCAACTGAGTGCACAATCGGCTTAACTTTAATCAGATAGCCCTGTTCCTTCAGGTCCTTAACTAATGCTTCACGGCACTCAAAACGATCCATTCCTTCATACTTACCGGCATTTTCGTTCATAGTGCCATCGTCGTTCATGACGTTAATCCGTTTTAAGTTATGACGATTGCCGACTAAAAAGTCGTTAGGATCATGAGCAGGGGTAATCTTTACTAAACCAGTACCAAATTCAGGATCAACGTGTTGATCTGCAATAATTGGAATATGGCGTCCCACTAGCGGTAAAATTAATTCTTTGCCGACAAGATCTTTATATCGTTCATCCCCTGGTGCCACGGCAACAGCAGTATCACCGAACATGGTTTCAGGACGTGTAGTTGCAATTTCAACAAAGCCGGAACCGTCAGCAAATGGATATTTAATATGATAAAAAGCGCCTTTATCGTCTTGGTGAATAACCTCGATATCACTTAGAGCTGTTTGCAGCTCAGGATCCCAATTGATAATGTATTCACCACGATAAATTAATCCTTCTTTGTAAAGTTGGACAAAGACGCGGCGAACTGCTTTTGACAAACCCTTATCTAATGTAAATCTTTCACGTGAATAATCTAGTGACAGACCCAATTTTGCCCACTGGCTCTTGATAATAGCAGCGTATTCATCTTTCCAGCCCCAAACTTGTTTAACAAAAGCTTCACGGCCCATTTCATGACGGTCTTTACCCTGTTTGCGTAATTTAGCCTCAACTTTAGCCTGAGTTGCAATTCCTGCATGATCCATTCCTGGAAGATACAAAGTATCATAACCCTGCATTCTTTTAAATCTAATTAATGTATCCTGAATTGCTGTATCCCAAGCATGACCTAAATGAAGCTTACCAGTAACATTTGGTGGCGGAATAACAATTGCATACGGATGTGCCTTTTTATCTCCAGATGGCTTAAATAAATCTTGATCTAGCCATTTTTGATATCTACCCTGTTCAACCTCGCGTGGGTCATATTTTGGTGCTAAATCTGTCATAGTTCTCCTCCCAATAAAAAAGTCCTAGACAAAATGTCTAGGACGATGTGATTAACCGCGGTACCACCTAAAGTTAAGCAGAATAAATTCTGCCTCTCTTAAAAATGATAACGGCGAATTTGCCGGATCAGCCTACTGTTAGTTCAGCTAATCAGTCCAATCGAGCTACCAATTAACCTTCATTCGGCCTTTCACCAATTCAGCCTTTCTCTATTTATAAGGTTAATACCTCTCAATTATTGCTTTGGGCGTATTATAACACGTTTTTTACAGTAGTGCAGCATCTTCTGCCGCTTTATCTGCTAAAAACTTATCATTAGGGTAAATTGAAGTCACTTGTATACCAGCTAAAGCACGGTCAATTAGTCCTTCAACATCCAGACGATTTTCAAATTCTCGTGCTTTATCGATTTTTGGTTTAGTTTTGGGGCGAGGAGGGGCAAAAATTGTACAGCAATCTTCAAATGGCTGAATTGATAAATCAAAAGTGCCAATCTTTTCAGCTAAACGGATAATCTCGGTTTTGTCCATTGTAGCAACGGGTCTGACAACAGGAGTGGTCGTCACATCATTAATTGCGGCCATTGATTCCAAAGTTTGCGAAGCCACCTGACCAACGGATTCACCGTTAAAAATAGCCAGTCCTCTTCTTTTAGCTCTAATTTTATCTGCTAACTGCAACATGAATCTTCTTTGTACAGTCATTAAATAGCCTTCAGGAATTTTTTCTTTGATAGTTTCTTGAATTTCCGCAAATGGCACCGCAATAAAATTGATCTTGCCAGCATAATTAGCCAAGATACCTGTTAATTCTTTAGCCTTATTGAGCGCTTTTTCAGTAGTATATGGTGGACTATAAAAGTGAACCATATCAATATCAACGCCGCGCTTTAGAGCCAAATAGGAAGCTACTGGCGAATCAATTCCGCCAGATAACATCATAACAGCACGTCCGCCAGTTCCAACTGGCATTCCACCCGCACCGTGAAGTAACTGATTAGAAATATAGACAGCATCCTTGCGTACTTCAATTCTCAGAACAATATCAGGGTGTTTCATTTCCACCTTTAAATCATCCATATGTGAAAAGAGGTAGTCACCCACCATTTTATTCAACTCATTGGTATCGTATAAAAATTGATGATCACTGCGTTTAGTGTTGACTTTAAAAGTCATGCCCTTTTTAAAGGTTTCTTTCATTAAAGCTAGAGCAGTTTCTTCAATTTTTGCCAAAGTTTTTTCAACTTTGATAGTCGGTGAATAAGTTTGGATACCAAAAACCTTTTTTAAGCGTTTATCAACTTCTGCAAAAGGTGCATCATTTAAAACTATATGCATGCGGTCATGGCGCGGGTGTATTTCGACTTGCGAAAAATCGCGTAATACTTTAGTCACGTTACCAGCTAAGCGACCAATAAAATCTTTACGATTTTTTCCTTTAGTTGAAAGCTCACCATAACGTACCATTATTTCAGTGTATTTCATAAAAATTTATTCTCCTAAATGATTAATTCTGGCAAAATGATGGTAAATTTTATCAAAGACCTTAATAAATTCGTCTGCCTGGGCAAGGGTGTTAGTTTCATCAAAGCTAAGACGAATCGCACTTGTTGCTACTGTATCATCAACATGCATTGCCACTAATGTGCTGGCTTGATCAGTCTTAGTAGAAGAACAGGCCGAAGTAGTTGAAGTATATATGTCATACTCTTCAAGTGTATGAACAAGAGTCTCTCCCCTAATACCTTCAAGGGCAAAACATAAAATATGAGGAGCAAAGTTATCATTTAATGGTGAAAATATAGTGATTCCTGGTTTATTTTGGAGATAATTCACTATTTTGGCTTTAATAGCAATCTCACGTTGAGCTTTTTCACGTTCATTTTCTAAAAGCAAGCGCACTGCTTTAGCCATCCCCGCTATCGCCGGTAAGTTTTCAGTACCTGAGCGCAAACCTTTTTCTTGGCCGCCACCATCATGCAGGGGATCAAGCATCTTGCCCTCTTTTTTATAAAGGATTCCGGTACCTCGTGGTGCGTGGAATTTATGTGCTGACAGACTGGAAAAATCAACACGAGGAGTAAAAACACGAGACCAAATATTTTTACCTAATGCTTGCACATTATCTACATGAAAACTCACGGTCGGGTAGTTAGTTAATAAATCACTAATTTCATCAATTGGCTGAATAGCACCAATTTCATTATTAACGCCCATTATTGAAACTAAAGTTGTATCAGAATCTAAGGCATTACGTAAATCGTTTACGCTAACACGCCCTTCTTTATCAACAGGTAAATGGGTTACACGAAAGCCAATATACTCTAGAGCGTTAAAAGCATTGGCAACAGAAGCATGTTCAACGCTTGAGGTAATGAGATGCTTGCCAAATTCCCGTTTTTGAAAAGCGGTTCCTTTTATCGCCCAGTTATTTGACTCAGTGCCACCAGAGGTAAAGAAAATTTCATCCTGTTTTGTGCCTAAAAGATTGGCAATTTGCTTACGTGAACTCTCTAAAAGTTGAAATGCACGGTCTCCCAGTTTATGTAAACTGGACGGATTGCCCCAGATAGTTTGAGCTACTTTATCATATGTGGCTAAAACAGCAGGATCAATCTTAGTCGTGGCGCTGTTGTCAAAGTAAATCACGGAATTTCTCCCCTCCAAAAACACTACATGGTCAGCTATTAACTTATAAATTGTAACTTAAATTCTTGTCAGCTTCAATTATTTATTCATGAGCACTAAAAAAGCTTTAAAATTATTGTTTTAATTTTAAAGCTAAATATTTTTCAGCAGAATTATAATATCCATCAGCTATTTTTCTTATCAGAATAGTACAAGTTTTCTAAGCGTTGATATGAACCTGGCTCAACTTTTTCAATAGCTGTTGCGATGGTGTCCAAAGCATCTTTATAGTTATAATCCTGTTCATAAAGTTGCATTGCCTTTTTCTGAGCGCTTTTGATGGAACCATTATTGGAATATTTATTAGAATATTGCAAAGTTAGCTGAACTAAATCTGCAGAATTAATAATGTCATCTGCTTCACGTTTTAACCTTTCAACATCATCAGAAATTTGAATTAATTCCTGAGAAATCTTTTCCATGTTCAGCCTTACTTGACTCAATTCTTTTGCCACGTGACCAATCTCGTTGACAACCAAAGTATACATTTGAACAAAGGTATCAGGATTACCAGGGATTTTTTTACGTTCTAAGCGTCGATAAACTAGAGAAACTTCCTGTTTAAAGCGGTTGATCGAATCATTGGCTACATTCTCAGAATCATAAAGACCATCAACGTCTTGGGACATTTTCTTTTGCTGTGCACTAATTTCACGCAATCGTTCCAACATACTCAACCACGATGACTTAATTTTGGAATAAACTCCCTTACCATCAGCAACATTTTGGGTATCGACCGTATATTGCCGCTCCATATCACTAACTTCCTGTTCCAACTTTCTACTAGTGGCAAGTTCATTATGAGTAAGCTCATAACTCTCATCAATATGACGCAATTTTGCTACTAATTTTTTTGATTCCACTTGTTCGTGAGCAAGCAGACGTTGAATTTTATCTTGATTTTCTTCTACAAATGGTCTCGCTTTATACTCTTTAGCTAAAATATCATAAAGAGCAGAAATTTCTTTTTTGATTTCCGCATTTTTTTCTGTGAGATCGGACACTTTAAGCTCTTTTAGCAAACTATTTGCATCGGCTACTTGTCCTCTAATTTTTTTAATCTCAGCTAAAACATCAACTTGAGTTATGTAATACTTAGAAGACATCATTTTCTTATAACTATCGGACAATTCACTCAACTGATCTTGAAAAACTTTATTGAGTTGGTGACGGGCATTTCTAATTTCGGGCAGAATAGAACTAATGCTAGTCAAAGCAGCTTTGATTTTTGACAAAATACGCTTTGCTTCAACCTGATCTCCTTGAGCAGTCAAACTTTTGGCTTCAGAGAAGTCATTTTCAATATTTGTCAATTCATTTTCAATCTGATCCAAAGCAGCACCATAATCATATGAATTTGCCAGAATGTCTTTGCGCATTTCTTTAAAACCATTAAACAAGTCATTATATTTTTTTTGATTCTCACGATTGGATTCAAGTAATTCTGTAAATACTTCTTTAGTGTTCTTGGCATCTTTGTAAGTTGGTTCCATGATTTCTCGAGCTTGTTTAATATTTTTATGAGCTTTAAATAAGTGATAGTGTGTATTTTGCTCGGCAGCCTGTTCAAGAAAGTTCTGCGCAGCAGGAATCTTTTTAGCTAATGCCTGCTCGTAGTTTTTACGCCAAGTAGTTAATGTCGTCAAACTTTCACCGGCTAAATCCATTTTATCCAGATTAACAATATCTGTTTCTAAATGCATTTTGTCAATTTTGGTAATCAAATCGTCTAATTCAAGAATTTGCCTTAATTGGCGGCGATTGATTATTAACATAGCGGCTATAATTATAATGATGATTAAAATTGCAATGATTACAACTATGGATTGAGTTGGTGACATAATTTTCCTCCAAAACTACCCCAATTATACCAAACTTCTACATTATTGTGGTCAAGAGTTTTTTTAAGCTATTAAAATTCATTATTTAAATAAAATCGTGCTATCAGATATTTATAAATGTTTCTTTAATTAAAAGCAGTATACTAGTGTTAGCAAGTTGCTACCACCTTTTTATTTTTTCTAGTTAAATTATTAAATATTAAAGCAATTGCTATTTTCCTTGCTTTAATAAGGTAATACAACTATAATATAGAACGTGTAAAATATTTGCAGCTATAAGTGGCAAGAACGTCAACATCTTAATACGTTTTAGTGAACGAGTAACCGACGCTGCAAGAGGCGAAAATGAAAATTAAGATGCACGAATGTTAAACTTATACGTAATTATTTTACTCCAAAAACTGTTATCAGATTTTATTGGAGGATTTTATGTCAAGATATACAGGTCCAAGTTGGAAACGTTCCAGAAGATTAGGAATTTCACTTTCAGGTACTGGCAAGGAGCTTAGTCGCAGAAACTACGCCCCTGGTCAACACGGTCCCAATTCACGTGGTCGTTTATCAGAATATGGTGAACAATTACATGAAAAGCAAAAGCTACGTTGGATGTATGGTTTAAATGAACGTCAATTTAGAACTTTATTTAAACGTGCCGGCAAGATCCGTGAAGGTGAACACGGTACTAACTTTATGGTTCTGCTTGAATGCCGTTTAGACAGTATTGTTTACCGTTTAGGTTTAGCTACTACTAGAGAGCAAGCTAGACAATTAGTTAACCACGGTCACATCACTGTTGATGGCAAGCGTGTTGATATTCCTTCATATGAAGTCAAGGTTGGTCAAACCATTGGTCTTAAGGAAAAGTCAAAGAGCTTGCAACAAGTTAAGGATGCACTTGAAGCAGTTGTATCCCGCCCATCCTTTGTTTCATTCGATGACAACAAGGTAGAAGGTTCACTTGTTCGCCTTCCAGAACGTGATGAAATGGAACCAGAAATTAACGAAGCTCTAGTTGTTGAATACTACAACAAGTTACTTTAATTTCAATGTTTTTACAAAACCCCTTTCCTTCTTGGAGAGGGGTTTTTGTTACCCGAAAGGAGTACTAAATCAATGACAGAGGATTTAAATACCAGAGTTTCAAATGCTGCTCAAGGCATCACACCCCAAACAAAACCGGATGAACGCAGAAGATTTTTAGGATCTCTTCGCGAACGAGTTCTAGTTAGAATGACCAATGCCGAAGTGCAAGATCCTAAGTTAACCAACCTATTTTTACGCCACTTTAAAGATTATATTGGTTACAATATCCTGATTAATGGCAATTTACATGATAAATTTGTTGATCAAGTGGAAACTAATTGTGGCAAATACGAGATCTCTTTTACTATCGTTAACAATCAAACAGCAAAAACTGGTCCGAATGACTCAGCAATCTTAGTAGTAGCTGCAAATGCAATTAACAAAATGCGCATCGACATAAGTCAAGTGTATCCACCCGAAATGCCTCAAGAATTGCTTACTAGCGGCAAAACTAAAAAAGCTGGTTTTTGGCATCGGCTTTTTCATGGAGACAATTAAATGAAACCTTTAGCTTACAGAATGAGACCAAAAACGTTAGATGAGGTAGTCGGTCAGGAGCATTTAATTGGTCCTGGAAAAATTATTCGCCGGATGGTTGAAGCCAAAATGTTGTCCTCGATGATTCTTTACGGTCCTCCAGGTATAGGTAAGACAAGTATTGCCAGTGCCATAGCCGGTTCCACCAAATATGCCTTTCGCCAGCTTAACGCTGCAACAGACAGCAAAAAACAGCTGGAGCAAGTAGCCGCGGAAGGAAAATTGAGTGGCACTGTGATATTGCTCCTAGACGAAATTCACCGTTTGGATAAAACCAAGCAGGACTTTTTATTACCCCTTTTAGAATCCGGTCAAATTATTTTGATCGGTGCGACAACTGAAAATCCCTATATAGCAATTTCCCCCGCTATTCGTTCCCGCTGCCAGATTTTTGAATTAAAGCCTCTAGCAAAAGATGATGTCAATAAAGCAATTAATCGGGCGCTTAAAGATTGTGAACTTGGTTTGGGTAAATACAACGTTAAATTGACTTCAAGCGCCAGAAAGTTATTAGTGCAAAAGGGCAATGGCGACTTACGTTCAACATTGAACGGACTTGAACTTGCAGTCCGCTCAACGAAACAAGAAATGATTGCTGCCGGTAAAAATGATGAAACAGAATTAACCATTGATCAAGATGAAATGGCCAATTCTATTCAGTTGCGTAATCAAAACTTTGATGCTAAGGGCGATGGACATTATGATCTGGTTTCTGCTTTTCAAAAATCAATTCGTGGTTCTGACACAGATGCAGCCTTGCATTATTTAGCTCGACTAATTGAGTCTGGTGATTTAATAGCAATTTGCAGGCGTTTGAGTGTAATTGCCTATGAAGACATCGGCCTTGCAAATCCCGCAGCTGTTCAACATGCTCAAATAGCTATTCAGTCTGCAAAGAGCCTCGGTTTCCCTGAAGCGCGGATACCTTTAGCTAACGCCGTAATTGAACTGGCATTATCGCCTAAAAGCAACAGTGCTATCAGTGCTATTGATCAGGCTTTAGCTGATGTAAAAAATAAGGACTATGGTAATATACCTGCTACTTTAAAAGATGCACATTATAGTGGTGCTGCAAAATTAGGTCATGGTAATGGATATATTTATCCTCATTCTTATGTGAATGACTGGGTACCACAGCAGTATTTACCTGATAAACTCATTGGCACGCAATATTTTCAGCCTAAAGGAAATTCTAAAATAGAAAAAGGGTTTAAAAAACAATATGAAACGTTGCATGAATTGCAAAAACAGGGTCTAAAATAATTAGTTAAGCCTAGAAGGAAAAAATTTAATATATGCTGGCCGAAGATTTATTTTAAAATTTAATTTGATTAGCCCTTTTATTTTTGCACAATGTAATCAGTATATTGATAACCTTAATTCAATCAGGAGTTTAAAAGCTACGCCTAAGAAAAGCTCCCTCTCATATTTCTGGCTTGACAAAACTTGTGATGCTTAGTAGTATAATAGTTGATCTGAGTTGATCGACTAGCTCAATTGTATAAGGTTGACCGGTCAAACATAAGACATGCGAGATAGTAAATAACTTTCGAATCGGAAAACTATCTTCAAAGATAGGATCCATATTCGTTGCGATACATCTCATTTTTTGAACACTGCGGGTTCAACAAGCATTGTTTTGCTATGTTTCGACGACTCGGATTTCTTGAGAAATTTATGAAGCGGTCTGCGGACCGTTTTTTTATTTGGAGATTTTATGGCTATTAAAATTGTTATTCTAATTTACCTGGCAGTATTGCTATTGACTGCCTTTTACTTATGGCATAATCGGCACAGTCATTTCCTAATATACAACAGTAAAAATATTTCTAATTTTAGTTCTCTAATGTCTTGGACAGCTATTATTTTAATTATAGAGACCATTTTAGGTTTAGTTATAGTTTTCCAGAAGAATAAATACTTAAATCTTATTACTTTAATTCTCAGTAGCATTACTATCCTAATTTTTAGTCTTTTACTTAATCAAAAGGATGATTAACTGAACTAAAATTTGGTAAAATAGTGGTAAGAGAGGTGTTTTAAATGATGAAACAATATCACCGTATTCAAGTCGCAGTTGATGGCTCAAAAGAAGCAGATTTAGCTTTTAAAAAAGCTGTCGCTGCAGCTAAGCGAAATGAAGCTGCTTTGGAAATTTTACATGTCATCGACACCAGATCCTTCCAAAATGTTTCTAGCTTTGACTCAGAAATGGTTGAACAAGTATCAAACGATGCTAAAGAAAAATTGCAAAATTACTACCAAGAGGCTACAGAAGCTGGAGTAAGTGAGGTTCACTATTCAATTGAATTTGGGGCTCCTAAAGCTATTATCGCCCACCAATTCCCTAAAAAGCACCAAATTGATTTAATCGTATTAGGAGCTACAGGACTGAACGCTGTTGAACGCATATTAATCGGCAGTGTTACCGAATATGTTACTAGAACTGCAGATTGTGATGTACTAGTTTGTCGTTCTAACGAAAATTTAAATAATTAAAAAGAGTCTGGGAAAAAGTGCTCTTTGAAGTTAAATTAAAAAATTTCACAATTTAAAAAGACTGACAAATCAACGTTTTATTGACGTGATTTGTCAGTCTTTTTAGTTAGGTTAGAGTTTCTTCCCAGACTCTTTGTATATAAATAAATTAGAAATCTCCTGCTTGACTAAACATATAATCTTTGTTATGAAATTTCATGGACAAAATCATCCCAATACCAATCATATTACCAATTAAGGCTGATCCACCTTGAGAAATAAATGGCAATGGAATACCGGTCAGTGGTAGCAGATCAATACTCATACCAATATTTTCAAATACATGGAAAAGTATCATCATGATAACGCCAGTAGAAACGTAAGAATAAAATGCATTTTTTGTGTCAAAAGTAATCCGTACCATTTGCACTATTAAGTATAAATAAAGCAAAATAATTGCTACACTCCCGATGAAACCAAACGATTCCCCTATTACCGAATAAACCATATCTGAGCCTCGTACCGGCACATAAACACTTAGTTTACCAAAGCCGTTGCCGAATATTTGCCCAGAACCAATCGCTTGCATACTTTGCCACAATTGATACGCAGCTTTTGAAGTGTCATTAGATGGATTCAGCCATGACATAATACGTCTAAATTGATAAGGCTGAAAAAAATGACTTAAAAAAGATTGACCATTTGTTGTGGTAACCATGTAAATAACTACGACCCCTAGTACAAAGACAGCCGCAAACATTGGAGCGATTATTTTCCATGATATACCAGACACCAGCACAACACCACCAACAATTGCAATGAAGACCAGCATCGTACCAAAGTCATTTTGTAATTTTAAAAGCACAGCAATCGGTAGCAGCCAAGCCAGCATTTTACCGATTAAAATCCAGTCGTTTTTAATAGTGTGAGCAAATTTATTGTTATGCTCACGCACAACCCGGGCCAGCATCAATATAAAAGCAGGTTTCATGACTTCTGATGGCTGAAAAGAAATTGGCCCCAGCTTAAACCAGCTTTTAGCGCCGGCATCTGCAGCTATACTGCGATTGTAAAAGAACAAAACCGCAATTAAAAGTACTATCCCCAGGCTATACACATAAGGCGCGATGCGGTAGAGTTGTTCAGCATCAAATTGGATTACAAAAACAACTGCAGCAATCGAAATAATATACCATAATCCTTGCATTGCCACTGCTCTTACGGGGCTTCCCATATGACTGGGATCATCAATTGCGGCAAAATAAATGGAATAAAGGCCCACAGCTGCCAATATGAGCACAGGGACAACAATATTCCAGGCAATTCGATCAAACAGATTGGTTTTATTTTGTACTTTGACCATTAATTAATCACAACCTATTATTTTTCATGCAAAGCGAAGTATGAAAGCAAATCATTAATACTGCTTTCCAAACTTTTTGCATACAAGACGCTATTTGTTTTGCCAGTTGTAGCCCGATAACGGCCAGCAATTTTTTCAATTACGCCAATAGATTTTTTCTGGGGAATTACTACTTCCCAAGTTGGGTTTTGTTTACCCTTGATTTCATTAATTTCCACGTTAATATTTTCTGGTTTTTTTGACATAAATACTCCTATTTTGTATTAGGATGGAACTTTTTTGCAATAATCTCATCTTCATATCGTTCTGGATGCGGATTACGAAAAATTGTAAATTTATCTGGTACAGGATCTACACCACCACGCACAAAAGGATTGCACCGTAGTATACGTGAGATTCCCATAATAAGTCCTAAAAGAGGACCAAATTTAGTTAATGCGTCAACCATATAAGTCGAACATGTTGGATAATAACGGCATGACTTTGGTAAAGCAGGAGAAATAAACTTCTGATAAATTTTAACCAAATAAATCAAAATTTTCCGCAAATCGAGCCTCCCATAATCAGTGACGCTGATGTTTTTCAATATTCTTAAGCAAAATTCCAGTCCCAAGTGCGACAGCTTCAAGTGGATGATCGGCCGTTAATACTGGTACCTTAAGGTAATAAGAAATTAGCTTATCAATATTCTTAAGCAATGCTCCACCACCTGTCAGCATAATTCCACGGTCAATAATATCCGCAGAAAGCTCCGGTGGGGTCTTTTCCAAAACCTCTTTAGTAGCAGCAATAATAGTCATCAAGCCATCATGAAGAGCTTCTTGAATTTCAGGCGCAGTAACAGTAGCCTGTTTTGGCAGACCGTCAACCACATCGCGACCACGAACAGTGATAGTTTCGTTCTTATCAGGTTCAAAAGCACTACCAATTTCAATTTTAATCTGTTCCGCAGTGCGTGAGCCAATTAGTAAGTTATGTTTATTCTTAATATAAGAAACAACTGCCTGATTCATATGGTCTCCAGCATAACGTAATGATTGACTAGTAACAATTTCACCCATTGATAAAACGGCAATATCAGTAGTACCACCACCAATATCGATTACGATGTTGCCTTGAGGTTTGAAAATATCAAGCCCTGCACCTACAGCAGCAACTTTAGGCTCAAAATCGAGGTAAACTTTGCCACCACCCGATTTTTCCGCAGCCTGAATAATTGCCTTCTGTTCAATTGATGTTACTCCAGTAGGAGCACAAATTAAAATATTTGGCTTAGACATAAAGCCTTTAACGTTTAATTTTTCAATAAAGTAAGACAGCATTGCTTCTGTGATATCAAAATCTGCTATCACACCATTTTTTAAAGGACGGATTACACGGATGTTCCCCGGAGTCCTTCCAACCATCTTGTAGGCTTCCGTACCAACTGCTACTACTTTATTTGTACTTGTATTAACAGCAACAACAGAAGGCTCATTTAAGACAATTCCCTTACCAGAAACATTAATGAGCACATTTGCTGTTCCTAAATCTATTCCTATATCTCGTGCCACGATAATCCTCCATCATATTCAATGTATATTTTACCATAAAGATTTTAAGTTTGTCGGCGACTTTATCCGCTTTACCAAGTCTTAAAAGAAATTACTTAACTGCAATGAAGTATCAATTAATGTAATAAAGAAATTACCCACTAAAAAGCCTAAAGCAATTGCAGCAAAGATAAGTAGCAGTTGTGCTTCAAATATCCTGTTTTTACGAATTATCTTTTCAATACGAACACTTTTCATAATCTGAAAGGACAAACCAATCGTAATTAAATAAATTACTATACTAATTAAAGCATGAACGCCAAGTTGAAACATATTCTTTTCCACTTTTCCTAAGTTACAATAAAAGCGGACACACAAAAGCAGTGCATCCGCTTAAAACTTTAAATCTATTTAACTGAATTGTAAACACTTATTCGGTTAACGGCTCTTCTAAGTGCAACCTGTGCCCGCTCAAGTGATCGTTGATCATGGGCAGCCTGAGCCTTTTTCAGTGCATTTTGAGCACGTTCTCTAGCTGCTTTAGCCCGGGAAACATCAATATTATTTGCCCGCTCAGCGCTGTCAGCAATAATGGTAGCCACATTATTTGAAAATTCAAAATAGCCACCGCTAACAGCAATATGGTTGACAATATTGTTCATTTCCCGACTTCTTTTAACTTTAATCTCACCTATTGCTAGCGGAGTCAAAATCGGTAAGTGATTATACATCACTGAACGTTGACCATCAATTGCACGCATTTCAACAATACTAGAATGATGAGAAAATATTAGACCATCTGGAGTTACAACATTTACCATAAAAAGTTTTTCTGGATCTGCCATTTGAC
>NZ_CAMKZC010000006.1:0-86630 GCF_946477725.1 uncultured Lactobacillus sp. | reverse complement strand
GATTAATTTTATCTTCACCAAATGGATCAAAACCTGTTACAAGAATTTTCATTATATTTCTCCTTACTATCTTAAAATGCCAAAAAATACATTAGCATAATTTGAATAAGCAACATGCTGATTGCGATCGGAAATTGTTGTTTAATTACGCCTAGTTGATCTTTCATTTCCATAAGAGCAACGGGCAGGGTATTAAAGTTTGCCGCCATTGGTGTTAACAGTGTACCGCAATAACCCGAAGTCATCCCTAAAGCTGCAACTACAACCGGTGAACCTCCTTGTGCCACAACAAAAGGGATGCCAATCCCAGCAGTAATAACTGCAAAGGCCGCAAACGCATTACCCATGATGGCTGTAAACAAAGCCATGGCAACACAATAGAGTGTAACTCCCAATAAATGGTTTCCAATAGGAAAAAGTCCAGAAATAGCTTTAGCAGTCACTTGCCCCACACCGGAAGCTGTAAACACCACACCCAGAGTAGCAAGCAGCTGTGGTAAGATTCCCGCTGACCCTACCGAACGCACCATTCTCTGAGTATCCTCATACACAACTTTCACATTTGCTTTTGTCAAAATTTGTGCGCAAATAAGTGAAACAATTGCTGCCACACCTATACCTACTTGGCCACCTAGATTAGTAAATTGGGCTATTAATAAAGCTAAAACTGCTAGCAAGATACTTGGCAAAAAGATCCAGTTGCCAATGCGTTTAACCGTTTGTTGAGCAACTTTTTCATCCAAATCTTTTATGTGACCTACGCGAACCTGTTTAAATAGAGATAACAAGGCAATAATTATAATAATTGCACCGTTAATTGTATCCGACAGCCATTGCCCGCAGCAAAATAGTATTGCAAACAAAAACCAGAAAAGCCCGGTACCCCAACGCACAGGATTTGATTGATCACGCCAAGACTCAATTGCTGCAGCCAAGAAAAACAGCCCGATTAAGATATAGAACGCTAATAAAATATTATTGATTAAAGTATCCATTATTTCTCCTACTTTTCTTGCTGTTTGAATAATTTTTGGTCAAACACATGATTGTAACCCACACATAAAATATAACTGATGATTGCAACTGGAAAAGTATATAAAACTATGCCACTAGGATCCACCGGGTGACCCAGTGATTTCATAGTACTTGCAATAAGTAGAACACTTGAAGAAGCTACGAACAAATTTTGGGCAAAAAAATTACCAAAATTTTCTGTTGCAGCCGCCCTACCCTTAATTTGGTCAACTTCTAAAGAGGTCAATTCGCTGTTAACCTTACCTGCAGCTTGTGCCATTGGATTAATCAAAGGAGCAATAAACTGTACGTGTCCTTGTAATGAAATGCCGAAAGCACCAGCAATTTCACGAATGGCTTGGTAAATATCGAAAATACGACCTGGCGTCAATTTTTTCATTTTTTTAATCAAATTAACAGCAGCTTGCTTTAAGCCATGTCTTTCTAAAATGCCAATTGTCGGTAAAGTCAGAAAAAACAGGGAAACCATGCGATTATCCATAAATCCTTTACCCAAAATTGTCAAAAACGAGACAAAATCAATTCCTGAAACTAAGGCTGTAATTAAAGCAGCAATAATAACAACGGCTATGGTATCAAGTCCCAGCGCAAAGCCAATCACTATAACTACAATACCTAGTAAACTTAAATATTCCACTAATATTCCTTCCTATGTAAAGGCAGCAATTACTTATCAAATTCTGTAAGCAAAATTTCAAAGCAAAAATCCTACCAGCAAGCCCCACAGGATTGCTAGTAGGATTTATTAATTAACTAATAAAAACTAAATTACATCACACCTGGATTGCCAGCACCTGCATTTGGATCAGCGGCAGGTTTATCTTCTGGTATTTCGGCAACAACGGCTTCAGTAGTCAATAACAAGGCAGCAATAGACGCAGCATTTTGTAAAGCAGTACGGGTTACCTTAGTTGGGTCGATAATTCCGGCTTCAACCATGTTTTCCCATTTACCGTTAGCTGCATTGTAACCAACTTCATTTTCTTGACCTTCAAGCTTATTCAAGATAACTGAACCATCTTCACCAGCATTTTCAGCAATTTGACGAACTGGAGCAGTCAAAGCTTCTAAGACAATGTTAATACCTGTTTGTTCATCAGCATTGTCACCTTTAAGGTCCTTAACAGCGTCCTTAACATCTACTAAAGCAGTACCACCACCAGCAACATAGCCTTCATCAACGGCTGCACGAGTGGAGTTCAAAGCATCTTCAATGCGGTATCTGCGCTCTTTTAATTCAGTTTCCGTAGCAGCACCAACATGAATAACAGCAACGCCACCAGTTAATTTAGCCAGACGCTCTTGTAATTTCTTCTTGTCAAAGTCAGAAGTAGTTTCTGCAATTTGCTTTCTAATTGAGTCCTCACGGTCTTTAATTGCTTCATCTGAACCTGAACCATCAACAATAGTAGTTGAGTCCTTAGTTACAGTAATCCGGCGAGCTTGACCTAGTTGGTCAATCTTAGTGTCCTTTAATTCGAGCCCTAAGTCCTCAGTAATTACTGTACCACCAGTTAAAGCGGCAATATCTTGCAATTGTTCTTTACGACGGTCGCCAAAGCCAGGAGCCTTAACAGCAACAACATTGAATGTACCACGAATCTTGTTCAAAACTAATGTTGGCAAAGCTTCACCAGAAACATCATCGGCAATAATTAAAAGTGATTTACCTTGTTGCACAATTTCTTGTAACAATGGCAAGATGTCTTGAATATTAGAAATCTTCTTATCAGTAATTAAGATATATGGATTGTCAAGATCAGCTTCCATCTTGTCATTATCAGTTACCATGTATTGTGACAGGTAACCACGGTCAAATTGCATACCTTCAACTACTGATAATTCAGTTTCAATACCACGTGAGTCTTCAATAGTGATAACACCATCATTACCAACTTTTTCCATTGCGTCAGCGATTAAATCACCAACTTCTTTTGAAGCTGAAGAAACTGAAGCAACTTGAGCAATTTGGTCTTTTGAAGAAACAGTATGACTAATCTTGTGTAATTCATTTACTACAGCTTTTGTGGCTTTTTCAATACCGCGACGAACACCAACAGGGTTAGCACCAGCAGTAACATTCTTCATACCTTCACGAATAATTGCTTGGGTTAAAACAACCGCAGTAGTAGTACCATCACCGGCAATATCATTGGTCTTTTGTGCTGCTTCTGCAACTAACTTAGCACCCATATTCTCATAGTGGTCTTTTAATTCAATTGCCTTGGCAATTGTCACACCATCGTTAGTAATGTCTGGGTTGCCGTAAGATTGCTCCAAAACAACGTTTCTACCCTTAGGACCAATAGTAGCCTTAACAGTATCAGCTAATTTGTCAACGCCCTTTAACAGGGAACGTCTTGCTTTTTCTGAAAATTTAATTTCTTTTGCCATATTTTTATACGCTCCTTAATTACTTAACAATTGCTAAAATATCTTTTTCGTGAAGGACTAAATATTTTTGACCATCGTATTTAACATCTGTACCAGAATACTTGTCGTATAAAACAACGTCGCCTTCCTTAACAGTCATAGGTATTTTGTTGCCATTTTCAGCAAAGTTACCTTCACCAACAGCAACTACTTCACCTTCTGTCGGCTTTTGTTTAGCATTAGAAGCCAGGACGATTCCGCCTACAGTCTTTTCTTCTTCTTCTTTAACTTTTACGATCACGCGATCACCTATTGGTTGTAACACGTTTGTCCCTCCTAAAATTAAATTTTAATCTCTTTTATGTGCCATTAGCACTCCTATTTGTCAAGTGCTAACTTACATTTACGATAATAACCCCTTTTATGAAAAAATGCAAGAAAAAATTAGCACTTTGAGTAAAAAAGTGCTAATTTGCTTTTTAAAACTATTTTTTCTTATCCGAATCAAGAAAGTAAATAAGTGTCTGCAACTCAGTAGCCAAATCAACGTTTTGAATTCTAATGCCACTTGGTGCAGATAAACGAATTGGGGTGAAATTCATGATTCCCTTAATTCCAGCTTCTACCATATCATCAGCAGTTTTTTGAGCAGCCGCAGATGGCACCGTTAAAATCGCAATAGAAATTTGTTGGTCACTAAGCTGCTTTTTAAGTTCACTCATATCATAGACAGGCACACCGCTTAGAATTCTGCCGGTAATTTTCTCATCAATATCAAAAGCACAAGAAATGCGAATATTATTTGAGCGTTTAAAATTGTAATTTAATAAAGCATGACCCAAGTTACCTACGCCAACCAAAGCAACATTTGTTAAAGTGTCTTGGTTTAAAATCTTTTTAAAAAAAGAAAGTAAACTTTTTACATCGTAGCCATAACCCCTTTTGCCCAAAGCGCCGAAATAAGAAAAATCACGTCTGATTGAAGCACTGTCTACCTGAACAGCTTCAGACAATTCAGTCGAAGAAACTTTTTCTTTGCCAGCCTCATTTAAGATAATAAGATAACGGTAATATAACGGCAACCTTTTAGCCGTTGCCGTTGGTATTTTGATTTTTTCCATTTAAGAAGCCTCCAACTTAATTAAGTAACCATAATTCGTTCTTGTGAATTTCTCAGCAATCAATTCTATTTTACCTATAAATTTACGTCATTTGCAAACATTTTTTTCACAATCTTTTAAATTTTAGCAAAATGGTAACAGGCTTGATAATAGAAACTGGTATTTTTATTCATTCACGCTTAAAAAGCTGTATTTTTGCTCATTTTCTTTCATATATCCGTCAAACTCTCACACAAGAAATTCAATACGTATGCTAAAATGGTTTTTAGGTGAAAAATTATGATAATTGCACAAGGACACGATTTAGAAAAACAATTTGGTGCCAACACATTATTTAAAAATGTCAATTTTTCAATTGACGCAAATGCCAGAATAGGTCTTATTGGACCAAATGGTGTCGGTAAAACGACCCTGCTTAAGATTATGACCGGTGAAGAAGAAGCCACACATGGTGACTTCACCATCAATAAAAATATAGATGTCGGCTATATTGCCCAAGAAAATGGCTTAAATGAAAGTAAAACAATTTGGGAAGAAATGTTGTCTGTTTTTACTTCATTAATTAATATGAGCAAAAAAATTACAAGTTTACAGCAAGACATCGCTGCTAACCCTAAAAGAAGTGATTTGTTAAAACAGTATGACCAGCTACAATTCAACTTTGAGCAGCAAGGGGGCTATACCTACCAGGCTGATATCAAGAGTATTTTGAATGGCTTTAACTTTCCTGAAGCAACTTGGTCAAAAAAAATCGCAAGTCTTTCCGGAGGAGAAAAGACCAGACTTTCATTTGTTAAATTGCTACTGCGCAAACCTGCTCTGCTATTACTCGATGAGCCTACCAACTACCTTGATTTAGACACTCTGGACTGGCTGGAGAGTTATCTTAAAAATTATTCTGGTGCTATTTTAGTTGTTTCCCACGACCAGTATTTTTTAGATAATTTAGCCACACAGATTTTTGAATTGCAATTTGGCAAATTAACTGTCTTTAAGGGGAATTATTCCGCATACGTTGCTGAACGGCAGCTGCGTGATCGTCAGCAAGAAGAAGCGTATGAAAAGCAGCAAGAGCAAATCAAAAAAGACGAAGAATTTATTCAAAAAAATATTGTCAGAGCCAAAACTACTAAACGAGCACAAAGCCGCCGCAAGCAATTGGAGAAAATGGATAGGATCACTCCCCCAAAGCACAAAAATAAAGTGCGCATTAATTTCCAAAGCGAAAGGCCTTCAGGTAAAGAAGTACTAATTTTACGTGATTTAACAATTGGCTATCCAACAAAAACAATGGTGCACGATATTTCTCTGCAAATAAATAAAGGCGACCGCGTAGCCGTAATTGGTCAAAATGGTATTGGTAAATCAACTTTACTAAAAACCGTGATGAAGGAATTAAAGCCAAAAAAAGGCTCAATTAAGTACGGTGCATCCCTTGATATCGGCTACTATGATCAAGAACTGCAGGGACTTGATCCAACTAAAACGGTGATTGACACCGTTTGGGACCGTCATAAAACAATGCCTGAAAAAGATGTGAGATCGATTTTAGCCAGTTTTTTGTTTACGGCAAAAGATATTGATAAAACTGTCGGACAATTATCTGGTGGTCAAAAAGCGAGATTAACATTAACGGTTTTGTCACTTGAACATAACAACTTTCTGCTGATGGATGAACCTACTAACCATTTGGATCTTGAGGCGAAAGAAGTATTAGAAAAAGCTTTGCAGGATTTTGACGGTACTTTGTTGTTTGTGTCACATGATCGCTATTTCATTAATCAGTTAGCTAACAAAATTGTGGAGATCAAAGATAGTACTGCCCAAGTTTACGAGGGTGATTATAGCTATTATCTAGATGAAAAAAATAAGCAAAATATTGTTTCAGAGAACGAGTCGGCAGCAAATAATACGGCAGCAAAAGTAGACGAAAATAAAAATAAACTTTCTTATCAAGAGCAAAAATTGCGCGATTCACAAAAGCGTAAGTTGCAAAGAGAAGTTGAAAATACTGAAAATAAGATTGAACAGCTGGAAAAAGAGCAGGAAGACATTCAGTCTCAAATGGCTGATCCTGAAATTGCTACCAACTTCGACAAATTAGGCCCTTTGCAGGAACAGCTCACTGAAGTGCAAAATCAGCTCACTGAGGCAAATGTTGCTTGGGAAAATGCATTGACTGAACTGGATAGCTTTGACTAAAATAATCTATATTTTGGAAACGCAACAAAAATAGGAATAAATCTGCCTTCTTGTTTACTATTTCTATATTTCAACTTACAGTAAATTACCTTGTTAACTATTAATTGATTTTTTGTTTGCAAAACTTGATAAATTTCTGGCTCTATAAAAAATAAATTGGAAAGGTGTACATGGGAAAATCACGTATTACTCTTTAATTATCAATTAGTTAAGGAGGAATAAAAATGAAATATATAGCTGACTAAAATATTGCTTTAGACCAACTCATCGATTTATACACCAGCTTCGGTTGGAGTTCTTATACACAAAATTCTCGGGCAACTACAAAAGGCTGTTGCAAATTTGCTTTTTGCTATTGGCGCTTAGGATCATAGTCAATTAGTTGGATTAATCAGAGTAGTTGGTAATGGTCTGACATTCATTTATGTCCAAGAGTTACTGGTTATTCCGCTTATCAAAGACGGGGAATTGGTACGAAATTAATGAATAGCGTATTACAGAATATAATTCTGTCAGACAGAAGGTTTTGTTGACAGAAAATACCCTTAAAATGCACATGTATTATGAAAGTTGTAATTTTAATCCGTGTGACAAATAAAATTTGATTGCTTTCTACAAAGATTTTTAAGGGATATAAAGAGACTGGGAAAAAACTATCTTTTCCCAGTCTCCTTTGCTCAATATTTTATCTTTTAGTATTAAGAAGAGCTTACATCAATCTAATTAACTTTATCATGGTATGTACCTTATTACCTAGTTAGAATAGATGAGACTTTAGCACTAAAATTTACACAGCAAGGCAAGATATTATTGAATATTAAATCTGTAAATACTTGTTTAATCAAAATGGGAGACTATTTTGAAAAGAGTCTCCTATTGTGTAATGGTAAGTATGTTATTACTTGTTATATATTTTTACACTTAGTTTTAAAAGACTTTTTAGGTAAGTATAATTTAAATAAAACAAATGAACGATTTAAAGTCATGATAATACTAAATTAGAAGTAAAAACGTTGATTTAAGAAATATAAAATTTTATTCTTTATATTTTATATGACTGGATAGTGAAATCATAATAGTAATTATTAAAATTGAGCAGCACAGTGTTAAAAGCCCTGTCGTATAGTTCAATTGCACATTTTGATAATTCATTCCTAAATTGCCAGATACTATGTCAACTGCGTTCAGGTAAGTCATTGGCAACCAGGCGCAAATCTTACGCAGCGGCTCAACGATCATAGTTGCAATGTTAAGCCCAGGAACAAGTAAAATAGCGATAAGTAATGCTGATAATTTATCACGAAAAATTCGGGCAAGTAATTGAACTAAGACAACCTCGAAGATCAAGGTAAGTGCCTGCAATACAATTACTTTAATAATAAAACTGCCAGTAGATACACATTCAATAAGAGTCCTACCACCTGTATATTGACCAACGATATAAGGAAAGAACAAACTACCTGTACCAGAAATAAGGGAAGCTACAATAAATAATACTAAATTAATCGCTAAAAAACTACCAAGAGTCAGGACTATTCCTGCTATGGTATTCGAAATCATTAAATTATTTTTTTCAAGCGGTAATAACTGCGCCGTATCTAATTTTTGGTGGTAAGAATCAGTTAAAAGCAAAGTTAATAAAAACAGAGCAACAAGAGTAAATACGTAAGGCAAATATTGCTGATTTAATTGCAGTAAGAACTGCCAGCCTGTTACTGGCATATCCTGACTTTCATAAGGCAAAGGCTCATGACGTAAATAGTTAAAGAATTGCAGTTTTTTCTCTACATTTATTCTTGAATTTAGGCCTGCTAAATCTTGGCCATTTGATGAAATAGTTTGTTCTTGCTTTTTTTGTTGCCACATAATCGTGTAGGCTTTGCGCCAATTACCTTTATTTGCCGCATTTAGAACTTGTTTATCTTGCTTAACTACTTCTTGGTTTTGCTTAATAGTAGATTTAGTATCATTGTAAATCTCAGTTTTCGATTTTTGTTTATCGTGTTTAAGTAATCTTTGCTGCCGGTTAATTTCTTTTTGGCGGTATGCAATCTCTGATTTAGACAACGCCTGCAAGGAAAATTGGGAATTAGTGCGTATATTCATGAATAAGACAATACCCATTAATAAGAGTATAATTGCTAAGCAAACTGGGGTTAGCTTATTCTTAAATACTTTTTTAAGCTGAAAAGCCAGATAGGACATTATGCCAGTCTCCCATTTCTATGTGTAACAGTTGTAAGGCGATCAATTAAAAGTACCAACAACAACAATAATATAGAACTTAGTGTTAAGGTAAACACACCATTTGAAAAGTTAATAGCAGAATTGTTCATTGTATAGGCTGTTTGGTTTGAAACAATGTTTAATACTCCTAAATAAGTACCAGGAAGCCACTGCGCAATCTTCTCCAGCGGAATAATAAAAACTGTAACAAAATGACCGCCTAATAAAAGCAATAGCGAAACTAACAGAGTCGGTAACTGGTTATGAAAAATTTTAGCAATTAGCTGTACAAGCAAAACCATAAATATGAAATTTAAGAGCTGCAGTACAACTGCTTGGGGCAACAATTTGGCAGTCGGAACAATTCCCGGCACCAAGTGGTCGCTAACCAGATGGTGAATGATGTAAGGATAGTCACTGCGACCAGTACCAAAAATGCTCGCTGCTCCCCCGAAAACTAATAAGTTTAGTAAAAGAAAAATAAAGCTGACGACCACTAACCCAGCAATATTATTAGTCAAGGTATTTTGCAAGCGATTAATTGGCAAGACAGTGGAAATGTCAAGACCATTTTTATAAGAACCAGTAAATAAATAAGTCAAAATAAATATCATTACCAAACTAAATAAGATGGGCCAATAGTTTGCATTCAAATCTAACAAAAATTGTATTCCGGTAACTGCGTTATCGCTTTCATAAGGCATAGGGTGAGCTATGAGATACTTTAAACGCAGTATTACGCTTTTATATCCATCTTTTTCATCCGAGCTTAGATCAGTCAATTTGCCTTTTTGTTCCCTTTTTAATTTGGTCTCATAAACTCGCTTCCAGTGATTATGATTAATATTATCAACAAAGGCTTGATCTTTTCTTAATCCTATTTCAGTTTGTTTGATATCTTTTTCAATGGCCTTATATGATTTTCCTTGCGGTGAATATCGTTTGAGTGCTTGACGATCGGCTTGTAAAGCTTGCTTTTTCATGGCAATCTGACCCTGAGCATCTCCTTTTAAAGAACCTGTACCCATGAGCTGCGTAGACTTCATGTATAGTAAGCCAAAAGAAATTAATAATAAAATAACCAGTGAAATAATTGATAGATTGTGTTTAGTAACTTTTTTAAGTTGCAATGAAAAATATGAGCTCATTGTTCTACCTCGTGCATCATTTGTTTTTGTAAAACGAGCCGGTGTAAGTTATTCACTTTAATCTCGCTGCTATAGTGAGAGGTTAGAATAATACATTTATTATGCTGAGCTACCTCATCATTTAGTCTCTTATAAAGAATTGCGCGACTTTCTTCATCAAGACCGTTAGTGATCTCGTCCATCAAGTAATATTCGGCGCCACTAACTAGGTACATGGCTACAATCAATTTTTGTTTCATTCCAAGCGAATACTTTTTAATCGGGACTTTGACATACTTACGTACACCCAAGAAATCAAGTTCTTGATCAAGGTCGACATTAGAATGCCATTGTCTTTTCACGAATTTTAAGTAATCAAGGCTGGTTAAATTGACATTCAACCATTCATTGCTTTCAAAGAAAAAGAGCTTACGCTTATTTTTGGCATACGGCTTTCCGTCCAATAAGACTTTACCAGAAGAAGCTGGAATTAGATCCGTAACAGTACGCAAGAAACTTGTTTTACCAGAACCGTTTTCTGCGGCAATTTGATAAAATTGACCGGGTGCAAATTGATAAGAAAAATCGTGCAGGATTGGCTGCCTGGTTTTGAGCGATAGGTTTTGGACTGTTAACATCATTGTCTCCTTTTTTGAGTGGTGAATTAATTTAAAAATGATAGGGTTACTATAATTTAGCCTACCATAATTTTATTGTTTTTTGATTAGAAATTTAAACGTATCCCTATTTATTGATAGAAACTTGTTTGTATTTGAGTTTTATTAATAGTCTATCCGTATAAAATTCATAATCAAAGTGATTATCAAATTTTGTATTTTTGAACTCTTTAAAATATGCTAACAGCTAGGATCATCAATGAATGAAATAAACTAACCATTTGATTTTCTCCCTTACCTGTTTGACTTTATTATATTCAGGTAGGAAAACTAAATTAAAAAATGTCACATATGACTTTTTAAAAACATATGTGACATTTTTTATTTCTTAATACTACTGTCTAAAAGTTCTTGCAATCCGATACTGTAGCTATTCACCAGCTGTCATTTTGTATACTCTGATCATTTAGTAAGATACATAAACTTAATATTTAAGATAGTTGAACTCAAAACACATAATGATAAAAAAGAGTCTGGGAAAAACTATTTCCAGAACAACAAAAAGGCGTTGAGTTCAACGCCTTTTTTCGTAGGGATTTGGTCTTGATCCTGATATTATTTACTTTATTGCAGCATTTCGGATGCATAAGGTAGTTCTAATGATGCATCAGCATCTAAAGTTAGATCAGCAAATTTTCCTTCTTGATACAAATTGTAGGCCGCTGCACCAATCATCGCAGCATTGTCACCGCAAAGCTTTAAATCAGGCAAAATGACTTTGGGCTGAATATTTTGCGGTAAACTTGCTATTTCACTATTCATTCTGTCCCGTAAACCATGGTTAGCGGCTACACCACCCCCCATGATGAAAGTCTGCGGCTGATACTGCTTAATTGCCCTAATTGTTTTAGTTGCTAAAACATCAATCACTGCAGCTTGGAAACTAGCAGCCAAATCATATTTATTTAGGTCTTTATGAATTTGTTCGGCATGATGATAAGTATTAATAAACGCACTCTTTAAACCAGAAAAAGAAAAATCATAATCATCTTCTTTAATCATTGCCCGAGGAAAATCAAAGGTATCCTGCCCCTGGTGAGCCCATTCATCAATAGTTTTACCAGCCGGATAATTGACCCCGAGCACACGGCCGATTTTATCATAAGCCTCTCCTGCCGCGTCATCTCTAGTATCACCAACTATTTCAAAATGGGTCGGGTCTTTTAGTAAAACAATTTCAGTATGTCCACCAGAAACTTGCAGTGCAAGAGCCGGATAAGTAATCTCTTCTTTTAATTGTGCTGCCATAATGTGACCCATAATATGATCGACACCAATTAGGGGGATGCCTGTAGCCATGGAAGCAGCTTTAGCTGCACTGACACCAATTAACAGGGCTCCGACTAATCCAGGTCCATAAGTTACGGCAATAGCATCGATATCATTCCAGGTTACTTTTGCTTCACTTAACGCTTCCCTGGTAATTTGCGTTATCACTTCAATGTGATGGCGACTGGCTACTTCGGGAACGACCCCTCCAAAACGCTGGTGACTTTTAATTTGAGTTGCCACTATCAAGCTTTCAACTTCTCTGCCATTTTTAACAACAGAAGCCGAAGTCTCATCACAAGAACTTTCAAAAGCTAAAATCCGGATGTCTTTTTTATTTACCAATTTAATTTCCTTTCTTTTAGTCACTTGCCAATTTAAGCACCATGTTAAACGCGTTTTGCTTAGAGTCCTGATAATAATTGGGCCAGACGAAAGTTGTAACAAAACCTAATTTTTGATATAACTTTTGGGCATTCAAATTATCCTCTCTTACTTCCAGGCTAAGTTCCTCACAGCCTTTTTCTTGGGCAATTTCAATTACTTTTCTGATTAAATAAGTACCTATGCCTCTTTTTTGCCAAGCGGAATCAACCATTAAATTGGTAATGTGCGCCTTCCTATTATCAATTCGGACACCAATTAGCCCAACTACCAATTGCGACTGCAGCACAAGTAAATAAAGTGAATTCTTTTTGCCCAATTCAGTTTGAAAAATTGCTCCGCTCCAAGGCTCCTCTCCTTGATATAAACTTTGCTCAAGTAACAATATCGCAGAAATGTCCTCAAATTGCGCTTGTCTAATATCCAGAATAGAGTGATTGATAATGAATTTTTCAGGAATAAAGTTAACAAACTTTTTCTTTTGCGCCACAAATAAAAAAGGCCAGAAACACTTAAACTTCTTCCACATAGTTACTGTCAGGTTTGTATGCTTCTCCGGTCTTTTTATGCCAATCAATTTCAGCTTGTGTGCGCCGTAAATAGTTTGGCAACAACTGGTCAGGATCATCGGGTTGAACATCCACAGCCAGCTTGCCTATTAAGCCGCCATGAACAACATTTTGTTTTTCTGTCCCAAAATTAAAGGGAATATTTATCTTTTTGATGGCCTCTTTTTGTTTTTCAAAGCCAGAACCAACATAAATAACATTTTCCAGATTGTTATTTGCACAATATTCTGCTACTGCGCTTAAAAGTGTGTCAATATGATAGTGCCCATCAGGTATTACACATTCAGGACCCCAATCATCTTGCTTATTGACATAAGCACCCGCAAAGTAATTGTCATTACGAGCATCAATTCCAGCCACTATTAAAGTGCCTTCTTCTGCACAACTTGCAGCCAGTGCTTGTAAAGTAGATATGCCTACTACCTCTTTATGTAAAATGCTGGCAAACATTTTTACTGTCGTAACACCAATCCGTAAACCAGTGTATGAACCTGGTCCAATTGCAACGGCAAAACGGTCGATTTCTGCCAATCTTAAATTATTTTCTTTTAAAATTTCGGCAATTAATGGATCCAAATGCGCGCTGTGATTGCGCTGGTCAAATTCATTCTTTTCCTTAATTATTTTAGCATCGTCATTTAAAGCCACACTTAAATTATTTGTCGCGGTCGACATACTCAAAATTTTCATTCTAAAATATTTTTACTCTTTTCGAAAATTACCTGTTAATCCTAACTCTTGAAATTGCGTTTAAAACAAAATAACTAACAACCATTTCCACCCAGGGGGTAATGGCTTCCTTCGGAATTCGCTGAATAAGCGCGGCAGAGTAGTCCATACCATATAAAAGATGAACCCAAAGTGTATTTAAGCCTATATTAACAACAACTGTCACTAATAAAGTTGCCAAAATAATCCGCCAAATTTTGACTGGTTTTTGATAAAAAACTAAGCCATAAATAAACGGACCAATCATTGCACTGAGGGTAAAGCCGATAAAAAAGCCACCCTGATTACCAAATAGAGCCGATGAAACCAAATCACTGATTCCACCGCCAACGCTGCCCCATATAGGTCCAAATAAGTATCCCAGCATCACGCTTCCGATGAAACCCAAACTTACATGAACAACAGCTGATCCAACTGTGAAACGACTAAGAATAATCTTCATTGCGACAATAATTCCTAAGAGTACAAGATCACGCAATTCGACCTTGAATAGTTCTTTAATAGTCATTTGCAGCACTTTCTTTCTTTAATTAAATTGTGTTAGAACACAAAAAATAATTATATTATATTTTGCGCCAAGTTAGTTCACAAACAGCTTTATCATTTTTATCATCGTCTGCAATCGCATGAAATGATTTTATAATGTCTCCGTCTTCAATTACACTTACACATGCATATGGTGTTTGGGCATAACGGACTTCAAGGTTAAATTTAATATCAATAGTCTTGACAATATGATTTTTTAAAAAATCGCGGTCAAGCGTATCAAGAAACCAATTAAAATAGTGACCATTAGTCATGTGATGGTTGGTATCCAAATCATCATAGCGTACGCGATACTGCCGTTTTTTCTCGTAATTTTCCTGGACCCGCAGTCTTGGAAAACGAGGCAGCTTTTTCAAGAGGGGTATTCCCAATTCAGCCATCATTTCTTTATCAGTTGATACTAATTTGCGGGTCTTTAAATCAAATAAAACCCATTCACTTTTTACTGCTATCAACTCATTTCCAGTCTGATCGGTAAATACATAATTTCTATATTCCAAAAAACGGTTATAGCCAAATGGCTCAGTTGTAAGTATAATTTCTTCATTTGGATGGGGCAGGCGGGCAATTTCCATATGATATTGCGTCACGACCCAACCTAATCCCCTCTTGGTCAAAGCGTTAGTACTACCATTACCTGAATCTAATTGATGCTCCGAAACACTCATCATCAAATCAATCATCGCAGGTAATTTTAAATTTTTATTTTCATCACATTCATAATAATTTACAATATGTTTTTCACTGTACTTCATAATTTCACCTACTTTTGATGATAACGTTCATATAACTCATTTTTTGAAACGTGATTTTCCTGAGCAATCTCCTTAATTGCCATTTTTTTGCTTTTTCCTTTAGCAACCAACTGCTCTACTAACGCAATTAGTGCAGTCCAAGATAATTTTTCAGCTTGCTTGGTATTTGGTGAAACCAAAATCACAAATTCACCTCTTGGCGCATTTTGCTCAAAATAAGTAGTTACTTCACTGATTGTACCACGAACAAACTCCTCGTGAATCTTAGTCAGTTCTCTGGCGACAACAATTTTACGCTCAGAATCTAGAATTTCAGACAAATTATTAAGAGTTTTAACCAACCTATGTGGTGCTTCATAAAAAACAGAAGTTGCGCGTGCTTTATTCATTTGTTCAAAAAAGGACTTTTGCTCACTCTTTTTACGCGGTAAAAAGCCATAATAAGTAAATGGCTGAGCATCAAAGCCAGAGGCAATCAAGGCAGTAGTAAAGGCGGAAGCACCTGGTAAAGGGACAACTGGAATATTATTTTTGATACACTCTTGCACCAAGATATATCCCGGATCAGAAATGACGGGCATTCCAGCGTCACTAATTTCTGCGATAACTGCACCCTTCGTCATTAATTTAATCAATTCGGGCGCTCTTTCCTTTGAATTATACTTATGAAAGGAAAGCATATGATTATGGACCCCAATTTTTTCAAGTAGGATGCCACTTGTTCTGGTATCTTCAGCTGCGATATAATCAGCTTCCTGTAAAACTTTTTTTGCTCTAATCGTAATGTCTTCCAAATTACCAATCGGAGTTGGCACTAGATAAAGCTTACCATTTTCTTGGGCATAACTACTTTGCCTCTGCATTTGATCAGTCCTTTAATGTTTCTTATTTTTTTCACCGAAATTATCAAGAATATCCAGGCAAAACATGCAGTCTGTATTAGGATCACGGTGAGAGCCATAGTACATATTGCAAATATGATAACCTGAGCTGTAAATTTGCCGCAAAGATTCAAGGCCACTTTGAGTTTTTACGGTACTATTGTGGGCATTATTCATTTTGTCCATTTTTTCGCGCAGCAATTGATTCTCTACTTTTAATTCAGTATTTTCTTTTAAAGTCTCTAAAATACTATTCTCTAAACTTTCGATTGTTTTGGTCATGCTGACCATCGAATCGTGAAGCTGCTCTAACTTTGAATATGAATCCACCACGAACACCTACCGTTTCCACTGCAAAGCAAGAAAATCAAGTAAATTACGAAAACTAACATTGCTGTACTGCATCTTATCAACTTCAAGCAAATACTTTAGCATTCTTGCTCCATCATCTTGATGATTATTTTCTAATTCCTCTTGTGCCCATTTCTTAAGTAAAAAGAGAATATAATTTTGTTCACTTTTACTTCTCGCTATTTCTGCTAACTGGTGCGCACTGACAAGTGCTAATGAATTGTGCTCAATCATTTCTTGATAAAAATATTTAGTATCTTTATCTAATTTAGCCGTATCTTCCAGCTCGCTAACTTCACTGGGACTGAAGCCATTTGCTAATAATTCCGCACTTTTACCATTCTCTTTGTCATTATTCGCAAAATTAATAATCTGAGTACGTGACCGAATTGTTGGCAAAATTTGATCAGTATTATTGGTGATTAAAATTGTAACGACAGGTGCAATAGGCTCTTCTAGTAAATTAAGCAAAGCATTAGCTGCAGGCAAAGTTAACTTTTGTGCTTCATTAATAAAAAAGAAACGGACACTGCTTTGAACCGGACTTTTAGCCAATTCTTCTTTTAAAATGCGCACTTGATCGATGCCCAAAGTTTGCTTGCCTTCGGGCTTTACCAGCAAAACATCCGGGTGATTGCCTGAAATAATCTGCCGGCAGTTCTGACAAGTACCATCTGGTTTTTTACTACCACTACAATTAAAAAGACAGGCTAACCAATAGGCTGTATTTAAAGCCTGAATTTCATTAGCATCAACGAATAAGTAACTGTGCGCCAGTTTATTTTGTTCAAATGCCTGACGCAAAAATTCAGTTTGCTTCTGGCCCGCTTCCTTAATATTGACAGACATTAGAATTGCTTAAATTCTTCAACAGGCAAGACAAAGCAAGTAGCCCCACCAACTGTAATTTTTATCGGTTGACTACTAATATCAAAGCCTGTCATTACCATATTCGGATTCATATATTCTTCACGTGATTTGGATTCATCCTTGATAATACGCAAAACTTGTTTAACATGCTTATCATCTATACCGATAAGAAAGGTCGTATTACCTTCACTAAGAAATCCACCTGTTGTAGCAAGTTTAGTTGCGCGAATACTCTCTTTAACAAAGGTACGCTGCAAACGGTTAGCATCTTCTTTTTGAACAATTGCAACTATTAATTTCATCTTAATCAGTCCTTTAACAAATCTGCTGGTAATCGGTTTGCAATTATTTTAACACAATCCTCTACAACCAAATTGAGTGGTTTATTTGCATTAACTACCACTATTCTTTTAGGATAAGCTTGATTTACTTCTTGATAGCCCCAGTAAACTTTTTGATGAAAAATTAATTTTTCCTGTTCCAAACGGTCTTCTTGACCAGCTCGCTCTTTAGCAATTCTGTCTAAGCCAACTTGCGGTTTAACGTCGAGAAAAATAGTGAGATCGGGTTCAATTTTACTGGTGGCAAAATCATTAATCTGTTTCACAGCGGCAATACCCAAATCTCGTCCTGCTCCTTGATAAGCAAGTGAACTATCAACAAATCGATCAGAGAAAACTACCTTACCAGCTTTAAGAGCCGGTATCACAGTTTCAAACATGTGTTGGCTGCGAGACGCTGCATAAAGCAATGCTTCAGTTTTAGCGGACATTTCTTCATTCACAGGATCCAAAATTAATTGCCGGATTTTTTCTGCAATTTTTGAGCCTCCAGGTTCCCTAGTTACTAGATATTGTGTCTTAAGTCTAGGACCTATTTGAGCTACAACCTGCTTTAAAACTGTACTTTTTCCTGACCCATCTGGTCCTTCGAAACTGATAAAATAACTTTTCATAAAACTCTCCATGTTTCTATTTTACAAGAGTTCTCTTTATATGAACACCCCAACGTACTTTTAATTTTTGCGCAAAATAAAAAGTCCTTTCACTAAGGACTTTTTAGTCTGAAATCGCATTAGAAAAACCACTAAATCTTGTATGACGATGACGAGCTTCATTATATAAAAAAGAATATTTTGCTCTTAAAATTTTACCTGATACCACGTTATCCTCAGACATATCAAGTGTCGTTGGATCAAGATTTTTTTGAACAGCAATCTGCTCCTGCAAATCTTCAATTGTGGCCATTAATAATTCGTCACCCATTTTTTTAACTTTATTACGAGCCATTAGATTGAAGTTCTCCCTTGTACCGCTCTTTTTAAAGTAATCGAATTAGCATATTCAATATCACTACCGACAGCCAAACCAGCAGCCAGGCGGGTTACTTTAATTCCAGCAGGCTTAATTAGTTTGCTAATATACATCGCTGTTGATTCACCTTCGGGAGTTGAATTTAAAGCTAAAATAACCTCTTTGACATCATCCTGTTTTTGCAAGCGAACAATCAGTGACTTAATATTAATTTCTTCTGGCCCAATACCATCCATTGGTGATAAAACACCGTGCAGAACATGATATAGACCACTATATTCACCCATGTCTTCAAAAGCCATCACGTCTTTAGGCTGTTCAACCACCATAATAGTCGACTGGTCACGTTCAGGATTACTGCAGATTAGGCACGGATCCTTTTCCGTAATGTTGCCACAAATAGAACAGCGATGAAGCTTTTCTTTTACCTCCGTTAGTGCTGTACTAAAGCCGTGAACATCTTCATCTGGCATATCAAGAGTATAAAAAGCAAGCCTTGTTGCTGTTTTTTCACCAATACCAGGTAATTTCATATAAGAATCAATTAAATGCGCAATCGGTGCTGGATATTGCAATTAAATCATACCCTTCGTATACTTGCCTAAACTTTGCTGCGTAGCTTGATCAATTTCTTGCAGACCTTTGTTAACAGCATCAATAACTAAATCTTGCAGCATATCTGGATCATCCGGGTCGATTGCATCCTTATTAATGGTAATATTTTTTAATTTACGATCACCACTAAAAGTAGCTACAACTAAATCATCTGCAGATTTGCCCACAAATTCCTGGGCGGTAATATTTTCTTGTTCCTGAGCCATTTGCTCTTGCAATTTTTTGGCCTGTTTCATCATTTGTTGCATATTCATACCGCCCATGGCACCAAAATTAGGTCTTTTACTCATTATCTTGTCTCCTTAAATTCTAGTCTTTAACATTTACTGTGTCACCAAATAACTCTTTGGCTTTATCCACTATCTGCTTATCTGATTCAGCCTGTTCTGATTCTGAATCTTTTTGCTTTTGCTTATCAAGTAATTCTTTACCATGTTTCTGTATAAATTCTTTACGTACTGTGGCCCAATCTTCATCAGGTACTAGCACTATTTCATAACTATGCTTAGTAAATTTAGCAATTTCTTCAGTCAAAATATCTAATAAATTGCCATCTTCACTAGCTTTTTCAAACCAAAGGGTGTATTTACATTTCATTACTACTTGATTCGCACTAGCAGCAACCGGCTCAAGTACATCTAACAAAGCTCTTTGCGAAACACCCAAAACAGATTGCAAATCGGGCCAAACATTTTTGATAGCGGTGAGGTCATCCTTCGTAGCATTTTCTAACACATGATAAACCTGCTTACGATTTTGTTGATTGGCCTTTTTTCTGTTTTTACTTGCTTTTTTGGGTTTTGCGACAGACTTGGTTTTAGTACCTTTCGCACCACTTTGATTAAAGCGGTCGCTTGCAGCATTATCAAGATGAAAAATCTGATCGCTGTTTCTAGTTTGTTTTTTACTTAAACTGGCAACTTTTTTGGTTAAAGCCGTAACTTGCTTCTTTAACGCTGCTATTTCTTCCATCAAATCCGGGTCAGCATTTTGAGAATTGGCAGACCCTGATATAACATTCTTAGAGTCCGCCGTACTAGCCTTTTTCCCAGCACATTCAACTACAAATACTTCTAGCGGAATTTGCTGCTGATTAGTATAACGTAAATCATTTAATGCGGTATTAGCCGCAGAAATTAATTGAAAATAGCGTTTAGGAGCAACTTCCTTAATCTGTTCAATAAAGTCATCGTTTAAAAAGAGGTTCTGGCTACTGTCATTGGTTTTAATAACCATTAAGGCATTAGTCGCCATTTCAATAAGTTCATCTAAAATATTTTTCGTACTAGCACCATTAGCAAGTTCGGTTTGTGCTAAAGATAATGCTTTAGTTGCATCCTCATTCAATATAGCTAATAAAATCTGTTCAATTTTTTCTTTAGCGGCAAATCCAGTTATTTCAAGAGCCGAATCATACTCAACTTTGTTTTTGTCAAAACTCAACAGTTGGTCTAAGATACTCAAAGCATCCCGCATACCACCATCAGCTACCTGAGCAATCACAGCCAAAGCCTTATCTTCATAACTGATCTTTTCTTGCTCCAGTATATACTTCATTCGCTTTTCTAGGTCAGCTTGCGAGATACGTTTGAAATTGTAACGCTGAGTTCTTGATATTATTGTTGCCGGCACTTTTTGCAGTTCAGTAGTAGCTAAGATGAAAACAACGTGCTCTGGCGGTTCTTCAAGGGTTTTAAGCAAAGCATTGAATGCACCCATTGACAACATATGGACTTCATCAATGATATATACTTTGTATTTACCCTGAGTTGGTGCGTATTTTACTTTATCTCTGATGTCGCGTATTTCATCAACACCATTATTGGAAGCCGCATCAATCTCCATAATATCCGCCATTGCACCTTTATCAGCTGCCAGGCAATTAGCACATTGATTACATGGTTCACCGTCCTGCAGGTTGGTACAATTCAAAGCTTTAGCAAAGATCTTGGCACAGGAAGTTTTCCCAGTACCACGTGGCCCAGCAAATAAAAAGGCATGGGAGATTGTACCGCGCTTAATTGCATTTTTCAAAGTATCCGTAATATCATTTTGACCAATCACACTAGCAAAAGTGCGCGGTCTCCATTTGCGGTATAACGCTTGATAAGCCATTGATCAGTCTTCCCTAGTAAAAAACTCTTAACTCTTGCGAAAGAGTTAAGAGTTTGTAATTATCTAATAAAAGGCACATGCCCGAGCAACCTTAGTGCTGCTACCTTCCGGTCCTGACACGCTTTGGAGGTCAAACATTGCCCATAAGATATATTACCTTATTTTACAGTATTTTTCCACTAATTTGCGAAATTTTTACCAGAGTCTTTTGCTGCTTTCTGCTTTTGTCTGATCTCTTTGAAAAAGCTTTTCAGCATTTGACTGGCTTCTTCACGATATAGTCCCCGAATTACGTGGGGATGATGGTTAAATTTGGCTATTTCAAAAAGGTTAACCACGCTGCCAGCTGCACCAGCTTTAGGATCAAGTGCACCAAAAAAGACATTTTTAATGCGGGAATTAATAATTGCACCCGCACACATTGGACAAGGCTCTAAGGTGACAAAAAGACTGCAGTCAATTAAACGCCAGGTACCGAACTTTGAGCAAGCTTGCCTGATTGCAATCATTTCGGCATGTTGCGTCGCGTCTTGGTCTAATTCTCGCCGGTTAAACCCTTCTCCAATAACTTGCCCATCTGGCGCAATTATTACGGCGCCAATTGGAACTTCCCCAAAGCTTTGCGCTTTTTCGGCCTGTTTAAAAGCTAGTTGCATAAAATTCTTTTTGTCAGTGCTTGAAAATGGCATTACCTATTCACCGCCTGCAATACATAGTAACCTTTATCTCTTTTTAATATCACACAGTTACCAAAAGTTTTAATTAGCAATTTGCGCGCACTGGGTTCTCCCTGCTTCTTCTGAATTACGGCTAACAAAACGCCATTTTGGATAAGGTGGCTCTTGGCACCATTTAAGATATTAGAAACGACGCTCTTTCCTGCTCGAATAGGCGGATTAGTCACAATTAAACCAAATTTTGGTTCGTCAGAAACCTTTTCGTAAACATCTGACTTATAAATATTGACATTTTTTATTCCATTAACTGCAGCGTTTCCTTTTGCCAGAACCAGTCCTCGCTCGTTAATATCAACCATATCTACAGTTTGATCGGGCCAAAATTTGGCTGCAAACAGTCCAATAGGACCATAACCAGTTCCGACATCCAGAATGTTATTTTGAGGGAAAACAATGTTTGCCATTTCTTTAATTAAGACACCTGAACCGTAATCTACGCGCGTTTTGGAAAAAACTCCTGCATCAGTGGTAAATTTAAGATCAATCCCATTAACTTGATAGTCAATGACACGTTCATTATGCGCAGAAGTTGGATTTTCAGTGAAATACATTTGATTTTCTTTATCAGTCATAATTTGCTCATTTCTTAAAACCTTATCTAATTAATTTTAGCGGACAATAGTATTTTTGCAAACAAAATAAAAATCTAACTATGTTAGAAACCTATTTCAAAACATAATTAGATTTATTATTTTTATAATTAAAACTTTTATTTAAGTTTAGTAATTAATAAATTACACCAACTGAAGAATATATCTGCTCGCTTTCATTTTCTGCTATTGCACCCAGACCAATTGTTTTGGCACTCGGATCGAGTAAAATATCACGGTGACCCCAATTAGATTCAGCATCATTATAGATATATTCGTAAATCATATTGTCAGCAACTAGCGCACTGCTTGCGTTTTTCGTAGCATCAAGCAAACTATTGTCTGAGTGGTTCACGTCTACACCCCAAGGAAACATTGCTAAGCATTCTGCTGTACTGTGACGCTTGACTCCAGCTTTATTAAAGAAATCATTCAAAATGAAATTGCCAGCAGCATCAACATGTGCAAAATTATCAGGCAATAATTTTGTTCTATTTTGAACTACTTCATCAAGATTAGCATCTTCACTAACAGCATTAAGTCCACGTTGAGCTCTTTCTTCATTCAATTTTTTTAAAAATTCTTGTCTAAATTCACTAAGAGAAAAACTTTCAATTTTTGCGTTCTTTTTAGCAGTCTGAGTTGTACCTGTATTGGTCGAATTTGGTGGTGTTACTTTATCTTGGGTAGCGGAAGGGTTTGTCGGATTTGCCGGCAACTTTTGTGGTTTTTTAGCTTTCGCTTTTAAAGTAGTAACATCTTTGGCCAAAATCAGCTTATTTTTAGTCACAAAATAAAACTTCTTACCTCTTATTTTGGTGGCTTTTTTAATAACAGTTAATTTTCTGCCTTTTTTCAAAACTTTTTTCTTTAACTTGCGCCCTTTATTGTTATATAAATTTGCTTTCCTTTTGACCTTCACCCTTTTTACTGCTGGCGCCTTTAAAACAATACTGCCCGATACTGACTTAGCTGCAGTAACTCTTGAGTCAACAAATAACCCACTTGCAATACTTGTGATTGCTACTGCTGCAGCCACAAGTTTATGATAATTAATCTTTTTCATTTACTTCTCCTTTTGTTTTTCTGTACATTTTTATCTGTACATTTTTAAATCAATAATAGCACCAACCTTTTAACAAATAAATAACTATCTTTTTTATTATATTATAAGGTGTTATTAGTAGTTATGAAACCTAAATGTATAGTAAAACAATTTCCTTAGGTAATATAAAAAGGACGTACCTGCTTATCGCAAATACGTCCTTTATTAGCTTGGTTAGCTAGACTACAATTATTTAACTGTAACTGTAGCGCCAACTTCTTCAAGCTTAGATTTAATGTCATTAGCTTCGTCTTCAGAAACGCCTTCCTTAACGTTCTTAGGAGCGCCATCAACAAGATCTTTTGAGTCCTTAAGGCCAAGTCCAGTAATATCACGGACAGCCTTAATAACCTTAACCTTTTCTTGGCCAGCTTCTGTCAATTCAACATCAAATGATGTCTTAGCAGCAGCTTCGCCACCAGCAGCACCTGCAGCAGCAACTGGAGCAGCAGCAGAAACACCAAATTCATCTTCAATAGCCTTTACTAGGTCATTTAATTCAAGAATTGAAGCACCTTTTAAGTCTTCAATAATCTTATCAGTATCTAAAGCCATACTTATTTTATCCTCCAAAATTTTTAGATATAAATTACATTATTTATTCTGCAGATTCATCTTTTGAATCAGCAACAGCTTTAACAGCATATGCGAAATTGCGTACTGGAGCTTGTAATACAGAAACAAGCATTGACAGTAAACCTTCGCGTCCAGGAATGGCAGCAAGCTCTTTGATTTCTTCTTTAGAAGTCAATTTGCCTTCTAGCATACCACCCTTAATGTCGATAACATCATAATTATCTTCGTACTTAGAAACAATACGTGCTGGTTCAGTAATATCTTCAGCATTATCAGTATAAATTACAGCAGTAGGACCAACAAAAGTCTCTTCAAGGCCTTCAATACCAGCCTTAGCAGCAGCACGTCTTAAGTAAGTATTCTTAACAACCTTCATGTTAACGTCGTTTTCACGAAGTTCCTTACGCATGTTAGTAACTTCTTCAACAGTTAAGCCAAGGTAATCAATTACCAAGATTGCTTTTGCAGCTTTAAGTTCTTCAGCAAACGCGTCAACGAACTTCTCTTTTTCAGCAATAGCAGCTTTACTCACTCGATTTCACCTCCATCAAATTAATAATAAATTCCATCAGGCCCAAATAAAAACTCCATGCCAAGAAAGACATGGAGCTTCAAACTCTTCATTATCTTCTGGCCTCGGCGGGAAATTAAGGCGTCATGCCACCCGAGTCTTAGGTAGAATTTACTTTATTAAATATAACAGGATTATATTCTAAATGCAAGTTAATTATTTTTCTTTCGGATCAGGCTTAATTAATTCGAATAATTCACCCGAAGTTTTATAAATTACCCAACTCGCCAAGTTCACAATGTGATCGCTAATTCTTTCAAGTAATCTAATAATGACAAAATAGCTGGCAGAAGCCACTGCAGCATCAGGTTCTTGTTCAACTCCGTCTATAATCATTTGTCTGGCGTTTTTATAATCCTTATAAACTTTGGCATGACCAAGTACCATTTGTCTGGCATCTTTTTCATTTTCCTGAACATAAGCCGTTAATACTTGTACCAGCATTTCGCGCACCTGATGAGTCATGTTGGAAATTATCTTTTCAACATCTGGCAGACGTGGATTACCTTTAACTCTGACAGTTTCAATAGCAATGCTATTAGCATTTTCTCCTATTCTTTCTAAGTCTGTTGTAGCTTTTAAAATGCTGATAACAACTCGGAAGTCAGTCGCAACCGGCTGCTGTAAAGCCATTAGTTCCAAAGCCTTTTTTTCTATTTTAACAGCCTCTTTGGCAACTTCCTTATCTTCCGCAATCATTTGTTGCGCTGCTTTTTTATCATGTTCGACGAAAGAACGCGTACCTCTATCGATCAGGTCATTAACTAAAACTCCCATCTCCATAAACCGAGCATTCAATTTCTTCAATTCGTCTAAAAATATTTCGTGCATAATCCACCTCCAAATTTAGCCAAAACGGCCATTAAGATAATTGTTTGTCATTTCTTTCTTAGGTGACAAGAACATTTCCTGTGTCGAACCAGATTCGATCAACTCACCATTCATTAGAAAAGCTACTTGGTCTGAAACCCGACTCGCTTGTTGCAAGTTATGTGTCACCATGATGAAAGTATATTTTTGCTTTAATGCCATTAACGTTTCTTCAATTTCAGAACTTGATATTGGGTCTAAAGCAGAAGTTGGTTCATCAAGCAAAACCACTTCCGGCCTAATTGCCAGCGCCCGGGCTATGCAGATACGTTGTTGTTGTCCTCCTGAAAAAGCAAGGGCATTGCGCTGCAGGCTATCTTTTGTTTCGTTCCAAATTGCAGCTTGCTTTAAACTTTCTTCAACTCTCTGCTCAATCAGTTCCTTATCTTTGACCCCAGCTATACGCAAGCCGTAAGCGACGTTATCAAAAACTGAAAACGGAAACGGTGTTGGTTGCTGGAATACCATACCCACTTTCTTACGTAAAGCAACTAAGTCGATATGAGAATGATAGATATCTTTACCTTCTAACAAAATTTCACCGGTGATTTTAATATCATCAATATCGTCATTCATGCGATTTAGGCAACGCAAGAAGGTTGATTTGCCGCAACCAGAAGGCCCGATCAAGGCGGTCAATTTTTGGGCAGGAAATGCTAAACTAATTCCATGTAAAGCTTCAAAATTGCCGTATTTAAGTTTAACATTTTTTGCCTCCATTACATTTGTCATTAATAACGCCACCTTTATCCAAAACTACCTTGAATGTACTTTTCAGTGATTTCACCTTGAGGATTAGTAAAAATATTGGTTGTAGTATCATATTCTAGCGCATGTCCCAGATGAAAGAATGCTGTATACTCACTAATTCTTGAAGCCTGCTGCATATTGTGAGTTACCATAACCATGGTATATTTTTTGCGCAGTTGCTTCAGCGTATCTTCAAGCTTGGCAGTAGACACCGGATCCAAGGCACTGGCCGGTTCATCTAGAAGTAAAATTTCTGGTTTTAAAGCAATGGCTCGAGCAATACACAGTCTTTGCTGCTGACCCCCAGAAAGAGCTAGAGCACTCTGATCCAGCTTATCTTTGACTTCATCCCACAAAGCTGCAGCTCTAAGACTTTCCTCAACTATCTGATCTAGTTTCTTTTTGTTCTGTTGACCGTTAGCTTTCAAAGCATAAGTGATATTTTCTCTAATTGATTTAGGAAAAGGATTGGGTTTTTGAAAAACCATACCGATTGCTTTACGCAATTCATAGACATTAATTTTACTTTGGTTAACATCAAGATTATGAAACATAATGCTGCCATCAACCCGGGCTACCCGATCATTCATACGATTAAGTGAACGCAGGAAAGTTGATTTTCCTGATCCAGAAGCTCCAATTAAAGCAGTAATTGTATTTTTCTTAAAGCCCAAACTGACATCAAATAACTTCTGGACAGTACCACCATAGAAAACACTCAAATTTTTCGTTGATATTGCACACTCATCCTCAGCAAAGGTCTTAATGTAGCTTTTTTGATTTTGCCAATTTTCCATAAGAACCCTCCTACTTTATCTTGGCAGCGGTTAACCGTTTATAGATCCAGTTGCCAAGTGCACGTGCACCAAAGTTAAAGATGATAACCACAATTACTAACAGCGCTGAAGTCGCAGCAGACACCACGTTAACATCAGGAATAATACCTTCAGTATTTACTTTCCAAATGTGTACAGCTAATGTCTCAGCGGGACGCATAATATTTAAAAAACTAGTAGGACTAAACATATTCCAGTTTGAATAATCTACGGTAGAGCCGCTCTGCCCGGCTGTGTAAATTAAAGCAGCAGCTTCGCCAAAGACTCTTCCGGCGCTCAAAATCACTCCAGTAATTATTCCAGGAAGAGCAGCTGGTAAAACAATACCGTGAATAGTTTTCCAATTTGATAGCCCCAAAGCCCAGCCAGCTTCTCTTTGCGTCTGAGGAACTCCTTTAATTGCTTCTTCGATATTACTGGTCAAAGTAGGTAAATTAAAAAAAGTTAGTGCTAAAGCACCAGCAAGGATGGAAAAGCCCAAGCCAAACTGAACTACAAACAGCAGATAGCCAAAAAGACCGACAACAATTGATGGTAATGAACTCAAAATTTCGATAGTAGTTCTAATCAATTGCGTAAACCAGTTGTCTGGGGCGTATTCAGCTAAATAAATAGCAGCTCCCAGAGCGATTGGCAGGGAAATAATCAAAGTTAAAAGTAAAAGGTAGAGAGAATTAAACAGTTGGTCTCTAATTCCGCCTCCTGCTTCAAAGGATGAGGAAGCTGAACTTAAGAAATGCCAAGATAAGTGTGGGATTCCGGAAACCAAAATATTACCTAAAATTCCCACCAAAAGCAATATAACAATTCCCACTAAAAAGTAAATTACGCCAGTAGCAATTCGATTTGTTTTTTTTGCATTCATAATACTACTAACTCTTCTTTCCAATTAAATGTACTAAGAAATTGAACACCAATGACATAATTAATAGTAAAAGTGCCAATGACCATAACGCATTATTAGGTAAAGTTCCCATAACAGTATTACCCATTTGACTAGTCAATTGACTTGTTAAAGTAGCAGCCGGACTTACCAAGTTATAAGGCATTAGAACCGCATTTCCGATTGCCATTTGAACAGCCAGGGCCTCCCCAAAAGCACGAGCCATACCAAAGATAATAGCTGTCATAATACGGGAACGCGCAGCCCTTAAAACAACGTGATATATAGTCTGCCATTTTGTCGCGCCCAATGCAGAGGAAGATTTACGCAAATCCTTAGGAATCGCTTTAAACGCATCAACAGTTAGAGAAGTAATTGTCGGCAAAACCATTACAAAAAGTATTAATGTTGCTGTCAAAATACCAAAACCTGTTCCGCCAAAAATTGTTCTGACAGCCGGAACCACTACCATTAAACCAATAAAGCCGTAAACTACGGATGGTATTCCTACTAATAACTCCATTACCGATTGCAATAGTTGCACCCTTTTGCCTGATTCATATTCAGTCATAAATAGTGCTACGGCAATGGAAAAAGGTGTCGCAATTAGCGCTGCAAGTAGAGTTACTGCAAACGAAGTTACAATCATTGCTGCTGCCCCAACGTGGTTCTTACCAGCACCGGGATTCCAGTCAGTAGAAAAAAGAAAATGAAAGATATTTACCTTATTATCAATGAAAGTGGCCAAGCCATGCATCCCAACAAAGCCAATAATTGCAATAATTAGTATGCCAATTAAGATAATTGCTAAAAATGTTAGTCCTCTGCCCCACCACTCTTGTCGGGTCTCTTTTGATGGCTTGGTCAGACGATCAACATCAATATTTTTAGGATCAATGCCTTTAAACTTAACGTGAGGTACTTTTTGTTCGGCAATTGCATTTTCAACCACTTGCTGTAAGTCTTGTTCTTTTTTTGCCATTTTATTTACCTATCTTTGTAACCTTATTTTGACTATTGCGTGTTACTTTCATTTCGTGAACACTTATATAGCCTATTTTGGGAACCAAATCTTTTTGTACTTTTTTACTTAGTACATATTTGATAAAAGCGGCCGTTGCCTTATTGGGCTTGCCTTTTGTATACATATGCTCATAGGACCAAAGCGGCCACTTATTCGTAGGAATATTTTTATTTTCGGGCTGAACATGATTTATACTTATTTTTTGAATATTTTGGTCATTTGCGTAGGGAAAAGAAATATAAGAAATAGTACCAGGTGTTGAATTAACAATCTTTTTAACCGTACCGTTAGAATCTTGCTCTTGAGAATTTACCGCGTCTTTTCCTTTTAAAATCAAATCTTCAAATGTAGATCTTGTACCACTGCCACGTGAACGATTAATCACAATGATTGACTGATTTTTGCCACCTACTTGACGCCAGTTTGTAATTTTGCCGGTAAAAATATCAGAAAGCTGTTTCGGTGATAAATTTTTAACCCCAACGCCTTTATTAGCAATCGGAACAATTCCCACTACAGCGACTGGATAATCTTCCAGTTTTTTGGCATCAATACCTTTTTGTGTTTCCGCATAAACATCTGAAGTACCCACTTCAACAGCTCCGGCTTGCACTTGACTTAAACCGGTACCGGAACCTCCGCCCTGAACCACAATATTGCTGCTCATATGGGCCAGGTGATAATCATTACCTGCTTGTTCTATTAAAGGCTGTAAGGCACTGGAGCCAACTATAGTAATTTTTTCCCGGTTTTGACTGCAGCCAGTTAAAAAAAGGGGTATAAACAAGATTAATGCTAGCAGTACACCCAAATTACTTTTTTTCATAATAATTCCCTCAATTAGACAAATAAATTCAGCTTTAGTTTATCAAAACTTTCACCATAGACCAATCATAAATACTTGCAAAGAGAAAAAAAGCAACTTGCCAAGATAGCAAAGTTGCTTTAGTTAACTATTTTGTTTTAGTCCAAATTTAATGGATCAAGTTTAATTCCAGGGCCAAAGGTTGCAGCCACAGCTACGCTCTTAATGTATTGACCCTTAGCTGCTGATGGACGTGCACGTAAAATAACGTCACGCAGCGCATCAAAGTTTTCAATTAACTGTTCATCAGTAAATGAAACTTTTCCGATAGCAGCATGAATAGCAGCTTGACGGTCAACACGGTATTCAACCTGACCAGCCTTAACATTCTTAACGGCTTTTTCAATATCCATTGTTACAGTACCGGTCTTAGGGTTTGGCATCAAGCCTTTAGGTCCTAAAATACGACCTAAGCGACCAACTTTAGCCATCATTGTTGGTGTAGCAACAACAACATCAAAGTCTAAGTAGCCATTTTGTACTTTTTCAACCAGATCGTCAGAACCAACTTCGTCAGCTCCAGCCGCTTTAGCTTGTTCAGCTTGTGGACCATCGGCAAAAACAATCACCTTTTGGGTCTTACCAGTACCGTTAGGCAATACCAGTGAACCACGAATTTGTTGGTCAGCCTGTTTAGGGTCAACGCTTAAGTTGTATGAAACCTCAACTGATGCATCAAAGCCTGCATATGAAGTTTCTTTAACTAATTTAATTGCTTCAGCAACTGAATATAATTTCTTTGAATCTACTTTTTTAGCAGCTTCTAAATATTTTTTACCATGCTTTGGCATGTGATTTCCTCCTTAATATGTGGTCAAGCGAGTTTAAACTCTCCCACCTAAATTGTTATAAATAACAGGATTAGTCTTCGACTTCGATACCCATGCTTCTAGCAGTACCTTCGATCATCCGCATAGCAGCTTCGACATCAGCAGCGTTAAGGTCCTTCATCTTTGTTTCAGCAATTTCCTTAACTTGATCCTTGGTAACCTTACCAACTTTCTTGGTATTAGGTTCACCAGATGCCTTATCGATCTTAGCAGCTTGTTTCAAAAGAACTGGAGCTGGTGGAGTCTTAGTTACGAAGTCGAATGAACGATCTTCGTAGACTGTGATGACTACAGGAATTATCATGCCTTTTTGGTCAGCAGTTCTAGCATTGAAGTCCTTAGTAAAACCAACAATGTTAATACCTGCTTGACCTAAAGCTGGACCAACTGGTGGAGCGGGTGTTGCAGCACCAGCTGGAATTTGTAATTTAACAACATTTACAACTTTCTTTGCCACGGTCAAAACCTCCTTGATTCCGTGCGTGGTTAAAATGGAAAAGTTACCTACTTTTCCTCCCACAATAATAAAAGTACTTTAATATACTATCATCAATTTAGCAATTTTGCAATAATTGACCTATTTATTAACTAATCTTCTTCACTTGATCATAGTCAAGCTCAGTGGTAGTAGCACGGCCAAACATGTCAACCGAAACAAACAACTTATATTTATCAGGCTGAATTTCAGTAATTTTGCCTTCAACGCCATTAAAAGCGCCATCAATAATAGTAACAGTTTCCCCAACTTCAAAGTCAATTTGTGGTCTTTTAGCCGGTTCACCTTGTTGACGTAAGAGTCTATTTACTTCTTCTTCTAAAAGAGGAGATGGTTTGGAGCCACCACCGTGTGAACCCACAAAGCCAGTTACATTTGGCGTATTACGCACGACAAACCAGCTTTCATCCGTCATTACCATCTCCACCAGAACATATCCCGGAAAGATTTTTTCTTCTACTTCTTTTTTCTTATTATTTACTTTTTCAATTTTTTCTTGCTCAGGAACCATAACGCGAAAGATATAATCTTGCATTCCCATACTTTGTGCACGTGATAATAGATCCGATTTAACTTTATCTTCATATCCTGAGTAAGTATGAAGTACATACCACTGCTTCTTAGTTGTTTCTACCATTATTAGAAATTCTCCTTTTATTTTTGGCAAACAAAAAAGCCTCTTGCGTCAGAGGACTTTTATAACTTATTTCATTGTACCACAAACAGAGAAACTGTGCTATTACATAACAATTTGAGTAATATTGGTTAGCAATAAATCAAGCAAACCTAAATATGCTGCAAACAAAATTGAGGAAACAATTACGATTGCTGTGTCATGACGATTTTGTTTAGCAGTTGGCCAAGTAACCAAACGCATTTCTTCAACTACACTTTTAAAAAATTTAACCATAACTTACCTCGTTTCCTTATGTATAGTCATTTTACCGCAATGCTTACAAAACTTTTTCAATTCAAGCCGCTGAGTGCGATTTTTACTTGCGGTGATTGAGTAATTACGAGAGCCGCAAATACTGCAGGCCAAAGATGCTTTTTTCACTGCCATAATCTCACTTCCAAACTATTGTATTTTAGCAAAAATTAATTGCTTAAGCAATTAATTTAATAATTACCTATAAAATTGATTAAGTTCAAGCTTACAAAAATATAATAAAAGCAGTTGCTTCTTCAAGCAGCTGCTTTATAGTGGCCAAACTATTGCGTGACCACTGTGCGTAGAACATTGTATTAGTCGGATTTACTTCTTAAGATTTTCGTTTACGAAGGATTCGATTTTATCGTCAGTATCTTTTAGGAATGGGAGCATAGCTTCCTCAGTCTTAATGGTATCTTTACCATTCTTTTCCATAAAATAATCCCAAAGAGCATCTCTAACTGGAAGATCTGAATCACTCCAGTCAAAAACTTCTTTCATGTGACGATCTAACAATGCAGTCTTCATAACATCTTCTGCCATCTTAACTACCTCCTAAAAATTATTCTACAAGTAAAATTATACCGCATTTTCTAAATGTATACTATAAAAATACTAATTGAGCAATGTTTGGCGCATTTTTTGGACAAGGCGCGAGCGCGCTCTCGCTAAAGTTAGCTGGCTGATCTTTAAATTGTTGATTACATCTTCTTGTTCCTTAATGCCTAATCCCACTAGCAGCGCATTAATTTCCAAATCAGATAATCTTGCGGTTAAAATTGCAATATTTTCACTTAAAGGTATTTCTGGTATGGAGGCAAAGGATTTATTTAGGGGTAAAATATGATTTTTCTTTGCCGTTTCTAAAGAAATTGATTGTTTCAACGCCTGTCTGCGATAAGCATTGTCATACCTAACCAAAGATCGCGCATGGTTGGTAAGCCTGGTCTTATAATAGCTGCTGAATTTTCCCTTATTTAAGTCAAAACTTGTTGCCGACTCATGACAAATAATCATTGCATCCTGCTCCCAATCCTGATTATCATAGTAGCGAACATGATACATACTCTTAATTTTATTAATCAAAGGTTTATAAAGCTGGCATAAATTTATTAGCGCCGCATCATCCCCTTCTTTAATTTGTCGAATTAATTCCGCCTCACTTTTAATTGCTTTTTCGGTATCCTTCATTTAATTTCTCCTTTTGGTAAATTTTTCTGAAGAATACAACAACCAAAATATCCTAAAAATCGAACTTAGGTTCAAATTCAGCAACTATTTTTTTGTGTTAACTTAGCCATGACAAAAAGTTAAATTTGTTAAAGCTGCATTAAACTTAAAAAAGTTTTTTAGAATTTTGCAATAAAAAAACACTCTGGTTAAACCAAAGTGTTAAGAAATTATGGGAGTGGATTTCTACTATTAAGCATCTGATAAAGCAAAACACCTGTGGCGACGCTGGCATTAAGTGATTGTACATGACCGACCATGGGTAAAGTCAACATCTGATCCATCTGCTCTTTAAGCAGTCGTGATATTCCTTTGCCTTCATTGCCGATTACCAAAACTGTTTTACCATTACTATTCCATTGACGATAATCTGTGCCTTTCATATCAGTACCAAAAAGCCAATAGCCTCGCTTTTTAAGCATCTTTGCAGTTTGTACAAGATTGTTTACCCGTGCTACTGGCACATAATCAATCGCACCAGTCGAAGTTTTGGCCACTACAGAAGTTAAACCGGTAGCTCTTCTTTTAGGAATGATAATTGCATCAACCCCAGTTGCATCGGCTGTTCTTAAAATAGAGCCTAAATTGTGCGGATCTTCAATTGAATCAAGCATTAATAAAAATGGATCCTCTTTGGTATTTGCAAATTGCTCTAATAATTGTTCCAAATTAGCATATTCGAAACTCGCAACTGTTAAAACTAGTCCTTGATGATTCTCACCCTGAACTAACTTATCCAATTTACTTTTAGGAACAGTTTGTATAATTAAGCCCTTTTGCTTAGCCAGAGCAAAAACCTCATTAGCAAAATTTTCCTTTATTCCTTGTTGCAAGAAAATTTTGTTAATGTGATCAGCATCTTGTGTTCTTAAATAATCCAGTCCAGCATGCCGGCCATAGACAAAATCCTTGTCACTTGAAGTCATACTTTTCAATGCCCCCATTCTCAATGGTTTTAATACACCACTCAGTTAATTCTTCAATGCGATTTCTTTTGTTTAAAAGTTCCAAGTAGCCCCAAACTGCCTCAAAACCTGTAGATAATTGGTAAGTGGCTAAACTGGTGTTTTTGGCTTTCGTATAAGTTTTTGAATTTCTTCCGCGATGAAAAGTTGCAATTTCATCTGCTGTCAGCAGATTATCTTCTTGCAGTTTGGTAATTAATGCTGCCTGTGCCTTAGCCGAAACATAATGGGTTGCCCGTCTTTGCAAAGATTGGGGTTTAACAATGCCACATTTGATGAGGTGACGCCTAATAAATATTTCATAAACAGCATCACCGAGATAAGCTAAAGTTTGCCCATTTAACGTTTCTGGATTAACATCATTTTCTATCATTATTTTAGTTTTACTCACGTAGCCACCTCGTTCCTTGCGGGGTATCTTCAACTGTGATGCCCATTTGCTTTAATTCATCACGCAGCGCATCGCTTTGTGCCCAATCTTTATTTTTACGTGCTTTTTCACGTTTTTTAATTAGTCGCAGAACTTGCTCATCCTCATTTTGATTTTCAGTGGTAATTAAGCGCTGTACATCTATTCCAAAAACAGCCAGCCAGCTTGTTAAAAGCTTAGCCGCTTTTTTAAGAGCACCTTTATCAGCATTTTTAGCATTAATATTAGCATTTATTTCTGGTAATAAATCGTAAATGGCAGTTAAAGCATTTTGCACATTAAAGTCATCGTCCATAGCTGTGACAAATTTTTGCTCAGTATCTTTAATTTTAGCGGCTAGAAATTCTGACTTTTCACTAGTTGAATCATCTTTTAGGCGGTATTCCAGGTTATTAAATGTATTTTTGAACCGCTGTAAAATAATTTGCGCCTGTTTTAGATTTTCCGCTGAATAGTTAATTTGTCTGCGATATTGAACGCTTGCCATAAAAAAGCGCAATACTTGTGGATCCACTTCTTGCAGTAAATCGTGGACAGTCACGAAATTGTGCAGTGACTTAGACATTTTTTCTGCATCTGCCCCGACTGTCACAAAACCATTGTGCATCCAGTAATGAACAAAGGTTTTTCCTGTTACAGCTTCACTTTGTGCAATTTCATTTTCGTGATGGGGAAATTCCAGGTCTTGGCCCCCACCATGAATATCAATGGTTTCTCCCAAATATTTAATAGCCATCACTGAACATTCTATGTGCCAACCAGGCCGACCCATTCCCCAAGGCGATTTCCAAGCTATTTCAGCTGAACTTTTTTGCTTTTTCCATAAGGCAAAATCAATCGGGTCTTTTTTTCGCTCTTGTTCTGCAGCATTAATATGCTTAGAAGCCCCTTCTTCAAGTTCGGAAATGTTTTGACTACTAAGTTGACCATAGTGCTTAAATTTCCGGGCATGATAATAGACATCCCCATCTGATTCATAGGCATATCCTTTATCAATTAGTTTTTGGATAAATTTGATAATCGCAGTGATTTCATGCGTAGCACGAGGATTTTTAGTAGCAGGCTCAACATTTAAAGCAGCAATATCTGCTAGGTAAGCTTTAATATATCTTGCAGCCAAATCAGGGACAGTCAGATGTTCAGTTTGAGCTTCAGCAATCATCTTGTCATCTACATCTGTAAAATTGGACACATAGTTAACCTTGAACCCACGAAATTCTAAATAACGTCTGATTGTGTCAAAAGCAATGACGCTTCTGGCATTACCAATATGAATGTAATTATATACCGTTGGTCCACAAACATACATTGTCACTTGTCCTGGGACTATCGGCTTAAATTCTTCCTTTGTATTAGTTAAAGTATTATAAATTTTCACAGCGGCTGACTTGCCTTTCTAAAATCTTATATTCTCATTTTACCAGAAACCGTGACAAATCCTAACAAGCAAAAGATTTAATCTTAATGTAGCCAAGTTTCTTTCAAATGTACACTAAAACAGCGTATTACTCATTCAATAACGGAATAATACGCTGCTTTTATTTACAAGCCATTTTCACTCATTTGTTTTAATGTTAAGTCCAGATGCTCTAATACACGTTTTTTGCCTAAGAGCTCCATCGCTTCGCCAATTCCTGGTCCTACCATTGACCTGGTAGTAGCAATTCGAATTGGCATAAACAAGCGTCTGCCCTTAATCCCAGTTGCTTGACGAGTTGCTTGTACCGCATTCATAATTTGCGGTGCAGTAAAACGGGGAATTAAATCAATTTGTTTTTTAAATTCCTCAATTACTGGTCTGGCTTCATCCTGACGAATTTCCGCAATTTCTTTTTCACTTAAATCTTTAGGTGCGTTGAAGAAGATCTTAGCCAAATCCACAATTTGTTTTGTATAAGACATTTGTACAGAATAAATATTAACCAATTGCCTTACCCATTCCATCTTTTCCGGATTGGGATCTTTTTCAACCAAACCAGCTTCCTGCAGATTGTTAAGTGCTAAATCCAAAAGAGTGTCCCGGTCAGCTTTCTTAATATACTGGTTGTTAATCCATTCCAGTTTTTTCTGGTCAAAAGCAGCAGGAGAATTTGACAAACGCGCAGGATCAAATTGCTTAATTAATTCTCGTTGACTGAAAATTTCACTTTCGCCTACCGGAGACCAGCCCAATAAAGTAATAAAGTTAAACATTGCATCAGGCAAATAGCCTAAATCTCTATATTGCTCAATGAATTGTAAAACTGATTCATCACGCTTAGAAAGTTTCTTACCAGTTTCAGAATTAATAATCAAAGTCATATGACCAAACTTTGGTGGCTCCCAGCCTAAAGCTTCATAAACTGCTAATTGTTTTGGGGTATTTGAAACGTGATCATCTCCCCGCAAAACATGAGTGATTTCCATCAGGTGATCATCAACAACAACAGCGAAGTTATAAGTTGGCATACCATCGCGCTTTTGAATGACAAAATCGCCACCAATGGTATCAGATTCGAAACTTAGATGTCCCTTAACAATATCATCCCAAGAATATGTTTCCATTTCAGGAATGTGGATACGAACAACCGGCTTTAAGCCCTTCTTTTCTGCTTCTTCTTGCTTTTGAGCAATTTCAGCAGCTGTCATGCCTTCATATTCGTAGGTATAGTGGGGCGCAATGCCCATTGCCCGCTGTTCTTCACGCTGCTCTTCCAATTCTTCTTCAGTTTTATAAGAATAATAGGCTTTACCCTCATCAATCAGCTGTTTAATATATTTATTGTAAATATCCTTACGCTCAGATTGACGGTATGGGCCATAAGCGCCACCTTTATCAGGACCTTCATCCCAATCGATGCCGAGCCAGTGCAGGTTTTCCATTTGCGACTCTGAGCCGCCTGCAACATTACGTTTCTGGTCCGTATCCTCAATTCTTAAAACAAAAGTTCCCTTATTATGCCGCGCGAATAAGTAATTAAATAGCGCAGTCCGTGCATTACCAATATGTAAATGCCCCGTTGGACTTGGGGCATATCTTACCCGAATTTTTTGTTTAGCCAAAATTCATGCCTCTTTCAAAAAGTAAATATAAACAATTTAAGTTTACGCGTAATAGTCAAAAAGTTCAATATTCGTTAGCCTAAAACCAGTTTTAATGCTTGCGGAATACTTGAAACCGGAATAATTTCAATATCGGCCTTTTTCAGGCTGGTATGCATATTATGTTTGGGAATAAAAATACGCTTAAACCCAGTTTTAGCTGCTTCCTTAATTCGCGCATCTATTTGATTAACTCGCCTTACTTCACCAGTTAAACCGACTTCGCCTACAAAACAATCTGTGGGCAAAATTTCCTGATTTTTATAGCTTGACGCGATAGCCATCACTACAGCCAAATCGACAGCGGGTTCGTTAAGGCGTATTCCACCGGTAGCTGTTAAATAGACGTCCTGATTTTGCAACATCAAGTTGCCTCGTTTTTCTAGAACAGCCAGCAATAATCCCGCACGATTATAGTCAATACCAGATGTAGTTCTTTTAGCATAGCCAAAAGCAGTGGGTGTAACTAATGCCTGAATCTCTGCCAAAATAGGACGAGTCCCTTCGAGTGAAACGACTATAGCAGACCCGGTTGACTTCGGTAAACGCTCATCCAAAAAAATAGCAGACGGGTTAGTAACTTCTTTTAAACCATTATTAACCATTTCAAACATGCCGATTTCATTAGCTGCGCCAAATCTGTTTTTAACGGAATGCAAAATACGGTAGGCATGGTGTTCATCACCTTCAAAATAAAGAACAGTGTCAACCATGTGCTCCAAAATTTTAGGGCCGGCAATTGCTCCTTCCTTTGTAACATGGCCGATAACAAAAACGGTAATAGCATCCATTTTGGCTATTTTCATTAACTCACTTGTAACTTCCCTTACTTGTGATGCTGAACCCGTCATTGAGTCTAAGCTAGGTTCATTCATAGTTTGAATTGAGTCAATGACAACAAAGTCAGGTGCTAAATCGGCAATTTGCTGGCGAATATCTTCCATATCAGTTTCTGGATAAAGCATCATATCATTAGCCGGCAGTCCCAAGCGATCTGCTCTTAACTTGATTTGATTAGCTGATTCTTCACCGGAAACGTACAATACTTTATATTTACCAGCTAGTTCGCTCATGATTTGCAACATTAAAGTCGACTTGCCAATTCCTGGATCACCACCGATTAAGACTAGGGATCCTGGCACAATTCCTCCACCTAAAACCCTGTTCAATTCTTCCATACTAGTCTGAATGCGTTCTTCTTTTTCAGCCTTAACGTTTTCCAGCTTAACCGGTTCACTTATTCCGGTTTTCTTGATCAAGCGACTAGGACTGCCTTTAGTTGAACGATTTTGCACCGCTTCAGTTTCCTTTTCAAACTGATTCCAGGCACCGCAATTAGGACAGCGTCCTAAATAGCTGGCAGAAATATAGCCACAAGAACGACATTTATACTTTGTTTTAAGTTTTGCCATTTAGCTTTCCTTCTTATTAGTTGAGCCAAAACCGCTTAGCCTTTGCCTGTCAATAGGCAAGTCATTGTCGGTTTTTAAATAATGCACAAAAATTCCCTGACCAATACGATCCCCCTTGTGAATCTGAATTGGTCTAACACCATAATTAATTAACTGCACGAAAATTTCACCTTCATTGTCATCATTATTGTAATAATCCGCATCGATGACGCCCACGCCATTTGGCAAAGAAAGATTTTTTTTAAAAGTATTTGAAGAGCGGTTAGCCAATATTAACACTTCATCTTCAGGCATATAAGCCTTTACACCTGTCGGAATCAAAAACGGCTTGAGCACATGTTCGGCCATTTCATAGTCTTGTTCGTATAGCTGATGACCATTACGAATTAACCGAAAAATACGCACAAAATTAAGCCGCCAAATACTGGGAATTAAAACGTCTTTTGCTGCTGCTAAATCATAGCCTGCGCTGGCAATTGTTTGTCTTCTAGGTAACGCCACATTTTTATTTTTATATTTAGATACAATTTCAAAGCCCCGAATTTTCTCCATGTTATCTCCTTTAAAAATCTTTAAACACTATTTTACATTAATTTACTGCTGTGTTTTAAAATCTTATATAATTAGTTTGGTAAAATTAGCTGAAATATTAAAGTTTGAAGGAAGAATAAATGTTTAACTTAGATAACCCTCACCAATTTTTTCGCGAAGATGATGATAATGGCGAAACTATTTGCAGCTGGACCATGGATAAAATTAAGCGCAAAGACGCTGCTGTCTGGATAATGAACCATTTCTTTATCAACCCCAAAATAGACAGTAACAAGATTTTACACAAACAAATGGCAACAGTAATGTTTATTGCTCAAGAATCTCACTTACCTGTTTGGCCACTTGATCCTTTAGTTATTAAATACTTTGAGAAGCATTCGGAATTTCATTCGATCTGGTATCATAAGCCAAATCCAGCAAACAAAAATATATAAACATTTCAGATTAAATAGGTAAAGCAAAAGCAAATATATTTTTAACAATAATTAAATTTTCAAAGATAGACTACTTTATTTAGTTAGGCTAAAATAGTATTAGTTTGTTTAAGGAGGATTTTAATATAAATGACAAAAGAAATTACAAGTGCAGCCATTGATAAATTTACAAAAGACTTATCAAATCATGCTGGAATTAATATTGCCAGTCATGCTGCTCAAGAAAACGGCATTTTTAAGGCAAGTCAAAATTTGCAATCAAAAATTGATTTAACACCTACTTTTTCCGTAGAGATTGATACCGGTAAACCTGCTGATCAAAAGCAGTCTGGTCGCTGCTGGATGTTTTCTGCATTAAATACTATGCGTCACCCATTGCAAAAAGAATATAAGATTAAGGATTTTGAATTATCCCAAAATTACACTAATTTTTGGGACAAATTTGAAAAATCAAACTTCTTCTTTGAAAATGTTATTTCGTCAGCAAAGAAACCGCTCGGTGACCGTAAAGTCAGCTTCCTGTTCGCAACCCCGCAACAAGATGGTGGTCAATGGGACATGTTATGTGGATTAGTTGAAAAGTATGGTATTGTTCCTAAGTCTGTTTATCCAGAAACTGCCAATTCGAACAATTCTGGCGCTTTAAACGATACTTTAAACACTCTGTTGCGCAAAGATGGCTTAGAACTACGTGCTTTAGTCAACGCAGGTAAGTCAGAAGACGAGATTGAGCAACGCAAAAATGAATTTTTAAACGATGTTTTCCGCATTTTAGCTATTTCATTAGGCGTACCACCAAAGAAATTTGACTTTGAATATAAAGATGATGAAGGTAATTACCACCGTGAAGCCGGTATTACTCCTAAAGAATTCTTTGATAGATTTGTAGGCATGAACTTGGAAGATCATGTTTCACTCATTAACTCTCCTACTGATGACAAGCCATATCACCAAGTCTTTTCAGTTGAATACTTAGGTAATGTTGTTGGCGGCAGACAAGTACGTCACCTTAACGTCAAAATTTCTGAAATGAAAGACTTGATTATTAAACAACTGAAAGCCGGAGAAGTTGTTTGGTTTGGTTCAAATGTTGGTAAGGATTCAGAAAGACAGCTAGGCTTGCTTGATACCAATATTTACAAACGTGATGAATTATTTGACGTTGATTTTTCAATGTCTAAGGGTGATAAACTTGATTCTAGCGAAAGCATGATGGATCATGCTATGGTTATTACCGGTGTCGACTTAGTAGATGATAAGCCAACTAAGTGGAAGATTGAAAATTCATGGGGAGAAAAGCCAGGCTTTAAGGGCTATTTTGTAATGAGTGACTCATGGTTTGACCAATTTGTCTACCAAGCAGTTATTAACAAGAAATTCTTACCTGATGATTTAAGAACAGCCTTTGATGAAGGAGCTAAAGATCCGATTCAATTATTACCATGGGATCCAATGGGCGCTTTGGCTTTTAAATAAAGTTATTATTTCCGTTCAAAAAGTTAAATATTAAAAAGCATTGAGAAATTTGGTGGTTATATCACCTAGCAGTTTTCCCAATGCTTTTTTATACACTTTGAATAAGTACTTAAAGCTATTTTTGCTTTTCTCGCAGTATTCCCTTCTTCAATACAAATTGACGATCATATTTAAGCTCATTAATTTGATCATGGCTGGCAACCACTATAATTTTATTTTGCTGTCTTAATTTTTTAAGCATAGCTACAAATAAGCCAATACTCTCTTGATCAATTCCACGTGTCGGCTCATCAAGCAAAATAATATTTTGGTTTTCCATCACAGCCTGGATGATGCCCACCTTTTGCCTCATACCAACAGAATACTTGACTATGGGTTCCGGATTGTCAGGATCAAGCATAAAGTACTGTAGTAAATCCCTAACTTCTTTCTCATTAAAGCGCTTGTTAAGATTAGCCAGAAAATGAAGGTTAGACATGGCTGACTCATATTCCAAAAAATTGGGATTTTCAATTAATGCCCCAACAATATCATTTTCATCCAGCTTAATTTCACCGCTGTCAGCCTTTAACAAGCCGGTAATAATCTTAAAAATGGTAGACTTTCCAGAACCGTTAATACCTGAAATATGAATTAGTTCTCCTGGCTTAGCTGTCAAAGATACGCTTTTTAAAACCAGCTTCTGACCAAATGACTTTTTTATCTGCTTAAGCTCTAACATTATTTCTCCTTAAAAGCCACCATAAATTTCATGGATAGCCCGATATAACTCGTCATACACGGGACTATAATTTATTAAAATATTTTTTTCTATATAGTAGTGATAAATTAAATCTATGATTATCGCCATTAGCAATAATAAATAAGGGCTATGCCAGTTATAGCCACCGACTAACAGCCAAAGTAGAAGCAAAAAAACCAGGACATGTAGTAGTATGAGTTCAATGCCCACAATTGGATTACCAAATTTAAATAAAGGGTAATCAGTAAAAAAATACGGAACAAAAAGACCTAATACAAAAATTAAACAATAAATTGTAGCCAGTACTATTAAGTACATGATCATCGACTTATTCTTTTTTCGCACCGTCACAAACACGTTGATGTTACGAAAAGTAAGTATCTGCTTATAAAATAGCAAGAGGACCGCTGGCTGCAAATACAGTGATACCATGTGAAAATTGAGGTATTCGTTTGGCAATTCCATGGTTTCCGGTGAACCTGTTTTTATAAGTATAATGCTTCCCATTAGTCCTATAAAAAATACGATAAAACCATTTAAAACAAGTCTAAGAGATATTCGCTTTAAGCGCATAATTAGCCCAGCTTTCTTTTCTGCTGCCACAGTTTGATTAAGTAAGCAGCAAATAACAGATAAAGCAATGCAACCAAAACAAAAAGCAAATATGAATTAATCGGTGGCAAGCGAGATCCTAACGCAAACTGTCCCGGTGCAAGTACAGCAAATGGAAACCACAAATACGAGAGGAAGAGCAAAAATTCATTGCCAAGCCGCGATATTATGATCGACAATAAGGTTAAACCCATCCCTACACACGGTCCTAAAACTAGGTAAATACTATTTTTTGATACAAAAAGACCAATACTGAAAATTAAAATAGCAAAAATACCCCAGCCTATAGCGGCTAAGGTAACGTATGAACATAAGTCGATTAGCTGGTTAGTAGAAAAATATCCTGGTCTGGCACCAATGTATAATTCTATAGGTCTGGTTTTAAAGAAAAATGGATAATAAAATAAATTAATTAATGCTAACTGGTAAAAATTAGTTAATAAAGAAAATACCACCCCAATAATAAAGGAGTTAATAATCCCTGCTTTGATAAAGCCATGATATCCGACTCTTTGCTGGACAGCGCTAAACATATTATTATTTTTAAAATAGATTAAGAGACCGGCTCCAAAGATAGGTACCAAGGCCAACAAAATAACTAAATTTATAATATTTTCGTTCCAACCATTCGGTTGAATTGAAAAGAAAAGCATAACAGAAATTTCAACTGCTTTGCCCTTTAATGGTATTAATCCTGCTTCAGATTTAGCGGCTATAAAAAACTGCCAGGTAATCAAAAGAAAATAAATAATTAGAAAAATAAGAATAAATTTTTGGGTTCGTTTTAGCATTAGCAGAAGTCCTCTTAACAAATATATCTTTGAATAACTATATCATGTATAATATCAATTATAAACTAAAATAGTATGAAAAAAAGTTAAAAAAAAACTAATTTTCCCCTATTAAAAAATGCTCTTATTGTTGCCTTTATTCATATGATTACTTAAATAAAATTAAAAACTTAACATAGACCTACTTTCTTAACAAAACGCATAAAAGCTGCTTTGCCCTCTAAAGTTTGTTTGAAAACTCCTGCGTCTTCCAAAACGCGAGCAAAAACAAGACCTAGTTCTTTTTGCAGAATTTGATCTACATTTGCATTAGTGACTTCATACTTACGGCTAATTTCCTTAGCCCACTCAAGATGCATAGGTGCAATACTGTTAGGCTGGTTAAGCAAAAATTTTTTAACCTCAAGCAACTCTGGCTTCAAACGCGGCGGAAAAATTGCTAATCCCATTACTTCAATTAAGCCGATATTTTCTTTTTTAATGTGTTGTACATCAGCATGGGGATGAAAAATTCCATCAGGATATTTATCTGAAGTTTGATTGTCTCTTAGAACTAAATCAAGTTCATAAGTTTGTCCATGTAATCGAGCAATTGGAGTAATAGTATGGTGAGGTATACTGTTAGTAAATGCCCGAACTGCTACTTTTTCATCACTATAATCACGCCAGTTTATTAAAATTTTATTTGCTAATTTGATTAAGTTATTTTTATTCAGACCGCGTAAACGGATCACAGACATAGGCCACTTGACAATACCCGCCTTGACATCATCAAATCCCTTAAAGTTAAGTTCTTTAACAATTGGTGCTTTCTCCATCGGAAAGCGATGCTTGCCCCCCTGATAATGTTCGTGCGCTAAAATTGAACCGCCTACGATTGGCAAATCCGCATTGCTACCAACAAAATAGCCCGGAAATTTAGCCACAATTTCCAGCAAATTGGCAAAAGTTTGTTTATTGATTACCATTAGCTCATGCTTTGGCGCTAAGAAAATGCAGTGCTCATTAAAATATGCATAAGGAGAATATTGAAAGCCCCAGGTTTCATCTCCTAAATGAAAGCGAATGATACGGTGATTGGTGCGCGCAGGATAATTTATATGACCAAGGTAACCCTCATTCTCCATACATAATTGGCACTTTGGATATGATTTTACTTTGGCATTTTTAGCTGCAGCAATTTCTTTAGGATCTTTTTCCGGTTTGGAAAGATTAATCGTAATTTCTAGATCGCCATATTTACTTGCAGCTGTAAAATAAATATTTTTTGCAATAGCTCTAGTTTTAATATAATCACTATCTTTACCCATTTGGTAAAAATCAGCTATCGCTTTTTGTGGTGAGCTCTCATAAGTTTGCCAAAAGTCGTGGTTAACAATGCTTGGTCTGGGGACAATCAAATTCATTAATTGTGCATCAAGTACATCCCGAGCGGAATTATTAGCTGGGCACTTTCCTGAATTTTGAGCAGCTTGAATCAACTCGTCTTTAAGATCCAGTAGATCTTCCTTATTGGTTGTTACTTTTCTGACTTCATCACCAACAAGGGCCAAAATTCTATTTCTCAAATAAATACGATCAAGTTCAGTAAAATCGCTGTGGGCAATAACTTGCGTAATAAAATTATCAATTAGATTCGTTTTATCCATCTCAACTTTCCAACATTATAAAACTTTTGTACCATCAGCAGTGTCTGCAATATAAAATGAAGGTAAATAGCCAATTTCTTCTTGATAAATATCAGCGACATTTTTTTCAAAAGCTTCAACTTTATTTTTGGCAACTAAAGCTATTGCACAGCCACCAAAACCGGCACCAGTCATTCTTGCACCTAAAACTCCAGGCTGTTTCCAGGCAGTATGAACCAATGTATCAAGTTCTTTACCCGTCACTTCATAGTCATACTCTAAAGAGACGTGTGAAGCATTCATTAAGTGACCAAATTCATTTAAATCACCCTTTTGCAGTGCTTTTTCAGCGTTTAATGTGCGTTCATTTTCCCAGACTGCGTGACGGCAGCGTTTCAGCAGGTTTTTTGTTGGCAAAAGATAACTATTCTCATCAAAAGTTAAATTATCCAATTCACCAAGCGACTGAATTGACAGTTTCTCCTGCAAAAAGTGCAGTCCCTTTTCACATTCTGCTCTACGTTCATTATATTTTGAATCTGCTAAGGTCCTCTTCTTGTTCGTATTCATAATAACAATGACATTATCTTTCAAGTCAAGTGGTACCAGCTCAGACTCTACCTTTTCAGTATCAAGCAGAATGGCGTGATCTTTTTTACTCATAGCAACTGCATATTGATCCATAATGCCAGAATTGACGCCAATAAAGTCATTTTCGGTTTTGACTCCCAGCTTGACGATTTCTAACTTAGAAAAAGTTAGTTTAAACTGATCCTGCAATAAAATGCCAATTAACATTTCTAAGGCTGCAGACGAAGATAATCCGGCACCATCAGGAATATTGCCATTAATATAAATATTAAGACCATGATCAATCTTTGCCCCATCTTCGAGCATAAAATGAAGCATCCCTTTTGCGTAGTTTGCCCATGAATCTTCCTTTGCAAACTGCAGCTGGCGCATATCAGTTTCTACTACGCCCATATCGGCAAAATTAGCAGAATAAAAGCAAAATCTTTCATCAGTCCGCGGACTGGCTGCACCATAAATTCCTAAAGATATTGCACAAGGGAACACATGACCTCCATTATAATCTGTGTGCTCACCAATTAAGTTAATTCTACCAGGCGAAAAATAACAGCTGATTGGTTCTTGGTGATAAATTTTACTAAATTCTTGCTTGAGTTCTTTAATTTTCATTTGTATCCATTTCCTTTTAAAAGCGCTATCAACATACTGACAATTAAATTATACTTCATTATAATTTACCAGCAAGGCTTGAAAAGGAATTCTCAATATTAAAAAAGAGTTTCGTTTGGTCGAAACTCTTTTCAAGGCTATTACCAAATATGTAATAATCTATCCGGATGTAATTTACATAAATTAAACTGGTGCACATGCTGCGGCCGGCTTTGGGGAAATTGCTCCAAAAAATCAGCCGGATTAGCTAGTCCCGTAGAATATGACCAAACACTTTTAACCTTTTTAATAGGATCAAGCATTTCATTTCTAACCGGATAAGCAGAAATCAAAAAATGTTTGTGATGAAATTTAAATACAAAAAACGGTAAGCGAAACTGATTGACAACTTCATCCTTGGTTTTCCCAATCGTAACTACATTACGATATGTACCATACTTTTCTGTAAATAAATCATTAAAAGAAAAATAAAAATTGGAAATATGCACATGAGGAAAGTTCTCTTCTGTAACTTTATCAGGAATTGCGATGACGTGAGCAAAATGATCCAAATTACTTTCCTTTTGCGATAATGCTTTACCTAACTGATTAGGGCTTATCACATGCGCCCACTCAGGCACATCAAAGTTATCTTGATATGATAAAAACATTTCCCTAATCACATTAGGCTTAACCCAATCATACTGTCTGCGAATTTCATTACGATTCAATAAATTTCGCAAAGTTTTATGATACATTAAATCAACGACAAATAACTCATAATGATAACGCTCGACCCAGGGTTGATAATGTTCGATGTTTTCCGTAAAAATATGCGTACTATCTACAATAACTGTTTCGCCACGTTTCATTTTTTCTTCTACGAGGTAATCCACCACTTTTTCCGTTTGCTCGTTTGCATAACGGGGAATAACTTGATGTAAGCAATCTGTTTCTTCTTCATAATAATAGGTTAGATTCGCCAATAACAATCTGATCTGATCACGACTAATTGCATATGGCTGTAAGTGATGACGAGAAATAAATGAAGATTTACCGGAGCCGGGTGCGCCTCGTAATAAAAATATTTTACGCATGCCTCTACTCCAAACTAAAAATGTAAAATTTAAATGATATCGTATTAAATTTTAACATATAATTGCAGAAATCCTTACTATTGAACTAAAAGCTGCGTAAAATCTTTTTATCAATAATTTTTAAATGTTGATCAAAAGTATAAATTATGGGCTCTGCATTTGGCACCTCAAGCTTGATAATATCGTGATCATTGATATTCTCCAATTTTTTAATTAGTGCGCGCAAACTTGAACCATGAGCCACGACTAATTGATCCTCACCCATTTTTAACCTGGTGGCTACATTATCTTGATAATAAGGTAACACTCTCTTTTGTGTTTGATAAAGACTTTCAGCTCTTGGCAAGAGGTGAATGTCACAACTGGCATAGCGTCTTGAAATCACTTTTTCACCCAAAGGAGGAACAGCGTAAAAGCCACGTCGCCATTCTAACACTTGCTGTTTACCAAATATTCTGCGTGACTCATCTTTATTTATTCCACGCAATTTGCCATAATGTCTTTCGTTTAAACGCCAAGTCTTAGTAACAGGTAAATATAAAAAATGACAAATATCAGCTACTATATTAGCTGTCACAATTGCCCGAGTTAAAACAGAAGTATGGATATGAGTAGGCTTAAAATCGGTAATTTCTCTAATCAAATTGCCGGCGGATTCTGCTTGTTTTCGTCCTTTAACAGTTAAACCAACATCGTTCCAGCCTGTATATACATTAGACTTATTGGCTGTACTTTCACCATGTCTTAACAATACCAACTTAACCATTTTACTTTACCCAGTGCATTATGATTAAAATCAAACCGCTAATAGTAAAAATGATGCCTAATATCATAAAAGGAGTTACTCCTCGATTATGATTGCGGTACCGTCTGTTATAAGCATAGGCAATATCATATAAGCCGACTATCAAAACGATAACAGCAGTAAAAATACTGATTTTCAAAATTATCTTTCTCCTACTTACTCTCGATCAGTTACAATCATTTTATCATTTTTTCCGCGTTCACATTCAACTTGAAAATTAATATGGTTAATACCTAATTTTTGCAATTTTGCACTAATTTTTTGAGTCAGTAATTCAAACTTTCTAGCAGTCAAATCAGGATCAACATTAACGTGCGCATCAAGCATGATATAACGATCGCTATAACGCCACAGATGTACATGATGAATGTTTTTTATTTCTGGAAACGATAAAACAATTCTATTAACTTCTTCCAGGTCAATATCGGGATTGGATTCCATTAAGACATTTGCTGCTTTGGCTGTTATTTCACAAGCTTCATGAAACACAAAAACTGAAACCAGTAAGGTCATTAACGGATCAATCCAGCTAATATGCCAGTAGTAAATAAAAATGGCACCTATTACCACTGCTACGCTTGAAAGAGCATCACTCAGCATATGCATAAATGTAGAGCGCACATTTAAATTCTGCTCGCTACCTTGATTCATCACGAGCATTGAAATTACATTTGACACGAGTCCAATAATGGCAACGATAAGCATAACGCCACCACTAATTTTGGTAGGTGTCCAAAATCTTTCAATCGCTTCAATAAATAGGACGATACTGATTAATATTAAGATAATACCATTGGTAAAAGCAGCCAAAGTTTCAGCCCGCTCATAACCAAAAGTTTTGTTCCTATTATTGCGCCTATTGCTGATAATGTGAGCTACAAACGAAATAATTATTGCACCAACATCGCTGAGATTATGAACTGCGTCTGATAATAAGGATAAAGACCCCGAAACAAATCCACCAATAAATTCAGCGGCCGTAATAACAACATTCAACCCAGTTACATACGCAAATTTTTTTGTAGTGTGATCCTTCATAAATTTCCTTTCAATGCCTAAGGGCGAAAAAAGTCCTACTTTTAAGCAGGACTTTACATATCTTCAGCATTTATATTATAATCTATAATTTCAAAATTGCCATCTTCACGAAGTATTCCCCGAGTTACACTACCATTATTGGGAAAATTAATATCATGAAGACCGTCACTCTGGTTCCAATACTTAATTGCCAGAGTTTTTAAAAAATCACCATGGGAGACTAACAAAACTCTCTTCTCATTTTTAGTTAGTTCATGAAGAACATTGATAGCTCGCACCATTCGTTCGTCCAGCTCTTTTTTATTTTCAGCTAAATGACGTGGATCGGCCTTTTTGGTTGCTTCGCGAAACTCATAAATACCAACTTGATTGATAATTTTAGTTACATCTGTCTGTGGTCCAACACCTGCTGCTAGTGCAACCTGTCTCCATGTGTCCTCAATATCATCACCTTCAAAGGAGCCAAAAAATACTTCTCGAAATTCAGGTAATTTTTTAATTTTACCGATTTCTGAAACTTGATTGGCATCTTTCATCAAGTGAACTGTATCAATTGCACGTTTTAAATCAGAAGAATACATATTGTCAAAACGAACTTGACTTAAAGCTCGCGCAGTAATCTTCAGATCATTAATTCCTTTAACCGTTAAGGGAGAATCACACCATCCTTGAACCTTGTTTAACTGATTAAACATTGTTTCGCCGTGGCGGACAAAATAAATTTCTGTTGCCAATTTGCATTCTCCTTCCTTTATAACGTGTTTTAAACTATAACATATATGCTTTGTAAAAGAAATACCCAGCTTGAATAAAAGCTAAAGTTGCAATAAAGATGCGGATATATTTGGCCGGAACCTTGCGCAAAATGTCCATCCCCAAATAACCACCAATGAACATGCCGATAGCAAGAGGAATGGCCTGCAGCCAATATATTCGCGAGGTAAAAATAAAAACAATTAGTGCTACCAGATTAGCCAGGCCGCAGATGACATTTTTGATTGCATTAACGACAATAAACTTTTCATCAGTAATATATGTTAATAAAACTAGCACAATTACTCCACCAGCTGCTCCAAAATACCCAGTGTAGATGCCCATCCCTAATAATGCAACAATATAAAAAATCTCCTGCCAAAGTGGTCTTTTATGCGGTTCTAAACTATGATGCTTACCTGAAACAATTACCATAACACCAGAGCCAGCAATAAAAATTGGTACCACTTTTTCAAAAACACTAGATGGAAAAGCTAACAATAAACGACAGCCAATTAAAGAACCTACAACCGTAAATATCGAGTAAAAGGCAACTTGGTGCCAATGTCCTTTAAGTTCCTTTGTCGAAGAAATAGTAGAACCAATACTAGTCCAAATCAAGGCAGCATCATTTGTGACGTTGGCGTAAACTGGTGGAATACCAACTGCTAGTAATACCGGATATGAAGCAAGAGAAGCCATTGAAGCTACTGACGACAACAACCCACTGGCCACGCCTCCAATTAAGATAAAAATCACTGAAAAAATAGCTGCCATTCAAATTAGCTCCCTTTTAAAAGTTAATTTCTATTATAATGCTCTTGCAAAATAATTTAAGCAGGTATTTTAATTCTGACCAATTATCTATTTAATAATGAAGTTTGATTTAACAAATTAGTCTCTAACTAATAATTACTGAAACATTATAGTTTTTGCACGCAAAAAGAATTAACTTTAGTCGATAATAAAGCCAATTCTTCTCTAAAATAAATATTTTGTTTTAAATTCATCTCTCAGTTTCTTAAGTTACTTTAATATCCTTTCTTACTCAACAGATACGAGTAACAAGTTGGAATCAAAATAACTATAATAGTGACGGATATAACCGTCCAATACATTTCCCAATAAGAAGTTAGAAGCAGAATAATGCCGCTGATAAAAAAGATCCATCCGGCAAATCTGTGTGTTTTACGCCAATTTTCCGTATTATTCAAAGTCCATGGTAATTTAATGCCAACGACATGATTGGGACTTACTTTAGGCAGATAATTACCAAAAATAATAAAGAACAGTCCCAAAAAAGCACTAAGCATAAAGGAGCCTTTTACTTTATGACCCAGTGCATAGGCATAAAGTGACAGATTTACGATATTAGTAATAACAGGAACAAGCCAAAGGGTAATATTAACTATCTTAAAATCAAGATTTTTGGTTTCTTTTTGATTGTGTAATATAAAAAAAACCATTACTTGAAGCATAATTCCCAAAAAAGGCAGACCAATAATAACCCATAATTTATTGCTAAAAGCATTTGGCATATCAGTCATCCCAAAGTGTGTGGCCATTTTTTGCGGCAAACGATTATATAAAAATGCTCCGGTCAAAATTGGAAATAAGATTAGCAGAAGCGAGATTAATTCTGTTAGACGAATACTATTCTTTTTCATCATGATCTCCTTTCAGATCAACCAACCAACCCATAATTTCTTCTATAATAGAAGTATTTAGCGAATAATAAATAAAGTTTTTTTCGTGTTCCTCTTCAATTAAATCAGCCTTTTTCAGCATATTAAGGTGGTAGGAAATAGTAGCTTTAGTCATATTAAAATGATTAGCAATATCTCCTGCCGACATTGGTCCATTTTTTAAAAGCTGCAATATTTTGCGGCGCACTGGATCTGACAAGGCCTTAAAACTAGACTCAAAGCTCACATTAGTTTCCTTTCTATTTAGACAAATATCTAATTAGATATTTGTCTAAATAGTATCACAATTTTTACAAAAAACAATAATTTTTAACATGTTAATCAAAAATCCTTGAACTATAGTAAAAATAATAAAACTATTCAGGTGGCTGTGTGAGAACTCAGAAAAATTATGAGTAAAAACTTGTTCATAAATATTTGTCTTTAATTTAGCTTAGCTAATCGTTATAATGCAGAGGGTTAGTTAATGAAAGGAAAAGTACACTTGGCAAAATATGAAACTTTAATTTTTATTCTTGAAGGAAGCTTATTAAACGAAAAAGTTGCAGAACTAAATGCACTTAGTCAGACTTTGAAGTTGGCAGGCAGAGAATTTGGTCCAGCTCAGCGCATACAATATAACTCAGTACAGGAAAAGATTAAATTACTAGGATTTGATGAACGCATTAAATTAACTTTGCAGGAATTCTTTAAAAATGACTGGATTTCGGCGAAAGGCACTTTTTATAACCAGTTGCAAAAACAAGATCAGTTAAATAAAGATGTCTTGCCTTTTTTAGATGAAGTGAAAAATAAAGTTAACCTGATTTTGCTGACAAAAGAAAAAAAGGACGTGGCTTCATCCCGCATGCAAAATACAGAACTAATAAATTATTTTTCCGCGGTTTATTTTAAAGATGACTTGACTAGTAAATTACCAGATAAAAAGGTTTTGACAACAATATTGCAGCAGCAAAATCTACCGTCAGCAACTTGTCTAGTAATTGGGACAAACTTGGTCGATGAAATTCAGGGTGCCGCAAATGCTAACCTAGATTCCCTTTGGCTCGCGCCCAAGAAAGTAAAAATGCCAATTAGCCCTCACCCAACCTTACATTTAAATAAATTAAGTGATTTATTATTTTACCTGGAATTAAGCTAGTTTATAATAAAGTAAAAGGATTGTGAGGTAAAACAAATGAATAAAGTAGCTGTAGTTTTTGCCGATGGTTGTGAAGAAGTAGAAGGCTTAAGCATTATCGATGTGTTGCGCCGTTTAGGTGTACAAGCGGATATGGTTGGGCTTACTAGTACAACTGTCAATGGTGCGCACAATATCAAACTTACCTGTGATAAAACTGTTGCTGATAGTCTATTGGATTATGACATAGTAGCTCTTCCAGGTGGAACAACCGGAGCGGAAAATTTACGTGATAATGAAAAACTGGCCGATCTAATGATAAAACGGCATAACGCTGGCAAATGGGATGCTGCAATGTGTGCCGCCCCTATTGCTCTTGCCCGTTATGGCGTTTTAGCTGACGCTGATTATACTTGTTACCCTGGCTTTGAAAAGCAAACCGAAAAAGATGCACCAAGTGGTCACTTCAAGGAGGATATTACTGTAACTGATGTTGAACATAAAGTCATTACTAGTCGCGGTCCGGCAACTGCTTGGGCATTTGCATATGCAATTGCGGAAGTGCTAGGAATTGACACCAAGGATCTGAAAGCCGGCATGTTATACAATTATTTAGCTGACAATATTCAAGACAGTTTATAATTTAACACCAATAATAAAGGTGAAGCTTAACTGCTTCACCCTTTTATTTTGCCATTATGATTATTCAATACTTTACTAACTTTTTCAGTCAAAACCAGAAACAAAGCACTCAATTGCCTAGCTTTAAATAAACATGATAGAATTAAATTACACTTAAAATTTAATAACAGGAGGTATTAAAATGTGTACAACTATTGCAATTAAATCTGATAGTGGTGACGTATTTTGGGGACGGACAATGGACTTTACATTTGATCCCTTTAAACCTAGTGCAGATAGCAAAATGACTACTTTTCCTGCAAACTATTAATTAAAGGGTTTGCACCAAAGCTGGATGACCAAATATCCGTTTATGGGTATCAACGTCAATGATTCGCTTTTCTTTAACGATGGCATTAATAGTGCTGGAATCGTAGGAGATGCACAATTTTTAGAAAGGCCTCTTGGGATACAGTAGAAAATCTTAAAAAGCGCGGATTAAAGCCAATCATTGGTGAAGAAGTTGTTGCCTATGTTTTAAGTAATTTTGGCAGTATCACTGAAATAAAAGAAGCTTTTAAGCATCTTGGTCAAGAGAAAACGAATTATCCTGATTGGGAAAATGCAGACACAGGCATCCCTACCCCAATTCCAATGCATTATACCTTTAGTGATCCTAGCGGTAAAAGCGTAATCTTAGAACCAGTTAACAATGGTGCCTTCAAAATTTATGATGGCATTGGTGTGATGACGAATAGTCCGGAATATCCATGGCATCTTGATAATTTGCGGAATTACTTGCATTTAACTAATCACAATTTGGGTCATCACCAAATAAGCGATCAACTAGACATTAAACAAATTGAAAGTGGTTCGGGTCTACTGGGATTACCCGGTGATTACACTGCACCATCACGTTTTGTTCGTGGCACATTTATTTCTAAATTCCTAGCACCATTCCACTCTGATCAAGGAATTCCACAATTATATAATGTCTTTAAATCCGTCATGATTCCACGGGGACTAGAACATCTTCACGAGGGTGAAGACAAATGTGATTATTCTGGTTACTGGGCAGGATATGATGTTTCAGGCAGAAGTTTATATATTCAACCCGAAGACTGCCCAACAATGACCAAGTTTGTTCTGGACCCTGACACAACGTCTAAAATCACTCAACCTATTCAACACGACTTTAAAGTATTAGAAACTAAAAGACAAAAAGCTCTAGCTTAAAATTGTTTACCAGTTGATTTGAGTCATTAGTCTTTTAATTGTTCTATTTGAAACAAAATGCGTGTAAAAGTTTGATACTTTTACACGCATTTTTATAAACAACAACCATTTACCAACTAATAGTGATGGATATTGTGTATACGCTAAATCACCTTTATAAGCAAACCAGTCTTTTATTTCCTTTATTGATTTATTGGCAATTTTTTCGTTTTGACCGTGTAGCTTTTAGCCTCATTTTTAATTTGAATTAGTGATGGCTTTTTGCCTTCAAACGGTAAATCCATGACTTTTAATTCGGCTTTGATCAGTGGCTGTAAGGCTTTTTTCTTAAAATTTATATTATATTAAAGAAGTTAACCCAACCTTGATTTTGCCACTTTGATCAACTATGTGAGCAACCAATTCAACCCTACTGGTACCAAATTCAGTAATCTTAAATTTTATATTTTTATCTGCCATTTTCTTAACCCAGCTTCTGCCAATTAGTTTAGAAGTATCATTGATAACATCATTAACTGTGGGATAAACAATAGCATTCCGAGCCAATTTAAATACATAGCCTTCTTTAGAAAACCGTTTAGCAGACGTAACGGTCATACCCGGGTCTGTTGCCCGATTAATTGCTGCTGACTTAGCAGTATCATTATTCTCAGCTTTAACTATAGTTGAGTTAGCCAGCGCTGTAAAAGAAAAAAGGATGACTGCAGAACATAAAACTGTTCTCAAATACTTGTATTTCATTTTCTAAACTCAAAAACAAACTATATTAATTACTTGTAACAAAACTGTAATTTTATTACATTTATATGTCAATAATAAATATTTATTTAACTATCAAAAAGCAAAATGATTATCAATTTTTGCCAAATAAATAAGCCCTAAAAGTAAGACAACTTTCAAGACTTATTTTGAAATCAATTCTTTAGCAACTATTTTTTTCTACTTCCATTTTAATGTTGCTAGTCAAACGTTTATTCATTTCCAAAACAAAAATAGGAATTAAACTACCAATCAAAACGACCAGCCAGCCTTGAACGGGTAGCAAGGCAAAGTGCAAAAACTGTCGCAAACGAGGTAAGAGTGTCAGTGATAAAACCAGTATCATACTTAGTAACAGTCCCCAATTAAGCATTTTATTCGATCTAAAAGTTTGCATAGTAATTGGTTGCGAATCTTTAATAGCGTAGATATCAATCATGGAGCCAAGGGCTAAAACTAAAAAGACTAAAGTCATACTCACTTGCGCGTCATTAGCAGAAATAATAAATTTGCCATAGGCATAAACTCCCAGAGTTAAAACCGTGAAAGTTGTCGCTCTAACAATCATTCTTTGCATTAATCCGCGTCCAAGAAGACTCTCCTCATTACCTATTGGATCTTGATCCATTATATTTGGTTCACCCGGTTCTTTACTAATAAAGAATCCTGGTATCCCATCAGCAAGCACATTGATAATTAATAATTGTTCAGCTAATAGTGGTGCACCCCAACCCAAAATTGTACTAATAACCATTAAGAACATTTGAGCAAAATTAACACCAATTAAGAACTCTACCGCTTTAATAATATTTTGGTAGACTGTTCTACCCTCCGCCACAGCTTTAATAATTGTAGCAAAGTTATCATCAGTCAGAACCATATCCGCAGATTCTTTTGCCACTTCTGTGCCTGTGATACCCATGGCAATACCAACATCCGCAGCCTTCAAAGCAGGTGCATCGTTCACACCATCACCTGTCATGGCAACTGTTTTATTAAGTTCTTGCCAAGCTTGAACTATCCGAATTTTATCACTGGGAGTAACACGAGCATAAACACTGATATCTTGAATACAATTTTTTAATTCAGTGTCCGACATTTTCTGTAAATCGGTTCCTGTAATTGCTTTTTGGCCTGATTCCAAAATGCCAATTTCTTTAGCAATTGCTTCAGCGGTCACAAGATGGTCGCCAGTTATCATTATGGTTTTGATACCTGCTTGTTTTGCTCTATAAACAGCCGCTCTTGCTTCCGGCCGAGGTGGGTCAATTAAGCCAATCATACCTGCAAGCTGCAAGTTAGAGTTATTTTCATTCCAATTGGTTGGATCAGCAGTAGCAGGAATTATTTTATATCCTACTGCCAGCACCCTTAGCGCTGCTCTAGCCAGATCATCATGAGCCTTTTGGCCCGCTTTAATTGGTTCTTTTTCATCTAAGGGTAGTCTATCCCAAGCCCCTTTGACAATTACCAATTGGTTGCCATTATCTAGACGATGGACAGTAGACATCATTTTTTTATCAGAATCAAACGGATCTTCCGCTATCCGAGGGGCTTTTTCTTCTAACAGCTGGCGAGAACTTCCCTGCGCGTGTAACCAGTTCACAATTGCAACTTCAGTAGCATCACCAACAACTTCTTCTGAACCGTCTTTTTCCATGATTTTAGCATTATTAGCTAAACCTAACATCTTTAACAAATTTTGACCAGCTTCTGGTAAATCATCCGCTTTTTTAATGGCGGTTTCTGGAGTCCAATAATTAGTGATAGTCATTTTATTTTGAGTTAAGGTACCTGTTTTATCAGTCGCAATAACGTCAACATTGCCAATTGTTTCTACGGCACCAATCTGTCTGATAATAGCATTGCGGTTAGCCATTCTTTTGACACCGCGGGATAAACTGATAGTAACAATAATTGGCAAAGTTTCAGGTACAGCCGCAACTGCTAAAGATAGTCCAATCATTAAACTATCAGTTAAACTATTATTTTGCAGTCCTATGCTTAAGGCAAAAATCATCAGTCCACCTAGGCCAGCAAAAAATGTCATCCATTTTGACAGACTGTCTAACTTACCTTGAAGAGGAGTTTCCCGTTTATGAGTCTCATTTAAAAGATTGGCAATTTTGCCAAGCTCAGTTGCCATACCAATTGCATTAACTTGAACAAATGCCCGGCCACTAACAACTGAAGTTCCGGAGTAGACGCGCTCATCACTAGTCAAACTAGTTTTTGATTGAAAGCTTTTTTTAGAAACAGGTAAACTTTCACCAGTTAAAATTGCTTCATCAACAGCTAAATTAGTTTCATCTAAAATCACAGCATCTGCTGGAACCTGATCACCAGTGTTCAGATAAATCAAATCTCCGGGCACTAGTTCTGCAGCAGCGATTGTCACATCGTGCCCATCACGCCGACCATTAGCTGTTGGCAAACTCATTTCTTTGAGAGCTGCAAGTGATCTTTCCGCAGAAGCTTCCTGGTACAGTCCAATTACCACATTAATGACCAAAATTAGGCTGATTACAATGGTTTTGGTCCAACCACCGTTTTGAAAAACAGCTATATATGTCGCTAGAATTATTGCTAATAAAAGCACAAGAGATGAAATATCTTTAAGATGATGCCATATTTTTCTATACAATGGAACCGGGCGTTTTTCGAGCAACTCATTAGTGCCGAATTCACCACGCTTTTGTTCTACTTCAGCAGCAGTTAAACCGGACTTGGGGGTTTTCGTGAATAGTAGTTCTGACTTTTGGGACATGCTATCTCCTCCATTATTCGCTTATGAAATAAATTACAGTTAAGCTGTTTGTATAGATAAGTTAATTTACTGAAGTTATATGGCTCTTTATAGACCTAAATTTAATTTTATGTATTAAAGACAATGAGTTATTTACTTTTAAAAAAGCAGAAAGCCTCTGATAGCTATCCGAAGTTTTCTGCTCATTTAGTATTTAAAAGGTAGTTGTTAATTAACAACGTTTTTTATAAATTGTCTTTAGCTTAAAAATTTAATTTCTAAACTAAGCATCCTCTTTTCCTATACAAGCTTATTATTATTTTACATGAATTGTTATTTTTGAGCTACTTTAATGCTTATACTGTTAGCATTATAAGGCTGAAAAAGCTCAGTTTTTTGCTAAATAATTAATTTTGTTATTTAAAGCGTTTTATAAGGTACTTTTTATAATCTGACTAATAGTCAACCTACTATTTTGTTAACACAGCTAAAGCAAAAATTCTTACTTCATTTTTAAGCCGTTAACAGTGATTATGTACAAATAAGATTACAACACGATTGTAGTTGATTAAAAACTAAATTTATTAAAATAACCAGCCACTTTTGCATTGACTGGCTATTTTCTATCTTCTTAATTTTCAAATTATCTTTTTCACTTAAGTATTTTTTGCTTGAATAATATTAGTTAAAGAAGCCAAACTATCTACTTGAGCTTTCGAAATTACATTAGTTATTAAGGCAGTTATATTTTCCCAATTTGTTATTTGATAAAGACTCGATCCTTCAAATTTAGTAGAATCAGCTAGAACATATTTTTTATTTGAATGCTCTAATAAAAGCTTATCAACACCATAATCAGAATATGAAGGCGTCGTTGGACCGTTATGACCAGCAAAATTATCTGAACCTATAAAACACATATTAGCTTTTATACTATTAATTGCTTCATTAGTCCATCCCCCATAAACCGAGGACGATTTAGCTCTAATCTTGCCACCAAAAAAATAAAGTTCGTTGTCTGAATTTGCTAACGCAGTTGCTACAGGAAAAGAATCAGTATAAATTTTTAAATTCTTTTTAGCTACTAATAATTTTGCCAACTCTAAAACTGTGCTACCTGACCCAAGAATAATCGACGAATTATCTAATATAAGTTTGAATGCTGCAACTGCTATTAATTTTTTTAATTTGATTTGCTTTTCTTGTCTCACAGTAAACGAGTTTTCAATAAGACTATTTAAGGCTGTCGCTCCACCATGTTCTTTAATAATGTAACCTTTTTGGTCTAGGAAAGTTAAATCTTTACGGATAGTCTCGTAGCTAACTGAAAATTCGTTTGAAAGGTGATGAACTGTAACACTACCTTTCTTTATGATTTCAGTTAAAATATCATTTCTTCTTTTATTCGTTAATTTCATTTATTTACTCACCTTTTAAACTTTTTACTCAAGAATATCATAGATTATAATTTTTGTTACTTCTATGCTATAAAAATTGGTTTTAATTGCTTTTAATTACTAAAAAAGTATATTTTTGCGGTTGACACCAATTAAAACAAATTTTATAATTGGCTTTGTAATAACATTAAGCGTTTACAGAAAGGAAATTGTATGAAAAAAATAGCAATAGCATGTGATGATATTGGTTTCGAGCGGAAAGAAGCCATCAAGAAATACTTGGAGGAAGAAAAGAATTACAGAGTCGTTTGGGATCCCGTTAAAAAGCCTGAAGATGGCAAGAATACTTTTGCTAAATTAGCTGATAAGATGGCAGAAGTTATTCAAAAAGATGAGTGCAGATTAGGTGTATATATATGTGGCACAGGAATTGGTTTTACTATGCAGGCTAATAAACACTGGGGTATAAGAGCAACAGCAGTAACTAATCCGTACTCTGCTAAAAGGGCAAGGTTAAGCAACAATGTCCAAATCATAGGCTTGGGAGCGAGAGTAAATGGTTTACCTTACATGGAAATGGTACTTGATGCTTTCTTAGATGAACCATTTGATTTTAAAAATTCCAGACCAAATTCTAGAGCAAACTTATTGGAAGCCAAAAAAGATGATGACCGTAATCTGAAAAAGCCTGATTATGTAGCTTGGAACATGGGTTTCACGGAAGAATAGGAGTTAAAAATGGAAATAATTACTCAATTTATTAATAATCTTGGTAACTTTATTTTTATTCCTTTAATATTTTTAGTGTTAATGAAAGCTGTAGGTCGGTCATGGGCAGAATCAATTTCTTCTGCCATGAAAGTTGGTATTGGTTTTATAGCTTTGACCATGGTCACTTCTTTCATGCTTGATAAAATGCAACCAGCAATTACTGGCTTAGCTAAAAGAACTGGCTCTTCATTGCAAGCAATTGACGTTGGTGGCGCAGCGACAGCAGTTATGGGTTTCGGCTCAAAAGTCGGAGCAGTTATAATTCCTTTGTGCGTAGGTATTAATATTATTTTATTACTGTTAAAATTGACAGACTGTATAAATGTTGATGTTTTCAACCTACACCAGAACGCCTCAATGGGCGCGATTGTATATGCTTACTCTGGTAATTTCTGGTATGGTTTACTTACCGCTGGTATTTTTCATATGTGGGCATTATTTATGGCTGATTTAGGAGCTAAGCAGAATGAAAAATTCTTTAATTTACCTGAAGGAGTTTCTATTTCACACCCCGTTGCAAATACATATATGATTTTTGCCTACCCTATGAATTGGATTTTTGATCATATTCCAGGAGTCAGAAAATGGAATGTAACCGCTGAAACTATTCAGAAAAAATTTGGCGTGTTTGGTGACCCCACTATTGTAGGTTTTATCATTGGTGTTCTCTTGGGATTTGCAGGTTATAGCTGGTCAAATCCTGGCGATACAATAATTCAAAGTTTACATTTAGGTATGTACCTAGCAGCCGTTATGCTCTTGTTACCAAAAATGACTTCCATCATGATGGAAGGTCTGGTGCCTTTATCAAATGCTGTTCGAAAGAAAATGACTAAAGCCTTCAAAGGCCGTGATATTACAGTAGGTATGGATACTGCACTAGTAATAGGAAATCCTGACGTAATTGCACCAGCCTTGCTTTTAATCCCAGTCATCGAAATTATTGCAGTCTTTCTTCCTGGCAATAAAGTCATGCCGATGGGTGACTTATCCCAATTTGTATTCTTTATTGCATGTATGGTTCCTATTTTTCATGGCAACATTATTAGAACTTGGATTACTTCAATTTTAATGTTTACTCCAGGATTATATATAGCTTCTTGGATGGCCAAACCAACAACCCAAGTATTCAGAGAATTTGGCAGTGGTGCTAAAAATGGCGTTATGTATTCATCATTAAATCCATCAGCTAATCCATTTACAGGTTTGTTTGCTGAAGCTTCTCGTCTTGGCTTGTGGTCATATATTGTGATTGCCGTGATAATAGTTGCTTTTGGTTATTGGCTTAAAAAGTATGAACGTAGACAAAATTCTTTAGCTAAATAGAAATTAAGGAGATATATCATGAAAAAAGTGTTAGTAGTTTGTGGAAATGGAATTGCATCATCTTCTGTTATGTTGGCAGAACTACAAGATTATTTGAATGACCAAAGCGTTTCTGACGTGAATTTAGATAAAAAATCTTTGATGGACTGCACAGATGATGTTTTCAATGGCTATGATTTAATCGTTTCATCCACTAAATTGGATAAGCCAAATGTTACAACACCAATAATTGTAGGAACTGCCCTTTTAACGGGTATAAATGAGGACTCAGTTTTAGAAGAAATAAAAGACGAGCTGACCAAATAATGAAAATCTTTGTACAATCAAATAATGATATTATTCCAGACTATCAAAAAGCTATCAAAATTGCTGGAAAACCGTTATTAGCTGAAAAATTAATATCTAATGAATTTACTAAGGCCTGCATTGAAAGGGAAAAAGATTTTCCTACAGGATTACAAGTTAATTCTGATTTAGGCATTGCGATTCCACATGGAAATCAAAACTTTGTCAACACAAGCAGTGTTAGCTTTGTTCGATTTTCTCATCCAGTAAAATTTGGTCGCATGGATGATAAATCAAAAGATGTGAAATGTAGTTTTATTTTTAATTTAGCTTTAGCAAAAGGTGATGAACATTTAACCATGTTGCGTACCCTTATGAAACTATTTCAAAATAAAGATTTTCTACAAAGTGTTAAAAATAAGAAAGATAAAGAGTTAGAAGAATATCTTTATCAAAAATTGAATTAGGAAAATATATGGCATTTGAATTAAAAAAAATATGCGAAGAAATCAATAATGTTGATGATCCAGTAGATGAAAAAACTTTAAATAGAATCTGTCAATTAATAATAAATAGTAATCATATCTATTTTTCAGGTTCAGGTCGTTCAGGCTTAATGATAAAATCCTTTGCTAACAGGTTACTGCAATTGGGACTAGAAGTTAGCGTTGTTGGAGAAATTTCTTCTCCTCATACACATTCAAATGACTTATTAATATTTAATTCTGCTTCGGGAAAATCAGAGAAACTAATAGCCCAGGCGAAGATAGCAAAAAATAACGGTTTAAAAGAAATTCTCTTTACTGTTGATAACAATAGTCCATTAGCGCAATTTTGTGAAATAGTTGTGCAAATTAATGCCCAATCTAAATTTGAGCACAATAAATCTATTCAACCAATGGGAGCTTTGTTTGAACAGTTTTCACTACTTCTATTTGACAGCATCGTTTTGAGATTAATGAAAGAACTTAATATTACAGAGGAACAAATGATACAAAACCATGCCGATATTGAATGATTAAAAATTGAAACTCATATATAAATAAAAGTCAATAAATATTGGTATGAACCCCCAAAGTCTATGACAAATTTGGGGGTATTTTTATGGTTAAAAACCATGGAACTTAAAACAATTTCCTTGATGATGGGTTAACTGAAGGTACTTTAACATATCTTAAAAATGCTTTGTGGTTTTGAAAAATTCTATAAATTTAATTAGGTACTACCTTTAGTACTATAATTAGAAACAGATACGATCAAGGCGAATTAACTTTAAATCAGGTTTAAATTTCAGTAATATACAAACAAAGAGCACAAGTTGGAAATCCAAATCTTGTGCTTTTATTAATTATATAAATTGTTTGCTAATGTACTTACATTAACCAAGGAATATTACGATCCTCTAAAATAAATAATTAAAAATGTTGTAATGCCTGTTGACAAAAAGCCATTATTTTCTAGTTAATTATTTAAAATCAGATCATCTCAATAACTATTTTGAATCAATTTACTGATTGCTGTTTTAACATCTTTAGGAGTAGAGCTTTTATCAATAATATCTCTAAATGTAGAATTAGTCTGTAAATCGACAATAAAATCAAATAATTTTTGAATACTTAAATAGTCCTGTCGAGCAATTGCTAATAAAAAAACGTATTTCACTTCATTTTTTTCATCCCACATAATCGGCTGTGAAAGACGTGCAAAACAAACCTTAGATTTATTGGTAGCATAGCCTAAAGAGTGCGGTATTGCAATTTTACCACCAACTGCTGTTGAGTACATTTTTTCTCTTTCATATACTTTTTCTTTGAAGTCTTTATTGACGATCTTTTTTTGCTCTAATTTTTTAATTAACATATTTAAGAGTTCATTTTTAGACAATTTCTCTTTTAATAGATAAATATTATCTTCATCAAACAACTTATCAATTGTCCGATATGGATTATTGAGAGATTTTAAATAATCTGATAATTGTAACATATCATTGTGAAAATTTGCTAAATCTATTTGTATTACTGGCACGGCAGCATTGTTAATAGGTACCATTGAAATCAAAAAATCGTTATTATTTGCTTTGCCTTCTAAGTATTCATCATAAGTATAAGTACCGGTAATGTTCAAAAACGAGGCAAACTGTGTTTCCAATTTTGCCCTTACCAAAACTGCAGTTGATACTCCAGAACCACAGATCAATGCAGCATTCTTTTTTGAAGAACGATTGCCTTGTCTTTCAATTGAAGCACCAATATGAAGAGTTATAAAAGACAACTCATCGTCATCTAATTTAAGATCTAGCATGTGTTCCAAAATGGGAGCAGAATAGGCAGTAATTTCATAGGCATACGGAAAGGTCGACAAGATCACATTTAATAATGGGTTTTTACGCTTACCATTTACTTTTTTAATCTTAACTAAATTCGTCAAATGCTGAATTAAATTCACCCGCAATTCTTGATCGTTTAATAGGTTGATAGCAAATTCACTCTTAATATTTTGCAGGAAAAAGGTGACCGCTTTTGCAATACTTTCTTTAGCATTAGACTTATTGGTATAAATAACACATTCAGGAAAGTTTAATGCAAAATGATATACCAAATCATCTTTTTCTTTTTGATTTAGTTTAATTGCAAATTTACTTTCTATTTTTACAAATAATTCTTTTAAATTTTTCAGTACATCCTTTTTGATATTTGCATGTGTACTTGCTTCCAAGTGAAAGTTTAATTTGATTCGTGAAATAGTTAATGCGAAATGCAAAATAATATTTTTAGTGTTAATGTCAGAAATATGATAACTATAATGTCTTAAAAACGCATGGATAAGTTTTTTTAACTTATCTAGATCGACATTAGCTAAAATGGTTCTTTCTTTTTCAGTGAAGTCAATAATATAATTATCTGATTTTTTATTAATTAACTTTGCAATAATAAAGTTTCGTTTATCTGCTTCAGAACCTTTTACTCTATAAACATCATTTGATTTATTTACTTTAAGATTAAATTTACTAAATTCTTTTTTAATAGTTACAAGGTATGAAAAAAAGGTATTATCACTAATGAAAAACTTTTCCACTAAATCTGATAATTTTACCCTATCATTTACCAGTAAATATTGCTCAACTGCAGCAATACGCTCCTCTGACCTAGTAACCGGCAAATCACTTTTAGCAACTTTGAGTAACTTAGCTCTAGTTTCTGCATCTACATTTGTTAAATAAAAACCAGCACCCCGTTTATTTTTGATAGTCACCTTAAAAATAGTTAATTCTTTATTTAAAGCTTGAATATCGGATCTGATAGTCCTCGTGCTTACATTACACTTTTGTGCTAAAAAGGAGGTTGAAACGTAGCGATTGGCAGAATCATTCAATAAAAGTTCAAGAATTTGTCCTAATCGTTTATAGGATAGTTTCAAATTATCACCTCATTTTCATTTGCACTTCTTTCAGTAAATACTTGCGCTTAACCTAGATCTTTTTTATTAAAGTAATCATGTCATAAGGCGCAATTTTAAAATCTTGTGCAATAATTTTTTCTAAGCCATCAACTTCAATAAAATCTTTTTCTTTAAGATATGAAACATCTTTTTCTGTGTTAGTCATATTAGACAGACGCAGTACCAAATGTTTTTTTATTGTATAAGACAAATAAAGTGCAGAAACTTCAATGTCACTATTAATATTCAGCCAATTTTCGGTTTTCTTAAGTTGAGGCAAATTTGGTGCAAATTCTACATCCCACAATTTGTTATCTAGCCTATTTATGAACAGATTATGTTTTTGCATTTGGTAACTGACTGCAGGAGAATACCATCTAGAAATAACTTGAGACAGATTTTCTTCTCTTAATTGACTTCCGCTTGGAACATATAAGCCAAAATTAAACTCATTAACACCCAACTCTTGTGCCATTGGAGTAGGCATCATCACATGGCCAACGGATGTAGTGTCACCAGAAGCTCTACCTGGTCGCCATAATAAGTTCGGTTTCCCCAGCTGACCGGTTGTAGCCATTAAAGTAATAAAAAGTGAATCATCCTTTTTTTCATATTCTTTTTGACCTTCTCCTAAAAAGTACAATCCTACCTTTGAATTATTTAAACCGACACAACGATCAAAAATATAAATATTCACCGGTTTTTCAACAAATTCATCGTTCCAGTTATCAGCAATTTTTTCATTAGTTGTTTTTCTAAATCCACCCTGGATTTGTGCATGAACATTATCTGTTTCAAGACCAGTTTTCAATCTAAGTCTTAAGCGGTGAGAAAGAGCCTGATTATCCACTATCAACTTAGCTGATATCACTGGAGAATTAGCAACCATAGTCAAAGTAAGCTGGAAATTTACCGCTACTTGCTTCGCATTTTGACTGTTAGCTCTGTCCTCTAAATCGTAAGGTAATGACCAGGAACCACTTAATTGCAGTGTCTCGATGTCTTTTGCCTTAGCAACCTTAATTTTTCCCTGCCACGGAAGGCGCATTTCGCGATCATTTCTTAGCGGTGAAAAATCATATGTGTCACCATCATTTGCTTGATCATAAACACTGATGACATCCGTAAAAGTTTTATTTTTAGTAACTAAATTAAATTTGCCATCCAGATAATTAACTGTGGCTTCCTTATTTGCGATTGAACTGCCCTTTTGTAGCCTAAGCTTAGGCACTACGCTCTCACTATTCTCAAAATGAATAACCTGATATCCTAATCCCTTCATTTCGATATATAAACTAACTTTTAATTTGAAATAGCCAGATTCATCTTTAAATTCATAACCATTAGGAGTTAACTGCATAATATGAGGTCTAGATTTGACTACTTTACAGTCCACAATGACTGCTTTATTTTGAGTTGGAAACTTAACATTAGCAGAACTGGAAATAATTTCTACGACTTTTCGTCCCTTAAAGCTATAAGGATCAGTATTAAAAACCAAAACGTCATGATCTGATAATGAAAGCCGTTGAGCCAACCTTTTCTTAATGTAATTTTCTAAACCATCTGCTATTTCAAAAGCCTGTTTGTAGCGCTCATTGATATCTAACGCCACGTTATCAGTAACACTGCCACCCATCGTATCGTGTGGTTGCGCTTTGAACAACAATTTCCATAACTTAATAACTATGCCATTTGAAATTGGAATACCTGCATATTGGGCGATTACCATTAAAGGTTCCAAACGCCGAGTTATAACTTGCTCAAGTTTAAAGTTTTTACGTTTATTTCTAGATCTGACAGAGCAAATGGTTCTATGGACTCTGGAATAAGTGGGGTATCTCAGTTCTCCTTGAAACTCAGGTAATTTTTTCGTCCGCAATTTTTGCATAAATTCGGGGTATGAACTAATTACAACTTCATGTTTAGAATACTGATTTACTTGAGCAATTGTCTTTGAAAGATCATGAATTATATTCATTTGGTCTATGCCGGAAGGTACAAGGACTTCAGAATTATTGCCATGTAATGCTTCAAAATCTATCCCTTTATCCAGCCGGTTTTTGACAAAATCCTTTAAATTGCGCTTTGATTCCAGATCTATTTGCCCAGTAAAATAGCCTAAAGGGAAATTGGCAGCAAATACTGCTTTTCCACCTAATGCTTTCCATTTAAAATAGACGGATTTAGTTTGTCTCTTAAAATTCGTACCGCGCCACGATAGAAAGTCATGAATTCCGACTTGATTTAAAATCATCGGTAAATTTGCGTTGAAACCAAAGGTATCTGGTAAATAACCTAATAGCATCGGTTCACCATAATTTTGTCTGGCATCTAAAATTCCGATAATCAGATTTCTTATTAAAGATTCAGCATTAGGGGCAAGAGCGTCTGTTTGAGTATACCAAGGCCCAATGAAGAGTTGTCCCCGATTAACTAATTTATGAATTCTACCTTTGGCTTCAGGATGAATCTCAACGTATTCATCTACAATAGACATCTGACCATCAAGAGTAAAATTAGCCTCCGGATGTTCTTCAAGTTCGTTCAATACTTCTGTAAATAATTGATCGCTCAATACCTGTGCATCTTGCGTAGTAAAGTACCATTCACGATCCCAATGAGTGTGATTAACAAAATATGCTTTAACCATAATATCTCCTAAAACTCAAAATAAATTGTCATAAACTTAGCGTGTCCAATTTTTGGTAAAATTACTTGCTTATTCTTAATTTTTAAATCTTGTAAAATATGCTCCCTTAAATCAACTAGTTGAACTATCTTAGGCTGTTTAACAAAAGTGATTTGTTCACTCACTTGGTGAAATTTGGGGTTATAGAGTCGTAAACAATATCCTAGACCAGAACTTGATCTTTCAATTGTACTTACTGTCAACTTGTTTTCAGTTTTAAATAAGCTAAATTCAGGTTCTAAAAACTGTCTACACGGATTCAATGGAAAAGTTAGCCTACCGTTTAAAAATTCTGCATATTCATAGACTTGCAAAGGAGATTCGTAGTCTTTAACTTCATTAGCTAAATTTGACTGATCATAACTGGATTGTCCTGTAGTCAGTGCAAATTTAAATTCCAATTTATGATTTAATTGCGCGTTAGGCGTCGGGACTGTTTCATCCCCGGAGGCGCGACCAGGACGATATAATAAATCACTTTTGCCTAGCATGCCAAAAGTGCGGAAAAGAGTTAGCCTTATAACAGAATCTTTTTTACTAGTACACTCATATTCTCTGACCGTTTGAGGAATAACAGCTATATTTCTTTTAGCATTTGAAAGACACACAAAACTTTGCATTGTATTGATAGAAATTGGTTTTTCTTGCCATTTTTCTTGATTTTGCGCCCAATCTGCTAAGTCTTTCTCTTTTGCAAGAGGACGTTTGATTGTGCCAAATTGAATATCTGCAATACTAAAATTAGTATCAAGTTGACTAGCAAAATCAACGCAGAGCCTGTGACTCAACGGCTTAGTATTGTCAACTTGAACTTTAAACTTAATCATTTTAGCGGACTTGGTTAATTTAACAACCATTTTTACAGGCATTTCAGTGTCGGTTATTCCCTGACTTCTCATTTCCAAATTTTTAGGAACCATGTAATTAAACAAGATAATTAATTTATCTTGCAATTTGCCATGCGATACCTGCACCTGATGTTTTTGACTAGTCGAATAAGTTATTAAATCTTTTTTTGCAGGTGAATAATTATATGAATCTCCCCCGTCACCGTTTTCTTCTAGAATTGCTTGATTTGAATAAAGCTTTTTATTCAGTTTATCTAAAATATTCAAACTGCCATCTGTGTTAACAGAAATTTGATAATACTCATTTTCAATTTTCGTATCAGCAATTGCTAATTTATTTAACTCTATTTCCTTGTCCTCAAGTGGTATTAGGTAAAATTGCTTATAACCATAAGGCGGAATTTCACCAAAATCAATATTCAAGTTGATACAGTAAACTTTTTTCGGGGTATAAATATTTTCTCCCGGATTTAGTTGGATAGTGGCACCCTTTATCAAATTAGTGTTATCTTTGATTGAATTAATTTCGTATGCTATCTCATTGTTTTCATAATCGACAATCTTAAAATTGCGACTTGGAATATACAGAGTCTTATTAATTACTTCGTCTCTTACAAAGGGCAATGTATTAAATACTGTCAAAGTAATCGGATGCTTTTCACTTTTAATAAGTGTAGAAATGAAACGTAAAGTCGAATCAACTAGGCTTTCAGCAGTATCTTTCACTTCCAGATACCGCATTTTTATCGCATTGTTAACTCTATCAGATACACAATTACCCATTGAATCGTGTGCCGCATTTTTACCCATTTTTTGCCACAAGCTTTTTATTGCTGCAAAAGGATAATCTAGACCAAAATAACTGCCCATGGACAAAACAGGCTGCACAATGTTAGTGAGATAATTTTGTAATTCCGTATTTAATTTTTTGATATCTGCTCGAGAAGAATAGATCGACTTGTGAACACGCATATCTTTGCCACAATCCTGCTCACCTCTAACCACTGCCAGGTCAGGCTTATCTTTTTTCACTGCGTCAATATATTCTGGCAACGATGCTACCTTAAATCGGTATTCTTTCTCATTAGCATCATTTAACTTTGTAATTAAATCTGGCAAGTCATGTCTTAATGGAGCCATATCTGAACCATTCGGAAATAAAATGTTATTTGTTGTTGCTTGTTGGACTACAGTTTTGAAGGGTTCAGTTTTCATTAATGCTGATAACTTATTTTCATCAATTACGCCCCCGATAAAATAGCCACAAGCCATGCGAAACACATTGATTCGGGAACCATCTTCACCCTGCCAAATAAATTCAGATTTTTTAGTGTCCGCCATTGAAAAGCCACGATATAAAACTGCATCTTTGATGCCAAAACTAGAGTATATTTGCGGCAAACTTGACTCTTGACCAAACGAGTCCGGTACATAAGCTACATTCATGTATCCGCCTAAATCGGATGCGGCACTTGTCCCGATTCTGAGGTTATTAATGATACTTTCACCAGCTGCCATGAACTGATCAGTTTGGGTATACCATGGTCCTAAGAAAAGTTTCTTTTCTTTAACTAATTTTTTTACACGCTCAATATCTTGCGGATGCCAAGATAAATAATCTTCAATTAAAGAAGTTTGACCATCTAATAAAAAACTACCGTACTTTTCGTTTTTTTCTAAATGATCAATTACATCTTTTAAGTCTTTAATTAAATATGCTTTAGCTCGTTCTGAAGTAAAAAACCATTCTCTGTCCCAGTGAGTATGCGGGACAACAAAAACTTTTTTTATCATTCTGTCTCCTAAATAAAAAAACTATAGCTTAAAAGGAATATTTTCTTAAACTATAGTTTTATTTCTACTGAATATTTAACTTGATGTCGTCGTCACTCACTGATTCATCACCAGATGAATCCTTATCTGTAAAGTCAGCAATTAATGGTGCAACTATAGCTATAAATAAAGCACAAACAAAAATACCAGCAAGATAAGCAAAAATATTATCTGCAGTCAAAATTCCGGGTAAACCGCCTAAAGGTGGAATATGGGATTTCACTCCTAAAAATGCACCTGTGGCCGAACCTAGAGCTCCACCAAGTACATTAACAATTATCAGTTGTGGGGCCTTCATCATGAATGGAATCGCACCTTCAGTAATACCAAAAGTTCCCATAATTAAGTTGTTATGTCCCATTTCTAATAATTCGGCAGAAAATCGCTTCTTAGGCCAAATGAAACTCATAAGCGCATAACCCATTGGAATAGCGCAAATAGCAATGTTGGTATATAAACATGGCTGATAAATGCCTTCTATAAAGAAGAAGTTTCCTACCCCCCAAGCTGCTTTATTAACTGGTCCACCCAGGTCAACACCGATCATGCCTCCCATAATGGCAGCTAATAAGACAGCATTAGTCTTTTGTTCGACCATATACTTAACCCAAGATGTTAAGCCATTATTAATCCAAGCTAGTGGTGGCGTTAAAATAACACCTACAAAGAGCGCCACTGAGCCAACAGTTAAAAGCGGCATGACAATAAGTTCAATTGCCGAATTCCATTTATCTGGAACTTTAATCTTGCGGCACCAACGTGCTACATAGCCGGCAATGAGTCCAGCAGCGATGGCTCCAATAAAGCCAAGTTGATTATTAGTAGCTAACTGACCACCGATAAAACCAGCACCTAAAGCTGGTTTGTCACCGAGAGCGTAAGCAATATAGCCACCAATTACCAAGTTAACTAAGCCAATACCAATCCAACCTACTGAGTTTATTTGATAAAGAATATGGAAAAAGCCACCGGTTTTAGCAAACTTAGATAAATTACCATATCCAAAGCACATACCAATCAATTGCGGTACACCAACAACAAGTGCACCACCGATAACAGTTGGGATCATGTATGAGATCCCACTCATGATTGCTCCTTCCCACTCTTTCAAAATTCTTTTCATACTAATTCTCCTTCTTAATTGCAGCAGCACATTTCTTCAAAACAGCTTTAGGTGCCTTAATGCAAGTGTTAATATCTACTCGAATAACTGGCTTGCCCTTAAATCTGTCCATACTAGTTATTTTTTGATCAGAAGCAATTAAGACAAAATCAGCTGCATCTGCTTCTTTCTGGGAAATAGCGTTAACTGGTCCCATCATTCCTTGTTGCTCAATTTTGACATTCCAATTTAATTCCTTACCAGCTTTTTCTAAAGCCTTAGCTGCCATTGGGGTATGGGCCAAGCCTGCTGGACAAGCAGAAACTCCTACTACATTCATTTTTTATTCTCCAATCTTTTCATTAATAAATTGTGCAATCATTTCTTTAGAAGAAAGGCTGCGTAATTTTTCTTTAAAATCTTTTTCCAACAATGCCGTTGATAAATTGGCCAGCATTTGCAAATGTTTGTCTCCTGCATTTTCGGGTGGGACCATCAATGCAAAAACATCAGTGACTGGCTTTTTATCATATGTCTTCCAGTTTAAAGGCTGACTTAATCTAAAATAAAGAAAACCCGGTTTTTTAACCGCTGTTGCTTTAGCATGCGGAATTGCAAAGCCATCTTCAAGTCCTGTTGAAAATTCTTGCTCTCTTGCCAAAAAACTTTGATCTAATTTTTCAATGTCATTGGTATAGCCTGCGTCATATGCCGCTTTGGCTGCATATTGTAAAAAGTCTTCTACGCTAGCTTCATTGACATCTAAAAAAACATCATCGGCAGAAAATTTCATTTATGTCTTCACTTCTTTTCTTATTTGAAAACCTTTTCAATAAATATATTATCTTTTAATAATTAATTTGTAAGTATCAGTATTTTCCGTTTAAATTGGAAAAATCATATTTAATGTAGTCATAATCCTGTTTAACTAGGTTTGTTTAATACAAGCTGTTTTACAATCTAAGTTTTTTCTAAAAGTTTAACTATAAAAATAGCCCCGAAAGTTATTTGACTTTCAGGACTTAGTTTGATGATAAAAGAGCCTGCTATAATTTTTACTTAATAGTAATAGTTCCTTCTGTTGAATCAACCAAAAGAAAATTTTTCTTGGAGTTCTTTTTGATGAAGTTTTCATAGGGCTTTGAACCCTTATACCTAATTGCTTTGCCATCTGCTGTCAACTGGTAACTTAGGTTAGGCTTATTTTTAATTACTAAACTGCTACTTTGTAAAGTAAAAGAATTTCTATTGCTGAGTTGCGAGTTGTTAATTGTAATATTAGCGTTAGAAGCATCCAGAGTCATTGTTGAACGACAATTTAAAAGTCTGCACCAACCTCCATCTATTTTAACTTCTGCATTACCCAGATCAGAGTTATTGAGTGTTAATCTATGGTTGCTACCAGTTATTAAACTTGTATTTTTCGTGTCAATATTATCAATATCTAAATAACCATCCATACAACTCACAAAATTTGCATTAGCTTTCAGGTCTTTTAATCTGATGTTTCCGTGATCACTGTCGCTATCAAATTCGGTATAGTGAACATTTTGAGGAACAGTTACGTCAATTCTGGAACCAATTTTACGCCAATTGATTGCAATAGGTCTGGGCTCATAGATATCCAAACGGTTATTTGCTAATTTGACTTGTACTGCATCTGGATTAACTCCAGTAACATTAACTTGGTATTTTTTGCCCGAATGAAGAAAAACATCAGAGGAATCAGTTTGAATAAAAACTTTATTAAATTTGTGGTTTGAAATATATGTACGTGTGAGCTTAGAATCATCAATAGCGGTCAAAGTAAAGTGGTTATGATTAGCAATTATTGGTCTTACACCGTTATTAGACCAGCCAACGAGCATCATAACAAGACCAACAGTTATGGCCAATCCACATATACGATAAAACTTTTTCATAATTAATCCAGTCCTCCTCACTCATCTAAACATTGGTTTTATAGTAACGCTGCTTAAAAATTTTCCGGCCAATGTGTTGAAAAAAAGCAGCACATTCTGCAGTTAGGAAGCGAATAAACTTCATAATTACTGGGAATAGCATTAAGCTAACACATGTTAAAACTAAACCTCCTCCAACATAGAAAAAGCCTGAAGCCCAGTAGCCACCAAAAAGCAGTCCAAACGATCTAATCAATATAAAAGCACCAGCGATGAATAAAGAGGTAATAATGATAGCTAAAGCAATAAAGATTGCGGCCAATGCAATCAATACTGCTACCATAACTATTACTGCTGCTAATGCTAATGGTATGCCGATGGGTGCAGCCAGAACTCCCAATAAAATAACCCAAATGGTTTTTAAGTTAGACTTGGAGCTGGTTTTGTGTGCCTCTTCTCTTTCAGGTATTGAAACTGAATAGTCCGCCATAATTTTGCGTGCTAATTGCTTGGGAGTCCCTAACTCAGCAATTATCTCTGATTCATTATGGTAATTGCCGTCAAGTAAAAACTCATGATAAAATTCCACAACATCTTGCATATCAGAATTAGGCAAATTAACAAGATTTTGCTTTAACTGCAAAATATAATTATCAATAACTTTATTCATTTTCTTCTCCCATAATTTGATATATCTTAGTGCTAAAACTGTACCACTCTTTTTTAATTGTTTTTAATTCTGCTTTACCTGAAGCAGTAATTTGATAGTAATTCCTGCTTCTTCCCTGAAAAAGCCTGGTACCAACTAATAAGAATTTGTTTTCCCCTAATCTTTTCAAGACAGGATAGATGGCAGACTCAGAAATACCAAAAGTTGCTTTAGCCCAGTTTGTTATTCCACGACTATAACCACTGTTTTCTTTAATAAAAGCTAAGACAACTCCATCCAGAAGACGATTTGGAATTACTATCGTCATAATTATTTCTTCCATTATTATATTATATATAATATTGTAGAGCTTAATCAAAATGCTTTCAAGCAATTAATGGAACTTTCACTGAATTATTTTTGCATTCTCAAATTTTGCAAACCTTTATCCCTTTGTTTGTTTCTTAAATTTACACATTCACTAAGGTTTTCTAGGCCAAGTTTTTATAGTAAGATAAAAAACTAATAACTATTTTTAATAATGGAGGTTCAATCTATGTTAATGAAACCACAACATTTACAGGTTGGAGATAAGATAGCAATAGTCAGTTTATCAGCTGGTACTCTGGGAGAGAATTTTGCTTCTCATGAACTTAAACAAGGAATTAAGCACATGAAGCAACTTGGTTTACAGCCTGTTTTTATGTCCCATGCTCTCAGCGGTATTAAATACATCAAAAGTCATCCTGCTGAACGCGCTGCCGATTTAAAAGCAGCATTTTTAGAACCAGATATCAAAGGAATCATTGCCGCAATTGGTGGGGATGATACCTACAAGACACTGCCTTATTTAATGGCAGATCAGGAATTTAAAACTGCTGTTTTTGAGCATCCCAAGTTGTTTAGTGGTTTTTCTGATACCACGAATAATCATTTAATGTTTTACAGGTTAGGAATGCAAACTTTTTATGGTCCAAGCTTTTTAACTGATTTAGCAGAGCTAGAAAACGAACTTTTACCTTACACCAAAAAAACTTTAAATCATTATTTTGAGAATTCACCTGCAACCATCATTCCTGCTAGTGAAACTTGGTATGAAGAAAGAACTGATTATGCAATCAGCCAAGTTGGCAAAAAAAGGATAAACCACCAAGATACTGGTTATGAGGTGCTACGCGGTCACGGAAAAATTCTGGGAAGACTATGGGGTGGTTGTATTGATAGCCTTTACGATGACTTAGTCCCTAATCGTTATGAAGACGAACCGCCTATCGCCAGTCAATATCATCTCATGCTTACAGAGGAAGAAGCTCAAGATAAAATATTATTTATAGAAACATGCGAAGAAAAACCAGCTCCTGAATTTTATCGTAAAGAAGTAGCTAAATTGGCTGAAGTGGGTATTTTAGGCAATGTGCGGGCTATTTTAGTTGGTAAACCGCAGGATAAAAAATATTTTTCTGAGTATAAAAAAGTCTTACTGGAAGAGACTGCTACCTTTAATACACCAATTTTATATAATGTAAATATTGGACATGCTTATCCCCGTGCTGCACTGCCATACGGCGCGCTAACACAAATTGATTTTGAAAAACCAGAGATAAAAGTTATGGAACCCTGGTTTGCCTAATCTAAAATTATTTTAAAAAAATATTTGCCTTTTTTTAGTCATGGTGTATTATATATATATTACAGCGATACAAAGAAAGAAGGAAAATCTATGAGTTTACTTGAAACTCGTGGTGTAACTCGCACCTATGGCAAAGGTGCAACAAAGTTTGATGCCTTACGTGGAATAAATTTACAGATTAACAAAGGTGATTCGGTGGCTATCATTGGCAAAAGTGGTTCGGGTAAGTCTACCTTGATGCACATCCTGGCACTTCTTGACCACCCCACTACTGGCAGCGTCTTTTTAAATAATAAACCCACAAGTAAAATTAAGAATAAAGCATTAAATAAGCTGCGCAATCAAACATTTGGTTTTGTTTTTCAACAGTTTTTCTTAAACGCTCAAGACAGCGTATTGGAAAATGTCATGCTTCCTCTAAAAATAGCTGGAATCACAGGCAGAGAGCGCCGTACAAAAGCTCTAGCAGCAATCAAGGCAGTTGGATTAGAAAGTAAAGTCAAAAATAAGGCTAGTGCTCTATCAGGGGGACAAAAGCAACGGGTCTGTATTGCACGTGCTTTAGTCAATGATCCCCAAATCATTTTTGCTGATGAGCCGACAGGAAATTTGGATTCAGCTACCAGCGAGAATATTGAAAATATTTTATTTAAATTACATCAAGAAAAAAATATCACTTTAATAATTGTTACCCACGATCCGGATTTAGCCAAAAAGTGTGAACGTCAGATTCAGATTAAAGATGGTCAAGTGGTAGGAGGAACACAGCAATGAGATTTCATGATATTCTTAACTCGGCGGCTACAAACTTATGGCACAATAAAGGAAGGACATTCCTAACCATTATTGCTGTTTTTATTGGTTCCCTAACTATTGCCATTACTATGGGTATTAATAATGGTGTTAATGATTATTTGAAAAAGCAAGTCGGCAATGTTGGTAAAACTGAGCAAATGTCAATTTTGCCTGGGAGTTCCAGTCAAGATACGAATGAACCTCAAAAATATAATACCAAGAAGAGCAGTCAAAACGCTGATGGTATGATGGACAAAAACGACGTTAAAAAAATCAAATCTGTTAAAGGCTTAAAAGATTTTAAAGCGTTAAAGGACTGTGATGTTGACTATGTCCAAGGCCCTAATAAAACTAAATATCTTTTAATTGCGCAAATAACGGAAGGAATCAATTACGACCTGAAAGTTGGTCACCAAGTTGCAACTAGCGGAAAAAAGGCCCAGATTTTAATCACTAAACCAATGGTTAAATCTTATGGCTTCAAAAATGCTCAAGATGCACTCGGTAAAAAAGTTACTTTAGTGACAAAATCACCCGTTACCAGGAAAAAAACAAAAATATCTGCTACGGTTGTTGGAGTCAGAAACGATAGTATAGTATCAAAAGGTTTTGCTATTTACAGTAATGGCTTAGGGCAAAAAATAATTGCCGCCAACCAAAAAGGTCTTCCGCATGCATTAAAAGATAAGTATGTTAGTGTTATTGCTACTCCTGTTAACAAGAGTGCCAGCAGCATTAAGAAAATTGAGGATGATTTAACTAAAAAAGGATATTCCGGTATGACTCTTAAGGAAGCAGTCAATGAACTTTTCCTAACATTCAACGCAGTCACTGGGGTTTTAATTGTTTTTGGAGCTATCGCATTAGTAGCTGCCTGCTTTGGAGTAATTAATACCCTGTACATGTCAGTGAGAGATCGTACAAAAGAAATTGGTCTTATGAAGGCATTAGGGCTTAGCAAAGGTAAAGTATTTTCCATCTTCAGCTGCGAAGCGATCTTAATTGGTTTGTTTGGCTCTTCATTGGGATTATTACTGGCAATGGGCTTAGGTAGTGCCATAAACAATTTTGCTGCTAAGTCATTCTTAAAAGGGCTGGATGGTTTTACTTTAATTCAGTTCAACTGGACTAGTAGCTTACTAATTATTGGCATCATCTGTATAATTACCTTTTTAGCAGGAACATTGCCTGCCAAACGAGCAGCAAAGCTTGATCCCATCACTGCTTTAAGATATGAATAAATAATTGCAACATTAAAAAACGCCAGATAATTTATATGAAGCCTAAAACCGGGATATTCTATCACTTACTAATTGAGGACTAACTGTCGATATTCAATTGAAGTTAGTTCTTTTAGTTTGATTTTGATTCTTTTCTGATTGTAATATTCAATATAGTCTTTGATTATGTCTTCCAGTTCATTCAGATTTTTAAACTGTTTTTCAAAACCGCAAAACCTTTCTCGTTTTTAGTATTTTGAAGAAACTTTCCATTAAACCATTATCAAGGGAATTACCCTTGAGTAACTGCTAGGGTTATTTCCGAGGCTTGTGGTTCTTGGTTCGCTGGTCGACTAAGACGCTTAATTTTTTACAAATTCGTTCTCGATTTTCAGCTTTAAGTGCTTCTGGCGTAAGCGTTTGTTCTTTTGCTTGAGTCGCTGGTTTTACTGTTTGATTAGCTGTTCTCTTTTGGTCATGGGATGGTCGTTTTCTCTGCTTATTAATGATATTATACCCACTTTTGCGATATTCGCGCAGTCAATTGTGAAACATGTCCCGACTTTTTAAACCTAAATTTAGTGCTACTCAATAGACAATTTCATGGTCAAATACGATTCGCATAAGGCTCTAATCCTTAAAATCATTGTTATAAACTGTGTAGAGTTGCTCTAAAATAAATAGGCCGTGTGATGCACAAGTAATAAATACTAGACTTTCTAAGCTGATAATGTTAACTTAATTTCAGTAGCTATAATTTAACATTCATGCCAAAGATGATAGATTTCAGTTTTATCTTTTTTAGATAATTTAAATATAAAAATATGGCATCTGAAATCTTTTAATTTGAAGTGCAACTAATAAAGTAGACATTTTAATATTACACAAACCCCCAATGCACGATTCCGATATTTGATCAGAGTCGTATATTTTAGTTCGTTTGATCTTCAATATAGTTGAACCGATAAACGTAATCATACAGTATTGGTCGCATTCTGTTAGTGAACTGGTCTTAACTCGGTTAAGCTTCTACCGTTTCATTAGGTTGAAGATTATTTCTCCCAGTGCATTATTGTTGCAGTTGCCCTTGCGCGCCATGCTTTTCTTAATATTCATATGCCTTAGCTTGGCTTGATAGTCGCAATGGCGGTATTAAAAGACATTGTCTGATTGTAGTATGGTCAAGGTTATATTCCCATTTTAATCTAGCTAAAGTTTCTTGGTGAGACAAGCACTTATTGAAAATTTCGATTTTCAAAGCAGTCGGATATTTAGTCACGAAAAACGCTCCAATTAGTTAGATTTATGCCTAACTATTAGGAGCACTACATTTCATGGTTCATACCATATATCTGACGTTTTTTTCTATATATCCAATAATATATCTTAGTTCAATAAGAACTCGGTACCTATAATATGCAATAGACTGACAATACAGGTAAATATAAATTATATAAGGAAAGTCTCTATTTTTTTATTTCTAACTCAAAGATATCAAGAGCATCCAACCAACTTTGTAAATGTTTTGATTCCATACGAGTATTTTTTTCTGCTATTTTTTCTTGACTAAGTTTTAAACTATTCAAAGCATTTTTATAAAGACTTTGAGCATAAAAAATTTTATTTTTCATCACTTGTATTCTACTCTTGAAATCTCCAGTGCTTTCCATTTCTTTAAGAATTAAAGTTATACTTTCCCAATATTGCTGATAGAAATCAAGTTCAGATAAAGGACTTTTGTTCTTAAATTCTTTATCGTTTTTTGTACCACTCAAAATCATTTCATAGGTTAAACCATTTGGCTTGACCATATCTCTTAGGTGATTCTCTGGCATACAACTTAATAGCGGAATACTTGTATAATTTCTTGTTTTTCGGGCATATGGTAAATTCTTAGGATCAAACATTGATTCCGTAAATCTTCTCAATTTTTTAAACCAGCCCGAAGCAACAAAATCACAATTTAACACTGAAAATATAATTGAATTCAAAAAACAATAGCCTAAAATAAATTTAAATCCGTTTTTCTGCAATTTGTAAATTGCATACAAAATATTACTTAAACACAGAGGATCTACCTCTTTGTTTTTCTTTGGTTCATAACAAATAATCAAATATACATATTTCTTCTTATGAACATTATTTGTAAGATCTTCAATAAGTTTATCAACTTTTTGTTTATCACTAAAAAAGGAAACACTAATTATTAATGATAAAGCAAATGTATTAAATTTTGAAATATATTTTTTTACACAGTCATTATATAAATCAATAGAATTATAAAAATGCCAATCCAAATCTTTCATGTAAAAGCCTGGTGTAATTAAAGTTTCTGAAATACCTTTCGTATTTTCTGAATGCTTTTCTAAAAAGTTATCAATTTTATAACTATAAGGTTTAAAATCATTACTGGTAATATTAAAGTTAAAATCTGGATAACTTTTAATATTTTTAATAATACCATTATTAAATGTATAATAATAAAATTGGGGATCTAAAAAAGTATTTTCCTGGTTCAAATATTTTGAATTCCCAACATATTTTTTTATAGACTGAATCTTATAATCCTTAGGTGAAAAAATGGCACCTTGCAAGTTTCCTTTTTCTAAACCATATGTTATTTTTTCACCTCTCTGTGAACCATCTTGCGCTATAAGTTTTGTCAATTACTTACCTCCTGTATATAAATTTAAATTACCAAAAAGCTATAAAAGATTTATTTAGAATTTTTAACAATAATTATAAGAAAACTTTATTTTTCTATTCAGATATTACATCCGTCTTTACGATGTTTAAAAGTCTAACATAATTTTTAATTTCCTTTGATTGTCTAGCTTTTAAAAGTGTAATTTTTTTTGATTTTGAAACACCAATTAGACCTATACCATTTGTTGTCATCAGTAATCTTTTCTTTAACAATTTTCTCGCTATTTCTAATGGGAAGACTAAATAACTATAGTCTACAAATTCTTTGTTGCTCTTCGCTTGATAAAAGGCTTTGTTAAAATCTCTTAACTTTGCTTCATACCCCGTAACAACAACTTTAGGTAAATTAAATTCTTCTTTTCTTAAAAAAAATCCCTTTTTATTTATTTTTATTAAACCTGTATTTTTAAGACTACAAAGTGTATGCTCAAATGTAGATTTGCTTAACCCTACTTCTTTTTTTAATGTAGTTGCTGACACAGGACGTTTGTTTTTTATTTTTGTATAAACTAAGGCGGCAGAAGGCTTGGACAAAACCTTGACTTGTTCATCATTAAAAGGAAGACTATAATTTTTTATACTGACTATATCAATATTCCCAAACCGAATTGGTGATTCAACAACAATTCTTTCACAATCATGTTTACTATACAACAACAAAAAATTATCAACTAGCTCTGATTCTAATTTAAAAGATAAATTCATATTTTTATCCTTACCATATATTGTAACACACTGTTAAAATAATAAAAATATTCTTATTAATTTAATGAAAAAAAGCGTTTCACTTTTTCGTGAAACACTTTTTTACTAAAAAATAACTAACGCTTACTAAATTGTGAAGCTTTACGAGCCTTCTTAAGACCTGGCTTCTTACGTTCAACCATTCTTGGATCACGAGTCAAGAAACCTGCTTTCTTTAATGGACCACGAAAATCAGGGTCTACTTCAAGAAGAGCTCGTGCAATTCCTAAACGAATAGCTCCAGCTTGACCTGAGAAACCTCCACCATTGACGTTAACCTTAACATCATATTGATTTTCAGTTTCAGTTAGGGTCAGTGGTTGCTTCAAATCCTTAACTAAATTAGGAAAAGGAATGTATTGATCAATATCTTTATTATTAGCGGTAATTTTACCACTACCTGGTACTAAACGAACACGAGCAACAGAATTCTTGCGCCGACCAGTACCTGCATATGCAACTTGTTGTGCCATTATTTAACCTCCTAGATTAATTTGTTAATGTCTAATTCTTCAGGCTTTTGTGCTTCGTGCTTGTGATCAGCACCAGCATAAACATGCATCTTCATAAATTCTTGGTGACCAAGAGTGTTTTTAGGAAGCATACCCTTAACTGACAATTCAACTAATCTAACTGGATTATTATCCAGCAAGTCTCCGGCTGGAGTGGCCTTTATGCCACCACGGTAATCAGAGTGATGGTAGTAAATCTTGTCAGTAGCTTTCTTACCTGTTAACTTTAGTTTAGCGGCATTAATAATAATGACGTTATCCCCAGTGTCAACGTTTGGTGTATATTGAGGCTTGTTCTTACCTCTTAAAATAGTTGCTACTGCTGTTGACAGACGACCTAAAGATACATCTGTTGCGTCAATAACATACCACTTACGTTCAATTTCATTAGGTTTCGCTAATTGTGTAGTACGCAATTTAATTTCCTCCGTTTATACGTTGTTTGAAAACAATAAGATTCCGGGGCCTATCGTGGACAAACATACTTAAATATAATAATTCTTTTCAACTAAAAAGTCAATATTATTCCCTGTCGAGCCTATATTTTTTAGGTATATCATCATAAAAAACATGGTATAAGAATAATCCACTGGCTTGAGCAGTTTCTCTTACCTGCTCTCGATCCTGTGCCATTATTACCCGGGGAATATCATTGACAGGGCGTTTGCCTCTACCAATTTCTAACAACATTGCTACCAAAATACGGACCATATTATAAAGAAAGCCTGAACAAATAAAATCAAAGATAATTTCATTATTCTGCTTATCTTTTTGGATATTTACATAAAACATCGTGCGAACCTTGTTCTTAATTTGGCCACCACTAGCTGCAAAGCTGGTAAAATCATGTGTTCCCAGTAAATCAAGAGAAGCCTTTTTCATTTTTTCCACATCAACTGGATAAGGATAATGTCCCGTATATAGACGCTTAAAGGGGTCGACAAATCTGTCTAAACTAACGCGATAGCGATACCACTTACCTTTAGCGCTATATCGCACATGAAAATTTTCATCTACGATGTCACATTTTTTAAAAACAATGTCGAGCGGCATGAGCGAATTTAACGCACAAATCATTCTTTCTGGTGGAATTTGTTTATCAGGATAGTCAAAATGAATTACCTGCCCCAATGCATGAACTCCTGCATCAGTACGACCTGAACCCTCAACAACCACATTTTTGCCCTTAGTCATTTTAGATAAGGCAGTTTCAATCGTTCCTTGCACAGTTCTTTGATGTGGTTGATACTGGAAGCCATGGAAAAGGTGTCCGTCATAAGCAACCGTCATTTTATATCTTGTTGTCATTAATGTGTCCTAAATATTAATAAAAGCCCTAATAGTAAAATGAAATAACACAAGTTAATAAGATCAACATTGGACCATTTTAAGATTCTGAATTTTGTCCTGCCTTGATCTCCCCGATAACCACGCGATTCCATCGCAGTTGATAAATCGATTGCTGTTTCTAACGAATTAATAAATAGCGGAACCAGGAGAGGAGTAATCGCCTTTGCCCTGGTAACAAGTCCGCCATTATTAAAATCTGCGCCTCGTGAACGTTGGGCATTCATAATTTTTAAAGTTTCATCAAATAAAGTTGGTACAAATCGTAAAGCTATTGACATTATTAGAGCAATTTTATCGACTGGAACATGAACTATTTTCAACGGTTTTAATAGCCATTCAATAGCATCAGCAATTTCAAGTGGTTTAGTAGTAACAGTCATTACTGTAGAAATTAAGATGATCACTGTAAAGCGGATAAAAATATAAATAGCATTAGTGATACCATAACTAGACAATGCAAAAATTGTCCACTGCCAATAGACGGTTCCACCAACTGAGAAAAACAACTGCAAAAAGGATGTGAACAAAATTAACCAAATTAGGGGTTTAACTCCATCCCAAAAGACTTTTGGTTTTAGCTTAGTGGCAGCTACAGCAGCTATACTAAAAATGGTTACAATTAGATAAGAAACTGGATTATTGGCTAAAAATACGAATAAAATAAAAATAATAGTTGCTAGTAATTTTCCTCTTGGATCCATACGATAAATTATCGAATCACCAGCTACATACCGGCCAATTAAGATTTTACTCACATTCTCACTCCTTTAAATTGGTTTCTATATCTTTTACCAAGTCAGCTATAGTTAATGGTAATTTTGCAAACTGATAGTTTTGCAATTTAGTTGCAAACAAGGATGGCTTAGGCTCTTCTAAATGATGCTCTTGTAACCAATTACGATCTTTAAAAATCTCTCTTGGTGCAGCTTGTTTAATCATTTTACCGTGCTCCATGACTAAAACATTTTCAGCATAATTAGCTACATCATCCATATTATGAGTAACTAATATTACAGTATGTCCTTCTTTTTGATACTCAGAAAAAAGAGCCATCATTTGTTTACGTGCTTCAGGATCAAGACCAGCGGCTGGTTCATCTAAACAGAGAATATCTGGCTCATAAGCCATAACACCAGCTATCGCTACCCTTCTCATTTGTCCGCCAGATAACTCAAAAGGTGATCGTTTACCAATCTCTTCAGGTAAACCAACTTTTTTTAGCCAAAACCTGGCACTTGCAAGGGCTTTTTCATTATCATAACCAAAGTTTTTAGGTCCAAAAGCAATATCATCTATTACTGTATTTTCAAATAGCTGTGCTTCTGGAAATTGAAAAACCAGACTAACATGTCTTCTCAATTCTTTTAAATTTTTATTGGTAGTTTCTGGTGTGATAGTTGTGCCAGCTATTTCTATTTTCCCAGATGTAGGTCTAATTAGAGCATTGAAATGTTGCATAAGTGTCGATTTACCACTACCAGTATGACCAATTATTGCATTAAAAGAACCATCTTGCAGCTTAAAAGAAACATTGTCTAAACCTTTTTTTTCAAGTGGTGTTTCTGGAGAATAAATGTAACTTACATGTTCGAATTTAATTGACATAAGTAATTGATCAACTCTTTTTCTGAATCTATACTAGCTGGAATTTTAACAGAGTCAGCCAGTAACTTTGCTTTGACTTGCTCATAAAATGGTACATCCAAGCCCAACTTTTTCAACAGATCAACTTGACTAAAGACATCTTTAGTACTGCCCTTAGTAATTAATTTACCATCATTCATTACTAATACCTGGTCAGCCATATTAGCTTCATCAATATCATGCGTAATTGAAATTACTGTCAAGTCATATTTATTCTTCATCGCTTGCACTATTGATAATATTTGGTCCCTACCTTCAGGATCAAGCATTGACGTAGCTTCATCCAGCACAATAATCTTAGGTTTAATAGCCAGAATCCCAGCAATTGCTACTCTTTGTTTTTGTCCTCCTGAAAGATTTGCAGGTTCAGCATTAATGTATTCGCTCATCCCCACCGCTTTAATTGCTTCAGGAACAATCTTTACCATTTCAGAGTGAGAAACACCGCGATTCTCTAGGCCAAATGCGACATCATCAGCCACTGTAGCTCCCACAAATTGATTGTCAGGATTTTGAAAGACAATTCCAACTTTGTTTCGAACTTCCCAAACGGTATCATCATTTAGTTTTAAGCCGTCCACTTCAATTTCAGGTTTTCCTTTTTCATCAGGTACCAGTAAACCATTAATCAGGCGGATAATTGTCGACTTGCCACTGCCATTATGGCCAATAATTGATGTCCATGAACCCCGTTTAATATCAAGACTAATGTTGTCTATAGCGGGAGTTTCTGACTCTGGATACGTAAAGCTTACATTTTTTATTTTGATAATACTGTCAGTTGTCATACTCTCACCGTCCTAAAAAGTCTGATTCAATTGTACCAAAAATATTATGATTTCTGAACAAAGTTTGCAATCTTTCTATTTTTATCATTACTATCTGGCTTTTTTTTAATAAATTTTAGCAATATCAAAAGGAGTAGCTTTTAATTAAGTGATTTTTACTTTGTTTGCAGCAGTGTAATTCATTTTGCCTCACTAAATTAAAGTATTAAAACTGAATATGAGGTAAAAGTCAATTAAGTTTTATTTGTACATTTTCAATTAAGTAAAATCTAAAGCAAAAAAAATCATCCATGAGGAGGGATAAATTACATTATCTAAGCTAGACTAAACTTTCGTCATCATCTTAACGCTTATTCTCACTCTC
>NZ_CAMKZC010000005.1:0-95556 GCF_946477725.1 uncultured Lactobacillus sp. | reverse complement strand
ACCAAATTTACCAAATTTTAAGTCAGGAGCAACAAAATGCGTGATTTGGCTAAAAAAAGGCTGCAGGAAAACTTGCGCCAGTCTTTGAAATACCTAGTATTGGTTTTTAATGATTTCTTTATCCTAGCTCTGATTTTTATTTTTGGAGCACTCATGTTTTGGTATGCACAGGCAATGAAGACTATGCCGGAAAATCTGTGGTATTACCGTCCCCTAGTTGGTATTTTGCTGTGGTTGCCACTTTTAATAGGCAAACTGGTAACATTGCTAAAACCAGCTGATTTACAATTTTTACTGCCTGAAGATGAAAATTTAGCATCATATTTGCAGCCAATGTTAAATTACAGCCTGATTGTACCTACAATTTGCTTGGCTTTGATAGCGGGAATTATATTTCCTTTTGCTACGATTAAGGCAAAGATTGAACCATTAGATTATGTTTTCGCGGTTTTTGCTGTTTTTCTGGCCAAAGTGATGCAGCTGAAAATTATGGAATATAATTTATTCTTTAACCGTAAAATTTCTATCTCAATTTTGAATATTTTCTTACTGCTTTTATTCATTTTGGGAATGTTTAAACCAAAAAGTATGATATTTATTGCTGGTTTGCTGTTAATTATTGTAATCATTTTTATTTTAAAACCGCAACATGCAGCACTTTTTGACTGGCAATTTGCCATCGAGCAAGAAGAAAAACGTAAAAACGTTGTTTATAACGCTTTTAGCATGTTCACCGATGTTAAGGAAAGGCAAACTAATATTAAAAGACGGAAATATTTGGACTTTTTATTACCTCAAAATTTGGCAAGGGAAAATCCTAATAAGTTTTTGTATAGGCGCTCAGTTCTGCGCAATCCGGAAAACATTAATCTAGTAGTTAGAATGACTGCTTTTGCAATTCTAATTTCGTGGTTAGTGCAGAATTGGCTTTGGGCATTAGGCTTGTCCTGCTTAGTAGTATTCTTAACTATTTACCAATTAGTACCGATGGTTGATGAATTTGACACCAATGTCATGTATCGTGTTTATCCTATTGCGCGTACTAAACGAGGCTTAGACTTAGTTTCTGCACTTACTGGGATAATGTTGGTACAATGGTTGATTATTAGCATTTCATGGCTGATTACACTGCCTATTAGTTTGCACTTGTTTGAAGCAATGGGGATTTTAGTTATTTTCAGTTGGGTCGTGTTAAGGTTATACTTACCTGCAAAAGTAAAGAAAAGGAAGTTATAAATAAATGAGACTACGTAACAAACCGTGGGCTGTAAAACTTGTGCAAGAGCATCCAGAAAGTGTGATAGATCGCCCTGATCCGACCCAAAAGATTGATTGGTCAAAACGATTTGCTGACATTTCAAAACCATTAGAAATTGAAGTTGGTCCGGGTAAAGGAAAATTTATCACCACAATGGCTGAAAAGCACCCTGAAAAAAATTTCGTTGCTCTTGAACTGCAGATGACCGCAGCTGGAATTATTTTACGGTCAAAACTAGCTCAAAATTTGCCTAATTTACAAATTTTATGCGCAGATGCTGCTAATATTGATTGCTTTTTTAAAAAACATAGTGCAAATACCATTTACCTAAATTTTAGTGATCCGTGGCCTAAAACTAGGCACGAAAAGAGACGATTAACCTATAAAACTTTTTTGCAAAAATACCAAACTGTTTTGCAAAAAAATGGTCAGATACAGTTTAAAACAGATAATGCAGGTCTTTTTGCTTATTCTCTTCAAAGTATGAATAATTTTGGGATGAATTTTGATTTTGTTACAGTTGACCTCCATAATGAGAAAGAAGAAATTTTAACTTCAAATATTGAAACCGAGTATGAGCATAAATTTGCCAGCCAAGGTAACCCAATTTATGCCTTGCATGCTGATTTTGGGGTAAAATAATTAATAATAAGGATTGAGAGGTTTTTTCAAAATGGAAAAAATAAAAGAATTAAAGCAAGAAAAATTAGATGCTATTACCAAAAATGGTCGTGTGGTTTTAGAATTTTCTGCTGGTTGGTGTCCAGATTGTCGCTTTTTGGATCCGTTTATGCCGGAGATTGAAAAAGATTTTTCTGACAGTAAATTTTATCAAATTGACCGTGACGGTTCTGTAGATGTAGCTAAAGAAATGAACATCATGGGCATTCCTTCATTTGTGGTCTACCAAGATGGTAAAGAAATTGGTAGACTAGTTAATAAGGACCGTAAAACCAAAGATGAAGTTGAGAGCTTTTTACGGTCACTGGACTAAGTGAAAGAGGATAATTGATTCATGATTACTAGTATTAATAAACGCAGCTATCCTAATACCTTAATTGTGATTTTAGGTCAGGATAAGGGCAAGAGTGAATATGAAGAAAAAGGTGATGTCACACGTATTACTGATGAAAAAGGTAATGTGACTGGGTATAATTTCTTTAATGTCGATCAGGTAATTGATTATGATAAACTAACAGACGGCCAAGTCAAGCTGACTAATGACGATTTAGCAGCATTAAATAAAAAGCTGGCGGAAGTCGGTTTTAATGATCAACTTGCTTATGGTAAACCAACGCTGGTTTACGGCTATGTGAAAAGCTGTGAAAAACATCCTGACTCTGATCACTTGCATGTGACCACTGTTGATGTTGGCGCTGGTAAGGAACAGCAAATCGTCTGTGGTGCACCTAACATTGCTCAAGGACAAAAAGTAGTAGTTGCCTTACCTGGCACCTTGATGCCAAATGGTCAAATGATTTGGCCGGGTCAATTGCGCCATGTGGATTCTGATGGGATGATTTGTTCGGCACGGGAACTAGGTTTGCCCCACGCCCCGCAAAAACGAGGGATTTTAGTAGTTCCCGACGATTTTGCTGTGGGAGAGGCCTTTGATCCTGAAAAATGTGATGAACTTTTGGCAAGCGGACAGATTAAATTATAAGATTAAAGGACTTTATCAAGTTAGTGGTAGAGTCCTTTTTAATATTATTGCAAAGCAAAATTATGATTTTTCACGCTTTTAAATGATCGTGCTCATTTTCTGTTAGAAATGGTAAAATAAGAGACAATGATAAAAAATATGGAGCTTGGGAAATGTTAGATAAAAATAAGCAAATTTGGTTTATTGGAATTAAAGGAACTGGAATGGCCTCTTTAGCCTTAGTGTTAAACGATTTAGGTTTTAATGTTGCCGGTAGTGATATTAAAAAGTATACCTTCACACAAGAACCACTTGAAAAAGCAGGAATTAGAGTAACAGAGTTCGATGCAAGTAATATTAAAAATTCGGGTCAGGTTATAGTAAAAGGCAATGCTTTTAAAAACGATAATGTTGAAGTTAAAACTTGTGAAGATAAAAATATCACTTGGCAAAGTTATCCTGATACTGTAGAAGAAATAATCAAGATGCATACTAGTATTGGTGTTTCTGGAACTCATGGCAAAACATCTACTACCGGTCTTTTAGCTCACGTTTTAGGTGAAGCTGCGCCCACATCTTATTTAATAGGTGATGGTGAGGGTAAAGGAGTTAAAGGGTCACGCTTTTTTGTTTATGAAGCTGATGAATATCGGCGCCATTTCTTGGCTTATCATCCTGATTATCAAATCATGACCAATATCGATTTTGATCACCCGGATTATTTTAAAGACCAGGCAGATTATACTTCAGCCTTTCAAACTGCAGCTGATCAAACCCGAAAAGGACTATTTGTCTGGGGAGGAAATGACAGACTAAGACAATTGCATTCTGATGTTCCCAAATACACTTATGGTTTTGAAAATGATGATGATTTTCAGGTGGTTGATGCTAACCGGACTACTGCAGGCTCAAGTTTTACGGTTTTGAAGCACGGTCAGGAAATAGGTAAATTTACAATTCATCTTTTTGGTGATCATAATATTTTAAATGCTACTGCTGTAATAGCTGTTGCTTATACTGAAAACATTCCTCTAGCAGATATTCAAAAAGGTTTACTTACTTATCAAGGGGCAAAACGACGCTTTTCTGAAAAGGACTTTAAAGATGTTAATATCATTGATGATTATGCTCATCATCCGACTGAAATGCGGGCAACAATTCAAGCTGCTAGGCAAAAGTTCCCCTATAAGCGTTTAGTTGTAGTTTTTCAGCCACATACTTTTTCAAGAACGAAGAAATATGCGCAAGATTTTGCAGAAATTTTGCGCGGAGTGGATAAAGCATACATTACTCCCATTTATGCTTCCGCAAGAGAGGCAAATGGAGATATTTCAAGTAGTGATTTAGTAGCCGAAATTCCTGGCTCTGAAGTGATTGATCTTGATAATATTTCTGACTTGACCCAGAACAAAGACAGTGTCATTGTTTTCATGGGCGCAGGCGATATCCAGAAATACGAAGATGCTTTAGAAAAATTACTAAAATAAATTAAGTTATTAAGATCGAGTTTCAAGACTTGATCTTTTTGCTTTATATAACAGATTTTACATGTCATAAGGTTCAGGGAAATCGGTATTATGCAAGATGAATGGAAAAACTGGTAAAATGGTAGTTGAATAAAGAAACTTGGTTTAAATTTAAGGAGATCAAATGGCTGATAAAAAATTACTTTTAATTGATGGTAATTCAGTTGCCTTTCGTGCTTTCTATGCACTATACCGCCAACTTGAAAATTTTAGAAATCCTGAAGGATTGCACACTAATGCCATTTATACATTTAAAAATATGCTTGATGTCGTGCTGAATGACGTTGAACCTGACCATGTTTTGGTTGCTTTTGATGCAGGTAAAACAACTTTTAGGAATAGTATGTATGAGGACTATAAGGGCGGCAGACAAAAGACCCCATCAGAATTATCTGAACAACTGCCATACATTCAGGAGCTTTTGCATGATTTGGGCCTTTCAACATATGAACTTGATAATTATGAAGCTGACGACATTATTGGTACTTTTGTAACTATTGGAGAAAAAGAGGGCTTTAAAATCACAGTTGTTACGGGTGATAAGGACTTGACGCAACTGGCATCTTCCCAAACTACTGTTATGGTTACTAAATCAGGAGTTTTAAACTTAGAAGCTTATACACCTGAACACATGAAAGAAGTTAATGGTGTCACTCCAACCGAATTCATTGATATGAAAGCGTTAATGGGTGATAATTCGGATAATTATCCTGGTGTTACTAAAATAGGGCCTAAAAAAGCTTCACAACTTATCCAGGAATATGGCTCAGTCGAAAATTTATATGATCATATAGATGATATGAAGCCTTCTAAAATGAAAGAAAACCTGATTAATGATAAAGATAAGGCTCTACTAGGTAAAAAGCTGGCAACAATTGATCGTAACGCCCCATTAACCATTGGTATTGCTGATGTCAAAAGACGTGAAGTTGATTATCAAAAATTGCGTAGATTCTATGAAAAGATGAATTTCCGTAAGTTTTTGAGTCAGTTAAACCCTGAAAGTGCTGCTCAGCCAAAAGAACAACCTGCACAAAATAATAAAGCAGTTGCTTTTACAGAGCTTAAGGAAAATGACATTAACAACTTTGCAGTTAAGGACGGTCAAACTGTTACTTTTTACTTAGGTATGCTGGGTGCCAATTATCATTTAGCCGAGTTTGTTGGCTTTGCCATTAAGATAGATAAGCAAATATATGTGAGTCGCAATGTTGACCTGTTAAAAAAGCCGCAACTTAAGAATATTCTAGAAAATAAGCAAATTGCTAAAAATGTCTTTGATTTAAAACGAACTACAGTTGGTTTGAACCGATTGAGTATTCACGCTCGCTCTATTGATTATGATATGCTACTTGCTTCATATTTGATTAATAACGAAAATAATTCTGACGACATGGGCGAGATATGCCGGATGTACGGTGATAATTCGGTTAAAAGCGATTATGATGTTTACGGCAAAGGTAAAAGCGTCCATATTCCAGAGGACGATCAGGTGTTGTTCAACCATTTGGCCGGCAAAATAGAGGCAATCGAGAACTTAAAAAATACTCTGCTGGCTAAACTAAAAGAACATGAGCAAGACGATCTTTTTGCCAATATTGAAATCCCTGTGGCCCGAGTTCTGTCTGTCATGGAGATAAATGGTATCAAAGTCCAAGCTGATACCTTAACGCAGCTTCAAGATGAATTTGCAGTTGACCTTAAGAAAATGGAAAAGCAAATTTATGATGAGGCCGGTGAAGAATTTAATATTAATTCACCTAAGCAATTGGGGCATATTTTGTTTGAAAAAATGGGCTTAAAGCCAGTTAAAAAGACTAAAACTGGTTATTCAACTTCAGTTGATGTTTTGAATCAGTTAAGGGATGAAAACCCAATTATTGAGCAAATTTTGACTTACAGACAGATTGCCAAAATCCAGTCAACTTACGTTAATGGCCTATTGGATGTTATCCAAAAAGACGGTCGGGTTCACACCAGGTACTTGCAGACACTGACTGCTACCGGCCGTTTGTCTTCAGTTGATCCTAACTTACAAAATATTCCTACCAGAACGGAAGAAGGAAAGCAAATTAGAAAAGCCTTTGTTCCCAGTGAACCAGATGGCTATATTTTCTCCTGTGACTATTCTCAAATTGAATTACGAGTGTTAGCACAAGTTTCCGGTGATGAACAAATGCAGGAAGCTTTCAGAACGGGTTATGACATCCACGCTCATACGGCTATGAAAATTTTTCATCTAAAATCAACTTCTGACGTTACACCGTTAATGCGTCGCAGAGCAAAAGCCGTCAACTTCGGTATTGTTTATGGCATTTCTGACTATGGCTTATCTAAAAACCTTAATATCAGTCGCAAACAGGCTAAGGAATTTATTGATAATTATTTTGAACAATATCCGCAAATTAAGGATTATATGGATAAGGCAGTTCAAGTTGCCCGTGAAAAAGGTTATGCCGAAACGATTATGCACAGAAGACGTTATTTACCTGATATTCACGCCAAGAATTATAATGTGCGCTCATTTGCGGAAAGAACTGCGATTAACTCACCAATTCAGGGTTCAGCTGCAGATATTATCAAGATCGCGATGATTAACATGCAGAAAAAATTGGATGAGATGCATCTTAAAACTAAGATGGTGGTTCAGGTTCATGATGAATTAATTTTTGACGTACCAAAAGATGAATTAGAAACAATTAAAAAGATTGTGCCAGAAGTTATGCAATCTGCTGTGAGACTTGATATTCCTCTTGTAGCAGATTCTGGTTATGGTCACAATTGGTTTGATGCTAAGTAAGGAGTAATTTTAATGCCCGAAATGCCAGAAGTTGAAACTGTCAGACGGACGCTACTTCCCCTGATTAAGGGAAAAACGATTAAAGAAGTAACTGTTTGGTATCCTAAAATAATAACTGGTGATGCAAAAGAATTTAAAAAGCAGTTAGCTGGTAAAAGAATAGAAACAATTGATCGTTATGCCAAGTATTTGCTTATTCGTCTCAGTGGTCATTTAACTGTGGTATCGCACTTACGCATGGAAGGTAAATATCGTTTAGTCAAAGTAAATACCAAAAAAGATAAACACGATCATGTACAAATTGTTTTTAACGATAATTCTGCTTTGCGCTACAATGATGTGCGTAAGTTCGGGCGCATGCAGTTGATTACAACGGGCACAGAGAAAGAAAATACTGGTATTGGTAAATTAGGAGCTGAACCTAATTCAAAAACATTTACAGTTTCATACTTGCAAGATGGCTTAGCTCGTAAAAAGAAAAATATCAAAAACACATTGCTTGATCAGTCAGTAGTGGCCGGTCTTGGTAACATTTACGTTGATGAAGTTTTGTGGGAAACAAAAATTCACCCATTGAGTAAGGCTAATAGTATCCCGGCAAAAAAAGTAGCAGAAATGCACGATAATATTAATTCGTTGATAGAATTGGCCATAGCAGAAAGGGGCACTACTGTTCATACCTATCTTGATGCTAACGGCAAGACTGGTGGTTTTCAAAAAATGTTGCAGGTCTATGGTCATAAAGGCGAACCTTGTGAGCGTTGTGGAACTCCTCTTGAAAAAATTAAAGTAAACGGCCGAGGAACTACTTTTTGCCCTAAATGTCAGGTGATTTATAAATGACAACTATTTTGGGCTTAACTGGTGGAATAGCCAGCGGAAAAAGCACAGCAGATATCTTTTTTAAAGAAAAGCACATACCCGTGATAGACTGTGACCAAATAGCTCATGATATTTTAAATGTTGGTAATAAAGGCTATGAATTAGTCACAAAGCAATTTGGTGCACAAATAATCAATGAAGATCAATCAATCAACCGGGCAGTTTTAGGACAAATAGTTTTTAATGACGCAAAGCAGCTTGACATTCTTAATAAAATTACCCATCCGTTGATTTTTCAAGAAATACAAGCTAAAATTGCGCTAAACAAGGTTGCTAAAAAGCCCTTAATTATTGTAGATGCACCAGTTTTGTTTGAAGCAAACGGTCAAAAATATTGTGATTGCACTTTATTAATTGCCATACCTGAATCTTTGCAGTTAAAGCGGCTGATGTTAAGGGATCATTTAAGTAAAGATGCTGCTTTGAAACGTATTCGCAGTCAGATGTCCTTGTCTCAGAAAGAAAAACTAGCTGACTTTGTAATTAATAATGTTGGTACAAAGCAAGATCTGAAATATCAACTTGAGCAGTTGCTTCTTAAAATAAAAGAGGAGTATTAATATGGAATGTCCTAATTGTCATAAAAATGCATCAAAAGTAATAGATTCTCGCCCCAGTGATGAAAATCGTGCAATCAGACGGCGGCGTGAGTGTGAAAACTGTGGTTTTCGTTTTACTACGTTTGAAAGAGTTGAGACAACACCACTATTGGTAATCAAAAATGATGGCACTCGTGAACCTTTTAACCGTAAAAAAATTTTACACGGCGTCATGGCTGCGGGTCAAAAGCGCCCAATATCTAGTTCACAATTTGAAGAATTGGTTGATCATGTAGAAAACAAAGTACGTCAGCAAGGAGTCAGTGAGATTTCTTCCAAAAAGATTGGTCAATTAGTAATGGATGAACTGGCTAAAATTGATGATGTCGCTTATATTCGTTTTGCCTCTATTTATCGTGAATTCAAAGATATGTCTAGCTTCATGAAAACCATGGAAGATATGATTGCAAAAAGGGAGAAAGGTAATTAATTATGTTTGAGACAAATGATCCCAAACAACCATTTTTCATTGCTAACAGGGTGGATATTTTTCCGAAGGATTTACGGGTTTTAATCAAATTATACCAGCCGCTCATTGGCTCTCTGGCGCTGGCAGTTTATTTAAGCTTAAATGAAGACTACAATCCGCAAGCGATGCTCTCTGATGCCAAAGGTCTCTATTTTTTGCAGGAACAAGCCGACTGCGATATCAAAAAATTATTTCCCGCGTTGCATAAACTTGAAGCTGTCGGTTTAATTGAGAGCCATTTGCTTGCTAACCAAATTATGGGTCAGGTTTTATGTTTTAAACTTAAAAGTGTTCCTTCCAGCAGTGAGTTTTTTACCACCGCACTTTTAGCAAGTTTATTAAAAGAAAAAGTGGGTGTTACAGCCTTTAATAAATTGAGCCATGAGTTTGCTAGAGAAACTAAGCAAAGTCAAAGCAGCATCAGTGGAATTAAGGAAGCACCTAACGTATCTGCATCCTTTATGGAAGTTTTTCATTTACCTGACCAAGAAGCAATTGATCCTTCAATTGATGTTAAAAAAGCTGCTAAAGAAAACCGTTCTGTTTCTAAAGCTTTCGCTACCGTCAATGAGCAAGAGCATATTGACTGGGATTTTATGAAACAGCAATTTGAAATTTATCAAATCGCGGGCAGCGAAATTGATCAGAATGAAGAAGCTATTCGAGCTGTTATGCGTATGTACGGACTTTCCGAGCAAGAATTTGTTGATGAAGCAATACCTTGCTTACATGGTGATTATCATTTAAATATGCGTCAAATTAAGCAGGCTATCGCTAACAGTATTCATGGCAGTGATACGCGCCAGCATTTGTCCAAAAAAGAAGAACTAACAGACAAGGTTGTCAATACTAGTCACTTAAATGAAGATGAACAGCAGCTATTGCAGAAAGCTCAATCTGATACTCCAGCCCAGTTTTTGTATCATTTAAAAACTGAGCGGAATGATTTTGTTGATGCCAGTGAATATCAAGTGCTTGATAATTTATATAACGATAAGGGAATACCAGCAGAATTGCTTAACATTTTGACTTATGCTTGTTTAAAGAGTGGTCCTAATATTTCTTTTCGCCTGGCCAATAAAATACTCCATGATTGGCTGCAACACGGGGTTAAAACTGCTAGTCAAGCCTTGGAATACATGAATAAGAGAAAAAAGGCACAGCAGCAAAGAAGCAGGCGATATCATTCTTTTGCTAGTGGAAAAACGGTTGAAAAGGGCACTGATTGGAACAAGCAAAAGCCAAAAGTAAAAACGGATGTTTCCAGTGCAGAATTAAAAGAATTTTTCAAGAATTTTGAAGATCAAAACGGCATGAAGTAGGTGAAAAAATGCAACCCATCAAAAAAATTATGGTTAAAAGACAAACAGCTAAAGCAGATGAGGAAAGTACAGCTAAAATAAAGCAAAAAGTTTTGGCTGAGCCCAAAGTGCAGCAATTTATCAGCCAGCACCAAGAGCAGCTTAACGACAGTATAATTGATAAAAGTTTGCCCAGCCTGTTTGAATTTTATCTTAGTCAACATAAAAAAGACCCGGTAACTCAAGGATATTATCCTGATTTAATCATGAATAAAAATGCAATTAGCCTCAAGTTTGTTCCTGAGGACAGTAAGCTGATTCATGATAGAGAAATTAGTATCAAGAAACACTTGCGCTTAATTAATTTACCTGAGGGCTTGCATGATATTCGTTTGAGTCAAATAGAACTGACTCCTGAAAGAAAAGAAGTAATGACAGCTATTCAAAAGTTTTTATATCATTATGCGCGAGATATTCATCAGAAGGGGTTATATTTATCAGGTAATTTTGGTATCGGTAAAACTTATATATTGGCGGGATTAGCAAATCAAGTTGCTGCCATGAACAAATATGTTGTTTTTTTACATGTTCCTACTTTCATTGCCAGTTTGGCCAGTCACTTTAATGACAATAGTCTGCAAGATGAAGTTCACACAATTGCAAATTGTGATTTATTAATACTTGATGATATTGGTGCCGAAAATTTGAGTCAGTGGTCACGCGATGAGGTTTTAGCGGTAATTTTACAAGCAAGAATGGATAATGTTTTGCCAACCTTCTTTTCGTCTAACTTTGCTATGAATGACTTAGAAGATCATTTCAAAGAGACTAAAAATGCCATTGAACCAGTAAAGGCTGCCAGATTAATGGAAAGAATACATTCTCTAGCTACAGAAATTGTAATTTCCGGGCACAACCGCCGGCATTAGTGACTAAAAAGTCCGTATTGAATATTTTTAGTGAAAATATACTTGCATTAAAAAATTATTGGGTTATAATTAACTGCAATGAATGAACATGTTGTAATATGACTCAGAGAGAGAAGCATTATTCTGGAAGCTTCCATTAGTGTTACAACCCACTCATTCGTACCTGAAATTAAAAAGATGGGTTAGATCCGTTATAATCTTGAACGAGATAGTCTGGAATCCAGACTGAATTTTGGGTGGAACCACGTTAATTAACGTCCCAGTGCTTAACTGCACTGGGATTTTTTTATTTATTTGATTTTTGGAGGAAAAAATGAGTTTTGCAATTACTTTGCCAGATGGTTCTAAAAAGGAATATGAAGATGCAGTATCAGTTTCTGCTTTAGCACATGATATAGGTACATCCTTAGGTAAAGCTGCTATTGGAGCAAAAGTAAACGGTCAAGTTGTCTCTTTGGGTTACAAATTAAATAAAGATGCTGAAGTTGCAATTATTACAGATAGAGATGAAGCAGGCTTAAATATTTTACGGGCTACAGTAGCCTTTGTTTTTGAAGCCGTTGCAAAAAAAGCTTATCCTGAAATTCATTTTGGTGAACATGTGGCGGATGAAGATGGCTTTTTCGTTGATACTGACAAAGAAAATCAAATTAAAGTTAATGAACTTCCAGAATTAGAAAAAGCAATCAAAAAAGTTATTAAGGCTGGAAATAAAATTGCATCTTCTTACATGTCAAAAGCGGAGTTATCTGAAATTTTTAAAGACGATCCGTATAAAAGTGAATTGCTAAAAGCAGAAAAAGATGACCAAATTCAAGTATACAAGCTGGGAGACTTCATTGACTTTGGCTTCGACGCGTTACTGCCTAATACAGGAAAGATTAAGCAATTTAGATTATTATCCGTTGCTGGTGCTTATTGGAAGGGCCAATCTTCTAACCCTATGCTTCAAAGAATTTCCGGTACGGCCTTCTTTAAAAAGGCTGACTTAGATGCCGATATTAAGCGTCGTGAAGAAATTAAAGAACGCGATCACAGAACAATTGGCCGAGATCTTGATTTATTCTTTGTAGATCCCAAAGTTGGAGCTGGTTTACCTTACTGGATGCCAAAAGGTGCCACGATTCGCCGAGTAGTTGAACGTTACATCATTGATAAAGAGGTAGCCGACGGTTATCAACACGTTTATACCCCAGTGCTTATGAACGTTGACGCTTATAAAACATCAGGCCACTGGGCACACTATCGTGATGACATGTTTCCACCGATGGATATGGGTGACGGGGAAATGCTTGAATTGCGTCCAATGAATTGTCCGTCACACATTCAAATCTATAAGCATCATATTCGTTCATATCGTGAGTTGCCAATTCGCATTGCAGAACTGGGTATGATGCACAGATATGAAAAATCTGGTGCTTTGTCAGGTTTGCAACGCGTAAGAGAAATGACTTTAAATGATGGTCATACATTTGTAACCTTAGACCAGGTTCAAAGTGAATTCTCTAAGATTTTGACTTTAATTCTGGATGTATACAAAGACTTTGACATCACCGATTACTACTTCAGACTTTCTTATCGTGATCCGAAGAATACTAAGAAGTATTTTGCCAATGATGAAATGTGGGAAAGAAGTCAGTCAATGTTGAAAAAGGCAATGGATGATATGGGCCTTGATTATGTCGAAGCTGAAGGTGAGGCTGCATTCTACGGTCCTAAACTTGATATTCAGACTAAGACTGCTTTAGGTGCTGACGAAACCATGTCAACTATCCAACTGGACTTCATGCTCCCTGAACGCTTTAACTTAACTTATGTTGGTCAAGATGGTGAAGAGCATCGTCCAGTTATGATCCACCGTGGTATTGTTGGAACTATGGAACGGTTCATTGCTTACTTGATTGAAATATACAAGGGTGCTTTTCCAACCTGGTTAGCTCCAGTTCAAGTTGAAGTAATCCCTGTTAACCTGGATGCTCATTCAGATTACGCTAAGAAAGTCCGTAATGAGCTCAATAAGAGAGGCTTTAGAGCTGAAGCCGACTTACGTAATGAAAAATTGGGCTACAAGATTCGTGAATCACAAACACAAAAAGTACCATATACTCTTGTTTTAGGTGACAAAGAGCTTAAGGACAACAGTGTTAACGTTCGTCGCTATGGCACTGAAGAAGAAGTGGCAAAGAGTTTTGATGAATTTATTCGTGAAATTGAACAAGATGTTAAATCATACTCACGCAATGAATAAAAGAATAAAAGCTAATAAAAATAGTTTATATAGATGGCAGAAATAATTTGATAACTTAAACCATAATATAAAACCGCTAAAATTTGCACGTCGAGTAACAAAATGTAGTGTTGACGGGATGCACTTTTGATTAATTAATCAATTGATAAGAAATAGGTTGGATAGTTAAATTAAAACTGCTAAAAGGAGCATTAATTATGTCAATGGTAGAATTTCATGACGTGCAGAAATTTTATGGCAAATTTCACGCGTTGCATAATATCAACTTACAAATTGATAAGGGTGAAACTGTTGTTTTGATTGGACCTTCCGGTTCTGGTAAAAGTACGCTTATTAGAACAATAAATCGATTGGAATCAATTCAGGGTGGCAAGCTGATAGTCAACAATCAGGATTTATCCAATCCCAAGACTGATTCAAACAGATTGCGTCAAGATGTGGGAATGGTTTTTCAGCATTTTAATCTGTATAAAAATAAAAATGTCCTGGAGAACGTCATGCTGGCGCCCAGAATAGTAAGTCATTTACCCGAAGACGAAAATAAAAAGCAAGCAATGCATCTGCTTGATATGGTTGGCATGGCAGATAAGGCCCAAAATATGCCGGCGCAAATATCCGGTGGACAAAAGCAACGTGTCGCTATTGCTCGGTCTTTAGCAATGCATCCCAAATTATTACTATTTGATGAACCAACATCAGCACTTGATCCGGAAATGATTGATGAAGTGCTACAAGTAATTAAAAAGGTAACATCAGCCAGCGATATGACTTCCTTGATTGTGACTCACGAAATGGGCTTTGCTAAAGAAGTAGCTAATCGCGTTATCTTTATGGATCAGGGTCAGATTGTGGAAGATGATGACAGTACATCCTTTTTTAAGCAGCCTAAAACAGATCGTGCTCAACAATTCTTAAGCAAAATAATAGCGCATTAAGATGGATGGCATTATCATGAAAAAAATAATTTGCTCAATCTCGCTACTAATCGGAATGTTCCTTTTATCTGGTTGCGGTAATAAAGTCGCAGATCAATCAGCTTTAAAAAATGTGCGTTCAGCCAATACTATTACTTGGGCTGTTGAAGGTGATAAAAAGCTATTTAGTTTAATTGATATCAGAGATGATAAAGAAAAGGGCTTTGATATTGATATGGCTAAAGCTATTACCAAAGAAATTTTAGGTCCTAAAGGACAAGCCCGCTTTACTCTTGCCACTTCACAATCAAGAATTCCCTTGTTGAAAAACGGTAATGTTGATGCGGTAATTGCCACTCTGACAATAACTCCTGAAAGAGCTCAAGTAATCAGTTTTACTAAATCGTATTTTCAGGCTGGTAAATCGTTCCTTGTTCCTAAAGGATCCAATATTAAAAGGCCAAGCGATCTTAATGGCAAAACTGTAATTGGTATTGTTGGGGATAATTCAGTTGAGGCGATCAAGAAGGTTGCTCCCAGAGCAAAAGTGGTTGCTATGCAAGATTATGGTCAAGCCGTATCAGCTTTAAAATCGCATCAGGGTGACGCTTTGACCAGTGATAATGGTATTTTATATGGTTTAGCAGCACAGAGTCCTGATAGCCTTGAAGTAACTGGTGGAACTTATACTAAAGAACCTTATGGTATTGCAGTAAATAAAAATCAAGAGCCATTTCATAGAGCAATAAATCGAGCCATTGACAAGATTCAGCAAAGTGGAGAATACAATCGCTTAATCAAAAAATGGTTCGGCCAAGTTCCTGGTTTTAACTATAAGGAGATGTATATTAAATGATTCGGATCTTCAATGATTTTAGTAGTCAACTATTCGCAGGGTTCGGCTGGACTATTTTATCAAGCTTGTTAACATTAGTATTTAGTCTGATTTTTGGTGTTTTATTAGCTCTATTAGAAGTTATTCCAAATAAAATAGCTAATAGGATTGGCAGGATTTACGTTGAAATCTTTCGTAATATTCCATTATTGATTATCGTAATGTTCTTTTATCTAATAGTACCTAAATATTTTGTTCAAATTGACGGTTTCACCGCTGGGACTATTGGGTTGTTCCTATATACCTCAGCTTTTATTGCGGAAATTATTCGTTCAGGTATTCAGTCGGTATCTCAAGGTCAAATGGAAGGTGCCAGGTCAACCGGTATGACTTATAGTCAGGCTATGCGTTATGTAATCTTACCTCAAGCACTTAAGATTGTTATTCCACCGCTTGGTAATCAATTTGTTAATTTAATTAAAGATTCTTCAATACTGGCTTTTGTCGCAGGTTTTGATTTAATGTATCAAGCTAATGCAATTGCATCTGTAACTTTTGATACATTTAACAGCTACTTTGTAATCGGCATATTATATCTGGTAATTACTATGCCACTAAGTTATTACATGCGGTACTTGGAAAAGAAAATGGCGTAGGGAGGCGGCTTATAATGCAAACATGGATTAATGCTTTATCATGGTTAAACTTTGGTTTTTTGTTAAAAGGTCTGGCTGTTACACTGTTTATTTCGGTTTTTGCAATTGTATTGAGTTTCATTTTAGGTTCAGTTCTAGGAATAATTCGCTATGCTAAGATTAAATTTGTTTCGGCAATTGTAGGCTTTATTATTGATTTAGTTAGAAATCTGCCCTTATTATTAATTATCTTTTTTACTTATTTTGGATTACCAAATATTGGCCTCAGGCCCGGGGCAATTTTATCAGCAATTATTGCTATGACGATCTTTGAGTCCAGCATGATTGCAGAAATTGTCCGCTCTGGTATTCAATCAGTAGCAATTGGTCAAATTGAAGGAGCCAGATCAACCGGAATGACATTTGTGCAGTCATTATGGCATGTGGTTTTGCCACAAGCTTATCGGCACATGATACCTACTATCATTGGACAATTTGTTTCTTTAATTAAAGATACTTCCCTAGCAACTATTATTGTTGTCCCGGAACTTATGCAACATGCGCAAGTCATCTATGGTCAAAATGCTAATTATATTGTGCCAATGTTTGCGGCTTTAACGTTTTTATATTTTATCATCTGCTTTACATTATCTGTAATTGGTAATAAACTTAATAAGCGTTTAGTATAGATAAAGCAAAAACTTTATTTTGAGATTTATCTTATTGACACGTATACTGAAGACGAGTATAATCATTTTAGTTGAGAACAAGAAGAAGCTTCCCGCTTCTCGCCTAAGTTAAGTTGACCTCTAGGCTGATCGATATTTTCTGTTGATTAAGGGCGGGTAAAGTTTACCCGTCTTTTTCTTGTCCTCAGATTAACACGGAGGTGAAGAATTATTCCAAGGAATTTGATATTGAACGATCAAATTCGCGCTCGCGAAGTTCGTTTAATTAATGAAGATGGTGAACAAGTTGGTGTTGTTACTAAAACTGAGGCTTTACGCCAAGCAACTGTTGCAAATTTAGATTTAGTTCTAATTTCGCCTAATGCCAAGCCACCTGTTGCTCGTATCATGGACTATGGCAAATACCGTTTCCAGCAACAAAAGAAGGTTAAAGAATCCCGTAAAAAGTCTAAAACGGTCAGTGTCAAAGAAATCCGTTTAAGTCCAACGATTGAGGGTAACGATTTTAACACTAAGTTAAAACATGCGCGTAAATTTATTACTAAAGAAGGTGCTAAAGTACGCGTTTCGATCAGGTTCAGAGGTCGAGCAATCACTCATAAGGAACTAGGTCGTGAAGTATTGGAAAAAATGGCTGAAGCAACATCTGATATTGCTACTGTAGTTAGCAAGCCTAAGATGGAAGGCCGCTCAATGTTCTTAATGCTCGCTCCGAAGAGTGACAAAAATAATTAGTTAATTTGGAGGAATTAGAAAATGCCAAAAATGAAAACCCACCGCGCTTCTGCTAAGCGTTTTAAGAGAACTGCTTCTGGTCAATTAAAGCGTCATCACGCTTTTACCGGCCACCGTTTCCACGGCAAGACTAAGAAACAACGTCGTCATTTGAGAAAGGCTGCAATGGTTTCACGCAGCGACTTGAAGCGCATCAAACAGATGCTCTCTCAAATGCGTTAATTAATTGTAAGAGACGATATTTAGGAGGAATTTTAGATGCCAAGAGTTAAGGGTGGAACAGTTACACGTAAACGTCGTAAGAAGGTTATGAAGCTTGCCAAGGGTTACCGTGGCGCAAAGCATATGCAATTTAAGGCTGCAAGTACACAGTTATTTGTATCTTACAGATATGCATTTCGTGACAGAAGAAGACGTAAGAGCGACTTCAGAAAGTTATGGATTGCCAGAATCAATGCTGCAGCAAGACAAAATGATATTTCATATTCTAAGTTAATGCACGGCTTGAAATTAGCTGGTGTTGATATTAACCGTAAGATGTTAGCTGATATTGCTTATAACGATTCAAAGACCTTTGCAAAATTAGCAGAAACTGCTAAGAAGGCTTTAAATTAACCAAAATAGCGCTTATGGCGCTGTTTTTTTATGTCAAAATTTAGCACTTGCAGCTGATAATTTGGTATATTAAACTAGTGCAATGAATATAGATGAAGGGAATTTTGCATGTTATTCAGACCACGCTATACGATTGATACAATTTATCATTTAAATACTGCTGAGCTGCATAAAATGGGCATCAAAGCTGTTTTTTCAGATTTAGATAATACTCTTTTGGCTTGGAATGAGTTTGAAACTGCAGAAAAAATGAATAGTTTCAATAAGGAGTTAGAGCATGCTAAAATTAAGCTTGTTGTCATTTCCAATAACAATGCTGAAAGAGTGGGAAAAGTATTGAATCCTTATCATATAGACTTTGTTGCTAAATCCAAAAAGCCACTGCCTTTTGCGATCAACCGCAAAAGGCAAAGTATGGGTTTAGCAAAAGAACAAGTCATGATGGTAGGAGATCAGCTAATTACTGATATTCAGGCAGGAAATCTAGCTGGCGTAGAATCGGTGTTAGTAAAACCTCTTATTGAAACTGATAAATGGAATACCCGTATTAATCGTTTTTTTGAAAAAATTATTTTTTTCCTTTTGGGCTTATCACATCCCGTTAAATTTAAGGAGACTATCAAAAATGGATGACCAAATTATATGTATTGGTTGTGGTGCTGTTCTTCAATCTGATAATGTAGAAGAAGCCGGTTATCTTCCGGCTGCACGTTTAAAGCAGGCAAGAGAAAGCAAAGATGAGGATAATGACGTTTATTGTCAACGTTGCTTTCGTTTGCGTCATTATAATGAGATTATGCCAGTCAAAGCGGACAATGATGACTTTTTAAAGTTATTGAATTCGTTAGCAGAAAAAAAAGCTTTGGTCGTTAATGTGGTAGATCTGTTTGATTTTACTAACTCTTTGCTTTCGGCTCTCAAACGTTTTATAGGCAATAATGATTTTATTTTAGTGGGCAATAAATTTGATCTCTTTCCCCAGAATTCTCGTCAAAGCAAAATTAAAGATTGGATGAGGCAAGAGGCTAATAGAATGGGATTATACCCTAAAAAAATCTTTTTGGTCAGTGCTAAAAATAAAAAGAACTTGCCGGAATTAATAAGTTACCTAGATCATAATTCCCGAGATCAAGATGTCTACTTTGTCGGAACGACTAATGTTGGAAAGTCAACTCTTCTTAATGCTATTATTGAGCAAATGGGTGATATTCAAAATTTGATCACTACTTCACGTTTTCCCGGGACCACGCTTGATAAGATTGAAATTCCGCTAACGAATGGTCACTTTTTAGTTGATACACCAGGTATTTTGACTAAGAATCAGTTGGCCACGCACTTAAACACCCAGGAACTGGAGTTAATATCGCCTCAAAAACAGCTTAAGCCGGTTACTTTTCAGCTTAGTCCGGGAAACAGTTTATTTTTGGCTGGTCTGGGCAGAGCTGACTATTTAAAAGGAAAAAAAGCAAGTTTTACAGTTTATGCAGCACGCGGATTGTATATTCACAGAACTAAAACCGAAAACGCGGACAGCTTTTACGAAAAGCATATTGGTGAATTACTTAGTCCACCTGCCAAAAGTGATAAGCTGCCTCTTTTAAAGGGTCAGGAATATCATACTGGTAGTAAAAGCGACTTGCTTTTTGGAGGAATTGGTTTTATTACAGTTCCCGCAGATTGTTTAGTTAAAATTTATACGCCTGGTAAAATCGGACTGGGTATTAGACGAGCTTTAATTTAGAGGATATAATGATTGCTATTGCAAAAAATTATCAAAAAACACCTACTGTAGCTGTAGCCGAAGAAAAATTGCCACCTAAAAAGGGCCGTCAGATCGGCATTTTTGGTGGGACTTTTAATCCTATTCATATCGGTCATTTGATAGTAGCTGAACAGGTATTGACTAAATTACATCTAGACGAAATTTGGTTTATTCCTACTAATGTGCCACCGTTAAAAAATGAACCCAGTGTTTCAGCTCAAGATAGGGCAAATATGTTGGAGTTAGGTACTCAAGACAATCCCCGTTTTCAGGTAAAACTGTTTGAGCTGTATCGCGGAGGTGTATCTTATACTGTAGACACATTAAGATATTTACGTGAAACTCAGCCTGAAAACCATTATTACTTGATCATGGGTAGTGACCAGGTTAATAATTTAGGTGAATGGAAGGAACCAACAAAGCTGGCCCAATTAGCAACCTTAGTGGGTGTTCAAAGGGCTGGTTATCCTCAGAAGGCGAAATTGCCGATGATTTGGGTTGATTCCCCAGCTATAGATATTAGTTCGACTTTGATTAGACAAACGATTGCAATTGGAGGTTCAATCAGATATCTGGTACCTGATACAGTTAGAAATTATATTCATAAAAAGGGTTTATATCATGACTGATTTAGTATTTAAGAAAACATATTCTTCTTTATCAAGTTCTGAAATTATTGCTAAGGAAAAGAGCAATATGACTGCTGACCGCTTTGAACACTGTATAGGAGTCAGTAAAACTGCACGTAAACTGGCCGAGCTTAACCACTATGATGTAGATAAGGCTGCTTTAGCCGGCTTTATTCATGATTATGCTAAACAAGTTGCAGTTGATGAATATCGCGAAGTGATTAAAACACAAGGCTTCGATCAAGACCTGTTAAATTGGAATCGTAGCATTTGGCATGGTATTGTTGGTACCTATTTTATCCAAAGAGATTTAAAAATTACTGATCCGGAAATACTAACTGCAGTCCGCAAACACACTACTGCTGACGTTGAAATGACAACTTTGGATAAAATTGTGTTCATGGCTGATTATATTGAGCCAGGCAGATCATTTCCAGGTGTTGAAGAAGCGCGTAAAATAACTTATGCTAATATTAACCAAGGAGTTGGCTACCAGTTAGCACACACTCTTAAATTTTTAATTGATAAAAGGAATAAAATCTATCCCCGTACTTTAGACGCATATAACGTTTGGGGTATTAATGAATAAGGAGAAAAATGACTAGCAAAGAAATATTGGCTTTTACGTTAAAAGCAATTGGCGACCGTCATGGAGAAGATACAGTAGCTTACGATATGCAAGGACATAGTATTTTAGCAGATTATTACGTAGTTACTAGTGCGGGCTCAAACAGACAGTTGCACGCAATAGCCAATGCAATTATTGACGAAGCTCACAAACATAATTATTATGATTACCGTGTTGAAGGTACGAGTGAATCCAACTGGCTTTTACTTGACCTGGGCGATGTTGTCGTAAATGTTTTTACTGAAGATGCTCGTGATTTTTATAATGTTGAAAAATTATGGGTCAATGGTAAAAAATTAGCATTAAAGGAAGATTAACTAACCATGAGCGTAGTTGGGATCATTGCAGAATATAATCCCTTTCACAGTGGGCATGAATTCTTAATGAATCAAGCTCGTTATATAGCTGGAAGCAAAGACCCGATCATTGTAGTTATGTCTGGGAATTACGTTCAACGAGGCGAAATGGCAATAATGGACAAGTGGTCTCGCGCCCAGACAGCACTTGCAAGTGGTGCTGATTTGGTATTTGAACTGCCATTTTCTACTTCGGTTGAGCCTGCTGATTTATTTGCACTTGGCAGTATCGACCAATTGGTAAAAGTCGGCGTCACTGATTTGATTTTTGGAGTTGAAGATGCTACTCAAAATTATGCTTATTTGGGTAGTAAAATTGCGGAAATTCCTCAAAGTCACATGGACTTTAATGATTACAGTCAGACTTATTCAACTCAATATAATCAGATGGTAGCACGTGAAGTTGGTCATGAAGTTAGTGAACCTAATGCGATTTTGGCTTTAGCTTATGCAGTAGCCAACCATAATTTAGGTACTCCTCTAGTTTTACATCCAATTAACCGCATCGGAGCAGGTCATGACGATGTTTTACAAAGTAATAAGGTAGTTCAAAGCGCAAGTGCAATTCGCAATATGATTTTGCATAATGAAGTCAGTTCTACATTAGAAGAGTGGATGCCTAAAAAAGAAGTAAAATTACTTTTTAAACAAAAAAATTATCCCAATTGGAATCTGCTGTTCCCATTTTTAAAATACAGGTTAGAATCCTCTTCAATTTCAGAATTGCAGAAGATATATCAGATGAGTGAAGGCCTGGAATATAAAATGAAGCAGGAGATACATACTGCACAAACGTTTACTGAGTTTTTACGTAGAGTAAAATCGAAACGGTATACGTATTCACGCTTGCGACGACTAAGTTTATATACTTTGATGAATGTGACCCAAGAGGATATGATTGACAGTTTTAATCATGAATCACTTTTGCTATTGGGATATAGTAAACTGGGTAGGAAATATCTTAAACGGATTAGAAAAGAAACAACTGCAGATATCATTTCTAAAGTTGATCAGAAAAATACTCAAAGTGGCTCAATGAGGCTGCAACTTCGGGTTGATCGCTTCTTTGAGCAACTGCTGCAAGTGGATCAAAACTTTGGCCGTCGTCCATTGGAGGTCTAAATGTTAAAACTGAATTATTCGCAGATCAAATATAATAAGGAACCTGTAACTCATATTGAATGCGATTTGCAAGTTGCAGATGATTTCATTAAGCGAAGTCATGGCCTGGTCTATCGAGTTGATAGTGTTCTACTGACTGGAGATTTATTTTATAATCAACCATTTGTCACTGGCAATTTTCAGGTACAGGCAGATCTTCTGGTACCATCCAGTCGTAGCTTAGATCCTGTTAAGTTTAAAGAAGATTTTCATTTTAGTGAGAATTATACTGATGTTGAGATAGCTAAAGAAGAGATTGATGAAAGTGATATTCCGATTGTCAAAGTTGAGCATGATGTTATTGATCTGCAAAAAGCAATTGAGGATAACATTTTATTAAATATCCCAACAACAATCTTAACTACCAAAGAGCAAGAACAGGGCATTTATCCTGAAGGAAAAGGTTGGAGAGTCATTTCAGAAAAGGATTTTAATAAACGGAAAGATGATCAAATCAACCCTGCTTTTGCGAAATTAAAAGATCTTTTTAATGAAAATAATGAAAATATTCATAACGAAAATATTGATAATTAAATTAGTTAAAAAATCAGTATTAGCAAAATGCTGGTTTTTAATCTTGTTTTAAAAGCACTTTTAAAGTATGCTTTACTTGTTAATAACAATATAAATTAAATTAATCAAAATTAAATTTTAAAAAGGATGAATAAAAATGGCAAGAATCTTAATTGTTGAAGATGAAAAGAATTTGGCGCGTTTCGTTGAATTGGAATTAAAACATGAAAAGTATGATACAGTTGTTGAAAGCAACGGACGCAAAGCTTTGGACTTAGCGTTAAAAGAAGACTTTGATGCGATTTTGTTAGACTTGATGCTGCCTGACCTGAATGGCTTGGAAATAGCACGCAGAGTGCGTCAGGTAAAGAGTACGCCTATCATAATGATGACCGCCCGTGATTCCGTCATTGATCGAGTTTCTGGTCTTGATCATGGAGCTGATGATTATATTGTTAAGCCATTTGCAATTGAAGAGCTTTTAGCTCGTCTGCGTGCAGTTTTACGCCGAGTAAAAATTGAAAAAGATGCTTCGGACGATTCAATAGAGAAAAAGGTTGTAAAGTTTAAAGATCTTACAATTGAGACCGCAAATAGAATTGTTCGCCGTGGTGATGGCAAAGCAGTTGATCTGACTAAGCGTGAATATAACTTATTAATGACTTTGATTAAGAATAAGAATAATGTTGTCAGCCGTGACCAATTGCTCGCTAAAATTTGGGGCCCCGGTTCAAATATTGAAACTAATGTTGTAGAAGTTTATGTGCGTTATCTGCGCAATAAAATTGACGTTCCCGGTAAGCAATCATATATCAAAACAGTTCGGGGAACTGGATACATGGTAAGAGATGAGGACGATGAAAAGGAATAAAAACCAAAAGAAAAAGGAGACCAAACACTCATCTCTGGTCGTGAGATGGGTAACTGTCGTGGCTTTGACAATTATGGTCTCTTTTGTTGTGTTTTCTGTAATAATATACTCATTTGTGGGCCAGCAATCCATGGTGCAACAAAAGCAGACTTCAAATGAAATGATATCTAAACTTAATAGTACTTTGACACGGATTCCAACTGAACTGCAGATAGCTAATGTTTCTTTTGCTCTCACACCGTCAGCTAGAGAAGTAATGAGAGGTAATCCTCCAATTAGATCTGACCAACAGGGCAATAGAGCCTTTAATGATGACCTACTATCTTCATTGACTAATCCTGATTTAAATGTAGTAGTTTATAATTTACACGGGGAAGATGTTTTTGATAATGGCGGTAAAATCCCTGCTTTTAAAAAGTTTCGGGATGATTATAAAATGTCACGTGTCACTAGAAGACGCAAACAGGAGCTATTAACTTACCAAACAGTGAGATCAGCTAAATCCGGTAAAGTCACAGGCTATATTATCGTTGAAAATAAAATGTCATACTATAACGGCCTAATGAAGGATTTGTTAAAGTGGATGGTACGGATTTCATTGATAGCCGTTGTATTGTTCACATTAGTTGCTTACATAATAGTGCGCGATATTGTCAAACCTGTTAAGGAAATGTCCCATGTTGCTTTGGAAGTAAATGATGATCCTAATAGTACTGCTAGAATTAGAGATTTTCACCGTCATGATGAATTGCAGGAACTGGCGGTTTCATTCAACCAAATGCTTGATCGTATGCAACGCTATATTGATCAGCAAAAGGAGTTTGTGGGAGATGTTTCTCACGAATTACGCACACCGGTTGCTGTTATTGAAGGACATTTAAATATGCTCAAGCGTTGGGGTAAAGATGATCCCCAAATTTTAGCAGAATCTATCGACGCTTCTCTGCAGGAAGCCAAAAGAATGCAGCACCTTATCCAGGAAATGTTGGACTTAACTCGTGCCGAGCAAATTAATGTTCAATATCCTAATGCAGTTACCAAGGTCTCAGAGGTGTTAAAACGAGTTGTTGGTGATATGTCATTGGTACACAAGGATTTTACTATCAGGTTAGATATGGATGATCTGCCTCAAGATACAGAAATTCAGATTTACCAAGGGCACTTGGAACAACTCCTTGTCATATTAATTGACAACGGTGTTAAATACTCTACGGATCGTAAAGAAATGAATGTGTCGGCTGGCTTGTCACAGGATGAAGTTCACATTATAGTGCAAGACTATGGTGAAGGAATTTCCAAAAAAGAACAAAGTAAAATCTTTAACCGCTTTTATAGGGTCGATAAAGCTAGAACCAGAGAAAAAGGCGGTAATGGTTTAGGTTTATCAATTGCTCAAAAATTAGTTACTAGTTATCACGGTAAAATTAGCGTCGATTCTGTTGAGGGACAAGGTAGTCAGTTTATGATGGACTTCCCGGCTCTTTCGAAATCTCAGGCTGAAAGGCTGCGCAAGCGTGAAGAAGCTGAAAAAAGCAAAAAAATAAAATAAATAAAAAAGGCCTGTATGTCAGTTAGTATGCTTGGCGAGTTACAAACATGCTATGACATCTACAGGTCTTTTTTGATACCTTTTATCAGTTAAGACCGTTTTTGTTGCTTACCTTTGTTGCGATTACGTAAAGATTCATGCAATTCTTTGGTTTCTTCAGTTTGAACTGGAGAACTTACTTGTGAATTAATCAATTCCTTAACCTTTTCTTCAGTTACTACTTCAGTAATAGGTTCCCGCTTTAATTCTTCATCTACTTCTTTCTTAACTTTTGGCGTGATGATATATGTTACCAGCAATTGCTGAATAATAGAGAAAAAGTTGCCGGCAGCCCAATAGAGGGCAACGGAACCTGAAACGGAAAGACAGATAAAGAGTGTCATAATAGGGTTCATGAGCATCATTGACTGCATCTGCTTCTTTTGTTCTTGGGGAATTCCCACCAATGAAAGATATCCTTGTGCAAAAGCAAAAATGGTAGCAAAAATCGTGACTGAAATTGATCTGCTACTTAAGGAGATACCGAAAAATGACGAACTAGCCAAGCTCTTGGAATACATTACAGCATCATAAATACCAATCATAATAGGGAACTGGATAATCAGTGGCAAACAACCCATCCCACCGGTCAGAGATAAATGGTTTTTAGAGTAGAGTTCTCGCTGCCAACCTGCCAAGGTCATTTGTTGATCCTGATTCAGATCCTTACGTTTCATAGTATCCTGAATTAATTTCATCTGCGGTTGTAAACGAGACATTTTCTCTTGTTGTGTAGTTGATTTCTTTTGTTGATTAAGCATTAGAGGCAAAAGAATCATTCTAACTACAAGGGTCATTAAGATAATGGCCCAACCAGCTCCATTTGCTCCACCTATGATGTTGGAAAAATAGAGCATGATATTTTGCATAGGTTTGCCGATAAACTTATAAATCGACCCATATATAAAGCCCGTTGGTGGCTTATTAGCACCACCACTTTGTGCGCAAGCAGTGACAATCAGCATGACCGCCAAGCAAATAGCAATTAATCCAATATATTTACGAAATTTTTTCATTCAACTCACCCAATTATTATTTTTTTGTCAATAACTAATATAATACATGAAAACCAGTTATTTTGCCCGCTTTTATCAGTTTTTCTTTCTTGATAGATGAAATTCGGGCAAATTGCGAAATGTTTTTGGGTAATTCAGAGCAAAACTGATTGACTCTGTCCAGTTCAGCTTGTAAAGTAATTGTGACTGTTTCATCACTGTTATTGCGTACATTCCCATCTAATTCCATCTTATTAGCAAGGTTTAAGACGCTCCAGCGAAAGCCTACTCCTTGAACGATGCCTGAAATAGTTAATTGCCAGGTTTCCCTTAATTCATTGGTAGGATTGCATTCTCTTTTAATTTTATGTTTGTTAAAAAATCCCATAATAATCCTCCCTATACTACTTTCTTGATTTTAACATTTTAGCAGCTTGAAATTAAAAAATATATTGATAAAAACGAAAGAAGATATCCAGATGCTAGAACAAATAAGTTCGGTGAACAATAATTTAATAAAAGATTTATCTAAATTAAAACAAAAAAAGTATCGGCAAAAAAACAATTTATACTTAATTGAAGGTTTTCACCTAATTGAAGAAGCACTCAAAGCGGGAGAAAAATACCTTTATCTGCTGGGAAGTGCTGAGGCAATCACTAAAATTAATAAAAATTTTTCTGAGGTAATAACCAGTCAGAAAACTTTTATCATAAATTCGGCTATTGCTCATCACCTTTCTAGTACTAAAAATTCACAAGATATTTTTATGGTTTTAAAAATTGCACAACCTCGAGACTATCACGTGAATTTTGGCAAATGGGTTCTTTTAGACCATTTGGCTGATCCTGGCAATGTAGGTACCATTATTAGGACAGCAGATGCTGCTGGCTTTGATGGTGTTGTTTTTTCTCCTGCAAGTGTTGATATCTATAATCCTAAAACTCAAAGGGCAATGCAAGGCAGCCAGTTTCATGTTAAATTAATTATGCAGGATCTAACAGAGGTTATTAAAGAAATGCAAGATAACTCGATACCTGTATATTCTAGTATGCTGGATAAAAATGCTAAGCAATTGCCTGAGTTTAATAAGGTGCCCCAATTAGGTTTGGTCATTGGCAACGAAGCTCATGGTGTTACTTCAGAAATAGCAGAAATGAGTAATGAAAAGTTATATATTCCTATTAAAGGCAAAGCTGAATCTTTAAATGCAGCTGTAGCTGCGGGTATTATAATCTATTATTTTGCCTAACTGCTAACACTTGTTTTTAGTAAGTATATTTAATATAATAAAAGACAAAGTAAAGCTTTCTTGTGGGAGGACGATATCATGACTCAAGGTATTAAGGACAAACGCTGTGCGGATTGTGGTGCTCCTAATTATGAATACTGCGAACATTTTATTAACGCATTTAAAATTATTGGCAAAAAGTGGAATGGACTAATCATTAGTTCTTTGTGTGCTGGTGATTATATGCGTTTTAAAGACTTGGCTCAATGTGTATTGCCTTGTTCTGATCGTGTTTTGGTTGAAAGATTGAAGGAACTGGAAAAAGAAAATATTGTTAATCGATCCGTTGATAGCAAAACAAAGATTATCTCTTATAGTCTGACCAGAAAGGGGGCAGAGTTAAAACCCGTTTTCGATCAGATCCATGGTTGGGCTGATAAATGGGTTTAATTTTGCATATTCGCTTGCATGTTTTTCTAAAAAGTTATATTCTATTAACTAATTACAAAGAGTAAGACTAGTAGCAGCAATCATTTAGTCAGAGAAACTTTTTTATTGAGCTGAAAGAAAAGTTTAAACGGAACTGTGAATTTCATCTTACTAGTAGAATCTAATCCATTCCGGTATTCACCGTTAGCGAAATTGAAAGTGTGGACATTTTTGTGTCCAAACTAGGGTGGTACCGCGAAGCTTCGTCCCTTTTGGGATGAAGCTTTTTTGTTTGATTTGAAAGGAAAAATTTTTATGGACTTGTTTGACAGGTTAAAAGAGCTGCGTGAAAAAGGTCTGGTAGAGATCAATAAGGCTAAGAACGAGGAAATGTTAAATGATGTTCGCGTTAAATTAACTGGTCGCAAAAGTGAATTAACTGAAATCCTCCATTCAATGAAAGATATTGATCCCAGTGATAGACGTGAAGTAGGACAACGTGTTAATAAATTACGTGATCTTTTTAACAGCAAGCTGGATGATGCTAAAACAGAGATTGTAGAGGCATTAGTAGAAGAGCAGTTAAACAAAGAAAAAATAGATGTTACGTTACCCGGACGGGAAATGCACCTTGGTGCTAAGCACCCAATTAATATTATTTTGGATGACCTAGAAAAGTACTTTATTGGTATGGGCTATGAAGTTGTGCAAGGACCTGAAATAGAAACTGACCACTACTGCTTCGAAATGATGAATTTGCCTAAAGACCATCCGGCAAGAGACATGCAGGAAACTTTTTATATTGATTCTGATAACTTATTGCGCTCTCAAACTTCAGGTGATCAAGCACGCGTTTTAGAAAAACATGATTTCACTAAAGGACCGCTTAAAATGGTTGGACCAGGAAAAGTTTATCGACGCGATGATGATGATGCCACTCACTCACACCAATTTATGCAAATGGAAGGTTTAGTAGTGGACAAAAACATTACGATGGGCGATTTAAAGGGAACTCTAGAACTAATGGCCAAGCATATTTTTGGTCAAGATCGCGAAACCCGCCTTCGCCCTAGTTACTTTCCTTTTACTGAACCTTCTGTAGAAATGGACGTTTCCTGCTTCAATTGCAATGGCGAGGGCTGTTCTATTTGTAAATATACAGGGTGGATTGAAGTTTTAGGTGCCGGAATGGTTCACCCTAATGTGATAGAAAATGCTGGAATTGATTCTAATGTATATGGCGGTTTTGCCTTTGGTGTAGGATTAGATCGTTTCGCTATTCTTAAATATGGTATTGATGACATTCGTGATTTTTACACAAATGATGTCCGCTTCTTAGAACAATTCAGTAGGGAGGAAAGATAATGCTAGTTTCATACAATTGGCTAAAGGATTTTATTAAGTTGGACCAGGATCCTAATGATTTGGCTGAAAAAATAACTCGGACAGGTGTTGAAGTAGCAGAAGTTAAACATCCTGAAGATGGTATGAAGAAGTTGGTAGTAGGTCATATTATTGACTGCGAACCAATTTCTGGTACGCACTTAAATTTAACTCATGTTGATGTCGGAGAAGAAGAACCATATCAAATTGTTTGCGGCGCTCCTAATGTTGCTGCCGGAGAAGACGTAGTTGTGGCTTTGCCAGGCGCCAGAATTGCCGATAATGTTAAAATCAAAAAAACTAAATTGCGCGGCAATGAATCAAACGGTATGATTTGTGGTCTACAAGAAATTGGTTTCCCAGATAAGATTGTGCCCGAAAAATACGCAAACGGTATCTATGTTTTTCCTCAAGATGATGATATCAAACCGGGACAATCCGCATTTAAACTATTGGGAATGGATGATTACATCTTTGATTTTGACATTACTCCTAATCGTGCCGATACGTTGTCGATGGAAGGCTCGGCTTATGAGGTTGGTGCCATTAGCGATGTGCCTGTCAAAGTTGAAGACGTAGTTGTTAAAGAAGACGGTCCAAATTGGACTAACGATTTTACTGTCGATGTTGACTCTCAGCTGGCACCTAAATTTTATTTACGCAAAATCAGTAATGTCAAAATTGGCGACAGTCCTCTTTGGCTCCAAAGACGACTATGGAATGCGGGAATAAGACCCATTAACAATGTGGTTGATGTCACCAACTATATTATGCTTTTAACCGGTCAACCGATGCACAGTTATGATGCCCGCGCCTTTAAAACAAATAAATTGGTTGTTAGAAAAGCTAATAAAGATGAAAAACTGACTTTGTTAAATAATAAAGAAGTTGATCTTGACCCTAACGACATCGTCATCACCAACGGTGAAGACGTAGTGATGATGGCTGGGGTGATGGGTGGACTTAATTCGGAAATTGAAGCTGATACTAAGGATGTTTTGTTAGAGTCTGCTATTTTTGATCCTACTTTAATTAGAAAAGCTGCACTGCGCCATGCCAATAGAACCGAGGCTTCTAGTCGTTATGAAAAAGGCGTTAACTGGGATGCTACTACCAGGGCGTTGGATATGGCTGCGCTTCTTTTACGCAATGATGCCTCTGGCACCATTAATGAAGGTGTCATTACAGGCAGTTCTGAAAAACGCAAACCTACCAAAATTACCACAACAATCTCTTATATCAATAGAGTATTAGGTACTGACATTTCTTCCTCAGAAATTGCTGCCATTTTTGCCCGCTTGAATTTTAAAATTGAAATTAACGGTGATAATTTAATTGTCGATGTACCCGCAAGGCGCTGGGATATTGCTATTCCTGCTGATCTGGTTGAGGAAGTAGGACGTTTATACGGCTATGATAATATTAAGTCTACCCAACCGGTCCTAGCAGAAACACATGGCGGCTATTCTAAAAAAGAAGAAACTATTAGACGTATTAAAAATGTAGTTCAAGGTCAAGGCTTAATTGAAGCTATTTCCTACTCATTAACTTCGCTTGAAAAAGCAATTGGTTTTTCCAAGGAACCTAAGAAGCCAGTTGCAGTCCAAATGCCGTTGAATTCTAATCGTTCAACTTTAAGACAAAATCTAATGACTGGTTTAGTCGATGCTGCGAGCTACAATATGGCACGTAAGCAAAATCAGCTGGCAATTTTTGAACAGGGACGTGTCTATGATTTCGAAAATAACAAATATAATGAGCATGAACATTTAGCAGCATTGTATAGCGGTAACGTTTATTTCGAAAACTGGCAGAATAATAATGAAAAAATTGATTTCTTTTATGTTAAAGGTCAATTGACTAATCTGTTCTCAAGTCTGGGAATCAATTTGAATGATGTTGAATACCGGGCTGAAGTAATCATGTACATGCATCCTACTAGAACTGCAGGCATATACATTAAAAACAAATATGTGGGCATGATTGGTATGCTGGATCGTCCAGTTACTCAGTCTAATAAGGCAATGAAAGATAGCGAAATTTACGGCTACGAATTAAATCTTGATGACATTATTCCGTTAATTCTTAATCCACAGACTACTGCTCAAAGCGCTCCTAAGTTTCCTGCAGTTGAACGGGACCTGTCAATTTTAGTAGATAATGATGTAACTAATCAAGCTGTTGAGGAAGTTATCAAAGCAAATGGTGGAAAATATCTCTATAACCTGCGTATTATTGATGTCTACCGTGGTTCTCACATTGCTGAAGATAAAAAGAGCTTTGCTTATCGTTTAACATTTCTCAATGAAAATGACACATTAACTGATGAAATCGTCAGCAAAGCAATGAATTCTATTGATTCTAGCCTAGAAAAACAACTAAAAGTAGAAATACGTTAATTATTGACATTAACCGTTTAAGTGAATATCATAGACCAGTGCAAAAAGAATTTTAACTTTAAGGAGTACAAAGTTTTATGCCTGAAAAATCATATCCGATGACTGCTGAAGGTAAAGAAAAACTTGAAGCAGAATTAAAAAATTTAAAAGTTGTAAAGCGGCCAGAAGTAATTGAAAGAATCAAGGTCGCCCGTTCTTATGGCGATTTATCCGAAAACTCGGAATATGATGCAGCCAAAGATGAGCAAAGCCATCTTGAAGACCGCATTAGTGTTGTGGAAGATATGCTTAAGTACGCTCATGTTGTTGATGCTAATGCCAGTGATCCAGATGAAGTTGCTGTAGGTAAAACTGTTACCTATACTGAAGTTGGTGAGGATGAACCAGAGACATACACAATTGTTGGTAGTGATGAATCTGACCCAATGAATGGTAAAATTTCTAATGATTCACCGATTGCTCAAGCAATTTTGGGAAAGAAGAAAGGTGAAACAGTAACAATTTCAACACCTGGTGGCAAATTTGATGTAGTAATCAATAAAGTTGAAGAAAAATAACTAGTTTGACAGAGTTATTTTAGCTAAGGCTTATAAAAACAAAAAGACCAGAACAGCTCTACTTCTGATAATAGAAGTGGCAACTATTCTGGTCTTTTTATTTATAAATTTAATGACTAGTAAAGTAGCGGTAGTCCTTGCTTTTATCAAAGATAACACCACGAGCATTTTCACCGTTAGAAATTGAAAATTGGGCTTGTGGGTATTTTTCATGAACTTTATTTTCAAGAAAATCGCGCAACATTTGGTTATTGGCGAGTACAGAACCAGTCAGCGCAATTTTCATTGGCTTAGGCTCCTCATACCGGTCCATTCCGATTGTAATATCTCTTGCAAGCAGTTCAGCTTGCTCTTTTATTACAGTCGAAGCAAAAGGATCGCCTTTATCAGCTAATTGAGCCACGTTCACAGCCATTGAAGCAAAATCAGAATTGCTGGTTTTATAAAACTTGGCAGTAGCATCATTTAAATTATCGACTTTAAACAGTTTATTAAACATGCCAATTAATTCGTTGTCTTCTCGTTTATCCCAACTAAGTAAAGCAGATTTTAAAGCACTTAGTGAGATAGCATAGCCTGAGCCTTCATCACCTAAAATGGAACCATAGCCACCAGTGGTGATAATGCTGCCATGCTGTAAGCCATTGAAAACGGAACCAGTACCAGCAATAACAAGACCACCATCTTCGCCTTCAAGGCCATTATAAAGAGCCAAGAGAGAGTCAGTAACTGCTCTGGTTGGCAGGTTATCAACCTTGGCAGAGATTTCAGCGGCTACTTCTGGCGCATGACCGATAACTGATAAACCAGCCATTCCACAGAGAATTCGTTGACAATCGCCATCAATTTCGTCAACTAATTCGTTAATTGCCTTTGTGATGTTAGTAATGGCATTATTATAGTCCGTATTTACTTGTCCAGGACCGGCTTGAGCCTCTGCCAGTTTTTGACCCTTTAAGTCATAAGCTATTGCTGTAGTATGCGTTCCTCCAGCATCAACTCCAATAAGATATTTAAGTGTCATAGTTTGATCTTCTTTCTATATTTTATCCCACTCTTATTTTATTACATTTAGAAAAAATACTGAAGATTTTTCGCAAAAGTATTTGTGTGCAGTTTTGGCCTTACTGGTCAACAAGTATTCTATCTTAAAGTTTTTCCAAAACGTTACCATCTCAATAGATTTGTACTCTAGTTTTTGTTAAAATTACACTAGTTTAGTGAGGTTGAGGCTAAGTGAATTTTTTCAAGAAAAAACTGAAAACTAAAAATAATAATGCCAAAAAACAAGCTTCTACTCCAATCAGAATGAAGATAATTTTGGGGATCATTTTTGTTCTTTTTGCGGCTTTGATTGGACAGCTGGCTTATTTACAAATAGGTTATGGCTCACGCTTTAAAGCTGAAGTACAAAAATCTAATTCGGCCATAGTTTCCAGTCAAGTTCCCCGCGGTGTTATGTATGACAATAAAGGCCGTGTACTGGTAGGAAATAAGGCTAAAAATGCTATTACTTATACCAAAAGCGTTTCAACTACAACTGAGGATATCTATGCAATTTCCAACTCTCTTAGTCATTATATTTCTATCAAGGATGAGCAGCCGACTGAACAACAAGTAATTGATTATTATTTGGCAAATAGGAAAAATAGTGCTAAAGAATCTGCCAAAGTTCCTAAATCTGTCAGAGCCAAACAAGATGACAATTTAATAAATCAAAAAATCAAAGAACAGGTTAGTGCAGAACACATTAAGCTGAATGCACGTGAGAAAACAGCAGCTTTAATTTATAATAAAATTTCAGGTGCCTATACCCTTTCTACAATTTATATAAAAAATAATCATTTAACAGATAAAGAAATTGCGCAGGTGGGTGAGCACCTCTCAGAGCTTCCTGGTGTGGGCATTGGAACTGACTGGCAAAGATCTTATCCTAATGGTTCGTCTATTCGCAGTATTATTGGTTCTGTTTCAACAGAAAAGGCCGGTCTGCCTAGTGATAACTTACAATATTACTTAACAAACGGCTATTCTCGCAATGATCGGGTAGGTACATCGTATTTGGAAGAAAAATATGAACCCCTGCTCAAGGGAACTAAATCAACCAGCAAAGTTTGGACTAAGAATTCAGGAGACATCGAACAGTCAAAAGCGGTTTATTCTGGGCAGGCAGGCGCCAGTTTAGTTTTGACCCTTGATGCTAAATATCAAAAACAGGTTCAAAGTTCATTAGAAAAAATCTATGCTTCTGCTATTGGATCCGGTGCCGCTCACTATTCAAATGGGGCTTATGCTATTGCTATGAATCCTAAAACTGGTGCAATTTTGGCTATGGCGGGAATTAATCGTGATCCTAAGAAAAATAAAACTACCAATAATGCATTAGGCGTTATTAATCAGTCTTTTGTCATGGGCTCGGCAGTTAAAGGCGCAATGGTAAGTGGCGGGTTAATAAATAAAGTAATTACTCCTACCAATAATGTAATGCCTGATACCCCAGTTTATTTACCTAGTACGCCGGTCAAAAAGTCAGTCTATCCAATTGGCACTTTTAGCGCGCTAGACGCTGAAACTGCTTTAGAAGTTTCCAGTAATATTTACATGATGCATTTGGCAATGAAATGGGTTAATGCGTCTTATGTTCCTAAAATAAGGATCACCATGCCTCAAACGGCCTTTGAAACTTTGCGCCATAATTTTAATATGTTTGGGTTGGGTCAAAAGACAGGAATTGATTTACCGGGAGAAATATCGGGTATTCAAGGTAGATCATTCAATGATCAGGGATTAGTTCTTTCTGGTTCTGTACTTGACTTATCATATGGTAACTATGATGCTTACACGCTTATCCAAATGGCACAATATGTTTCAACGATAGCCAATGGTGGCTATCGCATGCAGCCTTATGTGGTGCAATCGGTTGGTAGAACAGCAAATAATGGTAAAAAAGTTTACATTGACTATGACAAAAAGCCTCAAGTACAATTACGCATACCTTGGACTCAAGATGAGCTTAACATTATCAGACAGGGCTTTTGGCGTGTTGTTCATGGTACAAATTCCTGGGGTACTGCTCATAAACTGAAAAAAGTAAAACCATCTATCTCGGGAAAGTCGGGAACAGCCCAAACTTTTTATTACGATCCCGATAATCCTAACCAGAAAAATCCACCAGAACTAGTTAATGCTACTTTTGTTGGTTATGCACCATCAAATAACCCTGAGATTGCTACAGCTGTGATTTTTCCCGGACTGGATCCCAAATTGGAAGGATCCTATACATTACAAATGACCAAAGCTATGGTCCAGGACTACTTTAAATTACATAAAAAATAGAATTTTGTTAATATTACTGGTAATAATAATAGAAAAATGCTAAGATAATACAGTCAGAATAAAAGCGTAGGTGGTGAAAGAAATGGCAGATAACATCATTTTGGAATGCACCGAATGTGGCGATAGAAGTTACTTATCTAAGAAAAACAAGCGTAAGCATCCGGAACGTTTAAGTTTGAAGAAGTATTGCCCAGTTGAAAGACATACTACTCTTCATCGTGAAACTAAGTAATAAACTAATATAGTAGGAGCCTATGCTCCTGCTATTTTTTATATGGAAGAATCATGACAAAAAAAGAAATAAGACAACAACAAATTGAAAATTTGAGCAAATTTGCTGAAACGGCAGAAAAAGATGCTGAAGATCAGGTTTTGCTTAAAAGTATTATGAACTCTGAGATCATTAGTAATTGTCAAAGCATTGGCATAACCTCCTCCTTGAGTTATGAAGTTGACACTTCAGGTTTGATTGCTCAGTTATGGGATCAAGGTAAGGACGTTTACTTAGCACGTGCAAATGATAATGCTGAACGTACTCAAGATTTTATCTATTATAGTTATATGACGAAATTAACCAAGTCAAAGTTTGGTGTTGAAGAAGTAAATGAGCCGAATGCTCAAATCAACAATGATTTAGATTTGATTATTGTTCCTGGACTAGCCTTTGCATTGGATTCACATCAACGTTTGGGATTTGGTGGAGGTTACTATGACCGTTTTTTGTCAAAGCATCCTAATTCTAAAACGGTAGCTTTGGCCAATTCCCAGATGATTTTTAAGACAGCCTCCTGGAAAGTGGAAGCGACCGATATAGCTATTCAAACAATTATTACTCCGGAATCCATTCTAACGAATTAATTGAGGCTATAATGAATCAGCGACAAAACCTGAAAAGTTGTTACATAACCGTCAGTATATTAGCCGTCCTTTTACTAGTATTTTTAATTGAAACGGCCATTGGTGGTTCAGAAAGTATTTATGTCCTCATGAAAATGGGAGCCATGAAGAATGATGCCGTGGTCATTGGTAATCAGTGGTGGCGTCTGTTTACGGCCCAATTTTTGCATATGGGAATTATGCATCTGGTTTCTAACGCGGTTATGATCTATTACCTTGGGATGTATATGGAAACCATTATTGGTCATTGGCGCTTTTTAATAATATATCTTCTTTCTGGTATAGGGGGTAACTTATTAAGCTTAGCCTGGGGCGATGATAATGCTATTAGTGCTGGCGCTTCGACGGCCTTATTTGGATTATTTGGTGCTATGACGGCAATTGCTTTGCAGAATCGGGCCAACCCTATATTGGTTTACCTTGGCAAACAATCATTTTGGCTGGCTTTAATCAATATAGTAATTGATTTGTTTGCACCTAATATTGATATACCTGGTCACATTGGCGGATTCGCTATGGGATTTTTAGTTGCAATAATCCTGGGTGAAAAAACGTTAAGGCAATACTCAGTTAAAAAACGAGTTATCGCTCTTTGTTTACTAATTATTTATTGTGTAGCAACTGTCAGGATGGGCATGGTAATCAATTTATAATGAAAACTTTGTATGATGTGCAGCAACTTCTTGAAAAATATGGTATTTTTGTTCATGTAGGCAAAAGAATCTGGGACATTGAGTTGATGGCACTTGAACTTGACAACATTAATCATTCACACTTAATTGACCAGCATGATTATTTAGTCGCTAAATTAATATTGCGACGTGAATATGAGTATGAAGAGCGCCACAATAAAGATAAGCATAAATATTAAATTGTTTATGCGCAGTAGTTTTTAAATTTTAGTGGGAGAAATACAACTTATGTCATCTTTTTTACTTATTCTAGACGTAGTTTTAATTGTTATCATATTAGCATTTGTGGCAGTTTGGCTGTGGAATAAAATACAAACTAAACGCTTGGGTAATGGAGATTTAACCAACGAAGAATTTAATAAAGGAATGCGTAAAGCACAAGTGGTAGATTTACGTGAAAAAGCTCCTTTTAAAAGAAAACATATTGATGGGGCCAGAAACTTGCCTTACACAATGCTTAAATACCAATATACTGAATTGAGAGCAGATTTACCTGTTTATTTGTACTCCGACTCTTTATCAGTTACTTTACGTGCTGCCAGATTTTTACAAAAAAAGCATTTTTCTTCAATTAAATGGTTGAAGAATGGTTTTGATGAGTGGGATGGACGCACCAAGAAATCTAAATATTAAATAAAAAACATGTTTGTTGCACTGATCAAACGTGTTTTTTCTATGTTATTCATGAATGAGAATGTGATTATGCAAAAAGTTTTAGCTCTCGTCGGGCCGACAGCTATTGGTAAAACTGCTTTGGCAATTGAGCTTGCTCAGAAAATTAATGCTGAAATAATTTCAGGTGATTCCATGCAGGTCTACAGAGAGGTCGCAATTGGAACCGCTAAGGCAACTCCTACAGAACGAAAATTAGTACCACATTATTTGGTCGACACTCAAACAATTTTTAAACCTTATTCAGTAGTTGATTTTGTTACCCAGGCAGAAAAAGCCATTGAGCAAATAGTGCAGAAAAATAAAGTGCCTTTGTTGGTCGGTGGCACTGGCTTTTACGTTAATGCTTTGCTTAATAAATTGCAATTAGGTGAGCCGAATAAAGAAAATGCAGCTGTATCAGATAAATGGCAGGATTATTTAAATAAAAACGCTAAGACGGCGCTTTGGCAAGAACTAAAAAAACGCGATCCTTTAGCTGCTCAAAAAATTCCGTTAAACAATTCACGTAGAGTTTTAAGAGCTTTAACGGTAATTGATCGTACAGGACATAAATTTTCAGAACAACAGGATAAAATTGAACCGCGATACCAGTATTTTATTATTGGATTAAATTCTGCACGTCCAGAAATTTACTCTAGGATTAATAAACGTGTTGATCAAATGATGGACGAGGGCTTACTTGACGAGGCCCGTTTTGTCTATCAAAATCGTGACCAAGAATATACTATTTTACAGGCTATTGGCTATAAAGAATTTTTTCCTTATTTTGCTGGTCAGGATAATCTGGAAAATTGTATTAAAAATTTAAAAAGAGCTTCAAGAAGATATGCTAAAAGACAGCTGACATATTTTCACCACCAGTTACCCGTTTACTGGTTTGATCCTTTATCTGATTCAAATTGTGTGCAAGAGATTTTACAGAAAGTTGAGGAATGGTTAAATGAATAATTGGCCAAAAGAATTACAAGAAATTGTAGCTGATATTGATAAAAAGATTGAGCCGCAGCTGGCAAAAATTGAGCAAAACATTCTTTTTAATCAAAATAAAGTTTTGCAGGCGTTTAAAGATAAAGCAGTAGCAGAATCGGATTTGATTGGCAGTACCGGTTATGGCTCCGATGACAGTGGACGAGATAAACTTGATCGTATTTACGCCCAAATATTTCATACGGAAGATGCTTTAGTACGTTCACAGTTTGTTTCTGGCACTCACACTTTGGCTACAGCCATGGCTGGAAATTTATTGCCAGGTGATGAATTAACGTACTTAACCGGTATGCCTTATGACACTTTGCAACAAGTTATCGGAATTGCCGGTAATGGCAGGGGCAGTTTAAAAGCATATGGAGTAAAATTTTCTCACGTTGATTTATTACCCGATGGCAGCGTTGATTTTGCTTCTGCCCGCAAATTGCTTGCAGATCATCAACCTAAAATGGTAGTCATCCAGCGTTCACGTGGTTATAATACTAGGCCTAGCTTCACTGTAAGTAAGATTAAGCCGATGATTGCTATGATTAGGGAGGTTTCACCTAAGAGCATTATTTTTGTTGATAATTGTTATGGGGAATTTTCAGAAAAACATGAACCTACAGAATATGGTGCTGATTTAATGGCAGGCTCTTTAATCAAAAATGCTGGTGGTGGTTTAGCCAAAATTGGTGGTTATGTTGTTGGTAAACATGAGTTAATTGAAAACACAGCGGTCCGTCTTACAGCTGGCGGAATAGGTAGAGAAGAAGGTGCCAGCTTAAATAACAATTTAGATTATTTTGAAGGCTTGTTTATATCTCCTAGCGTTACTGGCAATGCCATTAAGGGTGCAATATATGCGTCTGCACTTTTAGAAAAGATGGGGTTAGAAGTTTCTCCTAAATGGAATGAAGACAGAACCGACTTAATTCAGACCGTTATTTTTCATAATAAAGATAAAATGATTAGGTTCGCTAAAGCTTTACAGGAAAACTCGCCCATTAATTCATTTGTGGATCCGATACCAAGTAATGACACCGGTTATGAAGATCAGGTAATCATGGCAGATGGATCCTTTGTTGAGGGTGCCAGCATTGAATTTTCAGGAGATGGCCCAATCAGGCCACCATATGCTTTATATATGCAGGGTGGATTGACCTATGCCCATGTGAAAATAGCGATTACTAATGCAGTTAACGAATTATTTTTTCAAAACAAATAATAGATAATCATAAATGTAAAGTAAAACTTTGGTAAAGTTTTAATATTTTGTGTTAGACCACTTTACAATGATTTAATCATTTGCTAATCTTATATCTAGTTTTAAATGAGGAATATAATTCCAATTAAGACTATACCAATTATTGTATGATTTTTTTAGGTGGAGAAGCATGACAAAGAAAATTTCAGCAGACGACATCAGAAAAAGTGTAGCAGAGGAAGATGTCAGATTTATTAGACTAGCTTTTACAGATATTAACGGAACTCTTAAAGCGGTTGAAGTTCCAAATAGTCAGCTAGACAAAGTTTTAAGTAATGATGTCCGCTTTGATGGTTCTTCAATCGACGGATTTGTTCGTTTGGAAGAAAGTGATATGATATTATATCCTGATTTTTCCACTTGGTTCGTTTTACCTTGGGATGACAGCGCAGGTGGTAAAATTGGCTGTTTAACATGTTCAGTTCATACCACAGATGGTAAACCTTTTGCTGGAGATCCACGAAATAATCTCAAAAGAATCATTGGCCAGATGAAGGAAATGGGTTTTACGGCTTTTGACATTGGTTTTGAAGCGGAATTTCATTTACTTAAACTTGATCAAAACGGCAACTGGACTACAGAAGTTCCTGATCATGCATCATATTTTGATTTAACCTCAAATGATGAAAGTGCGAGCTGCCGTAGAGATATTGTTGAAACTTTAGAGAGTATTGGCTTTGAAGTAGAAGCTGCTCACCATGAAGTTGGAGACGGTCAGCAGGAAATTGACTTTAGGTTTGATGATGCTTTAACAACGGCTGATCGTGTTCAAACTTTTAAAATGATCGTACGAGAGATTGCCAAACGACATGGTTTGTTTGCGACATTTATGGCTAAGCCTTTACAAGGCCAAGCAGGAAATGGCATGCACACTAACATGTCATTATTTAAGGGTAATCAAAACGCCTTTTATGATGAAAACAACGAGTATCATTTGTCAAAAACGGCTTTGTACTTCTTAAATGGTATTTTGGAACATGCTCGTGCAATTACAGCTGTCGGTAACCCCACTGTTAATTCTTATAAACGTTTAATTCCTGGTTTTGAGGCACCGGTATATATTTCTTGGGCTTCAAAGAATCGTTCACCAATGGTTCGAGTACCGGCTGCTGGTGAATTGAATACTCGTCTTGAAATGCGTTCAGCTGATCCTACTGCCAACCCATATTTGCTTTTGGCTGCTTGCTTAAGTGCTGGTATGGCAGGAATTAAGGAAGAAAAAATGCCAATGGAACCAATTACTTGCAACTTATTTACTTTAAGTGAAAAACAACGTAATGAAATGGGGATTAAACCATTGCCTTCGACTTTGCATAATGCCCTTAAAGCATTTAAGAAAGACAAGTTAATTCAAGACGCTTTAGGAGAACATTTAACTCAAAGCTTTATTGATTCTAAAGAATTGGAATGGTCCCAATATACTCAAACGGTTTCTGACTGGGAAAGGAACCGTTATATGGGTTACTAAACTAACTTGCTCTAGTATAGAAACTATTTCTGAATCTGGGTAATAAATTAATTAAAGATCTTTATGCCAAGCTATGGTTAGCTTGGCATTTTTGTTTGACAGTTTTTATAAGCAACCTGCTTAGCGGATGAATAAAAAAGCTAATAAACTAGCATTAAACGCAAAATAATAAATAATATATTCATTACAAGCTGTTGGAAAAATCAAATGAATTTAAGTGATAAAATAAATGAGTTGGGTTTTAAGTATAAGAGGTAAAAATGGTAAAAAGAAAACGAATATATACTAAAGACGTAATATTAGTTATGGCAGCTTCGTTCTTTTTTATGTTTAGTACGATGTTTGTAAATCCTTTAATCAATGGTTATGCCAAAAGTTTAGGTGCTAGTAGTGCTTTTGCGGGGATAATTGTGGGAATTATGAGTATTGCTGCGATGTTTTTGCGCCCGATTGCTGGTAATTTAACGGATAGATTTTCCAAATATCGTTTATCCTTTGTTGGGGGAGTTTTAATTGTAGTCGGAGTAATTGGCTATGTGTTGGCGCCTACAAGCAGTTGGCTACTTCTTTTTCGTTTAATTAATGGTTCAGGCTACGTTCTTTGCACCGTTTGTATGACTACCTGGCTTGCTTTTTTGGTACCGCGTGCTCATGTCGGTCAAGCAATGGGATTTTACGGCTTGATGAATGCTCTGGCCATGGCTATCGCTCCAGCGTTAGCAATTAATATTTATCAAAAAACCGGGTATCGGTTAGCGATTATTGCTTCCGGCATTTCTGCCTGTTTGATGGTCATTATGATTCAGTTTGTAGGAAATAAAGCAAAACCGCAAAATATTAATAAATCTCAAGCACAGAATTCATTACTGCACATTAAAATTATTCAGAAAAATGTATTGCCCATAGCAATGCTTACTACCTTATTTGCTTTTCCTTATTTCGCCACTCAGGCAGACCTGGTAACTTATGCTGAAGAGCAGCATCTTAATATAAATGTGGGCTCGTACTTTCTAATATATGCGGTGGTATTACTGCTTATAAGAATTACACTTAAAAATCTGTTTGATACTGTCAAATTCGGTACCTGGTTTTGGGTGAGTGTTGCAGCTACTTTGATTTACCTTATTTTATTGGCTACAATGAAAAACAATTTTTTAATGGGTCTGGCGGCCGCTTTTATGGCAGTAGGATATGGTTTAATGTATTCTGTTTTGCAGTCAACTGCAATGCTTTTGGCACCAATTAGTGAGCAGGGCCTAGCAAGTAGTACATTTTACTTGGGTCTAGATATTGGTATGGCCTTTGGTCCGATAATCATGGGCTTTGTGAATGATATGCTACCGGCTAAATATTTTTATTTGGTGCAATTAATTTTAGTACCATTTATGATATTGATCTATTTACATTACCGTACTCGTCTAAACAGTGCAATTAGGCATCATTAAGTTAAATTTTGAATAAAAAGAAACTGACTAAGCTTGTTTTTTGTGCAAACTTAGCCAGTTTTTAATGCATGTTAAAATATTGAAACTACTTTTTACTGAAACTTTTCACCCCATGCCCACGGGTCTTCATGCCAAGTTTTTAAAGCTTCATATTCTTTGGCATTTATATAATTCATTTCTTTTTCTTTTTGCAGCAGTTCTGGGTATGTTAATAGCGGACTATAATCAACACCGGCTTGAGCAAAATTAGCTGTGGTATCCTTTAAATAGTAGGTGAATATTGAACTTACTCCAATCACATGACCACCCTCTTTTTCAGTGGCTTTCACTGCATTAATAACTGATCCACCAGTAGTAATTAAATCATCAATTAGAACAATCCGATCATTTTCAGTAAAAAGGCCTTCGATTTGCTTACCTTTACCGTGATCTTTGGGCTTTGGTCGGACATAAATCATTGGTAAATTTAATTTGGCAGCAACCCATGCAGCATGAGGAATGCCAGCCGTTGCAACCCCGCCAATGATACTTACATCTGGATATTTTTCTTTAATGAGAGTTGCTAAATCTGAGGCAATCCAGTCGCGCAAATCTGGATAAGATACAGTTAATCTCAGATCTGTATAAACAGGTGATAACATTCCACTTGCATAAGTGTAAGGCTTGTTAGGGGATATTGTAATAATCTTCTTTTCAACTAACTTGTTAATGATTTGATCTTGATACATTATTCAAACTCCTTTTTAATTTCATGATATATTTGAGCAGGATTTTTTGCCTGGGTAATCGGACGACCAACTACGATTGCGCTGGAGCCAAATTCTTTGGCTTTCTGTGGAGTTGCAATCCGCTTTTGATCATCGTTAGATTTATTAGTTAATCTAATTCCCGGTGTAACATATAAAAAATCAGAACCAAAGTGCTTTCTTAGATTTTTGACCTCAAGTGGTGAACAAATCACGCCATCAGCTCCGGCCTTTTTTGCGGTTTGGGCTAAGCTGACAACTTGTTCAGGCATTGACAAAGAACAATTTTGCTCAGTAGACAAGACTTTTGCAGTAATTGAAGTTAGTTCTGTTACTGCTAGTAACTTTGGCACCTCACTACCTTGAACTGTGCCATCTTTTAAACCGTTCTTGGCGGCAGTAATCATCTCACTGCCCCCTAAAGCATGAATGGTTGTGCAGTAGACACCTAGATGCGCTATCTGTCTTGCAGCTTGGTATACCGTGTTTGGAATATCATGTAATTTAAGGTCTAAAAAAATGTGGTAACCTTGTTTTACCAGGCTGGTAACTAAATCTGCGCCATAATGATAATAAAGTTCCATCCCGATTTTGAGGTAGGTTTCTTCAGGCCGACCCAGATTTGCCAGTAAATTTTGCACTTCTTTTTGGTTATCATAGTCCAAAGCCACAAATACTGCTTTTTTCATTAAAAACCTCCACGAAAAAAAAGCCTATTTTGGTACGAGAGTGCATCAAAATAGACTAGCTAAAATTTGCGTCATGTTTTCAACTTGCGGTCTCTCTGTACCGTTTAAAGTTTATCATTATTGAGATTACCATTTTTATTTAAAAAATACAACCAAATTTTATTTTGAAATGGTGAAAAAATTGTGTAAAATATAGCCAAAATAATTGTACTGACAGAGAGCTTACATTTTGGGAGGATAAAATGACCAATATTAGTGTTAAATTACCCGGACTTAACTTAAAGAACCCGGTAATGCCGGCGAGTGGCACATTCGGATTTGGTGACGTACCAGCAGCAAAAAAATTTGACTTGAATGAGTTAGGGGCGTTAGTTATAAAAACTACTACCCCGAAAGCTCGCTTAGGTAATCCGCAACCGCAGATTGCAGTTGTAGATAAGGGCGTTTTAAATTCGGTTGGATTGACCAATCCAGGAGTAGATAATGTTATTGGGAATAAATTACTGGCAATCAAAAAACAATATCCCCAACTTCCTTTGATTGCCAGTGTTGGTGGTGAAAGTAAAGAAGGCTATATTGAAGTTGCGCAAAAACTATCGCAGTCCAAAATGGTTGATGCCCTGGAAATTAATGTTTCTTGTCCTAATGTTGCTCAGGGTGGAATGACCTTTGGAGTTCATCCCGAATTAGTTGCGGAATTAACTGCTGCTATAAAACAGGTTGTTAACTTGCCTATTTTTGTCAAGTTAACACCAAATGTAACGGATATAACCGCAATTGCACAAGCTGCTGAAGCAGGCGGCGCGGATGGCTTATCACTGATCAATACGATAACCGGAATGCGCATTAACATTGAAACGCGTAAACCTCTTTTGGGAAATAATTATGGCGGTTATTCTGGTCCCGCTGTTAAACCAATTGCCTTATACCAGATTAATCAGGTAAGAAAAAATACCCAGTTGCCCATCATTGGTATGGGTGGCATTAGCTCAGCCGAAGATGTAGTGGAATTTATGCTGGCTGGTGCTAACGCAGTCGAAGTAGGTAGTGCGCATTTTAAAGACCCTTTGGCTTGCCCGCATATTGCACACCAATTGCCGCAGCTTTTAGAGAAACTCGGAGTCAAAGATATCAATGAACTGGTAGGACAGGTTGAATTCAATTAATAAACCCGACTTGTCAATATGCAGCTTTACTATTGACAACTATTGCTTTAGCAAGTATATTTAAATAGATGTCCTTTTAAGTTAGTCCCGAGAGGCTAGTAAGGAAAGTTCAATTAAGTATTGACTTTTACGAAACACTTAGTCTCAGGCAGATTAAGTGTTTTTTTTATGGGCAAAGCACTAGTAGGAGAAAAAAGATGACAAAAGAAATTTGGGATGCATCTGCAATGAAAAGAGCGCTAACCAGAATTACTTATGAAATCATTGAGCGCAATAAAGGTACTGAGAATTTAGTTCTTATAGGAATTAAAACTCGTGGTGTTTATTTAGCTCAACGAATTCATGATCGAATTGAAAAACTTGAAGGTGTTGATGTACCGCTAGGTCAGCTTGATATTACCTTATATCGAGATGATCGTCATGATGCATCATTGAAGCTGGATCCCGTTGTTAATTCTAAAGAATTAGGTGTTGAAATTAGCAATAAGCACGTAATTTTAGTTGATGACGTGATTTTTACCGGTCGAACGATTAGAGCAGCTATGGATGCTTTGATGGACAAAGGCAGACCTAGTTCCATTGCTGTTGCTGCTTTGGTTGATCGCGGTCACCGTGAACTGCCAATTCGAGCAGACTTTGTTGGTAAAAATGTTCCAACTTCTTCACATGAAGAAATTGCAGTCCATGTAGAAGAAATTGATAATAAAGACAATGTAGAATTAAAACCATTGCCGCAATAAGAAATCAATTCAACCGTTTAATTGGCTCCAGAGAGGGTCAGAAGGGTTTGAGTTTATTTTGTTGAGTCATCGACTGAACTAGAGACCCTTTTGTAAACCTGGAGCTAAAAAGCTTCAGGTTTATTTTTGTGGAAAGAGTAAAAAATGAAAAATAGCAATTTTGTAACTTTAAAATCATTTGTCAGTGTTGAAAATTTAACTGTAGCAGAAGTAGGGGCGCTTATCGAGCGTGCAGAATATTTTAAAAATGGTGGAGCCCGCCCGCATTTAACTCAACCGGTTTATGTTACTAATATGTTTTTCGAAAATTCGAGTAGAACACATACCAGTTTTGAAATGGCGGAAAGAAAATTAGGTTTGACGGTCATTCCGTTTGATGCTGCTCATAGTTCAACCCAAAAGGGTGAAACTCTGTATGATACTTCTTTAATTATGGCAGCACTGGGAATTGACCTTGAGGTTATCAGACATTCGGAAAATGAATATTATGAGAAATTAATACATCCAAATAAAAACCAACACCTTAATATTGGTGTGATAAATGCTGGTGATGGTAGCGGTCAGCATCCTTCACAGTGTTTACTTGATATGATGACAATTCACGAACATTTTGGTCATTTTAAAGATCTCAAGGTAGCCATAGTAGGAGATATTACTAATTCGAGAGTAGCTAAAAGTAACATGGAACTTTTAACCAGGTTAGGAGCAAAGGTATATTTCTCAGGTCCTGATTATTGGTATGACAAACAATATGACAAATATGGTGAATATCTGCCGATAGATGAATTAGTTGCTCAAATGGATGTAATGATGTTGTTGCGGGTGCAGCATGAAAGACATGCAGGAGATCCTAACGAAGCCAAATTTGATGCTAAAAAATATCATGACAAATACGGAATTAATCAGAAACGCTATAACGCTATGAAAGATGATGCCATTATTATGCATCCAGGTCCAATTAACCATGATGTTGAGCTTAGTGGCAATTTGGTGGAAGCTCCAAAGTGTAGGTTCGTGCGTCAAATGGAAAATGGGGTCTTTATGAGAATGGCAATGATTGAAGCTGTTATGCGGGGACGCAATTTAGGAGGATTATCCTAATGGCAACAGTTATTAAAAATGGTTACATATACACTGGCGGAGAAATAGTCCATAGCGACCTTTTAATCAAAAATGGTGTGATTGCCGCAATTGGCAATAATTTAACAGCTGAAAAAGAGATTAATGCACAAGGAAAACTGGTTAGCCCTGGTCTAGTTGATGTTCACGTTCATTATCGGGATCCTGGCCAAACTGAAAAAGAAGACGTCCGAACTGGCTCATTGGCAGCAGCACATGGCGGTTTTACTACAGTCTGTGCGATGCCTAATGTAGACCCCGTTCCTAATACTCCCGATTTACTGGCAAAAATGGTCCAGAATAATCACAAAGCTGGTTTAGTCCATATTTTGCAGTATGCACCCATTACAGTTAATGAGGATAGTAAAGAAATTCCCGATTATGCTGGGTTAAAAAAGGCTGGTTGTGTTGCTCTAAGTAACGATGGCAAAGGGGTGCAGGATGCGCAAACTATGTTTTTGGCAATGCAAAAAGCTCAAGCAAATAATTTGCTAATAGCTGAACACGCGCAGGATGATTCTCTTTTTAATCATGGCGTTATGAATGATGGACCAACAGCGCGGCTACTTAAACAGGAGCCGATTACTGAGCTGGCAGAGACTACTCAAATTGTGCGTGATCTTTTATTGGCAGAAAAGACCGGCGTTCACTACCACGTTTGTCACGTTTCCACCAAAACAAGTGTGGAATTAATTAGGATTGCTAAAAGTCATGGTATTAATGTTACCTGTGAAGTGGCACCTCATCATCTTTTATTGGGGGAAGAAAATATTGGTAAAGATGATAGCAATTTCAAGATGAACCCACCTTTAAGAACCAAAGAAGATCAAAAAGCACTAATAGCGGGATTACTTGACGGCACGATTGACATGATTGCGACTGATCATGCACCACATACTGCAAAGGATAAACAAGGTGGCTTTAAAAAGTCCGCTTTTGGTATCGTAGGGAGCGAAACGGCCTTTAGTGAGCTTTACACCAAATTTGTCAAAACTGGTATTTTTACATTACAGCAATTATTAAACTGGTTGACAAGCGCTCCAGCCAAGGCCTTTGGTCTTAAAAAAGCAGGAAGAATAGCTGTAAATCAACCAGCTGATATTGCCATTTTTAATCTTGAGCGAAAAGCGGCTATCAATAGCGCTTGTTTCAAATCCAAAGCAAGAAACACTCCTTTTAATCAAGATTTAGTATTCGGTCAAACGGAATTAACAATGGTTGATGGCAAAATTGTTTTTCAAAAGGGAGGAAAGTAAATGAGATATTTAATTTTGGAAGATGGCAGCATTTTTGCAGGTGAAGGTTTTGGCGGAGATCGGGTAACCAAAGGTGAAGTCGTTTTTACCACTGGTATGACCGGTTATCAAGAAGCAATCACGGACCAGTCTTATGCCGATCAAATTCTGGTATTTACCAACCCATTAATTGGTAATTATGGCATTACGCTAGCTGATTATGAATCACTTGAACCGGGAATAAAAGGGGTGATTTGTCACCAAGTTGCGCGCTATCCCGACAACTGGCGCATGCAGACTACTTTGCCCGATTTTCTTAAGAGCTTAAATATTCCGGGAATTCAGGGAATTGATACTAGAAAATTGGTTAAAAAACTGCGCGCACACGGTACAATGAAGGGCCAGATCTGCGATTCTAAGGAAAATGCTGCTCAAATTGCCGCTGATTTAAGAGCAAATAAAATTACTGCAGGAGTGGTTAAGCGTGTTTCAACTGCGAAATCATATCCTGTGCCGGGTTCAAAACGGAATATTGTTGTTGTCGACTTTGGCTTGAAAAACAGTATTTTACGTGAACTTAGTAAGCGAGACTGCAATTGTATAGTTCTGCCTTACACGACTTCAGCTGCAAAAATTTTATCCCTGCAGCCAGATGGGGTGTTATTGTCAAATGGTCCCGGCGATCCACTTGAAATGAAGGATGCAGCTAAAATGGTGCAGGAAGTTGAGCAGAAAATACCACTCATGGGTATTTGTATGGGACATCAGGTTTTTGCTTTAGCCAACGGTGCTAAAACTTATAAAATGAAGTTCGGTCACCGCGGCTTTAATCATCCTGTACGTGAAATTGCTACTGGGAATATTGGGTTTACCTCTCAAAATCATGGTTATGCAGTTAGTCGTGATTCAATTGACCCTGAAAATTTAATGGTAACTCATGTAGAAGTTAATGATGGGACCATTGAGGGCTTACGGCATAAAAAATATCCTGCTTTTTCAGTGCAATTTCACCCTGACAGTACCCCTGGTCCGCACGATGAGGAAGGGATTTTTGATTATTTTATGCAAATGATTGATCAAAGAAAGGACAATGAAAGTCATGCCTAAAAGAACCGATATAAAAAAGATCATGGTAATTGGTTCAGGTCCAATTATTATTGGTCAAGCAGCAGAATTCGATTATTCTGGAACACAAGCATGTTTGGCTTTACGTGAAGAAGGCTATGAAGTGGTTCTGGTTAATTCCAATCCTGCTACTATCATGACTGATACTACAATTGCTGACAAGGTTTATATTGAGCCGTTAACTGTTGAATCAGTTTCCCGCATTATTCGTAAGGAATACCCTGATGCAATATTGCCTACTTTAGGTGGTCAAGTGGGTTTGAATATGGCCTTATCGTTAGCTAAAAGCGGCATTTTAGACGAATTAAATATTGAATTGTTAGGAACAAAACTTGATTCAATTGAACAAGCCGAAGACAGAGAAAAATTCAAGGAACTTTGTCAAACACTGGGTGAACCTGTTCCGCCTTCAACCAGTGTTAAAACAGTCCAAGAAGCTTTAGATTTCGGAGATAAAATTGGATATCCCATTATTGTCCGTCCCGCCTTCACTATGGGAGGAACTGGTGGTGGAATTTGTAATGATCGCGCTGAACTTGAAAAAATTGCCAAAAATGGCTTGGAACTGTCTCCGGTTACCGAATGTTTAATTGAACGGTCGATTGCTGGTTATAAAGAGATTGAATTTGAAGTAATGAGAGATCATGATGATAATGCCATGATTGTCTGCTGTATGGAAAATTTTGATCCTGTCGGTATTCATACCGGGGATTCAATTGTTTTCTCACCGTCACAGACATTATCTGACAAAGAATATCAGATGTTGCGTGATTGCTCCTTAAAGCTTATTCGGGCACTAAAGATTGAGGGCGGTTGCAATGTTCAATTGGCCTTAGATCCAAATAGTTTTAACTATGATGTCATTGAAGTTAACCCCAGAGTTTCACGTTCTTCTGCCTTGGCTTCTAAAGCTACTGGCTATCCGATTGCCAAGATGGCGGCCAAAATTGCTGTGGGTATGACTTTAGATGAAATTAAAAACCCAGTAACAGGCACTACCTTTGCGGAGTTTGAACCAGCATTGGACTATGTTGTCTGCAAGATACCACGCTGGCCCTTTGACAAATTTGCCAAAGCTAATCGCGAACTGGGTACACAGATGAAAGCGACTGGGGAAGTGATGGCGATAGGGAGAACAGCTGAAGAAGCCTTTCAAAAAGCCGTTCGTTCCCTGGAAATCGATCAAAAAGATTTTTATTCAGTTGAAGCTCATAAAGCCAGTGATGAGGACCTCGAAAATAAACTGGTTAGAGCGCAGGATGATCGTCTTTTCTACTTAGCTGAAGCCTTTCGCCGGGGTTATTCAATGTCGGACTTGCATGAATTAACCAAAATTAATTTTTACTTTTTAGATATTGTTAAGCATATTGTCGATTTAGAAAAAGTTATTGCCGCAAATCCTGATGATTTGAAGGTCCTTAAAAATGCTAAAAAATATGGTTTTAGTGATAATACAGTCGCTAATTTGTGGCACGAAGATGAAGACAAAGTAAGAACTTTGCGCAAGCAAAACCATTTGCTGCCAGTATATAAAATGGTGGACACTTGTGCAGGTGAATTTGTTTCTCAAACTCCATATTTTTATTCTACTTATGATACCGAAAATGAGAGTCAGAAAACTTCCAAGAAGTCTGTTTTGGTAGTTGGTTCAGGTCCAATCCGCATAGGGCAGGGTGTAGAGTTTGATTATGCCACAGTACACTGCGTTAAAGCCCTGCAAAAGATGGGTTATGAAGCCATTGTCATTAATTCAAATCCAGAAACTGTTTCAACTGATTTTTCCGTTTCTGATAAATTGTACTTTGAACCTTTAACTTTAGAAGATGTGTTAAATGTTTGTGATTTAGAACAACCAGAAGGTGTAATTATTCAGTTTGGTGGACAAACTTCAATCAATTTGGCCGCTGGTCTGGAAAAACATGGTATCAAGATTTTAGGTACTAGCGTAGAGGATCTTAATCGAGCAGAAGATCGAGAATTATTTGATCAAGTAGTAAAAGAACTAGGTTTGAAGCAGCCGCAAGGAATTACCACAACTACACATGATGGTGTAATTAAAGCAGCTGAGAAGCTGGGCTATCCGGTTTTAGTCAGACCAAGTTATGTATTAGGTGGAAAGGCAATGGAAATTGTTTACAATCAACCTGAACTTGAAGACTACTTGCACAACCATGTTGACATTGCCAGTAGTCATCCAATTTTGGTAGATGACTACCTCGATGGTCGCGAGTGTGATGTTGATGCTATTTGTGACGGAGAAGAAGTACTTATTCCTGGAATAATGGAGCATATTGAACATGCTGGGGTTCACTCTGGAGATTCTATGGCCGTCTACCCGGCTCAAACATTTTCTCCTGCCATTAAGCAAAAAATCGCTGACATTACCAAAAAACTGGCTTTAAAGCTTAATTGCCGTGGAATAATGAATTTGCAGTTAATTGAGCGCGGGGGAGAAATCTATATTATTGAAGTTAATCCTCGTGCCAGTCGTACGGTCCCGTTTTTAAGTAAAATTACCAGTATTGAAATGGCTCAGGTTGCTACTCGGGTCATTATGGGTGAAAGTCTAAAGGAGCAAGGCTATAAAGATGGTCTGGCACCAGAAACAAAAATGATTAGTGTTAAAGCACCAGTCTTCTCGTTTAGTAAACTTTCAGATGTTGATAGCTACTTGGGGCCGGAAATGAAATCAACTGGCGAAGTCATGGGCAGCGACTTGAGTTTTCCAAAAGCACTTTATAAGGCTTTTTCAGGAGCCAACATGCAAATACCAGACAGTGGCAACATTTTGTTAACCATTGAAGATCGGGATAAGCAGGAAATATTACCTATTGCTCAAAGATTTGCTCAAATTGGTTATCGTATTTTTGCTACCAGTGGTACAGCAAGCTTTTTAAAGCAAAACCAATTACACATTACACTGGTTGATAAGATTCATCAGCACAGTGAGACTAATATTTTAAATGAGTTTAAAAATGGGAAAATTGATTTGGTAATAAACACTATGGGACATGACTTGGCGAAAACTTCTGACGGCTTTATTATTCGTCAAGCGGCCATCCAGCAAAATATTCCTTTAATTACTAGCTTGGACACTGCCCGTGCACTTCTAACTGCCTTAGAAAACCGCTCGTTTTCTACAATAAGCATAAAATAAAATTTAATAAGCAAAAGAGCAACCGCGTAAACAACAGTTGCTCTTTTTGTACTTAAAAAGGTGCGTGCAGATAAATTTTATTTAATACTAAATTTAATAGCTGTTTCAGACAGATCTATTGTATAAGTCGTATTTTCAAGGGGTCTCTTGGTCATTCCCTGATCGGTTGAATAAATAATTAAGCAAAGTTTGCTGCCAACAGGCATTGTGTAGTAGGTTGGCTGCAGCTTAAATTGTAAGTCATAAAATTCACCGGCTTTAATACTACTTGGCCTTTTCATATCCGCATAATTTTGCAGATTCATATGAGATTTGGTAATTAATTTAGCATGAGTCAGCTTATCCGGCATAAATTCTTGCAAGGAATCTAATTGAAAATGAAAGCCTAATTCTTGGCCACCTGGCATTAGGATTCTAGGAGTAGCTGTCAGCCGTTTACGATCGCCTATTTCAACTAAAGCTACAGAAATTTGACCTCTGTTAAGACTGGATGCTACCCGCATTCTTATTTCTGGTCGTCCAACTATTGTTACTGGATGAATAAATTCATCGGTCGTGAAGCGCAAACTTGCTTGAGCCCATTTCTTGTTGCCACAAATAAACTGGTATTGCCAGTCATTTTCAGAAATTTTGGCTTTTTTAAATTCGGTTCCGCCTACATCTGTGAAGGAAACTTTCTTTTCGCTACTTGTGTCCTTTGCTAATTCATTGTCATCAGCTGGGAAATAAACTGTTTCTTTTCCGCTATCATTGCTCCAATCCTCTTCTTCATGCCACTTATCTGCTTTTAGATTGTCCTGAACTAAGACAGTTGGCCATTGCTGATATGCGTTGTTTTCAAGACCTAATAGTTCATGAACCAGCCACAAATTCATCAGGTCGGTAAAATCAATTGAAACTAAATTGTTCATGTTATAGTGGGGACCTTGATGCAAGAAAAGATGATGTTCTACAGGAAGATTTTTGACTTTTTGCCAAATTTTGTAAACATTTTTCGGCTTGACATTCCAATCATTGAGACCGTGGACACTAATCCAGGAACACTTAATATTATTGGTATGATGACGATAATTGCGTTTTTCCCAGAAATCAGAATACTGGCCGGTTTTACGATCAGCTTTGTCTAATAAAATCTTTTGCATTGCGTCAAATTTAGGTTTGATCTTTAAGTAGTCTCCTGCATCCCATAAGTTGGACTGACAAGTTTCTGCCAGCATGTCTAGGTCTTCTCCTTGACATTCTTCTGGCGCTATTACTAATCCATGCTCACGATAATAATCATACCAAGAAGAAATGGCAGCTTCAGAAATAACCGTTTTTAAACCGGCAACACCGGTAGTTGCGATTGCTATTTGCAAGGTTCCTAAATAAGACCGTCCGGTCATCCCAATCTTTTTGTTGCACCAGGTAGCTTTGGTTTCATGTTGTCTGGATCTATCAGTGTAAGCAATTCTGTCCCCATGTAACCATTCAATTATTTCTTTTGCACTTTCGGTTTCTTCTGGTGCGCCGGTAATTCTGAGGCCATCACTGCCGCGGGTACCAATCGCTCCAGCAAAGACGCTGGCGAAGCCGCGAGCTAACATGTATTCGTTTAAACCGTAGGAAGATTTGCCAACGGCTTGTTCGACTGACTTATAAGACACAGTATCATTGTTTGGCTTTTGAGCTTTAACAATTGGAGCAGCTTGATATTGCGGATTTTCCCATTCTGTTGCATCACACAAATTTTCGTCAACGTTGTGGTTACGCTTTTCATTATCAATCATACCGCCAAAATAGGGACTAGCTGTGTATAATGCTGGTACAGGCATATTTTCACTTTCAATTGGTCGAAAAATGGTTGTTTGCAAGAGATCGCTCTTGCCGTCGCCATCAGTGTCAAGGTCACTTTCAACGTAAACTACTTCTCTGATTATTTTGCTGGTATCAAAAACTGGCATACTTTTGCCATTAAAATAGAGAAACTTATTTTTGGTAAATTGGCTTTTGCGGTTATAAAAATAGCCTTCACCCGCCATCACATCAATTAAAAGCTGTCCGTTTTTAGCACGAGTATTTAGTAAACGATAAAAGGCGCGGATGAGTGCTTGCTGATCATTAATATCTGCAATATAGGGCAGCGCCTGCTTTTTCATGAATTTTAGAGGATCTACCAGTTGATAATCGTACCCAACGTGGTACCCTAAAAGTTGCAAGGCCACGTTATAGAATTGGGGAGACAGTATTTTTACCGGATTGCCGTCTAAAAATTGCTTGAGTGTTTGTGTTTCTGATACAGCAAACTCGGCTAATTTTGCCTTTCGTGCACCCGCATCTTTGGGATCGACTACTGCCACTGCATTTGCTGTCAGTTCAGCTAAAAGTTCTGCAAAAGTAAGCTTTCCATAATCGGCTGGTAAAAATTTAATTTGTTGCAATTCTTTAACTTCTGTTTGGTAATCAGTTTTGACATAAGCGTATTGATTGTATTTCATAAAATTCTCCTTTTTGTATTATTTTACCTGTTATTAAGATCATTAGAAAGCCAGTTATTAAAATAAAAAAGAAAGAAGGTTTTAAAAAATCTTCTTCCTCTAATGTAAATCATAGCCAAACTTCTTGGTAGGTCTTTTCATTAAAACCGCAGGTCAGTTTTTCACCTTCAACCACCAATGGTCGTTTAATCAATTTACCATTTTTGGACATCATATCTGCTGCGGCGGCAATTGACATATCAGCTACCTGATCTTTGAGATGCAGTTTGCGGTAGTCTTGTCCGTGCGTGTTGAAAAAATACTTTAACCCGCGATCATGATGTTGGGTAAGCCAATTAATTAAGTCAGCTTTCTCGGGTGGTTGCTCTACCAAATCCTGAAAGTCAAATTTAACATTGTGCTCTGTTAACCATTTTTGAGCTGCTCTTGAAGTTGAGCAGCGCTTATAACCGTAAAATTTTATCATTTTCATGCTCTCCTTTGCTTAAATTATAGCAATGATGGCAAGCAAAAATACAATAATAAAAACATTTTTATAATTTAGGATGTATTATGTTAAACTCAGTGTATAGTTTTGAAATAAAATTTGGGAGTTGCAATTTTGCAAGAAATATTTGTTTATATTTATAATATTGCCTTTTTAGTTCTTTATTTATGGGTAATAAATGTTTCAGAATATGCTTATAAAACCACTAATAATAGTATTTTTTACTATGTGGGCCTGCTTTATGTAACGTTAATAATTGACAGTACGATAGCTTTTTCATCAGATCTGCTAAAAGTCACTAATAGTAATTACCAGATTGATACCAAAGCCTTTTATTTAATTAGAATTTTAGCATTTATAATAGGGGGAATTTGTTATGTTAAATTGATGTCCAGCATGATAAATAAGAAACCCCAAATTTTATACTATATACCTATTTTTGCTGTGTCCTTGTTAAATGTCGCTTTTGTGTTAAATTCTTATAGTGAACAAAATGCGGGAGTACTCCAAAGGAGTACCCAGGATGCTAGTATTTTATTTCTTTGCATAATTTATTTTTGTAACACTTTTAAATCAGATTCTAAAGGAAAAAATAGCAAGAAAAAATATTACGATCGTGCTGTAATATTAACTGCTATTTTTATGACGTTGTCATGCTTAGAAGGAATCTTATTTTTATTTTTGAACGATTTAAATCAAAATAGTTTTGTCATTTTAACCAGTTATATGAGAGTTATCGGTTTTAATGAAGATCTTTTTTCAATTATCCTGTCTTTATTAATTATTTGGTTTGCTAAAAGGGAAGAGGAAGAAGCAAATAAAAATAACTTAGAAATTTTAGTGCAGCAAAAAATGAATCAATATCAATCTATGCTTCACGAAAAGGAAAATGCCAGCGAAGAAAGTCAAGTTGTTGAATTCTGTAATTATTACAATATGACAAAAAGAGAATCAGAAATATTAAGACTAGTTTTAAAGGGAAAGAAGAATCAGGAAATAGCTGATGAATTGTATATTTCTGTAGGAACTGTGAAAACACATATATACAGCATTTATAAAAAATTAGCTGTTGATCGCCGCAGTCAGCTAATGCATGTTTTTATGGAATATAAAGAAAAATAAGCTAAAACTAATTGGGTAAATCTCAAGTTCAAGCATAGAGACTGGAAAATCATGTCACTGGTGAGTGATTTTTCAGTCTTTTTTCAGTTTTGCCAATATTTTATAGCACCGTTTTTTAGAGTTTTGGCATCTACTACTAAAGTTTAGTTTTTAAAATTGCTTAGTTGCAGCACATTTTATGCTTAAAATACAACGAAAGTTGATTGCATCATTACTCTTTTTTGCTTAATTTGATCTATGAATTTAATCCATAAATGGATCAAACAGAAAAGGAGAAAAAGTTATGGAGAAACAAAAATTGCCTGCTTATCGCTGGGTGATTCTAACGATTGTTAGTTTGTTGTGTTTTATTGCTAATTATATTCAGTTTCAGGTTTCAGCGTTGGCCACGATTATTATGCCTCAATTGCATATTACGACTGCTGAGTTTTCGGCTCTCTTAATGGCCCCAATGCTCGTAGCCGTTGTGCTCAGTATTCCGGCTGGTTCTTTAGGAGATAAATTTGGCTCTAAAAAGGTAATATCTGTGGGTTGCATTTTATCCATCATAGGTGCATTTGGCCGGTTTATTGCATCTAATTTTGCCATGATGATGATAATGCTCTTATTATGCGGTATTTTTATTTCACTTTTAAATGCCAACTTAATTAAAGTTTTGGGTACCTGGTTTAAGCAGGATACAGATGCTGCCATGGGTGTATTCTACGCAGCTTCATGTTTGGGAATAACTTTGGCTCAAATCACTAGTTCATGGTTTCCGTCTGTTAATGCCGCTTATATGTTTTCATCTATTTCATTATTAGTTTTAACTATTTGCTGGATAGTTTTTGTTCGTGATACTCCTAAAGGCGAATCATTGCCGCCAGCAGAACCGACAATGAAATATTTAAAAGTTGCTATTAAAAGTAAAAATACCTGGATTGTCTCAATTTGTGCTGGCTTAGGAATCGCCTCAACAACTGCTTATGCTGGTTTTTTACCGCAGGCGCTTAATTTAGGTCAACATATTAATAATTCAACAGCCGGAATTATGTCTTCTGTAGTTACTGTCGGTAGTTTCTTTGGCTCTTTAATTGGTCCAGCTTGGTGCAACAAGCTTGGTCGTTACAAGATGTTTTTGACCGTAACGACATTAATTGGTGCGATCGTAATGTACTTTACCTGGTATACACCAGCTGGTTTCTTTTTATGGGCCATGTTAGTAATTAATGGTTTCTTTACTGCAATTAGTGGACCAATAGTTCAAGCTATGCCAATACAATTTCCAGAAATAGGAGAGAAATATTCTGGTAGTGCTGGCGGAATAGTTGGTACAGTTTCAATGCTGATATCATATTTTATTCCAATTATTGTGTCCAAGATTGCTGGAAACGACTACGCTAAGAATCTGGGGATTGAGTCATTAATTTTTGGATTATCGATACTATGTATATTGGCGTTGCCTGAAGTTGGTAGTAAAGCAAAAAATAAATAGAAAGGCAAGAAAAAATGGAAAAAGCAGATTTCGTTTTAAAAGGATCAGCTATTTTTACTGGTGCTGGTGATAAGCCAATATCTGGTTGCGTTTTAATCAAGGGAAATCGCATCTTGAAGATCGTGCCGTTAGATAGAATGACTGGTTATATTGATGAAAAAACCACCGTGATTAATTGTGGTGATCATTTGATTATGCCCGGCTTTAACGATTCTCATATGCACATTTCGCTAGGTTCTGTTCAAAATGATCCGGACTTTTGCATTCAAATGATGAATTGTAAGAGTGAGGAAGAATGTGTACAAATGGTTAAATCATTTGCTGATTCGCATCCTGATAATCCTTGGATATATGGTACAGGTTGGTATGCAGAAGTTTGGGATAATCCTCATACTCCCTCAAAAGAATCACTAGATGCTTTAAATTTAGACCGTCCAGTATGTTTAAATTCATTTGATCTTCACTCAGTTTGGTGCAATTCCATAGCCTTGGACAAGATTGGCATTAAAAAAGATACGCCTAATCCTCAAGGTGGAATTTATGGTCATGACGAACAGGGCGAACTAAATGGTATTCTATACGAACCACCAGCAACAAAGGCCATGATGGACGAAGTTTTAAATGTGCCGACACTAAAACAATCTTTGCTGAAATGTCTGAAGCATTTTCGTGAATTAGGTATTACCTCAGTCGCTGATGTCTATCCTTCAGGACTAACAAATGACAATATCCCGGAAATATTTGATGAATTAGAGCAATCTGGAGAATTAACTACCAGAATTACATCATTTCCATCCTTGACAGATATTGCTGGTGCGAAAGAACTGAAGATAAAGTATCATACTAATAAGCATAGGGTTGCAGGATTAAAACAAGTTCTTGACGGTGTAGTTGAAGCTCATACTGCCTTTTTGAGCAAAGAATATGATAATGATCCTGGAAAATTTGGTGATACGTCTTTAACTCAGGATGAGCTCAACAAATATGTTCTAGCAGCGCAAAAAGAAGGGTTCCCTGTCAAAATACATACTATTGGTGATCAGGCAAGTACGATGGCCCTAAATGCATATGAATATGCTAAAAGTAAAACTGGCAAGTTAACTTTGCACAATTCCTTAGAACATATTGATATGATTAGACAAGACGACATTGACAGACTGAAGAGTTTAAATGTAATGTGTGCAGTTCAACCGCAACATTGCATTGGAGACTATATGAGTGGAGGATATTTGCCATGTATTGGTAAAGAGAGGTTGTCACACACTTGGCCATACCGTGAAATACTTGATGCGGGAAGCCATTTGGCTTTTGGTTCAGACTTTCCCGCTGTATACTCTGTAAATCCAATTTGGACAATTTATGCGGCTGTAACGCGTTGTGAACCAAATGAAGGTAAACCAGATGGAGGTTATTTCCCAGAACATGCAATTACTCTGACTGAAGCTTTGCAGGCTCATACCAAGTGGTCGGCCTATGCTGAATCTTTTGAAAATGAACTGGGAACTTTGGAGCCCGGCAAATTGGCTGATGTTATCGTATTAGATAGAAATTTATTTGACATTGATCCGCAAGAAATTCGCTTTGCTAAAGTTAACCTAACATTTTCTGATGGCAAGCTGGTTTATAAGCGCGATAAGTAAATTAAAACTAAAAAACTGATAGTTACCGATCATGATTGATAACTATCAGTTTTTGTTTGTTTTGAAATTAATTGAAATCTAGTTCAAAGTCTTTACTTGTAAAAAGATGTACTTTGCTATTAAAGAGGTAGTTCATCAATATGCCCAATGCAATTGGCAAAAAGAAGAAAAGAATCGCGATTAAAAGAATATTGAACAAATTTGCGGACCGATTAGCCATTGCCGCTATGGGACCGATTAAACCAGAAAAACCAAAGCCCGCACTCATTGGTGTTCCCTGAATTTGAAAGACTGCTCCTAAACCACCCATGATACCAGCATTAATTAAAAGTGGAATAAGTAATTTCGGATTAGTCATTAAATTAGCCATTTGCATTTTAGGAGAACCCAAGAAGTGAGCAATTGATGTCCCGAAATTATTGGATTTCCATCCAAAAACTGCTAATGCAAAGGAAACGGCAGTGATACCGAGATTAGCAGAGCCAGAAGCAATGCCGGAAATGCTGATTGCTGTGGCGATACCGACTGAAGAAATCGGAGAAACAATAAGCAGACCGAATACTATTCCCATCAGCATGCCCATAATAATTGGCTGCAAGTCTGTGAGTTTTTGGACTCCTAAACCGATTAAACTGGTGAGTTGACCAACAGGTATACGCGTCAGACAGCCGATTCCACCTGCTATTAGTAAAACTAAAAGGGGAACCAGTAAAATCGTGTATGCCTTTAATTTTTTACCAAAAAACAATACTAGTCCGTAAGCAATCATAATCGTAATCGCGGTATTAATAACATCACCACTGCCTGTTACAGTGACTTTACCATTATTCATCATGAAATTACCAGCGCCAGCTGTTGCCGCTAAAGCGATGGATGAAGTTTGAATAGGTGTCAATTTACCAGTCATGCCGACGCATACTGCACTAATTGCTGGTAACAACGCTGAAGCAAAGGTAGTTAAGGCTAAGATAAAACTTAGTTGTGGCATACTGGGTAAAAGAGCTTTTACCAGCTGGTTAATTAGGGCTCCCGGAATTAAGGCTACAACTATACCAGTTGATAAGCCGTTTAGAGTATCTAGCGTAATCTTTTTCAAAGTATTCATTTTACTCTCCTAAATAAAAACTCACACAGATGACGACAACTGTGTGAGTCTTCAGAGAAGAAAGTACTTAAGTCTTTGAACACACAATTGTCATGAAGATTGAACTGTGTGTCTAAGACAATGACAAACTAGGCACTCAGATCAAATAGCTGAAGTACCAGAAATAATATTTAACTTGCGGTTGATTAATTTTTTTAATTGCCGTCATAATCTTTACCTCTCATAAATATTTAAGCAATATCATAACTTAATAATAAATAAAAAGCAAGTCCTAATTTAATTTAATTTTAAAAAGTTGATACAGCAATTAATTAAGCAATTTAAAATTATCCTGCTTAAGTAATACAAGTAAGTTTATATTAAAATACTAAATCAACTTGATATTATATTTTTAATATTACTAGAGCTAGAAAACTAAAAAATTAAAAATAAATGCTTTGAATAACTCTTTAGTAACGACTAGAATATTCTCAAGTAAAATATAAATTTATTCTATTGTAAAAGAAAGAAGTGTTTATTATCACACTGTTTATTAACTGTATCAGTTTTTTGGGTGACTGGTTGCTATTCGCTTTTCCTCTATATCAGGGATTAATGGAGCTTTATGACTATGAATGGTTTTTAAAAGAATTTAATCAGTCAAGCAAAGCACAGCCTAAAATTTCTCCTCTTTACTGGATTATACCGATTGTCAAAATATACCTAGAAAAGAGACGAGCAGTCAAAATTCTAGGCAGTATTATCAAAAATGAATCGGATTTACGGACAGCTATGAGTTTTATTGACAAAGCAACTGCCTGGTATTTTGTTTCTCTTGGTGGCTGGTTAAAGATGGTATCTTCTTTATATGAATTTATCGGAGAACTTCATGAAGACAGTATATTGCTGCTAGTTGGCGGAACCATAGTTTTAACATTTTTAGGTATCTTTTCAGGTTATTACCGCTTGAATCCGAAGAGACAAAGAGTGTTGATTTCAAAAATTAAGAAGAACTAGCAAACAAAAAGAACTATAACAATTCAGTTATAGTTCTTTTCTGTAAGAGTTCAAACAAGTGTTAACTACTTATAACAAAATGATCCGGGTGAGATTCGAACCCACGACCCACGGTTTAGAAGACCGTTGCTCTATCCAGCTGAGCTACCAGACCGTCAGTTTTGCGTATTCCTGCGCAAGAACATTAACTATTATAGAGAAAAATTTTTGTAATTGCAACCAGAAATTGCGATTTTGTTTAAATAATTTTAAAGCAAGGTTGATGTTAGCAAAGAAGAGATTGTAAGATTAATATGTTAATTGTAGTTTGTAATCGGTATAATTAAAATAATTATTTTAAATGATTGGAAAAATTATGAAACATAAATTACTAAAATTTATCTGTCTCTTAAGCATGCTTCTAGTTAGTTTCAGCCCTGTACAAAAAGTAAAAGCCGATGTTGATTATGATATTGCTAAAAATATCACAAGCGCTAAAGTTAATCCTGATGGTTCTTTGTCGATGAAAAGGGCAATTACCTACCAATTCAATAGTCGAGCACATGGCGTTTATTACCGGCAAGCTTTAAATTCAAATCAAAAAATTGAAGACGTAAAAGTACAGGTAAAAAATGAAAATCAAAAGATACAAACAGTTAATAACTATGTTCTTAAAAAAATGAAGCGCGGATATCGCTTTAAAGTGTTTTATCCTATAAAAAATCACAGCCATTTTACTGTGACGTATTTTTATCGCATAACCAACGCCATTACTAATTATCGCGACATTGCTGAACTTAATTTTAAGATTATTGGTAATGGTTGGGACACTGACTTAGACTATGTCAAGGCCAGCGTTATTTTCCCTGGACCAGTTAGAGGACTGAAAGCCTGGGCCCACGGACCACTTGATGGCTACCTTAAAGTTAATCCGAAAAAAGGAAAAATTGTTATGATAGCTGAGAATCTTGCTGGCGACACCGGTATCGAAGTTCATACTATTTTCCCCTTAAGTATCACAGCCAAAAATAAAAATGTTAAAAATAAGAATCACCGAAAAGCAGTTATAGAGCAAGAGAAAAAATTAGCTCAAGCAACTATTAGAAATAGGCAGAAAAAAGAAAGAAGAAGTATTTGGCTAATAGCATTAGGTTTGATTGTCGGACTACTGGGAATTATTAAAGGCTTCAGAACAAAAGCAGCTGGTTTTAAGCCGCGCAAGAGTCGCGAATTGGCTCATAATTATGAAATACCTGATGTAGATCCAGTGTTGGCGCAAATTTTGGATACTGCTAAAAAGCCGGATAATAAGGCCTTTACGGCATACTTAATTAGCTTAGCAGCTAAGAAAAAGATCAAGATCGCAGATTTTAAGGTTCATCGTAAAACTTATTACCAAATAACATTGCTAGACAGAAGCATTCTTGATAATGATATTTTAATCAAAACCCTATTCAATAATATTGGTGATGGTAACCAATTCACGACACAAGAATTGAAAAAGTACCATGGTAAAAAGATTGGAAACTCTTTTGATACCTGGGCAACTAATTATTTTGACAGTAAAGAAAAACAAATATATTTACCTGATACGTTGACCAATAGTCGAGCTAAAGTTATTGGTATTATTATTTTGACGATGGCAGTGAGCTTTGCATCTGCGGTAATTGCATTAACAAGTTCTTTAAAATATCTTTTGATAATAGTTTTTGGTGAAGCTTTAATTCTGCTATTGAGTCTTCTTGCTTTAGTTTATAGTAATAAAAAGATTGGAATATACTCTGAAAAAGGCAAAAATGAAACTGAAAAAATACGTGGTTTCAAGAAAATGTTGAGAGATATCGGTAAGTTTAAAATGAAAGATGTCGGTGATCTCATACTCTGGGAAGATATTATGCCTTATGCCGTTGCTTTCGGTTTAGCAGATAAAGTCATGAAGGAAATGAAAATCGAATTCAGTGAAGAAGAGATTCAAGATAGTAATTATTTCTATTATGGTTTTATTTCAAACACGGGCAAAGACAGTTTTTCTGCCAACTTTGATTCTTGTTTTAGTGACGGTATATCTTCTGGTTCTAGCAGTTTCTCCAGTGGTTCATCCGGCGGCTTTGGCGGAGGTTCGGGTGGAGGAGCCTTCTAGTTTGGTTATTTGACTTAAAACCTGGCCTGAAGTTTGGCTTTTGTCTTTGCTATAATTAAGTAAATTTCTAAAAAGATAGGTAAAATGATGTTCGATTATCGCAACAATTTAAAAAGAATTCTTAATCAGACGGCGGGAGATGATAAGAGCTTAAAGAATGGGATAGCAGCAATTAAATTAATTTTGGGCATGACTGATGAGCAGACTGCAAAAGTAACAGCTAAAAATAATATCGAAGTTGATTTACAGCAACTTAATTTACTATTAACCAGCTTAGCCCAGTTAATTAAAAATCCTGGAGATATTGCCAGTAAGAACACAGCACTTTCGGCAATTCAAAAACTAAAGCTTGCTCCAAATATTAATAAAAAATATCGCCAAAATTTGGTCAACCTAAAGCAAGCAATTAATCTGCTGCAAACGCCTAAGGATATGATTGATAAAAAAGTTTTTGAAAAAGCCCTTGAAGTTCCCCAAAAGACTAAGAGAGATTATCGAAAGGGCAAACGCTATACAGTAATTCGATTGCTATCAGGCTGTGATTTAGTTAACGACAGCAACAGAAGAGTGTACACGTTGAAAGAGTCTCAAATTCATTCTTTAAACTTAAAAAGTGGTGATATAGTAGAGGCCGTTCCAGAAGATAAAAATTCACATTATGAAGCAACTATTTTACGCGTTGTTGGCTTTCGTGAATTGCCGTCTATGGAAGTTGATTCAATCTCAACATTTAAATATGCGGTAGTGCAAGGACGTGCAGGCCATTTAGCTATTACCCGCAATGCTCAAGGAAAGAAATTACGTGTTAATGGTAAGGCGGTTCTTCTTCCTGTTGATTCCAGTAAGTATTGGGATGAAAACATAAGATTAATTGATGGATCAATTGTTGACTTAGCTTGGTATGATGGCGATGTTCGTTTGAAAAAAAATCCGGAAGAAGCAATTCAAATTCGCTGGATTTATGAGCTTGAGCAACCGCAGAAGCCTAATAGCGCTAAAAAGAAAAAAAGTACTACTGCAGAAAAAGATGAGAATTTAGCTAAGCTGGCATTGGATTTACATTATCAACGAGTAGGCATTGCTATTGGCAATAACCAGAATGAAGCCATGCTGGAAGGGATAGTCAAAAGGTATAATGGCATACCTATCCCCATTGATGCTTTCCAAGGTAAGAAAAAAATCATGGAAAATCAGATCAAGGATCTGGATATAGTGATCTTGGTAACGGCATTTGCGGCTCATGACAGTACCTGGAATATCAGTGAATTTGCCAGTAAGTATCACATCAAATTTGCAGTTAGTTCAAGTAAAGGCTATCAAGCGTTTGAGCGGGCATTATACCGTGCAGAAAAGGGTTTGCCAGCGTATGAAGGTAATCAAACAATCAATTATCAGGTTGCCGACTGATAGTCGCAATAATTTTCTTTATAATTTCTTAATAATTTAAGAAATAAAGGTCAGCTTTGTGTTTTTGGCTCATGCAATTTTACTGCAGGTTAAATAGGAAAGCCCATATTTCTTGCATAATTTGGCATTTTTCCTGTACAATATTAAATAACAATTTTATGGAAGGAAGATGAGATGAAAACAAAAACGCAAAAGCATACTTGGCAATATTGGCTTTTTTTCTTAGCCGGTTTGGAAATAATTACAATATCAATAAATTTCTTTTACGCTCCAATTAATGTTGCTGCAGGTGGTTCTACAGGAATTTCAATATTGATTGATGCTGTTTGGGGAATTAACCGCTCTTTTTCAGTATTTGTGGTCAATGCTCTGATGCTTATTTTAGCTGCCGTTTTTTTAGGTAAAGAAACTTTAAAAAAGGTGGCTTTAGGCAGCCTTTTAGTACCTGTGTTAATGGCAATTACACCTAGTTTTAAACTGACTTCTAATAATATGCTTGCAGTTATCTATGGCGGGGTCTTAATGGGTGTTGGTGTTTCAATGCTATATCGCATTAACGCTTCGTCCGGTGGGACTACGATCCCACCTTTGATTATAAAAAAGTATTTTTATATTGATCCCGCGCTGTCATTGATGGTTATCGATATGTCCGTCATTTTTCTGAATATCTTTGTTGATGGCACTGAAGCCTTTCTGCTGGCAGCTTTTTCTCAGGTAATTACTACAATGACTATGCGTTATACAGAAACTGGGTTTGATAAAAAATATCAGGTGCGCATTATGAGTAACAATAAGTTGGAAGAAATTCGTCAAATGTTGCAGCAGGATTATGATGGCTTGACCGTTTACAATGTCGTAGGTGGTTATAGTGATCAGGATAAGCAACAGCTGGTGATTGTTGTTGATACTAACGAATATGGTCAGCTAGTTGCTAAAGCTCGTAAAATTGATAGTGAAGCATTTATCGTCACTGAAAACATTGCCAAAGTGCATGGTGGTAAATGGCAAATTTAAACCTTATTTAGCAGATAAAGAAGACATTTTTTATTGCTAATTGAACCTGATAGTAGTATGATGTAGTAGTTGTATTTGTGGGTTCCTCCACATCTGCAACCGCACATTTTGAGGTCATAAGTCTTGGCTAGAGCACCTCAATTGGCGAGTCTAAGTAATTTTTGGAGGGTAGTAAATGTACGCAATTATTAAAACCGGTGGAAAGCAATATAAAGTTGCTGAAGGCGATAGTGTTTTTGTTGAAAAGCTTGATGCTGCAGAAGGTAAAGAAGTTACTTTTGATGAAGTAGTTCTTACTTCAGACGGCAAGGACGTTAAAGTTGGTACACCGTTAGTTAAAGGTGCTAAAGTTGTTGCTAAGGTTGAAAAGCAAGGTAAGGAAAAGAAAGTAGTTACTTTCAAGTACAAGCCTAAGAAGCACTCACATTCAAAATATGGTCACCGTCAACCTTATACTAAGGTTACAGTTGAGAAAATTGAATTAAACTAGAGGTGAAATAATAATGAATATTTTAAATCTTAAATTATTTGCCCACCACAAGGGTGGAGGTTCTACTGCCAACGGACGTAATTCAGCAGGTCGTCGTTTAGGCGCTAAGGCTGCTGATGGCCAAACTATTCACGCTGGCTCAATCATTTATCGTCAACGTGGAACAAAGATTCACCCTGGTAAAAATGTTGGCCAAGGTGGAGATGACACTCTGTTTGCTTTGGTAAATGGTGTAGTTAAATTTGAGCGGAAAGACAAGTACAGAAAACAAGTTTCTGTTATTCCGGTTGAAGAAGAAGCTAAGTAATTTAGTTCTTAAACCAAAAGACGAAAAGCATATGCTTCTCGTCTTTTTTCTGTTTTATTTAAAAAAGTAATGATGTGATGGTATTGTATATCCCTTTAGGGTTAAAATTGAGGTAAAAGTTTGATACACAGGAGAATACAAGCATGACTGAACAAAATGATTTATTAACATTAATCAACAGGCGCATACAGAAAGTAACCGAACTAATTAAAGAGCGTGATGCCGATGGCTTGCTGATTTTTAATCAAGCTAATTACCGTTATCTTACCAATTTTACTGGTGAAGAAGCACAATTAATTTTAACTGCTGAAGGGGAGCGGATATTACTGTCGGACTCACGCTTTAATGACCAGATTAAAGCTGAAGCTCCGGGCGAAATTGACGTAGTAATGAAAACGAAAGATCAAGACGTTGAAATTACTAATCAATTGCAAAAAGCTAACTTGCAAAAAGTTTTAATCGAAGGAGAATTTGTTTCGGCGGTTGAATTCACGAAATTGCAAAAACTAAACCCGCAGGTTGATTTTGAGATTTGTGAAGAGTTAGTAGAACAAGTCCGCAACGTCAAAGACTCCCTTGAATTAGAAACATTACGTACAGCCATTAACATTTCGATGGATAGTTTCAATGAAATTTTGCCTTTAATCAAACCAGGGGCTGTCGAACGGAAAATAGGGGCTAAATTAGATTACTATTTTAAAGTCAATGGCGGTGATGGACCGAGTTTTGATACCATTATTGCTTCAGGTGTACGTTCTGCTTGGGCTCATGGTGTTGCCAGTGATAAAATGATTGAAAATGGCGACATGGTTGTAATCGATTTTGGTGCATTTTACCACGGTTATGCGGCTGACATTACCAGGACTGTTGCGGTTGGCAAAGTTGATCAGGAAATGCATAAAATTTATAAAATCGTCCACGAAGCGCAAAGACGGGGCATTGAAGCTGCAGTTGCCGGCAACCACGGTTCTGATGTTGATCGAGCAGCCAGAAGCTATATTACTGAACAAGGATATGGCCAATATTTTGGCCACGGAATAGGTCATGGTATAGGACTTGAGATACATGAACTTTGTCAGCCGGCTCTGCCTTTTGGTAAACAAGAACTAATTAATAACATGGTTCATACAGTTGAACCAGGAATTTATTTGCCAAATAAGGGTGGTGTCAGGATCGAAGATGACATCTTAATCAACGATAACTGTCCTGAAACACTATCAACTTTACCTAAAGACGACTTAATTTCTTTGTAAAAGATAAATAATAATTATAGTAAAATCGCTTACTAATTGGTAAGATAATATTATGGAGATGAGGTACTCAATATGACAATGATTTCAGTTAATGAGTTTAAGAATGGTTTAACTATTAAGTATAATAATGACTTATGGCGAATTGTTGAATTTCAGCACGTTAAGCCTGGTAAAGGTAGCGCTTTTGTTCGGTCAAAGTTAAAGAGTTTGAACACAGGTGCAGTGCAGGAATACACTTTCCGCTCAACCGCTAAAGTTGAAACTGCAGAAATAGAGACCAAGGCTATGCAGTACTTGTATAATGATGGCTCAAGTTACGTTTTTATGGATACAACAACCTACGATCAGCTGGCAATTCCTAATGAACAAGTAACAGACGAAGCTAAATTCTTAAAGGAAAATATGAACGTCAGTGTAATTATGCATGATGGTAAAACATTAGGAATTCAATTACCGAACACTGTTGAATTGACGGTTACCAAAACAGAGCCTAATATTAAGGGAGATACCTCATCAGGTGGTGGTAAGCCCGCAACAATGGAAACGGGTCTTGTTGTTAACGTACCTTTCTTCATCAATGAAGGAGACGTTTTAGTAATTAATACGGTCGATGGTACATACGTATCTCGCGCAAATAAATAATTTTTCGAGGTAAAAAAATGGCAGATAGTTCAAAAATTGTCTTAGATGATAAAAATAACGGTGAAGAAATTGAAATTGATCCTAGTGTTCTTGAAGTTATTATGGGGATTGCTGCCGAAAAAGTGGATGGAGTTGCCGAAATGCACGGTAACGTCAAATCTGGAATCAATCGCGTTTTAGGTAGAGAAAACCATGGCAAAGGCGTCTCTGTTAACATTGATGACGAACACAATTTAACCGCCGATGTTTACGTTAGCATTGAGGCAGGAAAAAATGTGCCTCAAATAGCAACGAACTTGCAGAAGTCTTTGAAACAGCAGGTTTTACAGATGACAGATTTAACTCTTAGCGAAATTAACGTGCATGTTACCGGTCTAGAATTCCCAGATGAGGAAGAAGAGGATGGTAGTGGTACTTCACAACTGTTTTCTGACATAGATGAAAAGGGTAAAAATGAATCAACACGAAAGTCGTAGAGTCGCAATGCAGGCCGTTTATTTAGCAAATCAAGATCTTAAATATACGGCTAGTGAAGTTGAAGCCAAAACTGTTGCAATGCTTGATTTGAAAGAACTTCCTGCTTATTCTAAAGAAATAATTGAAGGAGTAATTCAAAAGCGGGATGAGTTAAAAGGTGAATTAGCCGGTTTTTTAAAGAAAAACTGGCGGATTAACCGTATTAACCAAATTTCGCTGGCCATCTTGGAAGTTGCTCTGTATGAAATAAAATACAGTAAAGAAATTGAGCCAAAAGCTGCAGTAAATGAGGCTTTGAACTTGTGTGATGAGTTTGCTGATCCCAAAGATAAGCCATTTATTAATGGTATGTTGGCAAACTTTGTCTAAAATATCTTATAGTCGGCTTTAGGCCGACTATTTTTTTAGAAAAGGAAATGACAATAATGGGGCAGCTTTTGGACGGCAAGCGCTTGGCTGATATACGTGCTCAAAAATTGCAAAAGCAAGTCTGCGAATTAAAATCACTGGGGGTGCAGCCACTATTTTGCGTAATTAATATTGGTAATGATCCCAGTAGTAAAATTTACCTCAAAACTAAAAAAAGAAGAGCAAATCAAATAGGCATAGAGCAAAAACTGTTTCAATTACCAAGTGCGATAACGCAGCAAGAACTATTAAAATTAATTAAACGCTTGAATAATGAAAAAGCCGTCAATGGCATCATGATTCAATTACCTGTACCACAGCAGATTAATTTAAATGAAGTTTTAGCAGCTATTGATCCTGAAAAAGATGTTGATTGCCTGACACCTGCAAACATAGGACGTTTATGGCAAGGGGAACATTTTGTTGAACCTGCAACAGCTCATGGCATTTTGGCTTTACTAGACTATTATCACATTACTTTGAAAGGTAAAAATGCGGTAATTATAGGTAGAAGTAGTATTGTAGGCAAACCGTTAGCTGCATTAATGCTTGAAAGGGATGCAACAGTTTCAATTTTACATTTAAAAACAAAGAATTTGGCAGAATATACCAAAAGAGCTGATATTCTGGTGACAGCAACTGGACAAGCCAATTTAGTCACTGCTGAAATGGTCAAAAAAGATGCAGTTATCATAGATGTGGGTATCAGTCGTGTTAAAGGAAAAACTGTCGGTGATGTCGATTTTGCTCAGGTAGCTCCTTTGAGCAGCTTTATTACCCCGGTGCCAGGGGGAGTTGGGCCTCTTACAGTTGAATCTCTTATGGAACAGGTTGTCCAGTTAACAAGGAGAAATTATGGAAAGTGATAAATATCTCACAGTTTCAGACCTAAATTACTATATAACGCAAAAGTTTAAAAACGATCCTTACTTACATAAAGTATTTCTTCAGGGTGAATTGTCTAATTTCCGTTATCGCCGTAATTCTCACCAGTATTTTTCACTAAAAGATGAAAAATCTAAAATTAATGTAGTAATGTTTCGTTCATATTTTGCTAAAGTAAAGTTTAAGCCTGAAGAAGGAATGAAAGTCTATGTAACTGGTTACGTTAGTGTTTATGGTCCACAAGGTTCTTACCAGTTTTACGCAGAATCGATGGAACCGGCGGGATTAGGAGCCTTATATGAACAACTGAAACAGTTGCAAAGAAAACTAGCAAATGAAGGATTATTCGACCAAAAATATAAAAAGCCCTTACCTCGTTTTCCTGATTATATTGCCGTTGTAACCAGTGCTTCTGGCGCCGTGGTCCATGATATTTTAGTGACGGTTAACAGGAGGTTTCCACATGCAGAAGTTGATTTGTTCCCCGCTCAAGTCCAAGGAGATTCTGCTGCAGATTCATTAATATCTGCTATGAAGCAAATAGCTCAGTTTAAAGACAAATATGATGTCATGATAATTGGTCGTGGCGGTGGTTCACTTGAAGATTTATGGCCTTTTAATGAAGAAGGGGTAGTACGACAAGTGTTTGCCATGAAAATGCCGGTTATTTCTTCAGTAGGTCATGAAACGGACACCACATTATGTGATTTAGTTGCGGATGTGCGCGCTGCCACTCCCACGGCAGCTGCTGAATACGCTACTCCTAATTTGGCAGATGAATTAATTAATATTCGTCAAATGCAGAATAGTCTTGTTTCTAGTATGCAAAATACAATCAGAATTCGGCGTGATACTTTAAATCGTATTAATAATTCTGTTATCATGCGAGAACCTACACGACTGTATGATGAACAGGCACAAACATTAGACCTTTTGCGAGATAATTTACATAATAATATGGTGCGTCAATTAGAACGCAGAAGACAAAGTTACCAGTTGGAAAAGCAAAGACTGCTTGCAGTCAGTCCTGGTAAAAAAATTGCAGCGTTATTGCAACAAACAGATTTTTATTATCAGAGATTAGTTGCTAATACCAAGCAATGTTTACAAGTAAAACGCAATGCCCTAAGTCAGACAGGGCAGCAACTTAATGATTACAGTCCTCTCAAAACTTTGGACAGAGGTTATGCTTTTGTGACTGATAAACAAAATAAAACTGTTAGTTCTATTGCTCAAGTTAAAATAAAAGATGAAGTCAGACTGCATTTCAAAGACGGACAAGCGACAGCAATAATTGGTTCAACTAGGAGAGAAAAAAATGGCCACTAAGAAAAATAATTTTGAAGCAGAATTAAAAGAATTGCAGACAATTGTTAATAATTTGGAAAACGGTGATATCCCACTAGAAGATGCTCTTGAGCAGTTTCAAACAGGTGTCAAATTAAGCCGCAATTTGAATAAAAAATTAACTGAAGCTGAAGAAACAGTAGCAAAATTAATTGAGAGTGATGGTACTGAACGCAAGCTTGACCCCAATGATGCTGCTGCACCTGAAAAATAAAGAAGAGTAAAAATGACATTTAATGAATTCAAAGCAACATGGACTCCAGTAATAGATAACTTTTTAAGAGAACATCTTGAAAGTGAAGTTACAGATAAAAAAATAAGTCAAATCATGTCATATTCAGTTATGGCTGGTGGTAAAAGGCTGCGTCCCTTACTATTTTTAGCAACTTTGGCTGCACTGAAAGCCAAAATTAGTGACAACGAAATAAGAATCGCGTGTGGAATTGAATTAATTCACACATATTCATTAATTCATGATGACTTACCCGCGATGGATAATGATGATTTTCGTAGAGGAAAATTAACAAGTCATAAAAAATGGGGTGAAGCTGAAGCAATTCTTGCTGGGGATGCACTATTACCAATGGGAATTCAGTGGATCGCTCAAGGAAGCAACTCGGCAAATTTAGTGAATATTATTACTAAAGCAGTGGGTCCCAATGGTATGGTTGGCGGTCAGTATTTAGATATTGACTCTACAAATAATGAAAGTGTCGCTCATAATTCTGAATTTATAAATAAGATGGAATGGTTAAAAACGGGCTGTTTACTCAGAGCATGTGTTGAAATGGCAGCAGATTATGGTCATGCAAATATGTCCCAAAGAAAACAGCTTCTCCAATTTGCTCATGCTTTTGGTCGTTCATATCAAATTTATGATGATTTAGTTGATGTGGTCGAAACTAGTGAAGAAGCAGGTAAGAAAACGCATAAAGATTCCGAAAATGGTAAGAATAATACCCTAACTTTACTTGGAGTTGCCCAAAGCCGTGAAGAGTTATCTGCTCTAATTAATGAAGCTCAGCAATCTTTAAAAAATATTGACTCACATGTTTTAGCAGGATTTCTGGATTTATATAAAAAGGTATTGTAATGGTAAAAAAGAGAGCGGATATTTTATTAGTTCAGCAAGGATTATTTCATTCGCGAACTCAGGCTCAGCGAGCTATCATGGCTGGATTAGTCTCTGATCATAATCATCAGAGAATTGATAAGAGCGGTACCAATTTTCCGGTTGATGAAATATTTTATATCAAAAAAAATGATAAGAAGTATGTCTCTCGCGGAGGTTTTAAGCTTGCAAAAGCCCTAAAATCTTTTCAGATTGATTTAACAGATAAAATCTGCCTTGATATTGGTGCTTCTACTGGCGGTTTTACAGATGTGGCTTTACAGAATAAGGCTAAACTCGTTTACGCACTGGATGTTGGCTATAATCAACTTGCATGGCAGCTGCGAGATGATCCTCGTGTAATTGTGATGGAAAAACAAAATTTTCGTTATAGTCAGCTAAGTGATTTCACTCACGGACAGCCCGAATTTGCGATGACAGATGTTTCTTTTATTTCGCTTGATTTGATTATGCCGCCGATGTTTCAGATCTTAAAAGATGGTTGTGATGCAGTTTGTTTAATAAAACCGCAGTTTGAAGCAGGTCCACAGCATGTCGGCAAGCACGGAATAGTCCACGACCACGCTGTTCATTGCGCTGTCATTAAGCATACAATTGAAAAAGCCAGAGCAATTGGATTTAATGTTTTTAATCTTGACTATTCACCGATAAAAGGTGGCAAAGGTAATATTGAATTTTTAATACATTTACAAAAAGAAGAAAAAGATGGCGGAAAATTGTTATGGTCTGGGACCCCGGAAGAAGTGGTTGCTCGGGCTGTTGCCGATCTTTAGGAGAAAGAAATGTTAGTTGAACTGGATATTAAAAATTTTGCCATTATAAAAGCATTGAAGGTTCGCTTTCAAGAAAATATGACTGTCTTAATTGGTGAAACTGGTGCTGGGAAATCTATTATTATCGATGCAGTTTCTTTATTAATGGGCAGCCGTGGTCAAAAAGAAATGATTCGCAGTGGTGAGAAAAAGGCTGTTGTTACAGGCTTATTTGAAGTTGACCATGTGACTAAAAAAATTACTGCAATTTGTGAAAAATATGGTATTCCCAATACAGACAACCAATTGATTATCAGCAGGGAATTAGCTGCTAAAGGACGCAACATTGTTCGAATAAACGGTCAATTAACCACAATTAATGTTTTGCGAGAGTTAGGTAATTATCTGGTTGATATTCATGGCCAAAATGACCAGCAGATTTTAATGGATCAGGATAGACAAATCGATTTAGTGGATAATTACGCGTCAAATGATTTTAAACAAGAACTCTCACTTTATCAATCAAACTTTAAAAAATGGCAAAAATTAACAGCGCAAATCAGTCATTTGCATAAAAATGCACAGGAAATGGCGCAAAAGCAAGATATTTTGTCCTTTCAAAATGATGAACTATCTAAGGCTGACCTGAAAGACCCTCATGAAGATGACCAACTTGAAGAAGAATATAATGAATTAAATAATTATCAGAAAATCGTTGATACAGCTAATTATTTAATGCAATTATATGATGACGAGGATCACGGTATTGAAACTTTAATAGGTAATGCTCAAAGTGCCGCAAATGAACTCACAGAGTATGGTGCAAAATTTAAAGATATTGCCAAGACAATTGATGATGGGGTTTTTGCTTTAAGTGATGCGCGCAGTGAATTATCAAATGTTCTTGACGAAATGGACTTTGATGAGGAAAGATTTCAATATGTTTCCAGCAGGTTAGATTTGCTTAATTCACTCAAGAAAAAATATGGTCCTACATTAGAAGATGTTTTTGCTTTTTACGATAAAATTCGCGCTGAATTGGGTCAATATGAAGTTGGCGGACTTGATGAGGAAAAACTGCAAAAGCAGCTCAAAACTCTGGAACAAGAGCTTCAGGCTGAAGCAAAAAGTCTGCATGACATGAGAAAAAAAGTAGCTGCGAGTTTGGAAAGCAAAATCAAGCAGGAATTAGCAGATTTATATATGGCTAAGGCCCGCTTTAGTATAGATTTTGCAACGACCAAAACTTTTACTAAGAATGGTACAGATAATATTGTCTTCTTGATTGCACCAAACCCGGGTGAAGAATTAATGCCTTTAGTTAAGATCGTATCAGGAGGAGAACAATCCCGTTTGATTTTGGCGCTAAAAGCAATTTTTAGTAAAGTTGAACCAGTGGGAACAATGATTTTTGATGAAATTGATACTGGCGTCTCCGGCCGCGTTTCCGCGGCAATTGGTCAAAAATTGCATTCAATTGGTGAAAATAAGCAAGTTATTGCCATTACCCATTCACCGCAAGTGGCAGCTGCAGGTGATCAAAAATATTTAGTTGCCAAAAAAGTCAAAGATGGCGCTACTTATACACAAATTGGGCCTTTAACCCAGGAAGAAACAATAACTGCAATCGCAGAAATGATGGCTGGTAGTGACGTGACGCAAGCAGCTAAACAAAATGCTAAGGATTTGATGAGGAGCTTTAAAAGAAAAAAGAAATAATAGTGAAAGGGAAAAGAATGGAAGTTGTTGAAAAAGTTACTTTAAATAACGAGGAGACTAAACAGGCTGCTGGTTTAAATAAAAGAATAAATAAAGCTGATCATACCTACTCTAATATTTATTTAAGCAACAAGTACAACTATTTTGGTGATATGCCAACATTTGTCTTAGCTTATGAAGGACAAAAGTTAATCGGTTTAACAATGCTTTATGCTGATGATGGTCCTGCTGAAGAAGTCGAAGTTAACTTAGTAGTTGATCCTGAATTTCGCAGACACCACGTTGCTAGCAAAATGTGGAAACGTGCCAAACATATTTTGTTGCAATATGGTTATCATAAGTGGGAATTTCCAACAGAAAAAGCTTTTTTGGCAAAGAATCCGGAATTTTTAACCAATTGCAAGTTGACTGCAGTGAAAGAAGATTCAGATTATTATATGCGGACTGAACAACCTTTGCCACTTGATAAAGCAGATAGATTAAACCAAATTCTAGCAGTTAAGCCGTTAACAAAGAACTATATTGCTCAAGTTGCTAAGGCTCACAGCAATGCTTTTGGAGAAGCAATTGCCACATCTACTAAATATGTTAAAAATGCGTTGGCAGATAAGAATACTACAAGCTTTATTTTATTAAAAGGTAATGAAGTTGCTGGTTATTGTGCTGTGGATCATGGCGATAACGAAGATTACTTTTTTGGCTTGTTTATTGATAAGCCATTTCGCGGACAAGGTTTTGGTACATTTTTTATCAAAAAGATGATTGCAATTTTGCAAAAGGAAGGCAGCAGAGTTTTTGCTTTAAATGCTGATGTTGAAAATAAAGCGGCTATTCATATTTATGAAAAAGCTGGCTTCAAAATACTAAGCGAAACACTGTATTTAAAAAGCCAAGAATCAAATTGATTCCTGGCAATAAATTATTTTAGTAAAAATTGACTATTCAAGATCAATTCTGAAAATATTATCAATATCAATAATCTTTATAATCTTTTTATTTACTGAACGCAAAATAAAACGCCCTGCAGAAATACGGTTGATAATTTGTCCGATTTCACTTGTTCCATCCTGATAACTGATTAGCACATATGAGCGTCCAAGTAGAGCTCTATTAAGCTCAGCTAAAATTTCATAATTATATTGGCTGTAAATACTTAATTTTTCATCGTCATAATCAAAAAAATAGTGACAAAGTTTTTTTAGTGAATTTTTCATCAAACCATCCCTTGTATTTTACCGAACATTTGTTTGACAACTTATATTATAAGAACATCTGTTCTAAAAAACAAGTATTAAATTTAAATTTTTTTGTTGGTTAAAAATACCATGACTTGAAAATATTATCATTTTAGTGCAAACTAGATACAATAGCTTTTCATAAGGGAGTTTGGCATGACAGAAAAAGGTTTGTTACTTGTCCTTTCGGGTCCCTCGGGAGTAGGTAAGGGTACCGTTAAAAGTGCAATTGTGAAGAATAAGGTTTTTCCATTTGAATATTCCGTGTCCATGACCACCAGACAGCCGCGACCAGGAGAGATCAATGGTAAAGATTATTTTTTTGTTACTGAGGAACGATTTAAGCAGGCAATCAGTCAAAATGAACTTTTGGAGTATAATCAATATGTGAACCATTTTTATGGCACTCCTAAGGCACCAGTTGCAAAAATGCTTGATGAAGGTAAAGATGTTCTGCTGGAAATTGACGTTAATGGTGCCCAAAAAGTTAGACAAGAAATGCCTGATGGGGTGTTTATTTTCCTAACGCCGCCTGATTTGCATACATTACATACCAGGTTGGAAAATCGTGGTACTGAATCAGAAGATGTGATTATGGGTCGAATAAGGCAGGCCCGTCAAGAAATTCTGGTGATGCAGGATTATGATTATGCTGTTGTCAATGATACAGTTGCCAATGCAGTTGATCATATCAAGGCGATTGTTGAAGCTGAACATGTTAGTGTAAAACGTGTCATTGATACTTATCGCAAAATGGTTAAGGAGGACTAAAATGAGAGTTACATATCCATCTATTGATAAATTGTTGGCACAGGTTGATTCAAGATATTCTTTATCAGTTCTTGCGGCCAAAAGAGCACATGAATTGGAAGACGGCGACCCTGAAGCTTTAAAAAGCTACAAATCACAAAAGCCAGTTGGTAAAGCTTTAGAAGAAATAGAAGCTGGTAAAGTTACCGTTGATCCCAGTCATCGCGAGGTTAATCAGTAATTAATAAAATTTATGACCTCCATCCTAAAAGAGATGGAGGTCATTTTTTGAAGGTGATAAAATGATCGCACAAGTCATCGTTGATGTTGCGGCTAAACAAACGGATCGAGTCTTTGAATATCATGTGCCAAAGGAACTTGGTAAAGTTGAAATAGGCTCAAGGGTCTTTGTACCATTCGGTCCACGCAAATTACAAGGTTTTGTGGTAGGACTAAATACAACAAGTCAATATCAAGGTAAATTAAAAGATTTACTTTTAGTGGTTGATGAAATGCCGCCGCTAACTTCGGAATTAGTAAAGCTGTCAAAGGATTTAGCTGATAATATTTATTCTTATCGCATATCAATTTTAAAAACGATGCTTCCAAGAATTATGCGGGCCAACTATCGTAAAATTTTGGTACCTAATTCCGCAAAAGCGCAAAAAATGGGTCTTTTCCAGGGCGACCCATTGGATTTAAATAAAATAACCGACAACAAGCAAATTGCCACAATACGTCAATTATTGCGTTCAAATGATGCCAAAGTGGAATACCTTGTTGAAAATAAAGCCCGGGTTAAAACTGAAAACGAATATTCTCTATGCAAAACTAAAAACGAATATGGCAGTATCTACGAGTCATTAAGGGGAAATGCTGTCAAACAAAAACAGCTCATTATGTATTTAATTGAAAATTTTAATAATTTTCCTTTAATGCAAAGTCAAATAGAAAATAATACCCACCTCAATACAGTTTCATTAACCAATGCTGTCAAAAAGGGCTGGCTTAATAAGAAGCAAATTGAAAAATATCGTGATCCATTGTCAGACTATAGCCGCACCAAAAATTTGTCTAAAAAAATCAAGCTAAACAATGATCAAAAAGAAGCGCTTGACCGTATAGTACCAGCAGTTAAGGTAAAAGAATCACGAATCTTCTTGTTGGAAGGTGTAACTGGCAGCGGTAAAACTGAAGTCTATTTAAATGCTATCAGCGCTACGCTAAAAGAGGGCAGAAATGCTTTAATGATGGTTCCGGAAATATCTTTAACTCCACAAATGGTTGACCAAGTCAAAAGCAGATTTGGTCAACAAGTTGCTGTTTTGCATAGCGGCTTGTCTGAAGGCGAAATGTATGATGAGTGGCGCCGCATTCGACGTAATGAAGTTCGTGTAGTTGTTGGTGCCAGAAGTGCAGTTTTTGCGCCCTTAGAAAATATTGGCTTGATAGTGATTGATGAAGAGCATGAATCATCGTACAAGCAAGAGGACAATCCGCGCTATCACGCTCGAAATGTTGCAATTTGGCGCAGTAAGTACCACTCTTGTCCCCTGATATTAGGCAGCGCAACCCCATCTCTTGGAAGTAGAGCACGCGCGCAAAAGGGTGTTTATCAATTGTTGAGGTTACCACATCGTGCTAATAAACAAAGTTTACCCCAAGTTGACATTGTGGATTTAAAAAAGGCAAACTATACTGGTGGGCAGTTTGATCTTTCTACCGAGTTGGTTAAAGCAATAAAGCAAAGAATAGCTAAAAATGAGCAGGTTATTTTAATGTTAAATCGGCGGGGCTTTGCTAACTTCATGCTTTGTCGTGAATGTGGCTATGTCATGAAGTGTCCTAATTGCGATCTGTCATTGACTATGCATAAAGATACAAATAAAATGCAGTGCCATTATTGTGGTTATGCGACTACAATTCCTGAAAAATGTCCAAATTGTCAAAGTAAAAAAATACGGTTTTTGGGAACTGGCACTCAAAAAGTGATGACAGAACTAAATCAATTATTACCAGGTACTCGCGTCTTACGTATGGATGTAGATACCACAAGAAGAAAGGGTGCATTTAAAAAGATTCTAGATGCATTTGGCAATCATGAAGCTGATATATTGTTGGGCACGCAAATGATTGCTAAGGGACTGGATTTTCCTAATGTAACACTGGTAGGGGTTGTTAGTGCTGACACAGGTCTTTGGCTGCCAGATTATAATGCCTCTGAGCGCACTTTTGAATTACTGACTCAAGTGGCAGGCCGAGCTGGTCGAGCTCAAAAAAAGGGCGAGGTAATTATTCAAACATTTAATCCGGATCATTATGCGGTTAAACTAGCTGAGACTCAGGATTATGAACGTTTTTATCAATACGAAATGCGTGTTAGACATGCTGGTAATTACCCGCCATATTTTTATACTGTTTTGGTCTCAATAGCTGCTAAAAAAGAACAAAATGCTGCCAGAGAGGCTTTTAAGATAAAAAAATGGTTACAACCCAAATTACACCAGTCAACAATAGTTTTGGGCCCTACACCTAGTGCAATTTCTCGTCTAAAAAACAAATATTATTATCAAATACTGGTAAAATATAAAAAAGAAGATAATCTTAACCAGTTGTTACATCAAATTCAAGAATCGGCCCAAAAAATGAAAAAGTATGGCTTAACTGTCTATATTGACAATGAGCCTGAACGCATAATGTAAAGGGGAATGTTTAATGACATCAATAATTTTTTTAGGAACTCCTAAATTTGCCGTGCCCATTTTAAAGGCTCTTGCAAATGAAAAATATGAAATCAAGGCAGTAGTTACTCAACCTGACAAAAAAGTTGGTCGCAAGCAGGAAGTTACTGAGTCTCCAGTTAAGGTTTTAGCACAAAAATTAAATTTACCAGTTTTTCAACCTGCTCATTTAGCAAAATCAGAAGAAGTAGCTGCATTAATAGCTATGCACGCAGATTTGATTATTACAGCTGCTTACGGTCAGTTTTTACCTAGTAAATTTTTGCAATCGGCTAGAATTGCTGCAGTTAATGTTCACGGTTCAATGTTGCCAAAGTATCGTGGTGGGGCACCTATACAATATGCTCTGATCAATGGAGATAAGCAAACTGGAGTAACAATTATGGAAATGGTCAAGCAAATGGATGCAGGTGCCATTTATGCTCAAAAAGCAATTGACATTCAAAAAGATGATACAGCAGGAACTGTTTTTGAGAAATTGTCTTTTTTGGGACGTGACTTGTTGCTTCAGACTTTGCCTCAAATTATTGCAGATCCTCAGAAGAAAACGGCTCAAGATGAAACCAAAGTAGTATTTTCCCCAAACATCAGCAAAGAGCAGGAACAAATAAAAATAAGCATGACTGCAACGGAAGCCAACAACTTAATTCGCGGTCTTAATCCCGCTCCCGGAGCTTATTTGCTGGTTGATAATAAAAGATTTAAAGTATGGCGAGCCGAAGTGACTCCAGAAACTACCTCTCTATCAGCTGGAACAGTGGTTGATAATAAAAAACGTTTTGCTATCAGTTTTGCCAATCATACAGTTTTAAATTTACTTGAGGTTCAGCCGGCAGGAAAGAAAAAAATGACTGTAAAAAGCTTTTTAAACGGACAAGGAAAAAGCTTTGCTATAGGTGATAAAATTGTCGGCTCCTAAAAGCGCCCGGTCAGTGGCCCTGTCTACTTTAATTCGGGTATTGTGTTCAGGTTCCTATTCGAATATTAGTTTTAATAATAGTTTGCGTGAAGCTAAGCTTACTCAAGCTGATCAGAATTTAGCAACCAGAATTGTCTACGGCACTATCCAGGAAAAAATCTATTTGGAATATCAACTTCATGATTTACTGAAGACAGAACTTAAGGAAGATTACCTTTGGCCATTATTATTGATGTCTTCCTATCAAATCTTGTTTATGAACAGCATTCCCAATAGGGCAGTCTTAAATGAGGCTAATAAATTAGCAAAAGAATACGGTAAGAGGCATTCTGCTGGATTTAAAATTGTCAACGGTATCTTACGTTCTTTGTTAAGAAGAGGCTCGATTTTGCCAAATGAAAAAGACAAGACGCTTTATCTTAGTGTTAAGGAAAGCACACCTAAATGGTTAGTTCAATACTTGATTAGTCATTGGGGTGAAGATAGAACCGCTGCCATATTAGCTAGCATTAATAAACCATCTAAAAATACAGTGAGAGTTTCAGGATTGGCTGATTATAATTCGGTCAAAAAAGAGTTATCAAATTTAGGATTTCTTCCTGCTGATTCCCAAATTGCTTCAGATGAACTGGTCTTAGCACATGGAGGAATCTTTAAAACTGCTTTATTTAAACAAGGCAGATTGACAATTCAAGATGAAGCTGCTAGTTTGGCGGTAAGTGCTTTTTCTTTTAACGGTAATGAAGAAGTTCTTGATGCCTGTAGTGCACCAGGAGGTAAAACTGTTCAGATCGCTGAAAAGTTGAAGCGGGGTCATGTTACCGCACTTGATATACATGAAAATAAGCTGCGCTTGGTTAAAGAGAATGCCAGCAGAATGCATGTGGAATCAAAAATAATTGTCAAGCCACTTGATGCCAGAAAAGCAGATCAAGAATTTAAAAAAGAGCAATTCAATAAAATTTTAGTGGATGCACCTTGTTCTGGTTTAGGTCTTATTAGGCGGAAACCTGAAATCAGGTATACTAAAACATTAAATGACTTAACTAAATTGCAACAAATTCAATTAAATATTTTAAATCATGTAAGTTCCTTAATCAGTCAAGGTGGAGAATTAGTGTATTCGACATGCACTATTTCCCAGGAAGAGGACGAAGACGTAGTTAAAGCTTTTTTAAAAAGGCATGATGAATATGAATTACAGCCTTTTACAGCGGGTAAGCTAAAAGCCCCAAAGGGGATACTTAAAATCTTACCGGATAGTTATGGTAGCGATGGCTTTTTTATTGCTAAGTTTAAATTGCGAGGTTAGGATTTTGATTAAAACAGCATTTACTTCTAGTATTGGACGAATACGCAAGAGCAACCAGGATTCTGTACAGGTTTTTAAAAATAAAAAAAATGCTTTGTTGGCTATTGTTTGTGATGGTATGGGCGGACATCAAGGTGGAGATGTGGCTTCGACTATGGCTGTGAGTCATTTGGGTCACAATTTTGGTGTCACCGACTTTTACGATTCAAACAGTGCACGTAAATGGCTGAACGTTCAACTAAGTAATGAGAATGAAACAATTTTAAGAACTGCTGACCGTTTTCCAGATTTAAATGGCATGGGGACAACAATAGTATTGGCTGTGGTTTTTAACGATGAAGCTTTAATCGCCCATTTAGGAGATTCAAGGGCCTATGGCTATTCAGATGGCCAATTCGTTCAGCTTGTAGAAGATCATTCTCTGGTCAATGAATTGGTTAAACTTGGGCAAATTACTAAGCAGCAAGCTAGAAATCATCCTCAAAAAAATATCATTACTCAATCACTTGGAGTTTCCAGCACAATTGATCCGGAATATAAGCAGATTGCTTTAAATGATAATGATATTATTTTGCTTTGCACTGATGGGTTGACTAATTCATTAAGTGATCCCCAGATTCAACAGATACTTGCAACCAAGGATTTGTCTTTAAAAAGTCGTTGCCAAAAGCTGATTGACGAAGCTAATCGCTTGGGTGGTGAGGACAATATCACGGCTTGTTTAATTCTAAATGAGGGTGGTGACAAGCAATGATCAATAAGGGCTATTTGTTAGGAGACCGGTATCGTATAATTGATACTTTAGGTGAAGGTGGCATGGCAAATGTTTACCTGGCTGAAGATATCATACTGCAGCGAAAAGTCGCCGTAAAAATTTTGCGGCTCGATTTACAAAAAGAACCTCAGACCTTGGCCCGTTTTCAAAGAGAAGCACTTGCTACCAGTGAATTAAGTCATCCTAACATAGTGATGGTTCTGGATGTTGGCACTGACCATGGTCTGCCGTACATGGTTATGGAATATGTGGATGGTCCTGATTTAAAAGAATATATTAGAGCAAATTCACCTTTGAATTTAGGTAATATTATTAAAATCATGGACCAAATACTGAGTGCAATGTCTTTGGCTCATAAGCATAATGTTATTCACCGGGATCTAAAACCGCAAAATATTTTAATGGACAAGCATGGCAATATCAAAATTGCCGATTTTGGTATTGCCGTGGCCTTAAACCAAAATTCTGTCACCCAAACCAATTCTGCAATTGGATCTGTCCATTATATGTCTCCGGAGCAAACTAGAGGTGGACTGGTTACCAAACAATCCGATATTTATTCTTTAGGAATAATTTTATATGAATTGATTACAGGAAATGTGCCTTTTAATGGCGATTCCGCGGTTTCAATTGCTTTAAAGCATGCTCAAGAACCAATTCCTTCAATCAGAAAACAAGATCCTAATATTCCGCAACCACTAGAGAATGTAGTCTTAAAAGCGACAGCTAAAGATCCGCGCGACCGGTATAATTCTGCTAAGGAAATGAAAGATGACCTTGATACCAGTTTGGAACCAGGGCGTGCTAATGAATCAGTTTTTAAACCCACTCATGGCAACAATGATGATGAAACCATTATTTTGCCGAATTTCAAACCTAATCGAGTAGTCGAAAAGACTGATTCGGAAAATAGAACTCAAGAAAAGACTGCTGACTATCAAAAGAATCGTTCCAGCTTTACGCAAGCTTTGCGTAAATATAAATGGTGGTGGCTTTTTGTAGGCATGGCCGCAGTCTTAATAATTGGCTTAATGTTTTTTGTGCTCGATAATAACAAAAATAGTGATATACGAATTCCCGATGTTACAAATCTGAGTGAGAAAAAAGCAAGAAATAAACTTGAAAATGTTGGTTTAAAGGTTGGCAAAATAAAGCATAGAAATTCTGATAGCATTGATCGCGGCAAAGTAATTGAAACTGCACCTGTTGCTGGTTCAGAAATAAAACGAGGTCGCTATATAGACCTGTATATTTCTGATGGAGCAGGTATGGTTCAAGTACCTGATGTCACTGGTGATGAATATGGCATTGCTGTTCAAAAACTTGAAAAATTAGGTTTTGAAGTAATTCGTGAAAATCAATTTTCATCCAGTGTTCCACCTGATCATGTCATTTCTCAGAGTGTTGCTGCCGATGTTGAAGTAAAGCCGGAACAAACAACAATTACGTTAGTAATATCTAAAGGAAAAAATCCGCGCTCAAAGCATCATATGATTAGATTACCTGATTTAAAAGATTATTCTTTAAAGCAGGCACAAGAATTTGCTCATAAACACGGCTTGACACTGCAAGTTAGCTCTGCCTATTCCAGCAAAGTGAAGAAGGGAATGATTATTTCCATGAGTCCAGCAGCAGGTACACAGGTTCCTCGTGGAAGTACAATTTCTGTTAATGTTTCAGAGGGAGCAAAGAAGGAGCGCAATTCAACAGCAATTAAAAACTTTACGGTTAGCTACGAAGATAATGATGAAGATGATTCTGATAATAAGCGCGGTAATCATGTTCAAATATATATTGCAGATGATAATCATTCAATTGATAACATTTACCGGGATTTATATATCAAAAAAGATATGAATTTTTCAATTCCATTCGAACTAAAGGATGGCCCGGGTCAACTAAAAGTAGTACGTGATGGTCAAATAATTTTGAATGAGAAGGTCAAAAATGATTAAAAAGGATCAAGGAATTGTTATTGGTTCAATTGCAGGCTTTTATGATGTTCAGACTGCTAATGATATTGTAAGAACTCGTGCCAGGGGGATTTTTCGTAAAAATAAATTGAAACCAACTGTTGGTGATCACGTTAACATTCAAATTGATGACCAAGGCACAAATTATTTGGTGGATGTTTTACCACGTAAAAATCTGATTGGTCGACCTGCTTTAGCTAACGTAAATCATGTTTTATTAGTAATGTCAGCAGTTCAACCCGATTTTTCTCTGCAGTTATTGGACCGCTTTTTAACTTTCTTTTCATGGCAAGGTGTGGCTGTAAGTATTTACCTATCAAAGAGCGACTTACCAAGTAGGTCAAAGCTAAACAAGATTCACGAGGACTTGCTTTACTATAACGCTATAGGATATCAAATTTATTATAGCAAAGAAGAGGTCGCCAATAACCTGATTCACGAGATTGCTAATAAAAACATCTGGACACTTGCTGGACAATCAGGAGCAGGTAAATCCACTCTAATTAATTCACTTCAAAGTGATGTTAAGCAAGAAACAGGCGCCATTTCTAATTCCTTAAATCGAGGCAAGCATACTACCAGAACAGTTAACCTTTTTCCTTTAGGAAAAGGTTATCTTGCAGATACTCCAGGCTTTTCAGCAATTGACCTTACGCCAATTAAAGTAAAAGAGTTATGTGATTATTTTATTGAATTTAAAAAAGCCAGTAGCAATTGTAAGTTTCGGGGTTGTCAGCATTTAAACGAACCCGGTTGTGAGGTAAAAAGATTAGTTGAAGCGGGAGAAATTAAAAAAAGCCGCTATGATGATTATTTGTTAATTCGCAAAGAAATAGAAAATGGTAGGCTGCCCGAGTATTTAAAATAAGGAGAAAAATAGTGATTGCACCGTCAATTTTAAATATTAATAATCTAAATTTGGAAAAAGATATTCAAACAGCGATTGATTGCGGCATCAGCCGCTTTCATATTGATATTATGGATGGACATTTTGTGCCAAATTTGTCGTTTGGTCCGCAGCTCGTATCTGATTTTAAAAAGACTTTTCCTACAAGTGAAGTTGAAGTTCACTTAATGAGTAATAACCCTGATGTTTTGGTACCTGCTTTTGTCAAAGCGGGTGCACAAATAGTGTTACTTCACTATGAGGCAATGAATGAGGATAAACTCAATTACTGGCTGGATTATTTAAAAGAAAACAATGTTAAAGCGGGTTTAGTTCTTAATCCAGATACTGCAGTTTCTGTTTTACAGCAATTTCTTAAGAAAGTTGATCAAATTTTACTAATGACCGTTTATCCCGGTTTTGGTGGTCAAAAATTTATTCATGAATCTTCTTCAAGGATTAAACAGGCCGTTAGTTTAAGCGCTGGAACAGTACCAATTGAAGTTGATGGGGGAATTAACAAACAAACTGCTAAAATTGCTAAGGATGCAGGAGCAAAGATCTTCGTTGCTGGCTCTTATTTATTTTGTCAGAATAGTATTAAGAAGCAAATTACGGAGTTAGAAGGCATACTGCAATGAAATCCTATGCACTGCTAGGCGCGCCTAAACAGTTATGGCCTGACGATCTCAAAGAGCAATTTCTAAAAGCTAATAGAACCGGTGATTTAGTAATAGGTGTTGATCGCGGGGCTCTTCTTTTACAAGAAATGGGTATTAAGGTAGATCTGGCCGAGGGTGATTTTGATTCACTAAAGAGAAATGAATTGGCAGAAATCGAAAAAAATGTCGCTGATATTAGATATTCGAGTCCAGAAAAAGATTGGACTGATGCTGAGCTGGCTATTCGCTGCGCCTTTTTAGATTACCGTGCTTCTCATTTAACTCTTTTTGGTGCCACGGGTGGACGCTTAGATCACTTTTTGTCTAATTTATTTATGGTTCTTAAGCCTGAGTTTAATCAGTTTGCAGAAAAAATAACGCTCATTGATCAGCAAAATTCAATTAGATTTTATAATGCTGGGAAACACTTAGTTAAAAGACAGCTAGGTTATAAATATTTTGGAGTAGTAACTTTAACCGGGGTCTTAAGTTTAAATATAAATGGAGCTAAATATAATTTGGCCAATTTTAGGAGTGCAAATCCCGTCTCGTTTAGCTCGAATGAATTTTTACCAGAAAAAGATACATTTGAACTTTCATGTGCAAAAGGAGTAGTAGCGGTTATTCAGTCCAAAGATATTAATCGTTTTCAAAATATTTAAGCAACAAAAAAAGCAGAAGATTTCTGAAGCTAACCCCTAAAACTGGACGTTAGTTTTATATCATTTTACTTAAGGCTTGATTCCGATATTGAATCGGAGTTAAGCCTTTTAGTTTGTGCCGAATTCTATCTTCATTGTAATAACTTAGCCATTCTTTCATTGCCTTAACCAATTGTTTCTTAGTATCAAAGTGATGTGTAAAATAATTCATTTCAACTTTCATAATGTGAAAGAAACTTTCCATAGCTGCATTATCATGATATGTAGCTCTTCGTGACATGCTTTGAAATACTTTATGTTTTCGTAAAGCATGTCGATATGGATTAGATTAATATTGAATTCCTTGATCACTATGGATTATCATTCGATAATTTAATAGCTTTTGTCTTGCAGTAAACACTCCCTCTAATCCTTCTAGAACATATCTTGTTAATGGACGATCGGTGATCGTATAACTAATAATTTCACCATTGAATAAGTCCTTAAATGGCGATAAATATACACGATCACGGATAGTCATGTTACCATATCTAAATTCACTAATATCAGTTACGACCTTTTGATATGGTCTATCAGTCTTAAACTTTTGATGGAACCGATTCTTAGCTTTCTTATTTTGTGGACCCTTTGAAGAATCATATTTATCGGCTCTCAGATTATATTTATTAGCTCCTAAATTGTTCTCACGCATTAAGCGTTGGACACGTTTATGATTAATCATTAGGTGATAAGTCATCATCATAATTTTCGATACTTTGAATAGCAGAAAACAGCTTATTTCTTAAATTAATAGCATAGGACAATAAAAACAATTCAATTTTAAAATAAGGATAGTTACTAAGATGACGAAAGAAGGGAAAGAAGACAAGCAAAAAGGCTTATTGCATTATTTGATGATTTATTTATGTAGCAGCTACGCCAATATTGTGCACCTCAAAGCTCGACGGCTGCCTAACCAACCAGATCAAGTACTGTGCCACAAGCAAAGCAATTTTATCTTTCTAGTGATGATGCACCTTGGATTAGAGAAAGGGTTAAATATTACCTAATTGTAAGCTTGTTTTAAATTGCTTTCACTTATTGAAATATTGTCGTAAGGCTGCTGTTAATACTAAAATAGCCGCCACTTATTGTTTATATCACTTGGGGCTTTAAACAGTCAACGCGACAAAGTAGAATTATATTTTAAAACGCGTTATAGTGATCGAGCTTTAACATTACCCAAATCGAGATGTTAAAGAAGGTCAAAACTTATATCTTAGGCAACTGGCAAGCTATTTTAAATACGCAGACTACTACTTATCAGCGGTGAAGGTCATATAAGTGGTAATATAACTAAGTATTTGCTTGAAAAGTAAATAAAAATTATTAAAGAGTAGCAAATTAAGCGTGAAGATCAGCACTTTAAGGTAAAAAATGTAGTATTATGAGCATTTTCAAGCAAACTTTGACGAAGCAGTTAAGACACATTACTGGCATCAAAGAATTATTAATGGCGGTAAAATATTAGAACTATCTGAGCAAATAATTTAAAAAGTGAAACCTGCAACTAGCAGCAGGTAAGGGCTAAAAGTTTATTACACACAAAAAGTTGACGCTAACAATTAACATTAACTGTTATTAATATAAATAATAAAAATGTTATAATCATTGTGTTAAATAAAATTTATTTAGAAGGGATTTAACTATGGAAAAAGAATTCAGTAAGTTGCTCAATATAATTTCTGAGATATCTGGAGAAAATAAAGAAACAATAAAAAAGAGTGATAAGTTAATTGTTGATATGGATTTTGACTCATTAATGATGATTGATTTAATTCAGACAATTGAGTTTGAATATGGATTATCTGAAAAATCCATTGATTATAAAGAACTTAGTGAGGAAATTACCGTAGGCGAGGTTTGGAGTATAATTCAGAAAGAATTAGGTATTAATGTATCAAAATATGAAAAAAACGTATCAAGTATAAATTCATTTCCTGAAATAATTAAATTTGACGAAATACAAAAGAAGTATGGAGATAAGGTGCCATATTTTATTAGGATGAAGGAGTGCCTACTAATTATATAAATGAAGGAGGCAAAACATATATAAATTATTCTACATATAACTACTTGGGATTAAATGGTGATAGTAATGTAAAAGAAGCTGCTAAAGTTGCTATAGACAAGTATGGAACATCTGTGTCTGGTAGTAGGCTATTAGGAGGAGAGCTAAAAATTCATGAAGATTTAGAACATGCGATTGCACAATTTTTAGGTACGGAAGATTCCATTGTACAAGTAGGTGGACATAGTACAAATGTAAACATGATTGGTAATATTGTTAATGAAAAAGATTTGATTGTTCATGATGAACTTGCTCATAATAGTATAGTTGAAGGAGCGAAGCTTTCGCATGCAATGAGACGCTCATTTAAGCACAATGATATGGTATCTTTAGAAAAAGTATTAAAGAGATTAAGAGATAATTATAGGCGTACCTTGTTAATTGTTGAGGGTGCTTATTCCATGGATGGTGACATTTGTAATCTGCCTAAATTACTTGAATTAAAAGAGAAATATGGTTGTATTTTAATGATAGATGAAGCTCATTCATTTGGAACAGTTGGAAAAAGAGGAGCTGGCATCTGTGATTATTTTGATATTGATCCGAAAAATATTGATATTTTAATGGGAACTTTAAGTAAAACTTGTGCTAGCTGTGGAAGCTATATAGCTGGTAGCAAAACTCTTATAAATTATTTAAAGTATAATTCACCTGGCTTTGTTTTTAGCGCAGGTATTACGCCAGCTAATACTGCAAGTGCTTTAGCTGCTATTAATATATTTAAAAGCGATCAAAGTAGATTGAAATCGCTTAAGCGAAATTCAAAAATTTTATTAAATGAAATTAAAAATTTAGGTTATGATACAGGAAATAGTAAGGACACACCTATAATACCAATAATTTTAGGAGAATCTGAAAAAGCTATGAAGCTTTCAAAATTTCTTCGATTTAATGGTATAAATGCTTTACCAATAATCTATCCAGCAGTAAAAGAAAGTGAGGCAAGAATTAGATTTTTTGTCTCTAGTATGCATACTGATAAAAATATAAAAGATACTTTACATATTCTCCGAGAATTTAAGGCAAAAGAGGCTATGTAATGAAAACTACCATAATATACGCACATCCTTATATAAGAAGCTTTAACCATGCAATACTTAATAAGGTTACAGAAGCATTGATAAATAATAAAGAAGATTATGAAGTTATAGATTTGTATAATGATAAATTTGATCCAACATATTCCACTGAAGAACTATCTTTATTTAGTGTTGGAAAGACAATTGATCCTTTAGTTAGTAAGTATCAGAAGATCATCAAAAGTACAGATAAAGTTATATTTATTTTCCCAGTATGGTGGAATGATACTCCAGCCATTATAAAGGGGTTTATTGATAAAATAATGAAAAAGGACTTTGCTTACAATGTAGGCAGTACGGGAGTAATAGGAAACCTTAAAAATATAAAAAAGACTTTGATTCTTACGACTTCGACTTCTCCGACATTTTATTTGAAAATGTTTTGTGGCAATGCTATTAAAGGAGTTTTTATTAACAGTACACTTAAACAGCTTAATTTCCAAAAGCGAGTATGGAAAAATTTTGGAAGTATTGATCATAGTAGTATAAGTAGAAGAAATAAATATTTAGAAAAGATAGCTAATTATGTGATTGAATGGGTTGGTGAAAACTAATTGAATCGAGTAGTTGTAACTGGTTTAGGAACAATTAATCCCTTAGGTAATAATGTTATTTCAACTTGGGAAGCAGCTCAAAAAGGTAATAATAATTTTGAATACTATGAAAAATTAAATGTTACTATTAGTCGAGTAAGAGCAGAACTGTCTGATTTTTTGTCAAAAAGAGAACAAAGATATCAGGATCGTGTTTCACAATTAGCAATGGTTTCGACTATGGAAGCTGTTAATGATAGTGCACTTTTACAAAAAGATTTAGATAGAGCAATTATAGGAGTTGGAACTTCAATTGGTGGGGTTAACACCACAGTTGAAGAAACCAAGAAAGCCACTCAAAAGTCTATTAAAGCAATAGGTATTAGGACTATAATTAAAATGTTACCTAATATGATAGCGTCAAATCTATCAATTAAATTGGGAATTCATGGAAGTATTACAACATATAGTGCAGCATGTGCTTCCGGTAGTGTGAGTATAGGGGAAACATTTAGAAAACTACAAAATGGTGATGCCGATGTTGGTATTGTTATAGGAGCAGAATCTTGCTTAAATGATGAAGCAATAGAAGCATTTAAAAAATTAGGCGTGTTATCAGATAATCAAGATTTAGATAAAGCTTCTGTGCCGTTTATGAACAATAGGTCAGGCTTTGTTATGTCTGAAGGTGCTTCTACTATTATTTTGGAAAATATGGGTCATGCTTTAAAAAGGAATGCTAGAATTTATGGAGAAATATTAGGCTATGGCAATTATTCAGATGGGCTATCTTTAGTTGCACCAAGTAGTGAGGGTATGATATTAGCGATGAAACAAGCAATTTTAGATGCTAAAATTGATGCACAACAGGTAGCATATATAAATGCTCATGGAACTTCTACGATAGCTAATGATAGAGAAGAAGCTAATGCAATTTCATCTATTTTTTCTAGTAATAAAACTAAAGTTTCTTCTACAAAGGCAATTTTTGGTCATATGCTTGGAGGTTCTGGTACATTAGAAGCTTTACTATGTATGAAAATGTTAGAAAAAGGCATATGCATACAGCAATTTGGAATTAATAATACAAATTTAGATAATACATCAGAAAATTTTTCTAATATGCTATTAAGAAGTAATAGTAGTTTAAAAAATTATGTAATGTCTAATTCTTTTGCTTTCGGTGGTACTAATGCTGTTTTAATTTTTGGTAAGGTGAACTAAAATTTTAAAATATTAGATTTACATAGATGTAAAATTAAAAGCTAAAGGTGGGTTTTCTTATCTTTCGTGATATATTAGCATTTTATAAGAAAATATACGTAACTAAGCCTTTTCTAAAATTAAGAGTTAGTTGTCAAACATCTTAAAGTAGATAGTAGGTAAAAGTATGATGATATTTTTATTTACTTTTTCTTTTATAATTAAAGTTGAGATCGACAACAGAATTGAATTTTTGACGCTTTGTCAAATTTGTTGATAAAGATAAATAGTAAATTAGATTCGAGTCTGGGAAAAAACTAGCTTATTAGACAAAAAAATATAGACCAAGAATTTCTCTTTAGAAATACTTGATCTATTTTTTTCTTGCCTCGCAAGTGTGTTCTTCGCATACCAAATACACTCTTCATATGCCCAAAGACTGGCTCGACATCTATTTTTTACACCCATAGATACGTTTACCTTCGTCACTTTGAAGAGTTTGTTTGGCTTTTTCTTTTAAATATTGCCAGTTGGGGTTATATTGCACCTGTCTTTGGATCCCGCTCTTAGTTTTAGCTAGCTTAATCAGTTCTGTTAACTGAAACTCATCTGCTTCATAGATTTTTTAAAATCAGATATTAAAAAAATTAATCTGAACTCTAAAATTAGGACAGATTATTAAACTTTAACTTAGGACTAGTTCCCGATATTTTATCGGGGCTAGTCCTTTTAATTTTATTTTGATTCTTTCATTATTGTAATAATCGATATATTCTCTGATCGCCTGTTCTAATTCAGTTAGATTCTTAAAATTTTTTTCAAACCCATAAAACATTTCTCTCTTTAAAATGCCAAAGAAGCCTTCCATTAACCCATCATCTAAGGAATTCCCCTTACGTGACATTGATTGCTCAACACCATGATTCTTAAGCCATGCCTGAAATGATGCGTGCTGATACTGCCAGCCTTGATCGGTATGAAAGACTAAGCCATTTAATGCTGGATGTTTCTGCCAAGCTAACTTTAACATGTCCATTGTTTGCTTTAAATTAGGACTGCGGGAAATCGTGTAAGAAATAATTTCCTGCGTGCAGCCATCAATAATTGGCGACAAGTATGTTTTTTGACCGTTAAGCTTAAATTCAGTCACATCAGAATACCATTTACGATCAGGTAAAATAGAGAAGAAGTTACGTCTAATTAAATCAGGCTTAATTGGACCTTGACTGCCGCGATAGCTGTTGTACTTCCGCCAGCCCTTGATTCTAATACCATATAATTTCATTTTAGTCATTAATCTTTGGATCTTTTTATGATTAACTTTAATACCTAAATTTTGAATTGTTTGAGCAACACGGCGATAGCCATAATGATGTTTGTTATCTTCATATATTTTGCGTATTAAGGTCATTAACGGTTGATTTTTTGCATCTTTATCTTTCTTATTAATGGTGTAGTAATAATTACTGCGTGACATGTGCGGCAGATCAGGATTGGCGTTAATAGTTTCAAGAATAAAAGTTACACTGACTTTAAGTTCACGTCTTAGCTGGGTAACTGCCGCAGCTATTTCTTCGGCTTTTGGTTCTTGTTCCTTTGGTTGACTAAGACGTGCAATTTTTTTACAAATTCGTTCTCGATAGTAAGTTTTAAGTTCGCTTGGCGTAAGGCTTGGTTTTCTTGCTTTAAGCGGTGATTTTCCTGCTTGATCAGCTTGTTTTTGGCTTTCATGACGAGGGCGTCCTTTCGGTTTAATAATGACATTATACCCGTTTTCTTTGTAAGAGCGCACCCAATTAAACAGTATACCTGGACTCTTAAGTCCTAAGTCCAGCGCAACACTGTACAAAGACTCATGATTAACTATGACACGTCTAATAGCCTGTTCTTTAAATTCTGCAGAATAAGTAATGTAGGATTTATTGAGGATACTAAAACCATGGCGATCGATTAAAGCAACTAAGTAGTTAAGTACACTAATATTTACATCATATCTGCGACTTAATTCTCCAGAACCAACCTGATAGTTTTTCCATAGATTATAGATATCAATTTTGTCTTGCTTAGATAATTTAGACATAATAAAAACCTCAAAATTAATTTGTCTTAATTTGAAGTGCTCCATAATAGTTAGACATTAATCTGACTATTAGGAGCACTTTT
>NZ_CAMKZC010000004.1:0-96958 GCF_946477725.1 uncultured Lactobacillus sp. | reverse complement strand
GTCAGATAAATAAGATTATGTTGCGATTACTAAAATAAAGAAGTCTCTGAAATTTTAAAGTTTCAGAGGCTTTTTAGTTAGTTTTATTTCAAATTAAGAAGCAGTCTTAGCTGTTGATTAAAATAAATTTTAGTATTATTGCAAATGTCTTTAATTTATAAAAAATCTTCAACTTCCTGTTTTAAACTTTCTGCCAAGTTTTGGGCACCAATTTTTTCTAATAAACTAATCTGTTCTAGGGCTTCTAATTTGTGTTTTTGGCAAATTGCAATTCGAGCATTAACAACAAGTAATTTATCATACTGTCTTAGGCTCTTTAATAAAGGCTTTAAACTATTTAAAGTAGTGACAGCTAACTTAAATTTGTGATGCGTCATTTGTATTATTGCCTGATTAATTAGCGCATTGGTTTTCAGAGTTTTCATAAACGGATAATGATTGTCTATATTAGCAATAATCTTGGCAATAATTTCGTTTGCTGTTTGATAGTCAAAGGCAAATAAAATTGAATTAAGGATCGTAATATCTGTAACAGTAAAAATCTCGATATTACGAAGAGAGTTGAGCCAAATAGGTTGAACTAGTTCTTGTGCATGAGTAAATCCTTTTGGTTTATCGACTAATAGTAGAGCTTTAAGAATAATAGTAATTCGTTTAATATCATTGTCGTTTTTGACTAAGAGACAATCTTGTAACAAACTATTTATTTTATCCTTATCAATACTACCATCAAGGTTTAAAAACCGATGCAGAAGTTGACTTTTAGTACTAATATGATAACCATTACTAATATATTCAAACTCGTTGTGAGTTAAGCCTAGTCGCTTTATTAATTTAAGTTCATTTTCGTAAGTAGTTGATAATTCAGTATTTTCAATTTTTGAAATTGTACTACGGTCAAATAAATCTTGTGCTAAATCTTGCTGGGTCATTTTACGTGTAGTTCTAAGACTATGAATTGTTTTGCCAAAATTGCTCATGGTATTACTCTTTTTATGTTTATTTATTCTTAGAATGATGTGCTGATTTTGCACATTATTAATAATGGTTTAATGTTATTCTTAGTTTAGAAATAAATCAATAATTATATCTGATTTATTTCGTCAATTAAGAAGTCGTCATCTTACCTATAAAGACGTAACAGCATGACTTTTGTACATTTATTTGGAAAGGAGGATAAATACATGACCGAAACAATAGCAGGGGTATCTTTAATCATTACATGCTGGTGTTTGGGTAAAATTTATCAAGATAATCCAGCAGTCAAATTTCTTAGGACTAATCGGGGAATGATATTGATATTAACCTCCGTTTCCTTAGTAGCCTTTGAATTATTAATACATAATTTTCAGTTTGGCCAAATTTTACCGGCTTTCCATTCTGGAATTGCTTTACTTATTCTGTTAGGTTTATTTTATATTTTTAGTGATTATCGTTCAGCAAAATAAACGATAGAGTTATTATGAGGTGAAAATATGTTGTGGATTATGATTTTACTTCTTATCTTATTTGCGGGAATGGAATATACAGGAAGAGAACAACTGCAAGCTCTTAACAAAATTTTTGCTGGGGTAGCAATTGCAATTATTGTTATACCACCAGTTGTATCGTACTTGCTATTTAAGAATTTCACTGCTTTAAACAGTGTCAGCATTATTCTTGGGGTAGTTCAGGTATGTATACTAGCAGCAATATATTTTATATTCAGAAAAGTTGCTTTGAACGATTAGTTATTAAAAAGCAAACACAGTGATATATGATAAAAATTTTGATTATAAAAATAGCTTGGGGATTTTTTTAAAACCCTTTTGCTAATATTTTGACTCCAAGCTATAGATAGCTTGGAGCTTTTAAGTTAAAAACAATTGGCCCGAAAAATTATTGTCATAGTCTGAATTAGAATTTGCAATAAAATTAAAAGAACTAACTTGCTAATAAATCGCGTGTTAGTTCTTTGTGTTTAATCTTAATTTTAGGGATGATATCAGTTGAGGATTATTTTAATCTTTTTATCTTCGATTTTAATTAGGTAATCACATTCTTGCCAAACACTCGGATCATGAGTTGCTATCACAATTGTGGCAGCGGGATCAAAATTATTTAACAAGGTTTTTAGCACTACTTGGCTATTTTCTGAATCTAGCGAACCGGTTGGTTCATCCGCGAATATCACTTTGGGGGTTTTTAAAAGTATGCGAGCTAGCGCTATCCGTTGCTGTTCACCTCCGCTGAGAGTATATACTTTTTGATTAAACGGCATTTTTTCCAGACCCACTTGCTTTAAAGCCGCATGCATTCGTTTGCTTTTTTGTCCTTTAGTTAATTTCTGATTAACTAAGCCTAATTCTAGGTTTTGCTTGACGGTCTCCGTGTCAATTAACCCAAAATTTTGAAAAATAAAGCCAAAAGTTGTGCGATATAGTTTTTTGCGATTTTTACCATTAACAGTTAGATCAGTAATAACAACTTTTCCGGATGAAGGTTGCTCAAGTCCGCTTAAAACATTAAGAAAAGTTGTTTTACCAGCACCACTTTTGCCCACAATAGCATAAGTTTTACCTGTTTCTAAAGTGCAATTAATATCTTCGAAGATAACTTTTTCTTTAAACTTTTTAGTAAGATGTTCTACTTTAATCAATTTTTCGCTCCTAATTTCCGTGATTAAGGGTAATTAATAAATTGTGCTGTGCGTGAATATAAGTTAATAAAATAATACCTGCTTCTATTAAAAGGTAACCTAAAGTAAGCGGCATTAAGTTTAAATATCCTCTTTTAGCTAAAACCAAGCTAATCATTAAGAAATCAAACCCCAAATTAACAATTAAAAACGTGCAAATTAGTTTAGCGTTAGATTTTCCGAATACCTGATAAACCGCCATTTTATGTCTCTGGCTTTGCAAGAAGGTTGAGCTGACAAACAAGATAATAAAAATTAATTGTAGCAGTGATATGATTGTCGTAATGGTTAATAGGAGCAGCTCTTTATTTGCTTTTGCGACATAATCCGAAAGCAATGCCTGCTGGCTGGTAATTCCAACAGTATAAGGGGTTAAACCTAAACGCTTCACTAATTTTTGCAGGGCTTTAAGATCGGGAAAGCGAATCATTCCTTGACTGTTAGTTGACAAATAGAAATCATCCGATAACAACTTATCATTCACTACGATAATTAGCGGATTAAATGAAATAGACGATAGTATCTCGTCATTAACGGTATAATTAAGGACTTTTTGATCACTTGCAATTGGGATGACTTGAACCGATAGCATCTTTTTTTGCTTGCGATAGCGGTTAGGTAACTTATTTTGAAACTTAAGGAAGCTCTTCAACTCCTTTTTAGCTTCTTCCAGTTGGTCTAAGCGATTCTTTGGTACTAAGAGCAAGACATTATTTTCAGAAACTTTAATATGTTTAGAAGTGAGACCACTCTTTGCCAGGAAACTTTTATTGGCAGTAATCACATTGCCATTTTCAGGCTGAACATCCCGCATTGCTGGTCTGAATACCTGTGAATTTTTTGAAACAATTGCTTGTGGAGACTTGACCACCAATTTATGAACTTTTCGCGCTACTTTCATATCTTCAGCCTTGTCCGAAATATGCCAACTAAGATTCAGTGAATAGCCATTTTCTTTAGCAGAAAGCTTTTTGATGATACTCGTGTCTCTTGTATAAATCTGGTAATTCTTATATAAAGCTATCGCATTAAGCATTATTAAGGCTAGCAGCACTATTTTTAAAAGATAGCCAATTAATAAAAACGCTCCTGAATGTTCTTCGCCTTTGATTGCGGCATAAGGTTTTAATAGTGCCAGAACTAAATAGGATAAGGTGTTTAAGAAGAAGAAACTTAAAAATAAAATCAATAATACGAGTAGCAAGTAGGGTAAAAAAGTTGTCCAACCTTTAGCAGTAAATGAATAAGATCCCCAAGCGACTATGAATATTACAATTAAGCCGAGAGCTGCAACTAATAAAGGTGCTTCTCTTTTTAAGTCGTTCATAAAAAGCTGCCAGTTATTTAAGCCGTTAATTTTCATTATGCCATACGCTTTGAAACGGTATAATTTTTCGAGCACCATTACAATGAACAAAATGCTGATAACACCCAAAAATATGACTACGTTGGTACTACTTAATTCCGTTAGAAATAAATGCAAAATATAATTAAATGATAGGGAGTTGTGTTCAGTTCGTACTCTTAATTGGTGTAAATGGAGTAATGAAAGTAAATCGGCCAAAACTTTATTTTGGGCATTAGTACAATATACTCCGTAAAGATCTTCTAATTGTAGCTTTTTATTTGATAATTTTTTAACAGATTTATCTTTATAAAGTGAGTAATCTTTATTATCATTGCCAAAACTATAAACTATTTTACTTTGATGGCCATTAAAATTATTAATTCTTAGCTTAACTAAAGAAATATTCTTAGAATGAGCAAACTTTTGTAATATGATAAAAAAACTTTTTTTATTATGTTTTTTGTTCCATTCTTTACTGTCCGTTTTTTGCCATTTCCTAATTTGAGAATTATTAAGTTTTTTTGAACCATAAATTTCCACAATAGTTGGATTATCGGGTAAAGAACTGTCATCATAGGAATGAAAAATGTTAGTGAACAGGGCGATAGTAGCAATTGTAACTAGCAAGTAAAGTAGGACTTTTATTTTTCGTAGCACCTTTAAACCTCTTATCCAAAAATAGCTCTGTCAAAATCGAATTGGTATTCTGTATCTTTTATCATATATATGTAATTTTAACTAAACCGCTACTATGAGTCTAAACAAGATATCATGTTCTTTCAACTGTGCTTTGCTTTTGATGTTGGAAAATTGTTGAAAATAATTTTGTAGGTATGTATTTAAGTCGCTTTTCACTTCTTACTAGTGAAGACAAAAAATAATTGATTTTAGATAACACAAAAAGACACCTATGATGGGTGTCTTAAATATTTTTAAAAGTTCGCCTTTAATTTTTGTTTTTATAATAGAAATAATTGACTACTTTGTTAGACAAAAAGAGAGCTATCACACAAATAACAACACTAATTATAAATGTTAGGAAATTAGAACCGCTGGTCCAAAAAGGCCAAAAATTTGGCAAAAGATAAAACTCCACAGCACAAGAAGCTATCAATACAATGAAGAAGGTAATGGACTCGTAATTTTTCAGCCTTTGTGGTTTTCTTTGGTAGTTTTTTCTATTTTCTGCCATTCTATTTTTTATTGCATCCATATAAATCATCTTCCTTTTTTAGATTATAAAATATTAATAGTAATGATTGATTAATCGATATGCTAACTTGCTTAATCTAATTATAACTAAATTAACATTTATTAGTGAGTATTATACACTGATTTAATAGTAAATCAAATTTTTATTTAATTTATTATCAATAATAATATTATTGTATATTAATCAATAATAGTGATAATAATTTTTGTAACTAAAAAATACTTCCAGTAAAGAAAAATTTAATACTGGAAGTATTTTAAAATTGATAAATTAAAAAGTTTTAAATTTTACGGATCGCCACCATAATTTTTGCGTAGTTTTGGGTCATAGTATGTTGCCAAAAGCAGAATTTTCATCATTGTGGCTAAAAATGGTGGAAACATTATCTTCAGCCCCTCTTACTTTTATAATCTAGTGTTATGTGATCATGAAAGCTTATTATTAATTACTGCGATGCGCATCTTTTAATCTAAAACTCCACCAAATGTAATCGCCTTTGTCATCATTTTAGCAACATCGAATTTAATTTTAATTTGACATTAAAAGAGCAATATACATCTAAAAATCTTTTATAGTGTTTGAGGACTCATTTAAAATTTAACTTCTAATGCATTCTTAGTTTCATAATACTATTTAAGCGAGGTTTTTAAATAGGTTTTTACATGAACAAGTTTGATCGGACGATTAGGAAATTAAGAATATCACGAAGGATAACACAACAAGTGTTAGCGAACGATCCCTTTGATCGTATGATTACGAAACTGCAAATAAAATTGTTGACAAAATTATTCAAGCAATCGATAAATATTACCCCTTAAATAAGTCTTTAAAAGTAAATACATTAGTTAATCAGGTAATGACTGAAATGTTGGCACATAAATTTGACTTGGTAGCAGCTAATTTAATTAAACTAAAACCCCTAATTAAAGACTTGGGCCAATATGATAAATTACTTGTAGCTAAAGTCAGTATTGCTGTTTGTCAGAAATATAAAGCCGCAGTATTAGAGCGAGTATGCTTATTTCAAAAAATTGAAATTGATCATTTAGCTAATAACTTAAGATCAGAAATTGATGAATTTTATAGTTTAATAAAACAAGTCAATTGCTTTTTTAATAAAATGAACTACTATTTGGTCAATATTGTAAATGAGGTGGCAATAATGACTAGAAAAGTGAAATTTGGTATATTTGCATGTATTGTTGCTGCAGGTCTTTTTTTATTTTGCTATTGGGCGTCAAATGACTATGTACCTGATGTAGCACAATATCAGGTTAATCAAATAATAAGAAAACACGATACCCGAGAAATTAACCAAGTAGCACTTAATAGGAAAACAGCGAAATTTTTACATTCTCTTAAAACTAGTGATCGCTGCCAGAAAATTAGCAAGTTTCAAGGTGGAACTGAAGAATGTGGCTATTATGTTGCAAGTATCAAAAATAAACCTGTTGGGATTTATATGCAAAAAAAATCCAATTCTTTTTGGAATTGGAAAATAAAAAGTATCATATGTTTTGATTGAGCTGTTGCAGAACTTTTTATCTACTACTTTTCCTGGAACCGGTAGGTTAAAATAGGATAAAAAATAAGTATGCATCAATCTGCGGAATATACAAAGTCAGATTAGTCCTATCAAAAATTAATACTAGAAGCGAAAATGCCAAAGTTGCTAAAAATAAGCACTTGAAAAACTTTTCTCCGCCATCCAGATTAGCCTTTTGAATAATTTTTACAGGGTGGGTGGTTTTAATGAAAATAGCGCCTAGCAGTAATATCACACCAAAGAAAAAGTAAGTATATATAGCTATTTTATTTTTATGATAATAAATAAAAAGAATACCAATTAAAAATTGTAAAATGCCCATTAAAAATAAGGCAATTTTCGGATTAAGTTTATATTTCAGCATGATTTGAAACCTTTCAAAATTAAATTTAATAAGTCTATGCAATAAAAAAAGTAATATTTTTACTGTATAGACTTAAACTATACCTTATCACTAAATTATAATAATATTAAATTATTATTTGAATATTTTATTAAAAACATTATGGTGCTAAATTATTTTAAAAGGAGCAAAACGATGAGAGTTAACATTTTACAACACACGCCAAACGAAGGCCCCGGTTCAATTCAGGAATGGGCCGACCTGCATCAGCATGACTTTTATGTATATCATCCCTATCAGTTTGGCATTTTGCCCGTTGCTGCCACAACAGATTTACTAGTTATCTTAGGTGGTCCAATGAGTCCAAATGACGATCTGCCATGGATTAAGCAAGAGCGCCAGTTAATTAAGCAGCTATTTCAGGAGGGAAAGCCTATTTTGGGAGTATGCTTTGGCGCCCAACAAATTGTTAAAACTTTAGGCTATCAGGTTAAAAAGGCGCCGGTTAAGGAAGTAGGCTGGGGGCCGGTCAAATTGCAATCCAAATTAATTACTGGCTTACCTGAAAGTTTAGAAGTATTGCATTGGCATGAAGAAATGTTTGAAATACCAAAAGAGGCTGACATTTTATTTTCTAATGCTAATTTACAAAATCAAGGTTTTGTTTTAGGCAAGCAAGCTGTTGGTTTGCAGTTTCACTTAGAACCAGAAAAAGATAATATCAAAGAGATTGTGGTTAACGATTCTCAATATCTTTCTGGGTCAGTGTTTAAGCAAACAGCTAAGCAGATTATTGAGCATCCTGTTCCTAAAGAAAATAAAAGGGCAATGTTTCGCATTTTAGATTATTTGACAGAATAAATAATTTAGATATAGAAAATTTGTTTTAAAATTACTTGAAAGTGATGCAATTACCGTTAAAGAATGGAAAATTTTGATTGCAGTTCTCCAAGATTTAAAGCAAATGCATTATCTCCCGCGCATTCGGTGATTTACAAGCTGGTCTTACACCAATGGCAGTGAAAAATGAACTGTCAGCTGGCGCTGGCAAATTTTACCTTAAAATAATAAACAGTAAGTATCATGATGGAGGTTTAAGAATGATTAGCATTTGGGGCGTATATTAAATAGGGCATTTTTAGGATTTTTATTAAGTCAGAAAAGATATTTTAATAGAATTTAATTTGGGACTAACGCTTGATAAGAGAAAGTTAGTCCTTTTTTGCTTAACCATTATAAATAGTTAAAGCGTTTTGTTACCGCTAACATTAAACTAAATATTGATTTGTCAGAACTTTATGTTAGGACTATATATGTGCCTAAAATAAGGGTCTCTCTTGTCTAGCATTAGTTAATGTAACAAAAGTACTTAATTTCTAGCTTGTAAATTGTTAATGATATTAAATCATCTAATTTTGTTTTTATTACAAAATTACTAATTGAAGATAGTAAATTATTAGTAAATTTTATTATGCGAAGCGAGAAGGAAAGAAGAAACAAAAAAGGGAGGGAAAATTTTGTCTAGCAATTATATGATTGAAGTTCACGATTTAAATAAGACATTTAAAAAAGTGGTAAAGGAAAAAGGATTAGCTGGCAGTTTTAAATCATTATTTAATCCTCAAACTGTGGACTTTAAGGCTGTTAAGAATTTGACTTTTAACGTTCCAAAAGGACAAGTATTTGGGTTTATAGGAGCCAATGGAGCGGGTAAATCGACAACAATCAAAATGTTAACTGGTATTCTTACGCCAACTTCCGGTAAATGTACTATTAATGGCTTTAACCCTCAAAAAGACAGAAAAAAGTATGTTCAAGAAATAGGTGTCGTTTTTGGACAAAGAACACAATTATGGTGGGACCTTCCTCTCCAGGAAACATATTCTGTATTAAAAGAAGTTTACCAAGTTCCAGATAAAGAGTTTAGGACACGTATGGGATTTTTAAATGAAATTTTGGATTTAAATGATTTCATTAACGATCCCGTTCGAACGTTATCACTGGGACAAAGAATGAGGGCTGATATTGCAGCCAGCTTATTGCATAGACCTAAAGTTTTATTTCTAGATGAACCAACAATAGGACTAGATGTGTCTGTTAAAGATAAGATTAGGAAAGCAATAACTGCAATAAATCAAGAAGAAAAAACGACTATTTTATTAACTACACATGATTTAAAAGACATTGAGCTACTATGTCAGAGAATATATTTGATTGATCATGGGGAAAAGATTTTTGACGGTTCAATTGAAGAACTAAAAAAGCAATACGGTAAAATTCATGAAGTGGTTTTTAAGCTTGAAAATAAAATTGTCTCTAGCATCTTAGAGTATCAAAAGAAATTTAGTAATATTGATACTGCAGTTGCTGAAGATACGGTCCACGTTTACTTTGATGCAACTAAAGTTCCTTTACCTAACATAATAAAATATACCTTAGATCGGGTGCCTATAGTTGATGTAGCTGTTAAGGATCCTGACGTAGAGGATATTGTGCGGAGATTTATCAGAAGGGAGATTGGTAATGATTCCGAGAAGGTTTAAAAAGTACACACCTTTTATCAGTGCTGGCTTAAAAATTAGTCTTTCATACCGTTTAGACTTTATTTGTTATCGACTAGGAGACATTCTTGAAGCTGTAGTAACATATTTTCTTTGGATTTCAATTTTTAATTCATCAAATGCAGTTACTATTGGTGGATTTAGTATTCAACAAATGAAACTTTATGTGTTTTTAAGCTTTTTTGTTAGCGTAATTACTAAAACTGGCGTCAGTGACAATATTGGTGAAGAAGTTAAAGATGGATCCATTAGTATGAGATTACTAAAGCCAATTAACTTTGTAGATACATATCTTTTTAGTGAAATTGGTATAAAGCTCTTGCAGATAATAATGCTGGCAGTACCAATTTTTGGCGGTATTTTGATTTTTCAAAGTATGAATCCCAGCAGCGTTCCAATTAATTTTCTAAATATATTATTTTTTGCTTTTTCGACTATTCTTTCATACTTTATCAATTTCTATTTTAATGTTTGTTTTGGATTCACAGCTTTTGTTTCTAAAAATCTGTGGGGTGCTAGAGTGATGAAACAGGCTATTATAGCCTTTATGTCTGGATCATTAATTCCGCTTTCCTTTTTTCCAAAAATTATAGCCACTGTTTTACAGATTTTTCCGTTTGGATCGTTTGTTTATACACCAGTAATGATTTATTTAGGTAAGTATCAAGAGTTGGAGCTGCTCGAAGTACTGGGAATTCAATTATTTTGGACACTGGCGTTTTATTTATTATCAAGGTTTATTTGGTCTGTGGTAATTAGTAAATTAACGATTCAAGGAGGATAAAATGCTAAGGTATTTTAAGTTACAAAAAATATTTATTGTCCAATATTTAAAACAATTAATGGAATATAAAACTGACTTTGTAATTGGAATTATTGGTGTATTTTTGACACAGGCGTTAAATATTGCTTTTTTATGGATAATTTTTTCCAAAATTCCAACTTTATATGGGTGGACTCTAACTCAAATTGCCTTTATTTACGGTTTTTCTTTGATTCCCAAAGGAATTGATCATTTATTATTTGATAATTTATGGAACTTGGGGAAAAGAATTATTAGAAATGGTCAGTTTGATAAATATATGTTAAGACCGATTTCACCACTTTTTCAGGTTTTGATAGAAACATTTCAACTAGATGCATGTGGCGAACTCATAATTGGAATTGCATTATTAATAAAAACTAGCAATATCGTCCACTGGTCATTGTGGAAGGCTGCTTTGTTTATAATTGCTATTCCCTTTGCGACCTTAATTTATACTAGTATTAAAATAATTGCTGCAAGTATTGCTTTTTGGAGCAAACAATCAGGTAGCTTGATGTATATATTTTATATGTTAAATAATTTTGCTAAATATCCTGTAAGTATATATAACGGAACTATTCGTATTATTATTAGTTTTATCATTCCTTTTGCGTTCACAGCATTCTATCCTGCCAGCTTTTTTCTAACTGGCAATAAGGGATGGTTTAACATTGGAGGCTTAATAATAATATCAATATTGCTCTTTACACTATCCTTGTTAATATGGCATAAGGGAATTTCTGTCTATGAAAGTTCAGGATCTTAGATGCATTATTAAAATTCAACAATAATTTCATTTTGTTTGATAACTTTTATTTCACATTAAAAACCAAGCCATTTTAATGGCTTGGTGTATATGATTATAGATAATTTTCCTAAAATCCGGTTAATATTTGAGATTGGTTTGTTATAATTTAATTAGCGTAGAAAAGTTAAAAGGACGGTAGCTGCCGCTTTCATGAAGGAAGTGAGGCCTATGAACTATCTTGATTCATACTCCAATCTCCCAAAAGAAAGGAGCAGCAGTTGATGAGCACTGCCGAAGCGTTAAGTTTAATGCTTAACTTTGGCATGTTTATCTTGACCTTGTTAATGTTTATTGACAAGCATCATGATAAATGAGCAAATCAAAAACCGTCCTAGAAACTAGCTGGGCGGTTTATAAATTTAAAAAATTATAACTATAAGCGCAGCTACCGTCCTTTGTGGCGGCTCTACGTGAGGAAGGCTTATTGAGGTAAGTCTTCCTTTTTCTTACACCTGTATTTTAGCATGAATGTCTTTACGGTGCAATTAAGTATTATAAGAGCAGAATTCATAGCGTAAAAGAATACAAGGTATTTTAAATTGCAAAACTAGCACTAATTTAACAATATGCAGTTAATTTTATACACTAAGCTTAAACTGCCTTGAACAATCATATCTTGCTCACACAAAAACCGTTTCAACAGAAACGGTTTTTATTTACAAGCATCATGATAAATGAGCAAAATCAAAAAACCGTCCTAGATACTGGCTGGGCGGTTTTAATGTAAAACTAATATAAGCGCAGCTACCGTCCTTTGTGGCGGCTCTACGTGAGGAAGACTTATTGTGGTAAGTCTTCCTTTTTCTTACACCTGTATTTTAGCATGGATACTTTTATGGTGCAATTAAGTATTATAGAGCAGTATTCATAGCGTAAAAGAACTACAAGGCATTTTAAATTGCAAAACTAGCACTAATTTAGCATTATGCAGTTAATTTACGCACTAGGCTAAACTGCCTTGAACAGTCATAGCTTGCTCACACAAAAACCGTTTCAACAGAAACGGTTTTTGTTTGTCTTATTTAGTTTTTGTATGAACGCAGCTTTGTTTAATAAGCAGCTCCATCGTAAAAGTCAAAACGAGGTTTATTGAAATCAAAGTCTTTCACTTCACTGAGCTTAAGTGCAATATCACAAACGCCCCAGCTCATTAAATTGATTGGTTTGCCGTAGTCTTCATCAGGAATAACCAATACAATGTATTTTCCTTGGGACAGCGCATAACCCAATTCCATACCGAGACCTACATCTTCTTCATCTGGTAAATAGACGCCGATCATAACATCGCTGGTCTTAATACCTGTTAAGTCACCGCGGTAAGTAGCGGTTTCCCATTCACGATCACGCAGATATTCAGGATGCTCCTCGACATTGATGCCTTTGTATTGATGATCTAAAGGAACATAGCTGTTTTCCAGGTCAATGGTTGGGTTTTCTTCTAAAGCTTTCATTGTCTTCTTGTAAGCGTCGTTTTGCTTATCGTTAAACCAACCAGCACCAAAATAAACAGTCTTTGTTTTAGTCATAAAATTTCTCCTTACCATTTAAACCTATTTTAAATATATTTCACGTAATTTACTGATTTCATCATCAGTTAATCTCATAATATCATGTAAGTAGTTTTCAACGCTACCATAATTTTTATTTATAGTTGAAACTACAAAGTCAATGTACTCGGAGTGCACGGTTTGCAAGTCTTTTAGGATATTTACTGTAACGTCATTTGCTCCTTCATCTTTGGCTTTTTGCAAAAAATCATGGACAAAGTCTTTGGTGGCAACGTTTGTTAACAGGTAATCTTTTTTGATAGTTTCAAATGGCACACTAAGTGCTGATAAAATCAATAGTGCTGCAAAACCAGTTCTGTCTTTACCGGCGGTGCAATGGAAAATTACACTCTGGTCTTCTTCGTCATTAGCTAGCAGTACATCAAAGAAGTGGCGGTAAGCTTTTTGAGCAGACTCGCTTTTAATCATGTCATCATAGGCCAAAAACATGTGGTCAAATCCAGCTTTGGGATCTTGGTTTTTTTGACTAAGAATTTCATCAATTCCCTTTGATGACTCGGTCAAGTCTTCACTAAATACCGGATCAAAATTGTAAATGGCACCTTCTGGAACACGATCAGGTTCTTTTTCAGCCTCATCTTTACTCCGGAAGTCAACGACATACTTAACGCCATAGTCATGTAAAAACTTCAGATCGGTTTTATCCAGTTTTGCCAAGTTAGCTGTTCTGAGTAATTTATGCATTTTAACAGTTTTGCCGTCAGTAGTTTGATAGCCGCCCAGCTCGCGGAAATTACGGCCGCTTGTTACGCCAATTAATTGATTTTTAAGTTTTTGGGTCATTGAATACCTCCACCTTTGCATTTGACAATTACACTTAATTTTAGCAATAAACTAGTATATAAACAATTATAAAAAAACCTAAGTGGATAGTGAAATTATGGTAAAATAAACAAAAGAACATTATATTTCAAAAGGGTGAGAACATGGAAACGAAAAAAGCTAGCATTTTAGTTCCAGTTGACGGTTCAGAGTCGGCAGAAAGATCCTTTGATAAAGCAGTTAAAATTGCAATGACGGAAAATGCACATATCGATGTCTTGAGTGTTATTGATACCAGACAATTCTTGGGTGAAATGCAAGATACACTGATCACGGGCGACACCGTTTATCAGATGACGCAAGATTCAGAAAAATATCTTAAAAGCTTAAAAGAATGGGCTCATGACAACTTAGGCTTCGATGATATTGATTATCATATTCGTTATGGCAGTCCGAAGGCGATTATTTCCTATGACTTTATTAAAGATCATCACAATGATTTGATTATCATGGGTGCAACAGGATTAAATGCAGTAGAAAGAATGTTGATGGGTTCAGTTACTGAATATGTTAATCAACATGCTTTGGCTGACGTTTTAATTGTCAGAACAGACATTAATAATAATCCACTTAAGCCGCAAAACGGTAAGAAATAATTATACATAAATTTAAAAGCATACGATCAATAATTCGTATGCCTTTTTTATGCCCAAAAGTCAAAGATAATTGCTAATAGTGTTCGGAAATACTATTTTAATAACACGATAATTAAATAAAATTTTATTATCTCTTGCTATTTTACGAATATTTATGGTATTATCTTTATGAAATGAACGTAATTATAGTGTTTGGAAGGTTGAGGGCAATGACGGTAACAGGAAAAATTTATAATTTATTCTCCTATTTATATACTGTTCAACTCGCTTTGTTAACCGTTCGTTTTTCTTTCAGGATAACTACTAGGGCATAATGTGACATTGGTCATATCATGCCTTTTTATTTGCTTAATTTCAGGAGGATGTAATGAAAAATAGAAGCGGAAGTTGATTTAGGTTGATTTTATTTGAATATTTACATGAATAAATTGCCACGAAAATGACAACGAAGTTTATGCTTAAACAAAATTAAAGTTATGGTAAACGTATTTATTAGGAGTAAAAAAAGCAAATGACCAAAATCAAAAAGTTTCTGATAGCATGTTTTGCATTATTATTAACCGTTGGTGCTACTGCATGCTCGAATTCAAGTAAGAAATCAAGTTCAAACAGTAACACGCCAAAGTCACTCAACGTGCAGTTTGTTCCCAGCGTAGCTGCTAACAAGTTGGAAGCACGGGCTAAGCCTATGGAGAAGATGCTTTCTAAGCGTCTGGGAATTCCGGTACATGTTTCTATGTCTACTAACTATAATGGCCTAGTTGAAGCTATGAAGTCTAAAAAAGTTGATGTCGGTTTTTTACCTTCTGATGCATACATTATGGCTCATAAACAAGGCGCAGCAGATTTACTATTGCAGGCAGAACGCTACCGCGTTACACAGCCAAATGGTGTAAGAACCAAAGAATTAGTTAGTTCATATCGTGGTGAAGTAGTAGTAAAGAAAGGCTCCTCAATTAAGAGCTGGAAGGATTTAAAAGGCAAGTCTATTTCTGTAACAGATGTTACATCTGACTCGGGTTATATTTTCCCTATTGCAGAGCTAAAACAAAAGGGCTTAGATGTTACTAAAAAGTGTAAATTGGTAACAGTTACCGGTGCAGACCAAGCAGTTCTTAACGTGTTAAACGGTGATACTGACGCAGCATTTGTTTATGAAGATGCTAGAAATGATGTGCTGAAGGATGAACCAAAGATTATGAGCAAGGTTGTACCTATTTACTTCACGAAGCGTATTCCTAATGATACTATTTCGGTTCTTCCAAGTATGTCTAAATCATTTAGGAAAAAGTTAGCCAAAGCCTTTATTTCAATTGCTAATTCAAAAGATGGTAAAAAGATGATAGAAAATATTTATAGTCATGAAGGATATACATACGCTAAAGACAGTGATTATAACATCATCAGAAAGTACGATAAATTAATTGCTTCTACTAAGAAATAGTTTTCCCAATATTTAAAAAATCTCAAAAGGCTACATACCAAGAATTAAATAAACTTTCTTAAACAAAATAAGATTTCTAGTCAATTCTCTTTTCTAAATAAAACATTTCTGCTATTATTTGATAGAATAAATACAGTATGTCGAAAGGAGGGTGAAGGTAATGCAAAAACGGCGCTTGGCGTTCATTGAAGTTTTTGCAAAAAAGCCTTTTCGTTCCTTTCAAAATGGTATTGTTCGCTTTTTAGTAAAAGTGTTATTGAAAGACTTAGTTTAATTCACGTTCGTGTTTTTAGCTAAAGTCTTTTTTTATGTCTGGGAGGGCATGATGAAAAAATTTAGAAAAATACTAGCTGGTGCCGCTATTTTTTTAGTAGCATTCATGATGGCTGCCTGCTCAAACAAAGAAAAGAGCAAAGATACTGGCACGCCTAAGTCTTTGAACGTCCAATTCGTTCCTAGTCAGGCTGCCACTAAACTGGAATCTCGTGCAAAGCCGCTGGAAAAAATGTTGTCAGATCGTTTAGGCATTCCAGTACATGTATCAATGTCTACCGACTACAACACGGTGGTTGAGGCCATGAAGTCTAAGAAAGTTGATGTAGGTTTCTTGCCGCCAAATGGCTACATTTTAGCTCATAAGCAGGGAGCAGCAGATGTCTTGCTGCAGGCTCAAAGATATGGTGTTAAGCAACCTGACGGGCGACCAACTAAGGAACTGGTTAACTTCTATCGCGCTGAAATTGTGGCAAAGAAAAATTCAAAAATTAAGAGCTGGAAAGATTTAAAGGGCAAGTCTATTTCTATTCAAAGTCCCACTTCTTCAGCTGGCTATGTTTTCCCAATTGCTGAATTAAAGGAAAAGGGTCTTGATGTACGCAAGAGTTGCAAGCTAGTGACAGTAACTGGTCAAGACCAAGCTGTTTTAAATGTTCTCAATGGCGACACAGACGCCGCGTTTGTTTTTGAAGATGCACGAACAATTGTTAAAGACGATAATCCTAAGATCATGAGCCAAGTTGTTCCCATTTACTTTACTAAGCCTATTCCGAACGATACCATTTCCGTTGTTCCTAGCATGAGTGAATCATTCAGAAAGAAATTGGCTAAGGCATTTATCGCTATCGGTAAGTCCAAGAAGGGTAAAAAGGTCATCGAAAGTATTTACACTCACGAAGGATATGTCCACACTAAGGACAGCGACTTTAATGTTGTGCGTAAGTATGAAAAAATTATTGAATCGACCAAAAAATAAAGAATACAAAGGAAGTTTATAATGGCAGATTCTGCAGTTAAGCCAATAATCGAATTAAAAAACGTGAAGAAAGTTTATGGCAAAGATGTTGTTGGTTTAAAAAACGTCAATTTAACTATTAATAAAGGTGAATTTGTCGTTATTGTTGGTCTATCTGGCGCCGGCAAATCAACACTTTTGCGGTCGATTAACCGTTTAATTGATATTACTGAAGGTGATATTTTAATTAATGGTGAATCTATTACCAAGGCCAAAGGTAAAAAGTTAAGAACGCTGCGCCGGCATATTGGAATGATTTTCCAAAGCTTTAATCTGGTTAAACGGTCAAGTGTTCTGCGTAACGTTTTAACAGGCAGAGTGGGTTATTATCCTACTTGGAAATCTACTCTCAACCTTTTTACTAAAGAAGATAAGCAGCGCGCGTATGATGCACTCCAGCAAGTGGATTTGGCAGACAAGGTTTATTCACGAGCTGATGAATTGTCTGGTGGTCAGCAACAAAGGGTAGCGATTGCTCGTGTTTTGACTCAAAACCCGGATATTATTTTGGCGGATGAGCCGACAGCTTCACTTGACCCACAGACTTCACGTCGAGTAATGAAAGACTTGCAGATGTTGAATGAAAAGCATGGTATGACGGTAGTCATCAACCTGCACAGCGTCCAGTTAGCACAAGAATTCGGTAAGCGGGTCATTGGTGTTCGTGCTGGTGAAATTATTTATGACGGCAAGATGTCAGATACTCCGGCATCCACGTTTGATCAGATATATTCCGGTGGTGATCAAGATGAGTAGTACAGAGCAAGAAAAGCTGATGACTTTACCTAAGAAAAAGCTTAAAATTTTGAATTGGCTTTGGGTGCTGCTTTTTGTCGCCGGACTATTCATTTCTACTAATGAAACCAAAACAGATTTGGGTGCTCTATTTGCCAACTTTGGGGATTTTGCTGAGATTTTCTTGCAGATGTTGCACCCGGACTGGTCATACCTCGCAACAGTTATACCGCTTTTGCTTGAAACTATTAAGATGGCGATCTTGGGTACAGCAATAGGGTCTGTAATTGCTTTTATTTACTCTTTGCTTATTGCCCGCAATATTGTTAAAAATAAGGCAGTCACGGGAATTTTGCGGATAATTATGAACATTATCAGAACTATACCGGATCTGCTTCTTGGTGCCATCTTTGTCGCTATTGTTGGTATCGGACCGGTAGCCGGTGTCTTGGCACTGGCCATTTGTACTTTTGGAATTGTGGTCAAGCTCTTTTATGAAGCTATTGAAACTATTGATCCGGGTCCGATTGAAGCACTAACTGCAGTTGGGGCTAATAAAATACAAATAATTGTCTTTGCGGTTTTACCACAAGTTATTACCTATTTTATTTCTTATTGTTTATACGCATTCGAAATTAACGTGCGGGCTTCAACCGTTTTGGGTTATATCGGTGCCGGTGGTATTGGGCTATATCTGCAGCAAACACTGCAAATTTTCGATTATCCGAAGACAGGTACAATTATTATTGTAATTATCATAGTGGTAGTGCTGATTGACTACGTTTCATCTAAGTCACGGGAGGCGTTGATGCAATAATGGATACAAGTATGAAAAAGTTACCTCCTAGGCCTATAGATGTTAAAAAGCGTGCCTTTCACTGGTTGATGGCTATTATCACAGTAGTGCTGATTATTTGGTCATGTACTGGCATTGACTTTGGCGGCATTAAAGAAACAGCCGGTCAAATTGCAGGTGCGATCTTTTCCGGTATTTTCCATCCTGACTGGTCGTACGTATATAACGGTACGGGTGAAGATCTGCTTTCGCAGCTTTGGGAAACTGTCTGCATTGCCTTTTTGGGCACATTTATTTCCGCTATTATTTCACTGCCGTTTGCCTTCTGGGCAGCGCATACCAAGCATAAGCACTGGTATGTCTCACGCTCTGGTAAAATTGTGCTGGCAATCATCAGGTCATTCCCAGAAATTGTTTTGGCCTTGATGTTTATTAAAGCTGTAGGGCCAGGATCGGCAGCCGGTGTTTTGGCCTTGGGTTTTCACTCAGTAGGAATGCTTGCCAAGCTCTTTTCTGAAGCAATTGAAAACTTAGACGATGGCCCTAACGAAGCAGTCACTGCGGTTGGTGGTTCAAAAACAAATATTATTATGTTTTCTACTATGCCTAATCTGATGCCTGCTCTTATTTCAAACACGTTATACAGGTTTGACGTTTCAATTCGGTCCGCTTCTATCTTAGGCTTAGTTGGAGCCGGTGGTATCGGTTATCCGCTAATTATTGCGCTGCAATACCGCCAGTGGAACCGTGTTGGTATCATTTTATTGGGTATCATCATTATGGTTGTTGTAATTGACTGGATTTCAGGCTGGATTCGGAAGAAATTAGTATAAAACGCAAATATAACAAATGATGAATCAAGTTGGTAACTAGCAACTTGATTCATTTTTTTAGCCGTGATATTTAAACGGGCAATTTTCAAGGTGATCGTTAATTAAGCCTACGCTTTGTAAAAAAGAATAAATAATTACTGGCCCCACAAAGGTAAAGCCGTCTTTTTTCATCTGCTTTGCTAGTTCTTGTGCAATCTTGTTGGTCGTTGGTACTTCAGCACTTGTTTGGGGATGATGAATAATAGGAGTAGGGATAAATTTTTGCAAATAATGCGCAAAACTACCGTATTTGGCATCAATAATTAACAGGGCGCGAGCGTTGGTAACTGCCGCCGCAATTTTTCTTTGATTGCGGATAATTGCCTTGTTCTGCAGTAAGCGGCTTTGATCCAGTGCACTCATTTGGGCAACTTCTTCTGGAATAAAGTTGTGAAAAGCCTGCTTAAAACTTAAACGTTTATGCAAAACAGTGGACCAGCTAAGACCGGATTGAAACAGTTCTAATACCAACATTTCAAATAAATAGCGTTCATCTAGGTTTAACTTACCCCATTCGTGATCGTGGTATTCACTAATTAAAGCATCATCATGGTCACTCCAGGGACAGCGAGTGATATCATTCATTTTTATTTCTCCTTAAATATATCTTAGCGTTCATGATTAAATACGCCAAAAGTTTGCTATTCTTTGTAAAACAATTTGACTAGTAACTTTTAATTATTTTCTTTTTCCTAAAATATCAGAAACTTTGTCCTCAAAAAGTGCAATAGTAGTTTTTTTGGTATAATATATATTGAACTTTAGGAGGAAACCATGGAGAAGTTAGAAATAGTAACTTTGGCCGATGACTTGGCCGCAAATCAAGAGAGTATTTTAAATAAAGAAACGGATTTTGACGCCGAGGCAGTTTATCGTGTAATTGATAATTTGCACGTATTGCATAAGCCAATAAAAGAATACTTCGGCATGACTCAGGAAGAGTATTATGACACTGAAAGTGATCATAAACTGACTTTGATTAAATTATCAGAGCAGTTAACCGATTTACATGATCGGATTTTAACTAACCATGTTGACGGTTTTGTTGACAAGAATGAAATCAACTTGACTTATAATCATGAAAATCCTTATGAAGATGGATTTTACAATGACATAGTAGACTTTCACGTTGTTAGTTACAGCTTAAAAGTAATTGGAGCCGTTGAAGAAGTAGCGCCAAAAACATTACAAGGAGTTTTGTCTAAAGATGCACTTCTGTCAATTGGTTTAGCGGCACACGCTTTAGAAAAAAGTTTATAATTTTAGAGCTGAAACATGTGTGTTCAGCTCTTTTTCTTTCTGCTTGAGGCAAAAAATGGGTGTTTTTAAGTATGCTAAAGGATTAGCTGATAAAATAAACGGGGCTAAGCTGCATTCCTTATTTAAGAAAAAAGATACACAGCTTGATCCCATGCAAGACTATTTGACAGTAGGAGAATATCACGTTGATGGTGAACAAAGAACTCCCAATGATCAACCTTATACCCTGACTGTCTATCAAGATGAAGAAAAGGTACTGCACCAGGCATTGAGCTTGGAAAGCACGGATAAGTTAGAGCCTGAATATGTGCGCAGGTATAGTCCTGAATTGCAGCGTTATCGCGCTTTTGTCAGCCGTAAAACGGGCAGGCGCTACGTGATAGAAGAATATCTGGACCGCTTTATTGAAAGAGTAAAAGGCCGCATTCGTACAGGGCAAAATTCTGTGAATGTGAGTGTCATTACGGACACTCATTATAAGGACCGTAACAGTATGGACTTTTATGGCTGGAATGGTTTGACACATGTTAATGAATTTTCTTATCTTGATGATTCCGGTCTTCTTAGTTTAAAAGTTCATTTAGGCGACTGGATAGATGGCTCTGATACCGGCTTTTTAGGTGAAAGTGAATTAACTAAACTGCGTGATTCTTTTAAATCAGATAAGGTGCCTTATATTTTAATTAAAGGAAATCACGATGAAAATGATAAATTCGATGAACATCATGATTTAAGGGCTTCTTTTCCCGAAAATGAATTTGAAGGAATTATGTGGCCGGCTATGTATCAACAAGATGGCATTCATTATATTTCCCGCCAGCACGGTGTTTGTTACTATGACGTGGATGACTTGCGCTTTATTTCTGTTAATACTTCAGATTTGCCCTATTATCTGGATGCACAAGGCAGAAAAAAATATGATGCTAAACTCACTTTGGCTGTGAGGGAAGATCAAATAGAAGAAATTATTGAAATTCTGGAGCAGTCATCGAATAAGCAAATTATCTTGATGAGTCATGCCAATCCCATTAATCGTAAGGGTTCAAACGCATTAAAGTACAACGGTCGTTCACTGCATGAACTGCTGGTAGCTTTTAATCAAGGTGAAAAAGGAGGGATGCATTCCAGCTTTGGTCTGCCTCCTGAATTTCGTTTGGCAAATGAGTTTGACTTTACTAATGTAAAAAATGCCCGCATTATTGCCTACTTCTGCGGCCACAGACATAGAGAAGACCAGTACCGAATTAACGGCATCCAGTATATCTTGTTTAACTGTTCTGCACTGATGGGTCCTAATCACGCCTTGACTACCAAATACAATAAAAATTGGAAAAGGCAAATTGACCACCAAACCGAATTTGCCGGTTATATCGTAAACATTGATTTACAAAGACACTATATTCAGACCTTCGGTTATGGTGCTGCCAGCAAACGCAGAATCTTTTATATTTAGTAAAGTCGCGACGGGCAATTTGGAAATTGCCCGGTTCTTAGCATATAATGGAAAAGTTAAAATGAAGACAAAAATATACAAAGTAAGATAAATTAAGGGAAGTTAAGCAATGTGCGGAATTGTTGCATTCTATAATCCAGAAATAAATGATAAACAAGCTGCTATCGGTAAAATGATGGCGGCAATGAAGCATCGTGGTCCTGATTCAGATGGTTTTTATACCAATGACAAAATTGCTTTAGGGTTTCGGAGACTGTCAATCATTGATTTACGTGGCGGCAGTCAGCCAATCTACAACGAGGACAAAACAAAGGCGATTATCTTTAATGGTGAAATTTATAACTTCCAGCCCTTAAGAGAAGAATTGCTTGCGGCAGGTCACACATTTACCACTAAGTCCGATACGGAAGTGCTTTTGCATGGTTTTGAAGAATGGGGCATGGCTGGCCTGCTCAAAAGAATCAGGGGCATGTTTGCCTTTATTATTTGGGATGATAAGACCCAGACAATGTATGGTGCCCGCGACTTTTTCGGTATTAAGCCGCTGTATTACAGCAATGAAAATGGCCACTTGATCATGGGCTCGGAAATTAAAAGCTTTCTGGCACTGCCCGGCTTTAAACGGCGTTTAAATATTGAGGCTGTTAAACCGTATTTGATGAATCAGTATAATGACTTGCATGAGACCTTCTTTAAGGGTATTTACAGGTTTCCTGCCGGTCACTGGTTCGAATACAAAGACGGCTCAATGAAAACCCACCAGTACTGGGACGCGGAATACAAAGCCAATACTTTAAGTTTCGAAGAAACTGTTAATAAAATTAACGAGGACTTGCACGAATCAGTTAAACTGCACCATATTGCGGATGTTCCCGTCGGTGCTTTCTTATCCGAAGGGGTCGATTCCAGCTATATCACCAGTATCTTAAATCCGGATGATGTTTTTTCAATTTCGTTTGATGATGCTACTTATGATGAAGCGTCAAAGGCCAAGGCGCTAGCAGAGATTAAGGGCTGGAACTTCTTTTCTGACAAGGTTAAAGCAGATGAAGCGATGCATGACTTTCCGGAGATGCAGTATCATATGGATGAACCAGATGCCAATCCGTCAATTATCCCGTTGTGGTACCTCTGCAAGATGGCGCGAAAGCACGTCACTGTCGCGTTGTCCGGTGAAGGTGCAGATGAATTGTTTGCAGGGTATGTCAATTATGGGATGCACACGCATAACAGTATTATTAAGGCCTTTACTTCGCAGTGCAAGAAATTGCCTAAGAACACCAAGGTTAAGTTGGCGCGCAGAATTAAGAAAATGCCGAATTTCCCGGGGAAAGTGCACCTGTATACCAACTTAGCTGAGCCAAGTGAATTTTACGTTGGTCAATCGGTTATTTATGACATGGATTACCCGACTATCTTCTCTTCTGAAGATGCTAACAGCATCTTAAAGCCGTCTTACCGTAATAAGCTAACTGTCAACGGTATTTACCAAAGTGACTTTAAGAAGGTCAAAAATCTCGATAACGTCCGGCAAATGCAGTACATTGATCTGCATCATTTTATGCTTAATGATATTGAACAAAAGGCAGACAAGATTTCTATGGCTCATTCGCTGGAATTGCGGGTACCATATCTTGATAAAAAGGTGGCAGAAAGGGCAAATTCAATTCCCACCGATTATTTAGTTAATAAGCATGATACTAAATATGCTTTACGCAAGGCTTCAGAAAAAGTTTTACCAGATGAATGGGCTAAACGGCCAAAACTAGGTTTTCCTACCCCAATCAAAGAATGGCTGCAAGAACCTCGTTTTTATAAGCAGGTGCGCGAACTGTTCAGCGAAGACTTTGTGCAGGATATCTTCGAACAGGATAAAATTTTAGACTTGCTTGATGAAAACTATAAAGGCGATGGCTCTCATCGCAGACAGATTTGGACAATTTACACGTTCTTAGTTTGGTATAAACTATTCTTTGTTGATTATGAAGGTACGGTTGCCAAATACCAGCGTGTTCAACCAGAAGTAGCCGATTTGATTAAACAAGGCAAATTGGTTTAATGAGGAGCAGAATTTATTAATGAAACGAAACTTTACACCAATTTTACTTGGTAGTGACATTAATGTTTACGGCATGGCCCGCTCGTTTAACGAGGCTTATGGTATTAGCGTGAAAGCACTGGCTGACAGCCAGCTGGCAGCAACGCGTTATTCTAAAATTGTCAGTGTGGAACTGCACCAGGGTTTTAGTGAAGATCCCACTTTTATTGAAGTAATGCGCAAGCAAATGAAACTTTACCAAGACCATGAAGAACCGGTGATTTTGATTTCATGCGGAGATGGTTATTCGGAACTGCTTGCCAAACATAAAGCAGAACTAGAGCAGGTATTTATTGTTCCTTACGTGGATTATGATCTCTTACAAAAATTGATTTCAAAAGAAAACTTTTATCAAATTGCGGAAAAGTATGGCCTGCCGTACCCTAAGACTAAAATTGTGACTATGGCAGATTACAAGGCAGAAAATTATTTGGAACTGCCTTTTGGCTATCCACTGGAGCTTAAACCGGAGGATCCAGTATCTTGGCTTGATGTGCAATTTGAAGGTCGCAAAAAGGCTTTTACCATTCATAATGAAACTGAATTGCGCGACATTGTTACTAAAATCTATGAGAATGGCTACAAAGAAGATTTAATTCTGCAGGATTTCATTCCCGGTGATGATTCCAACATGCGGGTGTTAAATGCCTATGTTGATAAGGATCATCATGTTAAGATGATGTGTATGGGTCATCCTTTGCTGGAAGATCCCACACCCCAATCAATCGGCAATTATATGGCGATTTTACCTGATTATGATGAAAAGCTGTATGAGCAAGTTGAAGCATTTTTGGAAAAAATCAATTACACGGGGATGGCCAACTTTGACATTAAATATGACGCCCGTGATGGTAAATATAAGTTCTTTGAAATTAATTTGCGTCAGGGCCGCTCAAGTTTCTATGTGACCCTTAATGGTTATAATTTAGCCAAATGGTACGTAGACGATTATGTTTACGATTCACTGCAGGACAAGGAACCAATCTACGGCAACAAATTAAAGTCAAAGCATGAACTGTGGCTGGGTATTCCGGTGAGCGTGTTCAAGGAATATGCCGTGGACAATGAAGCTAAACAGATGGCCGAAGAACTGATTCATGAAGGGCGCTATGGTACGACTGTCTTTTATGATCAGGATCGCAATTTTAAGCGGTGGCTGCTTTTGAAATACATGTTTCATAATTATAAAGGACGCTACCAAAAGTATTACCAGGAAAATAAGGGCCAGTTCTTTTAGGCCTGTTTCCATTGCATAATAACAAAGATGATTGCAGCAAGGCATGTAATCATCTTTTTAGATATAAACTATCTTTTTACCAAGTTAGTTATTAGTTTTGGGGTGTTCTTTTTTAATACTTCTTGCTAAACTGGTAAATGGAATTTTAAAAAAAGAAAGGACTGAATAAATGAAACTTAAACACGGATCTAATGAAGAAACAGAAATTAAGCTGCGTTGGCTGTTACTGGGGGAACTGGCCACGTGGATTGGGTCAAGTTTTGTTTGGCCCTTAACTTCGGTTTATTTAAACAAACAATTACACATCAGCCTTTCTGTAATAGGGGTTGTTTTATTTTGCAATTGTGCCAGCAATGTCTTGGGCTCATTTTTAGCCGGGCGCTTATACGATCGCCTGAACCCCTACCCGTTAATTGTCACTGGTTTAGGACTTGATGCGCTGGTTCTGTTTATGATGGCATTCTTTCACGGCTGGCCGGAATATTGGATTTGGCTGATTATGACGGGATGTATCAGTGGCTGGAACGGCACGCTGATTAATTCAATTGCGACGAGTCTGCGTAAATATTCAGGACGTTACGTTTTTAATTTAATTTATTTTGCGCAAAACGTTGGTACTGTCACTGGTACTCTGCTTGTCGGTTATCTCTATGACTTCTCAATTGAATTTTTATTTATTCTGGCAGCATCTTTATTTGCCATTGCTTGCGTCAACGCGGCTATCCATTATCGCCCAATCAGCACTTTTCACCAAAACCGTAAAAAGAATGGTGTTAAAAAGGACGCACAATCCAAGGCAATTCCTATGCCAAAATATAACGTGATGTTGATGGTCGGATTTTTGGTTTCTTTAGCTGTGACCTGGTTAATGTATATGAACTGGGAGTCCAACCTGTCAGTTTACATGGTGTCTTTGGGAATACCTTTCCACATGTACAGTTTGCTATGGACCTTTAATGGTGCCATCATAGTTACTGTCCAGGTAATTTTGGCCCGTTTTCCCCATATTTTTAAAAACCTGTTTCAGCAAATTATTTTTGGCACGATCATGTTCTCAATCTCTTTTGCCACATTGATTTTTGCCAAAGACTTTGCCCACTTTGCACTGTCAATGTTTGTTCTGACGCTAGGTGAAGCGACAGCTTTTCCTGCCGTTCCTGCTTACATTAACTATTTATCCCCCGCAACCAGTAAGGGTAAATACCAGGGGGAAATTAATGTTGCCCGTGGTATTGGTCAGGCCTTTGGCCCCTTATTTGGCGGTATGGTAATTGATCGTGCGGGTTATATTCCGTTTTTCATAATTGCTGCCTGTGGTATTTTTCTGATGGTGCTAATGCTATTGCCCCTTCACGCAAAGTTGCGTAAACATATCACACTTTATAAATGATTTTGTAAAGGCTTTTTAATATTAACGGTTTAATTAAAATGATAAGATTAATTTAGTCTATTTTTAATTTAGATATAAAAGGGAGGACTTTCTGAATGAATAAAAATTTTGCTGTTCGCGGCGGTAGTGGCGATATTATTGAACCTAATGTTGCTGCTCGTCCACAGGACAACCTATACTTGGCTATTAATTCTGAGTGGATTAAAAATACTAAAATTCCTGAAGACCGTTCACGGATGGCTTCATTTGACGGCATCGATGTAGATGTTGAAAAGCATTTAATGCAGGATTTTGCCGATTTTGCGTCTGGTAAAAAAGAAGTGCCGAACGTTCCTAACTTAGGTGAAGCAGTTAAGCTCTATAAATTAGCAGGCGATTTTGACAAGCGTAATAGAGAAGGTGCTGATCCGATTAAGGACGATTTAGCTATTCTTGCCGGCATTAAGGACTTTTCTGACTACAACCTAAATGCGCCTGACTTAGCAACTTTTGCCTTGCTCCCATTTAGCTTTAGCGTTGAACCTGACATGAAGAATACCAAAGTTAATGCTTTGTATTTTGCCGGTCCTGGAACTTTCTTGCCTGACACTACAACTTATCAAACGCCTGATGCACCTCAATTGTTAGATACTTTGCAAAAGCAGTCAGTTAAGCTGTTAACCATGGCTGGTATTGCTCAAGCTCAAGCAGAAAAATATGCAGCAGATGCTATTAAGTTTGATGCTAAGCTAGCTAAGATCGTTAAGTCTACAGAGGAGTGGGCAGATTATCCTGCTACTTACAATCCAATGAAGATTGAGGACTTTGAAGCTAAGTTTGATCAATTCAAGATTGCTTACTACTTGAAAGAAGCAATTGGCGAAGAACCAGAACGAATTATTGTTGAAGAACCACGCTACTTGGATCACATTAACGAAATTATCAATGAAGAAAACTTTGCTGAAATCAAGGGCTGGATGATTGTTACCTTTATTAACGCGGCTGCTGACACCTTGTCACAAGACTTCAGAGAAGCAGCGTTCCCATTTAGCCAGGCTTTATATGGCCAGCCTAAGTTGTCTAGTGGTGAAAAGCAAGCTTACCACATTGCCAACAGCGCCTTTAGTGAAGTAGTCGGTGTTTATTATGGTCAGACTTATTTTGGCGAAGATGCTAAAAAAGACGTTGAAGATATGATTCACCGTATGCTTGACGTTTATAAGGAGCGCCTGCAAAATAATGACTGGCTTTCTGCACAAACTAAAAAGCGTGCGATTGTTAAGCTTGATGCTTTGGTCTTGAAAATTGGTTATCCGGATAAAATTGAGGAGATTTATAATCGCTTAAAGGTTATCCCTGCAAGCCAAGGTGGCAGCCTTTATGCAAATGAACGTGCATTTACTATTGCAGAGCAAAAATACAACATTGAGCAACTGCACAAGGAAGTTGACCGGACAGTCTGGGCAATGCCTGGTAATTTAGTTAACGCCTGCTATGATCCGCAAAGAAATGATCTGACTTTCCCTGCAGCCATTTTGCAAAAGCCATTCTATGACTTAAAGCAAGACAGAGCAGCTAACTTTGGTGGTATTGGTTCCGTAATTGCTCATGAAGTTTCACATGCGTTTGACAACAATGGTGCACAATTTGATGAATTGGGCAACATGACTAATTGGTGGACTGATGAGGATTATGCCGAATTCAAGAAGCGGACACAAGCTGAAATTGATTTGTTTGATGGCATCGAATATGGTCCGGTTAAACTTAATGGTAAGCAAATAGTTTCAGAAAATATTGCTGACCAAGGTGGTTTAACTGCTGCTGTTGAAGCCGCAAAGAATGAAAATGATGACTTAAAGAAATTATTCGAAAACTTTGCACGTATTTGGGCTAATAAGCAACTGACTGAATCAATTAAGAGTCAAACCGCTGTTGACGTTCATGCACCTGGTCCATTACGTGCCAACGTTCAAAGCCAATGTCAAGATGACTTTTACAAAGCCTTTGATGTTAAGCCTGAAGATGGCATGTGGCTCGATCCAGACAAACGGGTACATATTTGGTAATTATTAGTAGTAAATCAAAAACCATTGTTCTAATCATTTAGAACAATGGCTTTTTTTGTATAGGTAAATAATAATTTTACTAATTTTAAAAAAGGATTAAAGATATATTGAAACACATTTTATATTTACTATAATGTAGTTACCATGAAGAATTTCAATCAAAACGCTGTATCAGCACGTACATCAGAAACAAATCGGATAATAAAAATTTTTCATTTAGCACAAACTGTGGGACAAATATTGATCTTACTAATTTGCGCTACTCTGGGTTTTGTTAATAGAAATCTTTTTAATCAAAGCCAAAGACTTGCCATTTCACTCTCTCTTATTTTTGTTTGTTTACAATTTTCTTTATTACAGACTGAAAGTGAACAGCCGAAAAGATGGCAATTGATTAACCATTACATTGAAACTATAGCAATTTGTTACACTTTGCCAATTAGTTTGTCTTTGCTAACAAAATTACTGAATTACTATCATTTGATCAATGGCACTTTCTGGATGCTTTTGGTTACTTTTTATTCCCTTATCATGTATATTCCAATGGCTAAATTAGCCTTAAGTCGGGTGAACAATAATTGGGGCAGGATTTTGCTATTGATGTTTGTTGTCTATGACGTCCGGGTTGTAAGCAAGATTGCCGGAACTTTACGGTACAACAAGGTATTGCACCAGATAAATAATTCGGGTTTGTCTGGAATTCCTGTTTTAATCATCATTACTGTTTTGGTAATGACCAGTTGGAAAATACAAAAACCACACTTTCTATATAGTCGGAATGACTCAATTCTGTTTTCCAGCTTAATAACTTTGCTTTTAGCGGGAGTTTTACTTTTAATTGCTTTATCTCCTTTAGCCAAAGTTGATAACATTGCCGATACTTTGAGTTACTATTTTGATCAAATTAATCTTGGTATTATCGGGTCAGCTATACGAACAGGGATTGCTGAAGAATGGCTAATGCGTTTTTTAGTTATTGCTCTTCTTGCGCAAATTTTTCAAAGCAGTAAGTATCGTATATACTTAATTGTGTTATTTGATGGTCTACTTTTTGGGTTTTGGCATATCACCAACATTGCCTATCAAACGCCATTAACTACTTTGCGCCAAATGTTTGAGGTAAGTGGCGCAGGGTTGGTACTTGCTGCTATTTACCTTTACACACATTCGCTACTGTTAAATATGACCTATCATGGCTTATATGATTTTATTCTATTTCTTCAAGCTGGTATCGGCGAATATGGCAATCCAGTTAAGTCTGCAGTGCAACCTACTATGATGGATTGGCAGGGAACCATTTTGAGAGTGACTATTTATGCAGCTATAGCTTTAGTTATTATTTGGACCAAACGGAGACAAGAAGTAATCGCAAAAAACTTGGCGCAAATGTAATATTTTAAATTGCAGTTTAGGAAGTCATCAAGATTTTACGCAAGATGGAGAAATTAGAAAGAATCTGTTTGACAGTGAAATTCTAAGAAAATTTTTTTCGAAGCAACAGGATTAATTACCATTGATTTTGATTCCATAATTGACAAAGTAATTAAAAAACGCATAAGCTAGACTTTAACTTCAAGCTTGTGCGTTTTTGGTTTGAATAGTTTTCATATAACTAGTTCAGACATATGATTAATAAAAGAGATTTGGTTTATGGGGGTTAATTAGTTTTAAAAACTAAAGAGCCACAAAATCTACCAACTTTTCATTAATTAAAATTTGATAAGCATAATATTCAGGTCCAATGTGTTGTACAATGGAGTCACTCACTTCAAGCTTATCGATATATTTATTCATAATTCGCTCTGTTTGACTGGACTTTTACTACTTGGTCATGATTTCTTCATATCACTTATTATAAACGCTTTTTGCTTAAAATAAAGCCGCCCCGACTCTAACAAGTCGTGGACGGTTATTTATATTATTCAGTATCTTTTTTCTTTAGGTTGGAATAGTCGCGTGGTGCAACCCGCTTAATGTGCAAGTTGTGTCTTGGCTTGCCTAAAATCAAAGGAACTTGCTCGACCACTGTGTCGGTGTATTCCAAACCAAACCAGGAGGCAGGATTAGAAGACAGGTTTTGCAGCCATACCCGCGCTTTTAACATTACTTTTTCAAAACCCTTTAGTCTGGTTAAAGGACTGACAACTTCATTAACAATTACAAATGAAAAGTCGCCGACTTTACGACCAGGGGTAGTAGTGTATTCCTGCGGTTGAGCCTCAATGGTGCCGTCTTTGATCAAGTCGTGGACAATTTGCCGCAGGTAAACGTTGACACTGGTTTGTTTCTTGAAACCGAGATACAGCTGCACGTTAATGACATTTTTAGTGCCAAAAGTATTAACGGCGTATCTGGCTGTAAACGGTTCGTTGGTAATGTTAACAGTGACAAACCAGTAGGCCTGAGCGCGTTTAGGCCGTTTATCCAAGATGGAGTACATGATTTCCCGTTTAATAAACTTATTGTATTTAACTTTAGCCATGTAGACCAAGTTAGTCGCATAAGTAGGGTAATCATCATCATGACTTAGGTCCGTTAACATATCGGTGTATTCATCTAAACGTACGTAGGAATGAGCACCTTCGTGCTTGTCGCGGACTTTATTGCCGAAGTACCAAATGAACATGATAACGCCAATGAAACCGGCAATTAGGACGGTAACATAACCGCCATGCATGAATTTGGTTAGACTGGAGATTAAGAACATGCCTTCGATAAAGCCAAAGGCAAGTAAGAAACAGAGACGCAATATTAGCGGATGGTGTTTTGAACCCAAGTACTCAAATAAAAGCAGGGTAGTCATCAACATTGTGACCGTGATTGACAGACCGTAGGCTGCTTCCATGTGTTCTGAAGTCCTGAAGAAAATGACGATTGCAATAGTAGCAACGCAAATCATTTTGTTAACGGAAGGAATATAAATTTGTCCATGCTTGGTAGTAGGGTAATTAATATTCATCCGTGGTAAAAATTTCAGACCACTTGCTTCGGATACCAGTGTAAATGAACCGGTGATTAAAGCCTGGGAGGCGATAATGGCGGCAACTGTAGCTAAAATAATGGCGAACAGACGCAAATCAGTCGGTACAGCCTCAAAGAAAGGATTGAGCTCACCACCATTAGTCTGGTAGTGCGGGTTTTGCAATATCCATACTCCTTGTCCCAAGTAATTAAGTGACAGACAAAGAAAGACATAGGGCCATGATCCGCGAATGTTACCTTTGCCAACATGACCAACATCAGAATACAGCGCCTCGGCACCAGTCGTAGCTAGGAAGATTGAGCCCAAAATGAAAATACCGGCTTTATTAGAGGGGCTGAAAAGGACTTTAATTGCCCAAACCGGATTCAGTGCTTCCAGAATTGACCAGTCGTTAGCCATATTATAGATACCGATTAAGCCTAAGAAGGTAAACCAGACAAACATAATCGGGCCGAAGGCTTTACCGATACTGCTGGTGCCCAGCATTTGAATTGAGAACAGTACCAACAGAATGGCGATCGTAATAATGATGACGGCATTCTGATTAGGAACGGGGACGTGGGAACCAAAGTGCATGTTCTTCAGTCCCTCGATTGAGGTTGTGACAGTCACGGCTGGCGTCAATGTTCCGTCGGCTAATAACGCTGCTCCGCCAATCAAAGCTGGCATCACCAGCCACTTGGCTCTTTTGCGTACTAAAGCGTATAAAGCGAATATACCACCTTCACCACGGTTAGTGGCCTTAAGCGCAATCATAACGTACTTAACGGTAGTTAACAGCGTGACTGTCCAGAAAATCAGCGAGATTGAACCCAAGATTAGTTCCCGATCAACGTTGGCAATACCACCATTACCCGTAACGATTGACTTCATTACATAGAGCGGACTAGTGCCGATATCACCGTAAACGATACCGATGGTAATTAACAAACCGGCAGCTGAGATCCGCTTCTTCTTTTTATCCATAGTAAATATGTACTCCCATAGACAAGATTGAACTATTCATTTTTAAGTAAAAAAGAATGTCAATGTGGCATTCTCATTCAAGTATCTATTTTGTTCTTTTTTTTGCTTTAGTACAAGTAAATTATGATAAAGAAGCTGAAATTTTATTGCGACGGTCTTCGTACCAGTTATCCCAATCCTTGTATGATGTCATTTTTTCTGCTTCAACACCATCTTTAGCCGCAATTTCATCAATTATATTTTGGAAATTTTGCGCATGATATTGTAGTACATGTTTAACTAATTCTTTGCGGGTAAAGTGAATGTTGTTAAGAAGATAATGATTAATATCCACCATGTTGGAATTAGTATCGTATAAGTTCATGATTTCTAAGTCGCGCTGATTAAATTGTGCGATGTAGAAGTCAGCGAAGACTATAAGGTAATCCGGCTGCTGCGCGAATTCTTTCTGCGGCATGGTAGACCACTCAGCCTCAGGCATAACAACCTTAAGTTCCTTTTCTTTTCTAGCTTTTTCTTTATCTTTTTCTTGTTGTTTTTCGTTATCTTTCTCTTTGGTATTATTTTCTTTATCAGTCAAAGCAGACACTCCTTTAATAAAAATAGGAAACGTGAAAGTCAATAGTCATTTTACAGAGTTTAGGCTATAAAAGCAACTATTGGAGCAATTTACCCTTTACATAATAGTAGTTTTTCTCAATTTTAATAAAATTATAGCATTTTTACCCACGCACAAAAAACTGCTGAATAGTTAAAACTTTGACAAGAAAAATCGTCTTAAATTGCAGTTTAGCAGTTCAAGGCGATTTTACTTAATTCAGAGATCTAAAAATCGTGATTATGGTCTCAGATAATCTTGGATGTCTTTTCTGGTAATCTTGCTTGGTTTAGTCCTGCCGGATTTTCTGTAAAGATCGATTAGGTCTTGTGGACTCCAGGAGGTTGCGTCATAACCAAACTTAGCTACACGCTTACGCAATTGCGCAATCTGCTTCTTAGTAACGGTCTTGCCGTTTACCTTATGGTTGCCCATTGCTCCTTCACCGGTCTTACCAGCATTGCCCGTGTCTGGTCCTTTACCAGAAATAGCTTTGTAGCTTTGAGCTGCGTTACCGTTTGTGCCGTCTTTAGCAGCCTTTTGGTTATTCTTCAGTCCCTTTTCTGCTTCTTTCTTATATTGGCTGTAGTATTGTCCGTCGATATATGGCAAGTCTAGGACTTTTTGATACTCGTCAGCGGCTTTGAGGTATTGTTTATTCAGCTCTGCTTGGGATGCAGCAAGAAAGATAGGCCGAATTTCGTGTTCGTAATTATCCTGCACATCTTTAATAGTAGCTTTGAGATTTTTACCTTGTTTTACTAAAACGGAGTAGCCGTTTTTGCTTTGAATTACGTCTGCAGTTTTGCTTAAGGCATCATCATATTTACCTTTTTTAGTAGCCTTAATTGCAGAAGTCATATTGTCCGATTGGTTTTTATAAGCTTTAGCCTGGTCAGTCTTCTTAATTCTGAAAGCTTTGGCAAATGCGGAGCTTGCTTCTGAGTAGTCTTTGTCAGCAACTGCATTTTTACCGGTAGTCATTGCACTGTTATAGGAAGCATTAACTTTATCACTGTTAGATTTTTGGGTGGCATAAAAAACGCCACCACCAATAGCGATAATTACTACTGCCACAATCGTACCAATTGTCGTTTTTTTCATAATAGGAACTTATCCTCCTTACTCATACTTAGTTTAATTATAGATGGTTTAAGTAGATTTGACTACTTAATGGTGTTTTTTCACATGTTTTAGCTAAAAAATTACGACTAAAAAGTTACATTTTACGGTGCCAATTCGTTAGTAATAGTGTAAGACATCTGGCGCGCGGGTTGATTACAGCATTAAGATAAATTAAAAAAGGGAAGAAAGATACTATGAATTTTGCATTATTAGATCAAGCAGTCCAATACACATTTTTAAACTCCAAGTATGGCAAACAAGGTGCTAAAACACGCAATTTGAAGAATGTTAAACGGGGCGTTGCAGCTGACAGTTTAGCTAAAGTCGGAAACGCACTAGCTCAACTGCAAGGCGATGAACTGGGAGCGGCAACCTTAATTCAGAAGCAAGGCATTTCATTAGCAAGAGATTAAAACTAGTCAGTCAATAATTAAGCGGGATAGGAGTATATAATATGGAAACTAAAACCAAGACTTTACAACTAGTATTTTTAAATGGTGCAGGTAAAAAGGTTAACTTGTCCTTGTCTAACGCTGCGGCCAACTTAACTGGCGTGGAAGTTAAAACAGCAATGACTACAATAGCAAATGCTGATGCATTTGAACAAGAAGGGGTGAGTCTATATCAAACTCCTCAATCTGCTGCATACGTTGAACGAACTGTTACTAGTTTGTTTGATAATACTGCGGATCAGTCTCTGTAATTTGCAGATACTGAAACTGATTAGCAAATTGATTGCTAAAGTCAGACGGATTTTAAGACGAGAGTAAATATTAATAAAGGAAAGGGTTGCACTAAGATTGTTAAGTGCAGCCTTTTTTACTTTATAAAAAGTTTTTTTGTTATTATTTTGTAAAATTTACCGGCAAATAAAAAAATATTTTTGACTAAAATTGACTAGAAAACCCGCAAAGCATTGCTGCACAACGTTTTTATAGAAATAGGAACTTTACATATCTATTTTACAGCTGTAAGCGTTTGTTACAAAAGTGTGTAAAATAATTGGATGCCTTGCAATTTAAGCAAAAGGTTAGTACAATATGAAATGTGGTAAGTAATAACTATGCTTCAGGTTCGATAGCCTGTACGCATGCGCGTTCTTCAGCTTGAAGGCTACCTCATAAGAGTTATAAACTTATGATTTCAGCTCGAAGGGTGTTGTAACAATGTAGGCTCATAACGACTGAACCTATAGTCTATTACTATTTTGTATATACACAAGGAGGAAAGACCACATGAAGAAAAATTTAAGAATTGTTAGTGCTGCTGCTGCTGCTTTATTAGCTGTTGCTCCAGTTGCTGCAGGTACTGTATCAACTGTATCAGCTGATGTAAGCACACGTGCTGCTGATCCAAGTTATTACACCCTTAGTGCAGGACTTGATGTTTTTGGCGCTGAAGGTATTAACGGTGGTGAAGCCGCTTCTCGTATAACTTTTGGCTTACATTTTAATGGTGGAAATGCAAATGTTCCAAATGCAAAAGTTGTAACTCGTGGAGATACTTTCATTTACCAAAAAGATGATGTTACTTCTGCTGATGGTGTTGCAACTATTAAGGCTGGTGCAAAGCCTGTATCAACCTTGGAAAAGGGTACTGATTATGTTGCAGCAAATAGATATGCTAAGATTACTGGCTTAAACCCTGGTCAAACATATAATTTAAATGTAAATGGTGGTACAAGACAAATTGTTGCTACTCCTGCAGGTGAAAGTGACGAATTTGTATTGGCTCAATCATTTAAGACATCTTACCAGGCTATGGTAGGTGCACCATATGTTTACACTAAGAGTGATAACAGACGTGCAGCTTCTGGTTCAGTTGGCCTTGTTAAAGGTTTCTATAGTGTAGATGCTGTTGTAAATGCAATTAATGCAAAATATGGTGTTGGTGTAGATTCAATTAGTTCAAGCAATACTGCAAATAGTGCTGGAATTATTAGTGGTAGATTTACACAACTAGCTCAAGATGTTAGAGATGGTCTTGTTAAAGCAATTACTATCAACTCAGATGGTACTTTTGCAAAGCCTTCCGCACCTATTACATTCCCTGTAAATATTGCAGCAGGTAGAAATACAAGTACCTTTAATGTAACAGTTTATCCAGATGCTGTTGATGCAGACTTCTCATTCCCAAGAATCAAATTTGCTGGTGAATCAGCTAACACACCTGCACACTTTGGTACAGGCGATGTTGTTAACGTTAACGGTGAAGGATTTAATTATGTTGCCCTTAATGGTACAGTAAACGAGCCTTTGATCACTAGTCGCTTCTCAGCTACTATGAGTGAAAATAACAATACTGCTATTCCTGTTAAGGTTGATACAACTAAGGTTAATACAACTGTTGCTGGCGTTTACCCTGTAACTGTAAGTGCTACTAATGCTGAAGGTAAGACTAGTTCTGTATTGTTCTACATAACTGTTGGCGATCCAAGTGCTACTTACACTACTGTTCAAGCTGACATTGATAACGTACCAGTTTATGACATCAGTGGTAATGTAGTAACCGATACTAAGACAACTGTTAAGAACGGTGACAAGATTGCTACTTACGGTACTGTAACTGTAAATGGTAAATCATACACTCGTATTAACTCAGCTAACTCAACTAAGTTTGTAGAAACTAAGTATGTTGATGGTTCAATTAAACCAGTTGCTGCTACACCTAAGAAGATTATGCACAATTCATACATCTACGACAAGGACCACAAGCGTGTTGGTACTAAGACACTTGCTGCTTACAGCACTGTAAATGTTTACGGTGACCCAACTAAGCTTGCAGATGGCAGCCTTGTTTACAAGATTGGTGACAACCAATACGTAATGGCTGACAACATTGACGGTACTGCTCGTGTATTGTCACACAACGCTTATGTTTACAAGACCTCTAAGAAGCGTGCTGACAGACGTGTATTGAAGAAGGGCTCAACTGTTGTTACCTTTGGTTCACCTTACACATTCAAGAATGGTAAGGCTTACTACCGTATCGGCGGTCCTGCTAAGCAATACGTTAAAGTTGCTAACTTTAAGTAATTAATTCTTAATTAATTACACGAAAACGGAAATGTAATACATTTCCGTTTTTTTGTTGCCTTTTTAAGCTATGCAAGCGATAACAATACTGGTATAATAGCTTTTATCAATTTTAAAATTAGGAGCAGCTTAAATGATAAAAGAAAATGATACCATTTGCAACTTACCCCCAAGTAAAGACTATCCCATTTGGTCAGAAAGGTTATTGCGCCAGCGTATAGCAGAAGATAAGAAGATTTTAGACTATCTAGTTTTTGACGAGGAATACTGTGTTAATGCCAGCACAATTGCTCTGTATCAGTTTCAAAATCAGCCACTGTGGGGCAAGTTCAAAAGCGCCATTTTTGACAGTAAGTGCGGCATAGTCTTAAGTGGTCGTAGTACCAAGTCTCACCTGACTTCATTTGCGCAAAAGTGCCTGTTTGCCGGCCTTGAGTTTCAGCGTGAATTTGCCCGTCAAATTGGTTTAGCAGGACACAACGTCATAGCTACTGGCAAACTGGCTTACTTTTCCACTCGCAGCTACAACACCAGTAATCTTGACTGGGTTGCGCTCCATCAAATGGCCGACTATCAACCAATGCAGAACCACATGTTTGTCTTTGAAACTGTCAGTATTAGCAACAACAAATACCTTTTTGCTTACCGCAACTGCAGCCGGCATTTAACAGATAAGATATGTAACAGCTTATTCTTTAACCATGCCCTGTATGTGCTTAACAGTACCCATTTAGAGCAGAATTTAGGCTGGCGGGTTAGGAAATTTCATGGCAAATCTCTGATTGATCAACCGGCTAATTTTCATCCGCATCAATCTCTGGCCAATTTAAGTCTCAAAAGTATTATGACGGAAGTTCTGGATAAAAAGCACCTACGTTACGGTAACTACTTGGCAGATTTTTATGAATTGCCCCAAATGACCGAGGCACATAAGAAGGCCTACTATTCCAGCAAGAGACCCGACAGCCTATATTAGCTTGCTACACGAATTAAGTAATTGATTCGTGTATTTTTTTAACTCTTTTTTCACCCAGAAATTGCGCGTTATTAGGCTATCTGCAGCTAGGATTAGGAAAATTTTCTCTTTTATTAAAATAAGCAGTGATAGTATAATTAACGCCTCATTTTATGTTTTTGCTATTTTAATAAACCTTGTTAATCTATAGGAGCACAAGCGCTTGTGACAAAATGACATAAAGGAAACGTCACAAATGAAGATTAACCAACAGGCATTTTTAACGGCATGGGACAACCAAAAACTAGTTAGAGGCGCATTAAAGGCCGCCCACGTCAGAGTGGACTATACTAATTATGAAGACCTTTTTCAAGAAGGTATTTTAATATACGCGGAAATGTTAACCAAGTTAGCAGATAAGAAGCGTCCTGAAGTAGATCGGCTGAGTTTTCGTAAGATTATCTGGCACACTATTGATCTGTTGCGCAAAAGGCAGCGTCAATCTGAAGAAGAAATTGCCTTTGATTCGCTCACAGAAGCAGCATTAATGACTAACTGGAATAACCAGCTGGTTCTTAAGGGTGAGCTTGTTCGTATGAACAAGATAGAGAAATTGCTATTTATTAATCACTTAATTGGTGGTCAAACTATCAGTGCCTTGGCTCAAGAAGCTCATGTGAGCCGGGTTCAGCTGCAAAGAAGCAAGCATAATTTGTTAATTCACTTACGTGAAATTTTAGAAAAATAATTACTATTTGTAATATAAAAACGATCTATATTACTTTTTGACTACAATTCAAGTGCAGCTATTGTTTATAGTCTAATTGCCCGATACAATAAAGGTGTCGGTTAAGGAGGAAATATTATTTATGAAGAAAAGACTAATCACTGGTTTTGCGACAGCTGTCCTCGCCTCAGCGGTTGTCATGCCGGTTACCAACATCTTAATTGCCAATTCTCCAGTACGTGCTGAGAAAGTATCTGCAGCTACTGCGGCTGAAACTGCATTTTTAAATACTATGTCTAAACAGGCACAGAAGGTATCAAAGAAATATGGCTTATACCCTTCTGTGATGATTGCCCAGGCAATCGTAGAATCTAATTGGGGCAAGTCAGGCTTGGCAGTCAACGCCAATAACTTATTTGGTATGAAAGCTAATGACGACTGGCCTGGAGCAACATATTCGTCTAAGACTCGTGAAGAAGATAAGAATGGCAAGAGCTATTACGTAACCGCTAAGTTCAGAAAATATGACTCTTGTCAGGACTCTTTTGATGATAATGGTAAGAAATTGCGCTTAGGTGTAACTTGGCAGCCTGATCGCTATCAAGGAGCCTGGTTGGAAAACGCTGCTTCTTATACAGATGCCACTCAGGCGCTAACTGGTACGTATGCGACTGACAGCAAATACAACACGACCTTGAACGCCAGAATTACTAACTACAATTTGACGCAATATGACCCTACGGTTTCAAACACCAGCAAGTCTTATGTTGTCAAGAAAGCGGGCGCTACATATGCGTGGCCCACTGACCATTCGGTTTCAGCTAAGACTAATTCCGTTGCTAAGGGCGATGCTGTGACCGTTACGAAGACCATTACTTATTATAACGGCAAAAAACGCATGTATATCTCCGGCAAGGGCTGGGTTAATGATACGCTCTTAGACTTGGGCAGCGCACTTCCTCCTGCTTCGCAAGCCCCTAAGGGTGAAAAAAAGGTCAACAAGACTTTAATGCACAACTCTTATGTCTATAATTCTGAGGGTAAACGTGTTAAAAAGCTCAAGGCAATTAAGGTACCTAACACTGGCAAAGTGATTGCGACTTACGGTACTAAAACTATTAACGGTAAAAAATATTACCGTATTGGTGAAAACCAGTATATTGCCAGCGGCAATATTGATGGCACAGTGAGACCATTAAAAAAGAACGCTTATGTTTATAACGATTACGGCAACCGTGATAATCAGCTGGTGATGAAGAAGGGGCAGTCAGTCGCAACCTTTGGCAGTGCAATTAATATTTATGGTCATAAGTATTATAGAATTGGTATTCACCAATATATTAAGAAAGGCAATTTCTAGATTAGGGTCAAACGATAAAAAGCAGAAATAAGGAATGAAAATTTAGATGAAGATAAAGAAACTAATAACTACTATTGCTATCGGAGTAGGTTTAGTTGCACCTATTTTTAATGTTAATCACACACAGGTAGTTGAAGCTGCCTCAATTAATTCAATCGCAAAACAAAACAGCTATGTTGGCGAGACATTTTTGTATCAAATGTTGCAGACACAGAATATTAAGTATAACAAATTTTATGCTAAAGGCAATAAAATCAAGTATCGAAAAGGAACACCTGAGGGTATTGTCATCCATGAGACTGCTACCCCTGGAGCTTCCGCTTATAATGAAGCCATTTACTTCAACCGTGAATGGATGAATATGTATTCCTACGTTCACGCTTTTGTCGACAGTAAGCAAGTTATTCAAATGATGACGCCCAACTATGGCGTTTGGGGTGCGGGCGCAATTGCCAACAATCGCTTTATTCAAATTGAACTGTGCCGGGAAAATACGCGCAATAAATTTGCTAAAAGCGTCAATAATGATGCTATCTATGCCGCTAAGTTATTGCACCGCTATAACATTACGCCGGTGAATGCTTCAAATACTGGCAAGGGAACTATTTGGTCACATCACGCTGTATCGCGCTTTTTAGGTGGTACCAATCATACCGATCCGGATGGCTATTTCCAAAAATGGGGCTATTCGATGAATGACTTTTTCTCCCTGCTCAAATATTATTATGACATGCAGGCGGCTGAAACTTCTAATACCACAGTGCCCGATAATAGCGTTGGCTCAAATGATCCGGTGGTTTCTGATTCTAATACTGATTCTGACCCTGACCCCGTTTCTCAAGCACCGACTGGCAACAAGACTTTAATGCACGATGCCTATACTTATGATGCCCAGGGTAATCGCACCACCGCTGCACTGAAAACTGCAGGTACAGTGGTGACTGTAGCGCAAGAGAAAGTTATTAACGGTAAAAAGTACTTGCAAATTGGTGAAAATGAATACGTTGTTGCCAGCAACATTGTTGGCACTAAGCGAATTTTAACTCATAATGCTTATGTTTATGACACTACCGGAATTCGCAGTGATAATGCAAAACTTTTACGTGGTACTTCTGTTCGTACTTATGGCGGCCGCATCAATATTGGTGGCAATATGTACTACCCAATTGATACCAACCGCTTTGTCAAAGCAGCTAATTTTAAGTAGCAAGTAAAGAAACAGGTTATGATATGGCCCCCAAGTTTGGGGGTCATTTTGTTATTTCTTACCCGTATTATTTTCTTCATTTGGCAATTTCTTGTATAATCGACTAAGAATAAATGAGGGGGCATTCCTTGTGGCACAGTTGTCTTTATTCTTAGTCGTTTTATTTGCACTGGTAGTGCCTATATTAATGGCGCGTTTAAAAGTTAATGCGGTTCCGACTGCAGTTGCAGAAATTATTATTGGTATTGTATTAGGGGCAAGTGGTTTCAATCTCGTCCGGCCGACTCATGACCTGTCTTTTCTGTCAAATTTAGGCGTGATCTTGTTGTTGTTTTTGTCAGGGATGGAAATTAACTTTGACTTGCTAAAGCCGGGGCAGAAAGCCAAAAGAAAAAAGGGTCAGATTGTCCCTTTTAAAGTGGCACTTAACGCCTTTTTAGGTGTGACAATTTTGTCTATTTGCTTAGCATTATTGTTAAAAGTGTTGGGTTTATTTGGGGACGTCATGCTGGCAACCATCATTTTTATGACTGTTGCTTTGGGCGTGGTAATTGCTACCTTGAAGGAAAAGGATATTTTAAACAGACCCATCGGACAGACAATTTTACTAACTGCAGTTTTAGGGGAAGTAATTCCCTTAATGCTCTTAACGGTTTATGCAGCCATTAATGGCGGTAACACTAAGCAGTTGTGGCTGATTATCCTGCTCTTTGGCGTTGCTATTCTATTATTGTGGCGCTTTAAGCAGCCCTACTTGTGGTTTGTAAAAGTGACAAAATCAACCACTCAGTTAGATGTCCGTTTAGCTTTCTTTCTAATATTTGCTTTGGTTACGGTAGCAGAGAGAGTAGGAGTAGAAAACATCCTGGGGGCGTTTTTAGCCGGCATTGTTATGAAGTTGCTGGAACCCAGTCAGGAAACAGCGGATAAGTTAACCTCAATCGGCTATGGTTTCTTTATTCCTATTTTCTTTATCATGACGGGAGTAAAACTTAATTTAAGGTCACTTTTGGCTCACCCAAAATCACTGATTTTATTACCAATATTAATCTTGTTTCTGTTCTTGGCTAAAGTACCCGTTGCTTTGGTTTACGCACAAAAATTCGGCAGCAGAAATGGTATTGCCGGGGGCTTTTTAACTGCAACTACCATTACTATAGTGCTTCCGACTTTAGCAGTAGCACGTAAATTAAATGTCATTACACGGCTGCAATCAGATGTTTTTATCCTGGCTGCTGTGATCGTCTGCATTCTGTGCCCAATTTTATTTAACGCCATTTTTGAATTGAAAGCAGAAGATCGCATTAAGGAAAAAGTCGTGATTTTGGGCACGAATGCCTTGACTGTCCCCGTAATGCTTGACCTGCATGATAACTGGTATTCAGTTAAGATGTATACTACCAGTAACGAACACTATCATATTTATAAAAGCCGCGTGCCACAGCTAAAATTATTATCTCAATTGGATAATGAGAGCCTGGCACAATCTGGTGCCTTTACTGGTGATATTTTCGTTGCGGCCATGAGGTCTGACGATACTAATTTGCGGCTGGGGCAGCTGGCACAAGAGCAGGGTGACTTCAAGCGCATTATTATTTGTCAAAAGCGTGCGGATATTGCCAGGGTCAAGGAATTGCGCAAGAGCGGTATGGAAGTCTTTGACTTGAGTAATATTACTTCCGCACTTTTACGGGCACTAATCGAATCGCCCGCTCTCTATAGTGTCTTGAGTGATACTAAAAATGCTGTTTACTCTGTTGTTGTCCGTAATACGCAGTACTCGGGTCGGCAACTGATGGACTGGGACGTGGCTCATGACATCACCGTCAGCCGTATTCGCCGGGGGCAAGAGTGGCTGGTGCCGCACGGTCATACTGTCATTGAATTAGGTGATGAACTGATTTTCACCGCAAAATATCAGGCGGCCGATCGTATGCGCCAGGTTATCGGCAAAAAATAATTACTAATTAGACTGACTAACAAAGGACTGATTTTGAAAATCAGTCTTTTTTAATTGAGAATTTTTCTGAGTTAGAAAATAATACAAAAATTAAGAAGTGACTGTCAGCATATTTTAATTCTCAGTTAAAATATACTCCTGTATAGTTATAATAATTTTCATTTTTAAATATTGAAAGGTTTAGATATGAGTAAAAATAATCTTTGCAAGAAAGTGATCGTTTCTTTGACCACTGTGACTTTACTGACAGGGTTTTTAAAGCAAGCGCCGCCGAGTGTCTTAAATGCTATGCCGGAAAAAGTAAGTGCGGCTAAGAAAAGTAGTCGAACTAGAAGAATAAAAAGGGTGGGAACCAATTCCGCTGTCTATGTCCGCAAGGGCCAAAAGCTGGTTAAATCCAAGAAAATCATCAAGGCGGGTCAAAAAGTACGTATTTATGGCCAAAAAACTGTTAAGGGTAAACTGTTTTATCGCATTGGTAAAAATAAATTTGTTAAAGCCGTTAACATTCAAGGCAAAATTTATCAAGTAACCAAAGATACGGTACTTTATACTCGAAATGGCAAAAAAGTAAAAGCAATTCACAAAGGACAAAAAATCAGGATTTTTGGCGCATTAAAAGTAATTAAGGGCAAGAAATGCTACGCCACTAGCCACGGTTACATCAAAAGGAGTGTGTTAGCCCAGATAAATTCAGCGGCGAAATCACCTAAGCAGGTGATTAAAACTCTGTCGCCTGCAGTAAATATTACTAACGAAATGGCAAAAAGTATTGATTATAATAAGACGCAAACTGCCAATACTTTGGTATTTAATGGTTACGGCTTGAATAATATGCCAAGCAATAGTTTTACTCCTAATGTGAATAAGACTACTCAGGGTGAAACTAATAATAACCATATTAATAGTGCATCAAATGCAAATGGGGCAGAGAATTCTGATAAGTCTGAAAGCACTAATGATAGCAATACTGCACAAAATCCACATAATGCGGATAATCTTGCAGATGCACACGGTGCTAATGTAATTTCGGAAGCAACTGAAACTAATGATAAAAATACCTCTGAATCTAAAACACCAGAAGATAAGGTGAATCCCGATCAGCCGAATACCTCTGATGATGCAGCACAGGATACAGCCTCCGCTAATTTACCAGATCCTAGTGCTGCTAGTGAGAATGTTTCAGATTCTCACACAAATGAATTTTCACCTAGTAAATTTAGGCAAGTCTTTTTAAGGGAACTTAATCAGGAGCGGGTTAGTCGGGGCTTAACCAAATTAACAGCAGACCCTACTTATGACAAGATTGTTCAAGAACGTGCCCATGATTTAATCAAGAATTTTGGACTTTATGATAAATCTGGAAGGTCTATTTTACAAAAAGCTTTTCAAGAAAAGGGCATTGATTATCCCATATTGGGAGAATGTATTGCCAGTTTTTCGTGGGAGTGGACTATTAATCGCACTACAAACATGCTAGAACTTGCACTTGATGGTGGATCAACTGAAGAGGTTGCCAGCAGCATTCTTTACGAATACCTTAACAATAATATAACTAGAGATGGGAAATATCGGGAGGTATTGCTTAATCCGGCTGCTAGAACAATTGGCCTAGGAGCAGCCTTTGAGAAAACTACTGTTTATTCGGCCGTAGCTGTGATGCCATGATAATATAACAGTGATGTTTCAGTTACTGGCAAAGCAAATTATTTATAGTAACAGTGTTATCATTTTTAGTCTGACTTATAAATAAAGTTAAAGAATTAACTTATTAATATTTATATTCTTTTTTCATAGTGCTAGAATATAAGCCATGTAACTCAAAAGGAGTTATAGCGTTCTTAATTTTTAACTAAGTACGTCAAAATGTTGTCAATGGAAAAAGGAAGGCTCAATATGAGTAAAAATAGTTTTTATAGAAAAATGATAGTTTCTGTAGCTGGTGCAACATTGTTAGCAGTTGGCGTAAATCAATTGCCTGTCAATGCTTTAGGTAGTACTCCAACTGAAGTTAGTGCTGCTAAAAAAGCTAATAAAACTAAAAAAGTTGGTGCAAATTCTGCTGTTTACAAGCAAAAAGGCAAGAAGTTAGTTAAGACTAAGGTAACAGTTAAGGTTGGCCAAAAAGTTAGTGTTCTTGGCAAAAAGACCGTTAAAGGCAAGGTTTACTATAAGATTGGCAAAAACCAATATATTAAAGCCGTTAATGTTGATGGTAAAACTGTTCAAGTAGTTAAAAACACTGTTTTGGTAACCAGAAGTGGTAAAGCTTTAAAGAAGAGTAAAGTTCGTAAAGGCCAAAAAGTTACCGTTTATGGTGGTACTGTTAAAATTAAGGGTAAGAAGTATTACTCAACTTCAGCTGGATACATTAAAGTAAGTGCTTTAGCTAAAGACAATACAGAGGTTACGCCAATTAGCTCAACAGGTTCTAACGGTTCAACCGGCTCAACTAGTTCTAATGGCTCCACTGGTTCAACTGGTTCAACTGGTTCTAACGGTTCAACCGGCTCGACTAGTTCTAATGGCTCCACTGGCTCGACTAGTTCTAACGGTTCAACCGGCTCAACCAGTTCTAACGGTTCAACCAGCTCAACTGGTTCTAATGGCTCCACTGGCTCAGCTGGTTCAACTGGTTCTAGCAGTTCATCCGCTAATACTACTCCTTCAAAGTAAATAATATTTAATATTACTAGCAAAAAAGACCTAAATGGTATCCCTGATAAATACTAAAATGTATTACAGGACTTTTAGGTCTCTTTTCATATTCAAAAACGCAGTTGCTCTAAATGAGAGGTAACTGCGCTTTTAATTTTATTTATTTGACCGATTCTTTTGCTTGAGCTAGAACAGACATCACGGCTATGCTATGATCATACAATTTGTCAGCTGCGACAGTGTCGTGATTGTCAATAATTTTAACAAAGTCTGTAAATTCACTCGCCATCCGATGATCAAATTGATTAAAGTTGAATTCACTGTTTTCACCATTTCTTCGTTCAATGGTAAAGTTTTTGATTACACCTGTTGACCCATCAAAATAGATAGTGCCTTTTTCACCTTCAATAAAGGATCTTGGCGTTGTATAGCTGTCCTTTGAAGCAATCAAAACAGCTTGCTTATCTGGGTAAACTAAGTTAAGTATACCGGAAGTATCAATATGCTGTTGGATCACTGGGTAATATTGCACCTTTTCCGGTTTGCCAAAAAGACCGACGGCTAAATGAATATTGTAAATATTTAAATCCATTAAGGTGCCACCATCTTTTGCCGGATCAAAAACGGGAGCAATCTTACCCTGCAAGAAATCATCATAGCGGCTAGAGTACTGTGTATAGTTCAGAGAGATGATATGAATAGGCGCTATTTTGGTTAATTTTCGTTTGATTTCCTTATAATTTGGCAGATGAATATTGGTAATAGCTTCAACAATAATTACATTATGATCATCAGCTATTTTTTTAAGTTCTTGAGCTTGAGCAACGGTTTCAACATAGGGCTTTTCACAAATAACATTTTTGCCAGCCAGAACGGCTTTTTTAACAACGTCATAATGCAAAAAGTTAGGTACGGCGACATAAACGGTGTCTACGTTGTCGTCATTGCACAACTGATTGTTATCCGCAAAGACCTCTCTAATACCATACTGCTTGGCTAAATCTTCAGCGATATGCCGACTGCGCTTAGTCGTAGAAATTGCTGCTAGTTCCAAATTTTTAATTTTAGCAGCAGTGGTTAAAAAATCATGGACAATTTTGCCACTGCCAATAATACCTAATTTCATTTTGGACCTCCGTTTTACTGGTGAAAATATTTAAAAGTGTTAACACCCTTATTTTATCTCATCGAATAGATCTGGAGAACCCTATCATTTTAGATTATTTAGTTGTAGCCGCGGTCGCATTTTTGACTTCGTCAGGTAGAGCTAAAGAGTCAGAACTACCAAAGCCAAACATTTTAAGTTTGAACGATGCAGGTGTCTTTTTATCATAATTCATCTTAAAGGAAACAGCATAGTCTGTTACTTCTTCGTCTTTCAAAGTGAAAGTAACGTAGCATTTGCTGAGTTTAACGTGTTTTTTGAAAGACTTGGTGTCTACCTTATAATCTTTAAAAATCTGGTTTAAAAGTTTGGCTGCTTTAGTCATGCTGACGCTACTTTTGAGAGTATAAACACCTTTTTTATGACTAAGACGGGCATTCTTGTTGAAATCATGTTTAACACTCTTGGTAAATTTCTTAATTGTGCTTTCATATTTTTGCATGTCCGGCTGAGTAGTTTCACTGTCTTCGAGAGTTGTATATTGCCATTTGCCATCGACTTTAGTGTAAAGGCGGTTAGAAGTCAGATCAACCCATTGTTCTACTTTACCTTTGTTTTTGCCAGCGTTGACGGTAGTAATAGATTGCACTAGCTGAGGCTTGGTAGTGAAGGCACCATGTGCATCAAAACCCAGTTTTTGCTTACCACTTTTAATCTTAGTGGTGAAAACGTATTGGCCACTAGTTGGTTCCGCCTTTTTATTGTTAACAATCGCAATAGCCTGCTTTTTATTTAAAGCCGCGTCAACTGGTTTGGCATGGGTCAAACCACCGCCAACAAGGGCGGCAGATAATAAAACAGCAGAAATTAATTTCTTAAATTTCATGATTAATACCTCTTAATTATTAAAAACACTTTATATTATTTTAACGGATTAGCCGGTGCGTTTTTAACCTCATCGGGTAATTGTAAGTTGTTAAAGTCACCAAAATTGCTCTTACTTTGCTTTACTCGAACATGCATAGTTTTGGCGAAACTTGCTTTAAGGCTAACACAGGTACTTACAACTTTTTGGTCCTTAATGGTGTAAACAAACTTGCAATTGCTAAATTTAAAACTCTTTAGTAAGGATTTTGTATTTGCTTGACCTAGCATCCCTAAAGTACTTCGTAATAATTTCTTACCGCTAACTTTACCTTTAACCGTGTAAGTTTCATTATTATTGGTGATTTTGGCGTTCTTGCCCATTTCCTGGTAAATACTCTTATTATATTTCTTAAGCGCTTTACTATTTTTTAGTTTATTTAGTTCTGTAATCAAAAAGTCTGGTAAGGTATCGTACTGCCATTGGCCTTTTTGCTTAGAATAAAGGCGCTTGCTGTCTAAATCTACCCATTGCTCAGTAGTTTCAGTTTTCTTTCCAGTTTTTGTTGTGCTGATGATGTGAAATAACCCCTTTTGACTATTAAAAACGGATTGTTCTGTGGTAGTTGTAGTCTTTTTCCTATATTTGGTCGTTGTTGTTTGTTCCATTTGCAAACTAGTGGGATTTTGTTCATCCTTTGCAATAATCGCAATGGCCTGCTTTTTGTTTAAGGCTGCTTCTACTGACTGGGCATGAAATAACCCACCTCCAACTAAGGTGATGGATAACAGCAAAGCCGAAATAATTTTCTTAAATTTCATTGGTAACATCTCCTTTTTTAAGATAACTATATTTTATATTAAAAAAAACTTTTGTATACCTTTTTTAGTTAAATTTTTATTAAAGTTATATATATTAGTCTGCCCAACAGGTCTTGGTCAAATAAAAGTCTGAATAATCCTGTTGCCATCGGTGGTAGAGCTTGATTTTTAGATAATCCGGTCATAAAAAGAGTCCCGCAAGTTGCTTAATTTGCAGGACTCATTTCATTATTCGGCATTTTTTCTAAATTAAAAGGACTACCTTCTGCTTAGTAGCGGAAGTAAGACCTTAACTAGAACCCCATAAACTATGCTGATTTTAGGATTCACATTAATAATAGTTATTTCTTCTTTTTACTCGTTTCAGGTAATGGCTTGGCGTTAAGTGCATTATTAGGAATCTTTAAAAAGTCTCTGCTGCCAATGTTACCATAACTTTGACCAGCACTGAAGCGCATTAATTTGTTTACTTTAATTTTAACTAAGTATTGAAACGTATAAAGCTTCTTATTTTTAACCACTAGCTTTGCGGTCATACCTTGAATCTTACCTATTTTGGCTATTTTACGGTAAATCGTTTGTTGCTTTGAGCTTTGATTATTAGTGATAAAAATGGGATCAAGCGCCTTCTTTATGGTCTTTTGGTCTTTAACTGTTGCGTCTAGAGTATATGTTTGCCCCTTACGTGTCATTTTATAAGCTTTTGTAAGAGCCGCTGGCGGATCCATTAACATGGGGTTGTTGACTATGGAGTCCAATAAATCAACGTATGAATGACCGGTTAATTTGTTGAAGTCGCTCTTGTACCAATTGCTTTCACCATTAATATAGATATGATTGGAATTATCAACCCACTCTTGTGCTGACTGGGTTTTGCCTTTAGCCTGTGTTTGGGAATTAAGTTGAAAAACGGTGGGATTGCCTCCAAAGAGGGCAGTAGTGGCAACAACTTGGTTCGAAGTATCAGTACCCAAAGTTATAACCTGCTTTGCCTGCCCACTCTTAAAAGATTTCTGTGAACATTTGATTACTTGGCTTTTAGTTAAAATTGGTTCGCTTTGCTTTTTTGGCTTCGAGCAACCACCAGCAATTAAAGCTGCCATTAAGCTTAGGCCCAGCATTAGTTTTTTAATTTTCATAACTAGTTAGATAATCTCTTTTCTTATAATCATTATTATTTCTATTGTATCTTAAAACTTGAATTTAAAAAACGATTTTTAACCCTAAAACCTATGAAAACAAAATGTAAATGTGTAAAATAGTAAGTGAAACATTTAATTTGCAAAGGAGATATTTCATGTCAAAATTAGTTTTGATTCGTCACGGACAAAGTGAATGGAACCTTGAAAATAAATTTACTGGTTGGATTGATGTAGATTTATCAGAAAAAGGCGTTGAAGAAGCCAAGAATGCAGGTAAGTTAATTAAGGAACACGGCTTGAAATTTGATCAAGCTTATACTTCAGTTTTAACTCGTGCCATTAAGACTTTGCACTATGCCTTGGAAGAAAGCGACCAACTTTGGGTTCCCGAAACTAAGACCTGGAGATTAAACGAGCGTCACTACGGTGGTTTGCAAGGCTTAAACAAGAAGGCTACTGCTGACAAGTACGGTGATGAACAAGTCCACATTTGGCGTCGTTCATACGATGTTTTACCACCAAAGATTGAGGATGACTCTAAATACAGTCAAGTTCACGATCGTCGTTACGCTGATCTTGATCCCCACATTATTCCTCGGACTGAGAACTTAAAGGTTTGCTTAAAGAGAGTTATGCCATTCTGGGAAGATCATATTGCACCAGACCTGTTGGCTGGTAAGAATGTCATTATTGCCGCTCACGGTAATTCACTTCGTGCTTTGACTAAATACATCGAAAACATTTCTGACGCTGATATTATGAACTTGGAAATGAAGACCGGTGAACCTGTAGTTTACACCTTTGATGACAAGTTGAATGTCACTAACAAAGAGAAGTTAGACGACTAATTATAAGTTAAAAAATAAAATTCCTAGCCTTCGTGGTTAGGAATTTTTTGTGGCTGCAGTTTATTTGTCAATTTTGACAGAAGCGTCAAGTTGCCGACCATATTGTTCAGCATATTCTTTTAATTTTGGATCGTCTTTTGTTAATTTAGCAAGCATTTTTTCTGTTTCAGTTTTCATTTTTATTCCTCTTTTGAATATCTTTTCTATAAGCCTTTGTAGCCTTTTTGTCAGGTAAGCCATGTAAAAATTTACTAAACTCTTTTTATCATAATATCCAAAGATAACTTCTTTAATTATTTGTTCTCTATTTCTTTAACACAGTAGCATAAAATGCTGTTAGGTTTAAATTGATTTACTTAATGTTTTGTCTAAATATATGGCAATTTTTTTGAATTGTTTTTTAAAATACGGACAGAACGTAAGTTTTGTATAAATTTGCCTAAATCACACTAATTTCGGGCAAAATAGTGTTATAGTAAAACCAAGAAATCTAGATTTCTTGGTTTTACTAAAGGGGAGAGGGTGCATACATATGACTAAAACTGCTGGTAAAAAAACAGCAAAATTTGTTTTTGACAACGTAATAGATTTAGCTGGGTATTTAGAATATAGACTAGATAATCCTACACCGCTGAAAATTCAAAAGACCTTGTATTTTTTGTGGGCATTTTATTCAGCTACATACGGCAATATTCAGTACAGTACTGATGATCAAAGCGAGTTTGATCTGCAAGATGGTGCTTACCCTCCAGAGCTGTTTGAGCCTGACTTTGAAGCATGGAGATACGGTCCGGTCATAAATAAAGTGTATGCGGCTTATAAAGGCGATAAAATTAAGAAACTTAATTCAAACGAAATTCAAGATAAAATTTCTACTGGTGAATCTGAAAAGAGAGAAGTTCTATTATTTATTAATAATTTAGTAGATCAAATTAATGAAGTAAATGATTTCGGTTTAGTTCAGAGATCTCATAAAGACAAGGCTTGGAAAGACGCGTATAATGAAAATGAGCAACACTGTAAAATTGATAGTAACCAAATAAAACAGGATTATATCAATTATATAGGTGAGTAAAAATGAAGAAACATAAAAGTTCAAATAAGTCTTTTAACAATTTGAACTTTTTTAATCAAGATAAGAAGTTCCAATCTGATAGAAAGCTTAATGGTCTAAGCTTTTTAACAAATGATCAAAAAGTGAACAGTGGCTCTAACCTTGATGGCTTAGATTTTTCTTCAACTGTCAAAAAAATTGAGTTTCCTTTAAATGCCCAATCAATAAAACCCAAAGTAGCTTTTTTACATTGTTGTTTAAGCAGTCTAAAAATAGCAAATCTTTTATTTACAAATTATATTTATGGCTCAATGGAGAATTATAATGATTCGATTGGGATTAACTTTGAAAATATTTTTTGCAATTCTGAAGTAGTTAATAATAAATTGAGACTGATTAATTTGTCTTTGAAAAATGGAAAGAGAATTAAAACAATTTTTAGTGCCTGCATTAATATTGATTTTAAAAAATATGCGATATATGAATCTTATATCACTAATGAATACACTCAGGTTAGTGATGGGGTAGGTAAAGGAAAATTTAGAGCTTTTTCAATATATGATGTGGAAAATATCAATAGTGAAAAAGAAGAAAGTTGGTTAATAGTTTTTCTGCTTGATCCACATCATTTGGTTTGTCCTGTTCCCAGTAAGGGTAAATCTCGTGATGAGATAAATGAAATAGAATATAAAAAAGTAAAGGACTTTAATTGCTCCTTAGAAGAATTGTTTCAAAAGAAAGTAAGCAGAAATGCAATCAAAAAAGAACTTATAAACTGGCTAGACTAACTTTTACCAGAAATATCTCTTATGTCAAAATCTACTTACCTAATGATTATAGAGTTGGAGAATATTGCTGAACTAGAGTAGAGCTTTTATTTGAATAGTTTAAACAAAAAGTGCCCCCTTATTAGATAGATTGTAGGTCTAATAAAAGGGGCTTTTTAATTTTGCTTTATAAATATTTTTTCTAATCCGGTTCATTAATATTTAAAATGGCATCGAACACGCTCTGGGGCAACTTAATATCACTTTTAACGGCTTGCCTTTTATTTAAACTTTGTCTGCGCAAAAGTTGTTGTTTTTTCGAAATACTCCGTTTTTCGCCATTAACAGCCGCATTTTTACGCAAAGGCGGTACGTCAACTCTGGCAATTGACTTGTTTTCCACCATTGCTTGCACAGGCATGGGGTATAAACGCCGCGGCACAGTATATTTCAATTTTTTAACTAATTTATGGGCAATCAAATCGGCTTTTTGCCGCGGCACAATAATGTCAAGAGCATCAACAGAAGCATAATTAATCTGAATTTGAATTTTGACTACATCCACTAGTTCATAATCCAAAAATTCCGTATCAAGAGTCGCAAAGCCATGAGTAATTGACTTTAAACTGTTGAAAAAGTCATAGGCAATTTCAGACACAGGCAGTTTGTATGTTAATGTGACTAAATCTTGTTGATTGTCCAAGTCTACCATTTCCCCAAAGTGCTGGTCGCATAATTTCATGACGGCACCCAAGTATTCATTGGGCGTGGTAATTACGGCCTTAACGTATGATTCAGTGACATAATCAATTTCAGAAAAATCAGGAAATTTTGCCGGATTGGTGATAGTGAGATATTCCTGTTTAGGCTGAGGCTGCTTGAGGTAAACATGGTAGGTGGCATTCGGCGCAGTAGTCAACACTTCGACATGATATTCATCGCGCAGTCGTTCCTGGATTATTTGCAAATGGAAAATACCCAAAAAGCCGCAACGAAAGCCGGCATCAAGTGCTTCGGACTGTTCCGGGGTGTAATGAAAGGCTGAATCATTGAGAGCAAGCTTACTAATAGCCTGTTTTAAAGCCTCATAGCTGGTATTTCCTTTAGGATAAAAACCGGCATAAACCATTGACTGCGCCGGCTTAAAGTGGGGAATAGCATTTTTAGTAGGATTTTCTGCAGCGGTTAAAGTATCGCCAACCTGAACGCTGGCAACATCCTTAATCCCAGTCACAATATAGCCGACTTCTCCCGCATTTAATTCCTTTACTGGCTTCATATCTGGCGTGAAGATTCCCACTGCTTGAGCATTAAATGTGCTGCCGCCCTGCATTAATTCCAGTTTTTGCTGGCTTTTTAACGTGCCGTCAATTAGTCTGACATCGGCGATAATTCCCTGATAGGAATCGTATTGCGAGTCAAAAATTAAGGCTTTAAGAGGTGCAGCGGGTTTTCCCTGCGGCGCTGGAATTTTTTGATAAATAGCTTCTAATACCTGGTGAACATTTTCGCCGGTTTTAGCAGAAATTTTTAAAATAGCCACATCTGCGAATTCGGGGCGCAAAGCACGAATTTGCGCTTCTGTTGCCGCAACGTCAGCCGCCGCATTGTCAATCTTGTTAATAACCGGAATGATGGTCAAGTTATGTTTTAAAGCTAAACGTAAATTAGCTACCGTTTGTGCTTGCACACCTTGAGTTGCGTCCACTAATAAAATAGCACCATCGCTGGCGGCGAGGCTTTTAGAGACTTCGTAAGAAAAATCAACGTGTCCCGGTGTATCGATTAGATTGTATTCGTATTCTTGACCATTGTCAGCTTGATAAAAGTTACGCACTGATCGTGATTTGACCGTTACTCCGTGAGCTTGTTCAACTTCCATGCTGTCGAGTAATTGGTCACTTAACTGCCTTTTGCTCACAGTATCAGTTTGTTCCATAATTCTGTCAGCTAAGGTTGATTTACCATGATCAATATGAGCAATTATGGCAAAATTTCTGATGTTCGCGAGTTTCATTTTATTTAGTTCCCTCCAGTTTTTGTTGCAATCCTTGCAAGTAAAACAACATTATTTGATTGGCTTCTTGTTCGAGGTCGATTTGGAAGCCGTTAAAATCAACGGGTAACTGGTCATGATGAAATTCGTCCAAGTTCATCATGTTCATGAGTCCGCTAATTATGGCGCTTTGAATAATAAAAAGGTGACTGGCCTGTTTAACGCTTAATAGTGTAATTCTTGCAGCAATCGCCTGTCCCAGTTGCTGGTTTATTTCATATAGTTTTTCCCGACCGGCTAAAGTTTGTTCTCTGTCAGCCGCTGCTTCTAAAATTGGTCCCCGTAATGCGTTAAGCCGCAGCAGATCAGGCCTTTCACGTATTAACAAGTGATTTTGTTCTAATAAAAAGGCAGCAAAGTCATTCCAAGAAGTGATGTTTTCAGCTTTTTGAAAACGCTGGCGTACTTCCTTAAGGTAGTCTTGATAACCGGAAAGCAGCAGATACATAAAGATGTTTTCTTTGGTTTTAAAATAATTAAATAGTGTGCCTTTGGCTACACCAGATTCACGCGCAATTTGCGCCATCGATATTTGGTTAAAATCATTTTTTTGAAATAATTTACTAGCAGCCGCCGCAATTAGCTGCTTTTTGGCTGCTTTTTCTTGGGGAGTTAAGACATACATAATGATATTTTGTGCTCCTTTCATTCAATAATGACCAACGGTCATTTTACAGATAATTGTCATTTTTTGCAAGTAAAAAACCAGCTACTTATGCAACTGGTTGTAACACATATTTTATTTATTAATGTATTTCTTTAATTGTTCACCATGAAGTCCGGCACTTAAGCCTACTAAAAGTTTAATTCTGGCCTTTTGCCCATTAAGGCCGCGGCAGAAGATAATACCCATTTTGGCTAAACCGACGCCGCCGCCCTCGTAATCATAGACCGGTTCGGCGATACCGTTAAAGCAGCGTGAAACCAGTACTAGCGGAATATTGTTATCGAGCAATTTTTGCAGTGCTGGCAGTGTTTGAGGCGGCATATTGCCGGCACCTAAAGCTTCAATAACTATTCCTTTAGTTGTCGGTTTGTCTAAGGCCTGCAAAATTTCTGGTCCCATACCAGCATAGGCTTTCACCAGATAAACATTTGAAATGACATGATCAATAGGTAAATGTTGTTGCGGGTTAATGGTTTGCACATAATTGACGTGGCCCTCAGACACAACGCCAATTGGACCAAAAGTGGCTGTCCGAAAAGTAGCTACGTTGGTGGTATGAGTTTTGGTGACATAACGGGCTGGATGAATTTCATCATTCATGACTACTACAACGCCTTTGCCAATGGAAGCAGCAGAACTGGCCACCATAATTGCAGTCCTGAAATTGTACAGGCCGTCGCTGCCAATTTCGTTAGAAGAACGCATGGCTCCGGTCACTACTACAGGCATTTTGCTGGAGATAGTTAGATCTAAAAATAAGGCTGTCTCTTCCAAAGTATCGGTGCCGTGGGTTACAACTGCGCCAAAAAAGCCTTCTGCCTCAGCTTGGCGGATACGCAAAGAAAGTTGCAACATGCGCTCAGGAGTCATATGGGGCGAGGGCAAATTAAAAATTTCTTCTGTAACTAACTGCACGTCATCATCAACATTTAAAGGTAAATCAGCCAATGGATTTTGACTGTTGGGCTTAATTTTGCCATTTTCATCTTCTGACATTGAAATGGTGCCACCAGTGTGTAAAATTAAAATTTTTTTGCTCATGATCGTTTTACTCCCGTAATTTCTTTTATTACCCATCAAGAGTAACATAAATTTTCAGCTGCTGACACCTTTAAAGGACAAAGTTTTTTGACATAAAAAAGCAGCCGGACGAAGCAGTGATATGACCCTCAAATTTAAGACAACTTTGGCCGTCATATGAGCAAACAGACTAGCCGTTTATGTTAAAAGTTTTAATCAGTGAAAACCTCTTGCGCCAGATCAAATGCAGACCATGCTTTAGGCCAGCCGCAATAAAAGGCCAGGTGGGTAATCAACTCCACCATTTCGTCTTTGGTAATACCGTTCTTTTTGCCCATAATCATATGTGATTTAAGTTGGGGAAAAGCGCCTTGTGCCATTAATGCAGCACAGGTAATTAAGCTACGGTCGCGTGCAGATAATTTATCTTCTCTTGACCAAACTTCACCAAATAAAACATCATCATTTAATTCTGCAAATTTAGGTGCAAAATCACCTAATTTATCTCTACCAGCAGTTTGTTTTTTCATTTTTAGTCCTCCAGTTTCTCATATTCTTCATCTGTAACAGGTTCCAACCATTTAGGCGTTCCCGCAGTAATAGCTATATGTGCAAACCAACTGTTCTTGGTAGCGCCGTGCCAATGTTTGACGCTGTCATGAACTACGACGACATCTCCTGGGTGCAGTTTGCGTGCCGGCTTACCTTCTTCTTGATACCAGCCTTCACCAGCAGTAGCTAATAAAATTTGAAAGCCGCCAATGTGCTGGTGCCAGTTGTTGCGACAACCGGGTTCAAAACTGACATTTGAGACGCTGACATTAATATCAGGATCACTGACTAAACTTTGCTGGTAGCTTTGACCCTTAAAATATTTTTGATAAGCAGTATTTTTGGCACCTAAAGCAAAAATACCATTTTGCACATCACTTTTATGATCGTCCATTTTTTTAACTCCTTTATATTTGATTTAATAAGATTACTTTAATCCTTAACGTAAACTTTAAGTCAAGTTATTTTAACAGATGGGTTCAATGAGTTTTATTAATAATGACTATTGTTTTTTGAATAGTATATATTGGAAAAATGTAATGTGATAAAATTAATTTGATAAATGAAAGCGATTTATATTAAGGAGATTTATATGATTTATCATAAAGATTTTGCATGGGATGCAAATTATGATGTTGTTGTTTTAGGATTTGGCGGTGCTGGTGCCACTGCTGCTCGGTTTGCGGCTGATCATGACGCTAAAGTGCTGCTGGTTGATGCAGCTCCTGAAGGGCACGAAGGTGGTAATACCCGGTATTCTGCCCAATTAATTGGTACTGGTAACGATTTTGATGAGTTAAAAAAGTATTATCAGAAACTAACGGCGCCAATGGAACTTGACGAAGAGATGATTGATACTTATGTCGACGGGATGGTACACATTCCTGAATATGTTTCTAAATATTTAGGTGTTAAACCAAATAGTGCTAAGGAATATGCCCCTGACAAAAGTTATGCTTTCAGGGAATTCCCGGAATTTCCAGGTTCAGAGTCCTATGATTTCACCACTGTCACTAAACATTGGTTTGATGCTTCCTTATGGCAGATTTTAAAAGAGCAGGTAGTAAAACGACAAGACAAAATTGATGTTTTGTACAGCACGCCTGCTCAAGAACTAATTCAAGATCCGGAAACTAAAAAGATTTACGGCGTAGTGATTAAGCGTGATGGTAAGCTGCTCAAAGTTCAGGCTAAAAATGGTGTTGTCATGACTACCGGTGGTTTTGAAAATAATCAAAGAATGATTGAAGACTTTATTGGCGCCAAAAGACTTGCACCTTTAGGCACCCTTTACAACAAAGGTGACGGTCTGAGAATGGCCCTGGAAGCTGGCGCTGATTTTTGGCATTTACATAATTATGAGTCTTTAGGTCTGCTTCATGGTATGGCTTTTGCGGTACCAGCGGGACAACGCGGTCGCTTAATGTTAGGGCCTCAAAATGAAGTTGTTTCTAGCGGTAGTGCCTTTGTTATCGGTGATGACGGTACCAGATACTTTAATGAAACTGAAGAAAACCGCCACGGCCATATCAAGAATCATGGTCAATGGAAAGTGCCGTTAAATCAAGAGCACCCATACTTGATTTTTGATGAAACTAAAAAGCATGAATTAGATAGCGATAAAATTATTGGCGATTATAAACCATACACAGAAAATGTTATCAAAGCTGACTCTGTTTCCGAATTAGCCGATAAAATTGGGGTTGCACCGGCAGTATTGTCAGACACCCTCAATCGTTTCAATCAAGCATGTCAAAAGCAAGATGATCCCGAATTTAGAAGAGAGCCAGCAACTTTACGTGCATTTACTGGTAACACAATTTATGCTGTCAGACTAGAACAAACTATGCTCAATACGCAAGGTGGTCCTAGAAGAAATAAGAATGCCGAAATTTTAGATACCAGAGGTGAAGCAATTCCTAATCTTTATTCTGCTGGTGAACTTGGCGGTATCTGTGCTAACCAATATCAAGGTGGCAATAACTTGGCTGAATGCTTAATTTGGGGCAAGATTGCTGGAGAAAATGCTGCTAAGCCAAAAGCTGCTGCAACTACTGATGCAGCAAGTGGTGCTACTATGCCTGAAAAGCACTTAACTTCGGATCTTAAACACGAAACCTATGAAACAGGAGAAAACCAATATATTGGTAAATCAACTAAAGGTATGGGTGATGAAATAGTTGTCCGGGTAACTGTTGATGAGCAAAAGAACTTGAAGAATATTGAAGTTTTGAAACAAGCTGAGTCGGATGACTATGGCTTGAAAGCTATCAAGAGTTTACCTGCCAAAATGGTTCAGGAAAATACCGTTGATGTTGATGCAGTCAGTGGTGCCTCAAGCTCATCGCGCGGTCTAAAAGATGCGGTCAATGATGCGTTAAGTAAGATAAAGTAACTGTTTTTAAAAAGGCCATTTGCGCTAAATGGTCTTTTTGTATACACTAAATCAAATTGTGCAATACAAATCTATGTTTTTATAATAAATGTTTTTGGTTATAATATATACATAAACAATACTAAGGCTTTTAATGAGGTAATCAAAAAATGAATTTTACGCAATTACGATGTTTTATCAAAGCTGTTGATAATTCGAGTTTCACTATCGCGGCTGAACGACTAAATTTTTCCCAGTCAGCAGTTTCCAAAAATATTAAGGATCTTGAAAATACTATTGGCGTTACCTTAATTAATCGCGCGCATCATCGTATTTCTCTCACTAATGCAGGCAAATATTTTTATCATGTTGCCAGAAATGTTGTAGACGATATGGACTACACCGTTGCCTATTTACAGAGTCAAAAAAATGACCCGGAAACATTGTTGCGAATTGGAGTTTGTGATACTCCGCTGGAGCAAAAAATTTTACCAATCTTTTTACGTAAATTGCGGGAATCTGGCAGTAATCTCAACGTCCAATTTATTTTTGTACTTAATAATTCTATTGGGGAACTTCTCAACCATCACGTTGATTTATGTGCCATTGCAAGAGATGATGTTGAGGTAGTTGCGGATGTTAAATTCAAGCCCTTAATTCAAGGACAATTTGTTTTGGCATGTCCCAAGGGTTCGCCTTTAGCTGAAAAAGAACTAATTACTTTAAAAGATCTAAAGAATACTAATATCTTTTTACTAGATCCCAATAGTTCTTTAAATGTGCAGATGAGGTATCAGGACATTCTTATCAATAATATGGGGATGGATCATATAAAATTTGTGCAAGACTTTTTAGCTATGGACATTTATGTAAAAGCAGGCTGGGGTTATGGGGTACTACCTAATTTTATCGTTGATGGTAGTGCCAAAGATGTATCGTATATTCCTATTGATTATCATGAGATATCTCCATATGGTATTGCATATATGGAATCTTTTACAAATGAATCTGTTTTAAATCAAGTTGTTAAGATTTTAAGGGAAACAATTAAAGAATATTCACCAGTAAAAAAATAATTTTAGTAAAATTAAGTTATTTAAATAATACTTGCAGTAGGCATCTGATTGTTGTTACTGTAAGTATTTTTTCTTGAGCAAAAAATTATGAAACAATGTTATACATTCCATTTTGTAATCTTCAATTCTGAAATGCGTGAAAAGAATCACTTGACTCATAGTATCATGTAAGCGATTGAGAAATTAGTTTTAAAAAGTGAGGGACAAAAATGGAAAATACTTATGATGTAATTATCGCCGGTGCCAGTAATGCCGGTGGTATGGCAGCATGTGCCGCGGCAGAAAAAGGAGCTAAAGTTCTGTTAATTGATAAACAGGGCAGTTCACAATTTCTCTACCGGTCTTTCTTTGCCGCTCTGAATAGTAATGCTCAAAAACGGGCAGGTATTAAGGTTGATAAAGCTAAATTAATGAACTTTTTAACTTTATTTTTCCAAGATAATGTTGATGAGCGTCTACTTTGGACCTGGGCAAATCATGCTGATGAAACAGCGAACTGGCTGGAAGATAACATTCTAAAACCAAATGGTGGCGTCTTGAGACCGCAAAAGGATGCTTACTATGAAACAGTTGTTAACACCGCTTTTAACACTGAACTTGCAATTGCAACACCTGACAATGGTTGGGCTCATTATGGTGATTGGGTGATTGATAAAGTTAAGGAGTTAGGAGTAACTCTTAAATACAATACTAAGCTTGAAGAACTCGTCACTGATGATAGCGGTGCGGTAACCGGTGTGATTACCAGCGCTCGTGATAGCGGTGAAAAAACCGAATATCAGGCTACCAAGGGTGTCATTATTTGTACAGGTGGCTATGGCGGCAACGTTGAATTAATGAAGAAGTGGGATCCGCTTGGCTACAAGAAGAACGTTTATTCTGACGGTCCACGTGATGACGGTTCAGGTATTCTTGCCGGTTTGAAAGTGGGAGCAGCCCGCGATGAAGAACCTGCAGAAATTATTTTTGACCGTGGTGCTGTTCCTGTTGGTACCAATGCTGAAGAACATTATCAAATTGACTTTAAGGGTCCCGGCTATTTCTGGATGGGTGCATACCCAATGCTTAAAGTTAACCTGAACGGTGAACGTTTTGGTAACGAAAGTGTGCCTTACCAATTTGATATTAATGCAATGGCCAAGCAGCCGGGATACCTGGAAGCACAAATTTGGTCAGAAGATACTATGGATCACTTGGCCCAGTTCAAGACTCAAGGCTGCTCACGTTTAGGCTGGCCTGGTATTTACAATACTGAAGAAAATAAGGCTGAGATTCAACGCAGAATTGATGATGGTATGGTTCAAAAAGCCAATACCATTGAAGAATTGGCTGAAAAATTGAACTTACCAAAAGATAACTTGGTTAACAGTGTTAAACGCTATAACGAGATGTGTGCAAAAGGCGTTGATACTGATTTTGGTAAAGAAAAATTCAGATTATTCCCAGTAGATAAAGCGCCATACTATGGTGTTATTATGGGTGGCCGCCTGCTGGCAACACTAGATGGCTTGCGTATTAATACCAAGATGGAAGTAATTGATAAGATGGGTAAGCCGATTCCTCATTTGTATGCGGCTGGTAATGCCAGTGGTGGTTTCTTCTGGGGCAGTTACCCAGACCGTGTTCCAGGTCTTACTTGCAGCCATGCTCAAACGTTCGGCCGTTTAGCTGGACAATATGCCGCTGAAAATTAGTTTTAATCACAAAAGGAGTTTTAATTTATTATGGATGAAAAACAGTTACCTAAGCTTTCTAGTTACAGATGGGTAATTTTAGCTATTATATCTTTGATGGATGCTACTAGCAGTTACATCCAGTATCAAATTTCTGCTTTAGCTACACAAGTTATGCCGGCTTTACATATTGCACCGGCACAATTCCAAAGCTTACTAATGGCTCCAATGTTTGTCGCAGTTTTCCTCAGTATTCCTGCTGGATCACTGGGAGATAAATATGGTGCTAAGAAAATTGTTACTTTTGGTTGTTTTGTTTCACTTATTGGTGCTTATGGTCGTATAATCGCTACTAATTTTGCTACGATGATGATTATGTTGCTGCTATTTGGTGTTTATATGGCACTTCTGAGTGCCAATGCCTTAAAGATATTTGGTATATGGTTTAAACAAGATACTAAACTGGCTATGGGAGTATTCTTTGCATCAGCAAGTATTGGTATCATGTTAACGCAATTAACTTCTCACATGTTCCCAAGCGTTAAAGCAGCTTATATTTTCTCATCTACACTTTTATTAATATTAACTGTTTGCTGGATTTTATTTGTTAAAGAGAAGCCTGAAGGTGAAGAGGTTCCGCCAGTTCAGGCTCAGGCTCCACAGGCTAAGCCTGAATCAGCAATGAAGTACTTTAAAGTTGTAGCACGCAGCAAGAAGACTTGGTTAGTTGGTCTTGCTGGTGGTTTAGGTGTTGCTGCCAGTGAAAGCTTTTCCGGTATTTTGCCACAAGCCTTTGCTGCTCGTGGTATGACACCTGCTGCAGGTAGTATGATAGCAGCTATTGCAACTATTGGTAGTTTGTGCGGCTCATTATTTGGGCCTGGATTGATCAACAAAGCTAAAAAGGCTAAGCCGGTAATGATTGTCTTTACCCTTATAGGTGGCTTTTTAATGGCAATGACTTGGTTCATACCTTTAGGTTTGCCGCTAACTATTGCTTTAATTCTTGGTGGCCTATTTGGTGCCATGACTGGCCCAATTATGAACTCCATGCCGATTCAGTTCCCTGAAGTAGGTCCTAAATATGCCGGTAGTGCTGGAGGACTTGTAAGTACAGTTTCACTACTTCTTTCATCTTGTCTTCCAACCGTAATCGGTTTAATTGCTGGTAGAAACTATGAATTAACATTTATGATTCAAGGAACATTTTTCGCAATCACCGCTATTATCATTGGGATTCTGCCAGATGCAAATGGTAGTCGTCCACGTAAATAAACGAAAGGAATTTTGTAATGACCAAAAAAATAACTGCAAATCCGGGCAAATACACTGGCTCGGGTCAAGGTAAAGAAAGTCAAATTAACCTTGAAGTTGAGGTTGACACAGATAAAATCGTTAATGTCAAACCATTGGATAAATATGCACCAGACAGTTTGGCTGACAATGCATTTAAGAAGATGGCCCAAAAGATTGTTGACCAGCAATCAGTTGATGTTGATGTCGTTTCTGGAGCTTCCGAAACTTCTCGCGGGATTATTGCGGGTGTAAAAGAAGCCCTTGATAAAGCCGGTGTTGATTATGATGCTCTTAAAGAAAATGGTAGTCAAAATGCCGGTAAGAAGGAAGAAACGATTGACGTTGATGTCGCTGTTGTTGGTGCCGGTGGTGCTGGCGTGGCAGCTGCTTTAGCTGCACGGCAACATGGCGCAAGCGTTGCTTTATTTGAAAAAACCATTTCTCCACTTGGCGCAAGTACGTTTGCCGGAGGAATGTTTGCCGGCGACAGTCAACAACAAAAAGACCAAGATGCAGTCGTTTCTAAGAAGTGGCTTTATGACGAATACATGGACGCTTCTCAAGGCTATATGAACTCAATTCTTGTGCGCCGCATTATCGATGAATCAGGTAAGACCGTTGATTGGTTAAATGAAAACGGCGCGATTATGAAATTGGTTGATGCTGGTACTGGTGGCAGCTATGATCATATTGGCATGCCTGCTACCCTTCATGGCTATCAAGAAGGCGGCACTAAAGCAGTAACTAAATTGATTGAAAAATTCAAGTCAATTGGCGGTAAGATGTACTTTGGCTTTGCTGGCAAAAAACTGCTGCAAGATGATGACAAAGTTGTTGGTTTAATTGGTGAAAGTGATGAAGAAACGCTCCACGTTAACGCTAAGAAAGTTGTTATTGCCACAGGTGGCTTTGGCGGCAACCCTGAAATGCGTAAGGAATACCTGGGTGATGTCAGCACACAAGGGCAGGTTTTGCAAAATACCGGTGACGGTTTGAATATGGCCTGGGATGCAGGAACTGCTCATCATATTAACGGCTCAACCCATTACTTCTGGCAAACATTTAGTAATAAAGATATTGGTGATATGGCTAAACTTGTCGGCCCCAACTGGATGCCTGTTAATGCACTGGCAGACTTTCCGAACTTGCGCGTTAATAATCGCGGCCAGCGTTATGCCAGTGAAACCCACGCGTTAGACTTTGCTGTTCATGGTGCTGAACTGTCAGAACAACCGCAACAAACTGAATTCGTTATCTTTGATCAGGCAATGCTCGATAAGATCAAAGAAGGCGGCACAGTTGCAATTGAAGATCACTATGGCAAGTGGAAGAACCATCGCCAGTTCTATATGGAATTTAATTATCCAACTGATACTGAAGAAAATATTAAGCATGAACACGAAAAGACAGACTTTACTGCACTATTAAATAAGCTGGCTTCAACTAATGTTGTATTTATTGGTAATACAATTGCTGAATTAGCTGAAAAAATGGGTGTTAACAAAGAAAATCTGCAAAAAGCGGTTGAGCAATACAATAACGCTAAGAAGAAGGGTGAAGATGACTTGTTCTTCTCTGATACCAAGAGAATGATTCCGGTTGAAAACGGACCATTTTACGCTGTGAAATTTATTGCCCGTAACCTGGGAACTCTTGGCGGTGCCACAATTGATGAAAAAATGCATGCTTTAACTGCAAAAGGCGAACCTGTGCCTAACCTTTACGTAGCTGGTGCCGATGCATCTGGAATGTATGGCAAGGCTTATGTTGATTTTGAAGGTGGTACTTTAGGCTTTGCTTATATTTCTGGTAGGTTAGCCGGGATTGATGCAGCTGAAACTGCTAAAGCCGGTAAATAGTTTTATATAAAATCAGGTATAAATTTTAAAAACTGATTTGTGCATGATTTTTTACTTGAGGAAGAGAATATGACACAAGAAAAATATGATGTAGTAATTGTTGGCGCTGGACTTGCCGGTTTTGCGGCTGCAGATGAAGCTGTTGACAATAATTTGCAAACTTTGCTGGTTGAAAAAGGTAAAACAACTGGTGGCACTGGTAACTATGTCGAAGGTGTTTTTGCTGCCGATTCAGAACTGCAAAAAAAGGATAACGCGGTTCTGAACAAGGAAGATTTGCTTAAAGAAGAACTGACTTATTCGCATTACAAGGCAGACGGTAAAATGTGGCAAAAATATATTGACAATGCTGGTAAAAACGTTTCTTGGCTTGAAGACCATGGTGCCGTAATTGGTATGGTAGCAAACTTGGGTTCCGGTGCCCGGACCTGGCATTTATTTAAAGGCAGGGGTCATGATGCTATTCATAATGGCTTAGAGCCATACGCTAAGAAAAAGGGCATCACGATTCTTACTTTAACTAGAGTAACTGACTTAAAACAAAATGCTGACCACACTTATGATGTTACTCTGACTAATGTAGTAGAAAAAACTACTCAAGTTGTTACTGCTAAAAACGTGGTTTTGGCTACAGGTGGTTATCTGAACGACCAAAAGTTATTAGAAAGTACGCCTCACCAAAATCCTGATAACATTATTCCTGTTAACTCTGGTAAAAATACCGGTGACGGTTTGAGACTGGCCTGGAAGCTGGGCGCTAAAAAATACTTTACCGGAATGGCAATGATGTTTGGTGGCCAACTAAAAGATAAGACTGTTCCTTCATTCAAATTATGGGGGACAGCTATCTGGAGTTCAGTTTGTGACCAGCCGCAAATGTGGGTTAATGAATTAGGCGAGCGTTTTGTTGATGAAAGTGCAGCTGTTGTGAACTGGGCTAACGAAGGCAACTCAATGAACCGCCAAGATCGGGTCTTCTGCATCTTTAGTCAAAAGATTTTGGATGACTTTACTGATAAATCTTACCCAAGGTCAATGAAGCCATTTGTTCCAGAAGACAGGTACCCGACTTTGCGTGATGACATTGCCAAGGCCGAAAAAGAAGGTCGCCAGTACCTGCACAAGGCCGCAACACTGGAAGAACTAGCTCAGGAAATTGCTACTCCTAATTTAGTTGCTTACGTTAAACATTATAATGAGATGGCGGCAAACGGTGAAGATACCGATTTTCATAAACCGGCCAAATATTTGTTGCCAGTTGATGGCAAAGGTCCATTTTACGCTATTGAATTAGGTGTTGGTGCCTATACTACTGGTGACGGCCTTCGTGTTAATATCAATAATGAAGTACTTGATACTAAAGGCAGACCTATTGCAGGCTTATATGCTATTGGTGGTGACGGTTCTGCTGTTCTGTATGGTGATACTTATGGTGTTAATGTTCCTGGTACACATGCAGGTTATTGTATCTTTTCAGGTCGTAATGCCATCAAAGCAATTGCGGCTAAGGAATAAAAAAGCCAAAAATAATAAAATAATAAAATAATATCCCAAATTAAAAGACTAACTCCCGTTTTGATGTGAGTTAGCCTTTTTTTGCTTGAAAACTTAAATTATGCGTTTGCTTTTACAAATTGGTCTACTTCAGCTAAATATAATTGCTTTTGGCGCTGACTGATCCAAGAGGTCTCAAAAGAATTTTTAGCAAGTTGCACGATTTGATCTTGTGACAGATCAAATTTTTGTGCTAAAGCATAATAATTATCACTGATGTAGCCTTTGAAGTAAGCAGGGTCATCTGAATTAATGGAAACTTTTACTCCCGCATTCAAAAGTTCGATTACTTCTTTACCCTTCATTTCTGGTGAAACAAAGCTGTTAGATAGCGGGCAGGCAGTCAAGCCAATTTGTCTTTTGGCAGCTAATTCAACCAGGTCTGGGTCTTCCACAATGTTGGTGCCATGATCAAGCCGTTCAACTTCCATAATTTCTAAAGCCTGACGAATATGTTCAATTGAATCTTTTTGATCAATGTCACAGTGAGTAGTGATGTGCAGTCCAGCAGCAACTGCGTCTTCAAACTGGCGGGCAAATTTTAGTGGCGGATTGTTATGCTCATCAGAGTCAAGTCCAATGCCAATTATCTTATCACGGTACTTGAGACCTTCCTGCAGGGTCTTTCTAGCAGATTCTTTAGAAAAATCACGTAAAAAGCACATGATTAGGTGAGCATCAACGTTTAATGCCCGTGCATCAATAGTAGCTTGATAAAGACCATTGAGTACAACTTCAAATGGGATGCCGCGGCTAGTGTGAGCTTGGGGGTCAAAAAATAGTTCTACATGTCGAACATTGTTGGCAGCAGCCTTAGTTAAATAAGCCCAGGCCAAGTCGTAAAAATCTTCTTCAGTTTGTAAAACATTCATTGCTGGATAATAGACAGCTAGAAATGATGCCAAATCATGGTAATTATAAGTCTTTTGGACATCTTCAATTGTAGTTTGTCCTATATCCACATGATTACGTTTGGCTAACTTTAACTTCAATTCAGGTTCTAATGTTCCTTCAATATGCAAATGCAATTCGGCTTTAGGCAAGCCCCGTGTAAATTCTGGTGTGACGACTGAACTCATGTAATCCTCCTTAGACAATGTTCTTGTTTTTTATTTGTTATTTTAGTTTAGCACAATTTTTATAATAAAAATAGAGTAAAAAACGAACAAATTAAAGAGCATTAACAAATATGTTCTTTAATAAAATACCTAACTAAGAATCTAGTTAGGTAAAATAATTAAAAATTCCAATTAAGTATTTTAATCGCAATGGCGCCATTTTGCATCTGTTAAAATGCGGGCTGTTAATAAGCCGATTGGCAGGGCAGTAATAATCATCAAAGCATCCATAATCCAATAAGCACCGACATTAATGTTAGTAATGCCAAAATTAAAGACAGCGCGATACATGTATAAGCCGGGAACCATGATGACAATTGCGGGAACAGTGATCGCAATACGGGGGAAACCAACTTTATCACGGACAAAACTGGCAATTAGTCCTGCTAATAATGCCCCAATGAATGCTGCTAGAGCGGCTGGAACATGGTTAAATTCAACTAGACTTAAACGCAGGGTATTTGCCAGAGCACCAATCACGGCAGCAACTGTTGCCATTGATAATTTAGCATTAAACATAATTGAAAAGCCAAAAACACCACAAAAACTGGCAATTATTCTAAGCATTGTTAATAAAGCCGGATTAAGATTTAGTTTTGGCATAGCCCCTGGTGATAAGTTGAGCATGGTAGCCATGCCCCAGCCTACCATTGAAGCAATCATAACGACTAAGATAGCATAGGCCAGTCTTTCAAGTCCTGAACGCATATCAAGTTTCGACATATCAAGACCAGATGTGATAAAAGGAAAACCGGGAATGACATAGAGCATTGAGCCGATATAACCATAAGCATGATTACTACTCCAAGACCAAATTATTGTTCCTAATTTAAAGCAAAGGAAATACACTGCGCAGGAAACTGCTACACCGACAGTTATTTTGGCAACAAGAGTAATTTTCTTTTTACCCATTAGTTGACGAAAATAGTTACCAATCAAAGCGCCTAAAAATGTACAGAACATTTCTGGCAGACCACCACCAAGTAAAAAAATAAAACTGGCACATGCCAAACCAGCGCTCAAAGCGGAAATAATTAGGGGATAGCTTTGAGTATGGCGCTCAATTTGATTCAATTTATGATGAATCGCCCCAATTGTCCAATGACCATTTTCAGCTTCAAATTTGCGGACAAAATCTTCCATTTCATTTAACTTATTCATATTGACTTCTGTAGCTGGCAAAGAAAGTGTCTGCGAGTATGACTTGTTATCAACATCAAAGCAGGTATAGCTGATAGTTACTAAGCCAATGTCGGCTGAACAAGTAATTTTGAGTGCCCGTGCAATGGTATTCATCGAATCGCGCACACGCCAGGCTCCAGTGCCACATTGCAGCAGCATTATACCGATTCTGCCGACTAAAGATCCTTTTTCTACCAGAGTAATATCCTTGACTAAAGTATCATCAGAGCTTTTAAAAAACTGTTTCCAGTGAATTCTCATGTGATGCTTACTAGAAATCTTGGGATATGATGCTGGAGATTGTTCGTCTTTCATAACTGCTTTTTGACCTTTCTGTTATTAGTATAGTGTTTTAATTTTACCATATTGGTGGCTGAACCAATTTGACAAGATATATTGTGGCAAAAGTGATAATTATAAAAAAGTGTAGTATACTACAGTATGACAATAATAGTGTTGAGATTTCAGTTGAGGTAAAGTAACAATGACAGCTTTTCTAAATCGAATTGGTCCTAAAATTAAAATTGCCAATACATTGATTGAAAAAGAATTAAACAAAGAGTTCGGTGAAATTTTCAGGGATTATTCTTTAACTGGTGCCCAAATTTCCTTGATGATTTATTTATATGATTCAAAAGAAAGAAAAATAACGCAAAAAGAGGTAGCTGATATATTTGTGCTAAGTCATCCTACAATTCGAGGAATAGTTAAGCGCTTAGAGGCAAATAAGTTAATTGTTACTTCACGTTTAGAAAATGATCAAAGGCAAATTGTGTTAGAGCTTTCGGATAAAGGCTTTAATTTGATTGACAAAAATATTTTTAAGATCCGGACAATTATGACAAACATTAATAAGCGCATTACTAAGGACTTGTCAAAGCAAGAAATTTCAGAACTTGAACAAGTCTTAAATAAAATTTCTGCAAATTTCTAATTATTATTAGCAAAAATGTAGCATGCTACATTAAAGAAGGGACTAAAATGATCAAAAATATTTCTAATAAAAAAAGAGCTTTAATGATGGCCGTTTTACTATTTGGAGCATTTGTTTCGCTACTAGCGGAAACTTTTCTCAATAACGCTCTCCCCACAATAATGGCTACGTTTAAAGTTAATCAATCCACTGCTCAATGGCTTACTACCTCTTATTTATTGGTCGTGGGATTGATGATTCCCATGTCAGCTTGGGTCTTTGAATCCTTTAAGTTGAAACAGAACTTTTTAACAATGATGCTAATCTTTTTTACGGGATCAGTCATTTGTATTTTTGCTCCTAATTTTGCCACATTACTAGTCGGCAGAATTATTGAAGCTGTGGCGGCCGGTAGTTTAATGCCATTTATTCAAAACGTCATTTTGATTATGTTTCCTCCTGCAAAAAGAGGCATGGCAATGGGAATCACTGGCTTGGTAATTGGATTTGGTCCAGCTGTTGGTCCCACGATTTCGGGATTAATCTTAAAGTATGCAGACTGGCAAATGCTTTTTATTATTTTAAGTATTGCCAGTGGGTTGGTAGCTATTTGTACTGTTTTTTGTATTCAAAATATCACTCAACCGCGCAAAAGCAATACTGATTTAATATCATTTATTGAATCTATTTTGGGCTTTGGCTTAATCTTGTATTCCCTGTCTGATATCGGGAACACTGGCAAAATTACAATTGCAATAGCAGCTCTTTTTACACTTGGTGTACTAATTATTTTGTTATTTTGTCGACGTCAGTTACATATGAGGAAACCATTACTTAATATTAGAGTTTTTCAAAATTTACAGTTTGACTTGGATACTTTACTAAGTACTATCAGTAATATTTCAATGGTAGGAATTGAATTAGTTTTACCATTATATTTACAAACTACTAGACAAGAGAGTGCATTAACTTCTGGTTTAGTAATGATGCCAGGGGCTCTATTAATGATCATTTGCAATCCGGTTTCAGGAACGTTATTTGATAAGTTTGGTATTAAAAAATTGGCACTTTTTGGTTTTACTATGCTTTTATTAGGCACATTACCAATGGTTGTTTTTAATAGCAATACTAGTCTTGTTTTAATTAGTTTATGTTACGCGCTACGTATGGTGGGAATATCATTTACCATGATGACCACTTTTACTGCGGGTATAAATGTTGTAGAACCTCACATGACGGCACATGCAAATGCGGGTTCATCTACAGTCAGACAAATAGGTGGCTCACTTGGCACAGCATTATCAATGCTGGTAATTAGTTTGTGTGCAGGTGGTACATCGACTGCGAATCTAGCAACTGGATACCGTTGGGGCTTTGTTTTAATGCTGGCTTTTGCAATTATTGGCTTTTGCAGTTCGCTATTTTTGCCTCAAAAAGAAAATTAAATAGTTTTTATTAGTTCAAGTGATAAGCCGTTTAAAATAATTCCTTCCTATACGTTAGACCAAAATAATATTATTCTACTTAGATAATTATGTGTATAGTTAAAGTGACATTGACCAATTAATTTAAGCTAGATCAATTTTTATGAAAACGGTATTATAAAACTGCTGGTTACTTATAGTTAGGAATTGGCTGGCAAACATTGAACTATTCTATAAAGCACGTAAAAATAGATATTAGCTGAGGAAATGAAAACTAATGAAACTAGATAAAACTAATGAAATATTAGATGAGGTTGTCCCTTTAACTCAATATGCTTTTTTAAAAACTAATGATCTGAAAAAAGATAATAATTTTATGAGTTGTTATCAGCACAGTGACAGTTATGGCATTTTTCATGATGGTAAACTTGCAAGTTATATTATGGCAATCCATTTTGCAAGTCAGATTTTTGATCATCAAATTAAAATGTCAGGAATTGGTTATGTCTCCTCATATCCGGAAAATCGCGGCCATGGAGATATTTCCAGGCTAATGAAAGAAATACTGGAAGATCTTCATGACGAAGGTGTTTCGCTATCTAATTTAGCACCATGGTCAGAAACGTTTTATCGGCAATATGGCTATGAAAATACTATTTATCAAAAAACCTATAGTATTGAACCTACAATGTTTAAGTATTTCAAGCTACCCCAGGCTGGTAAAATTTTAAGAGGCAATTGGAGTAATCCGACATTAAGTAGTTTGATAATAAAGCTATACCAAAAGCAAATTGATGCGGGTGAGGAGCGTAATACGATTGTTAGAGCAAAATGGTGGTGGCACAGACTCGAAACATATTATCCTGGCAGATATGTTGCAATTTATGTTGATGAAAATCAGGCTCCTCAGGCCTATATGTTTTATCATTTTGTAAACAAAAAATTTAAGGTTGACGAAATCTATTATACAAACGCGACTGCCATTACTGCATTGCTTAATTTTATTGGTGGTCATATATCTTCCTGTACTGAGTTTGAAATTACTGCACCAGAAGACTCAATGCTTGAGGAATATTTTCCTGATCAGAGTGGCTTAGGCATTAGTGTCCGGCCTTACATGATGTCGAGAATTGTTGACTTTGGAGAAATTTTGTCTAGCGTGAAGTTTGCTGGTGAAAAAACTGCCAATTTAGAAGTTACAGAGGATGGGATTTGTCCGTGGAATGTCGGAGTTTGGCATCTAGTGAATAATTCTGGTGAAACCAGTTGCGCTAAAACCAGTGCCAAACCTGATTTTACTGGGTCAATAACTAACTGGACGAAGGTTTTACTAGGCCATTTAACTTTAAGGCAAGCAATAAAGTTAGGATTAATAAAAAAATTAAGCTCCAGTAAATTGGAATTTTTATCTGGTAAAGTGAGTTTTTACGACTATTTTTAACTGAAAATTGTTTCTAATTAACAAAGTAGCAGTTGCATAAATTATGCGACTGCTATTTTTTTGCTTAAAATGAATGATTTTGCAGGAAAATGACAAATTATGAACGAAAATGATTGCTTTTAATTATCAAAGCGCATAAAATACTCGCTGGGGTGAAATATATGTTAACGCCTGAAAGGCAAAAAGTGATTGAGGATTTCGTGAACCAGCATGGTTTATGCCGTGTTAGTGATCTCTGCTCAATAACTTCAACTTCAGAGTCAACCATTAGACGAGATCTTAATCAAATGGCAGAAAAAGGTTTGATTAAACGGGTGCATGGCGGTGCCCAGTCAGTCAAAAGTTTTACTCATGATGTGTCGCAACATATTCGGTTTTCAATGAATCATAATGATAAAAAGCTGATTGCTCAATATGCTGCTGCAAATTTTGTGCATCAAGATGACTATATTTTTATTGATGCAGGAACAACAACATATGAGATGGTTCCTTTTATTGCTGATATTCCACAAGTAACCGTTGTGACTAATGGCTTAGAAACCGCACTTTGTGCTATTAGCCATGGAATTGAGACTATACTTTTGGGTGGTCGAATCAAAGAAAATACTCATGCGGTAGTGGGACAAGCTGCTCTGAAGCAACTGCAGGGGATGAACTTTTCTGCCGGTTTTGTAGGCACAAATGGACTTGATTACCATGGCAATCTAACCACACCCGATACTGAAGAAGCCGCAATTAAAAAAATAGCAATTGCTCAGGCTAATCAGACATATATTTTGGCCGATACTTCTAAAATTGGTGAGTGCAGTTTTGCCACTTTTGCCCAAGTTAAAAACGTCACAGTTCTTACTACTGCGTTAGGTGCAAAAGAAAAAGAACTACTGCCTGCTAAAATTAAACTGAAGGAGATTTGCTAATGATTTATACGGTTACCGTTAATCCTGCCTTGGATTATGTAATTCAATTAAAGCAGGTTAACCGTGGTGAAGTTAATCGCGCTCAAAACTGCTCGTTTTTGGCGGGTGGTAAAGGGATTAACGTTTCCCAAATACTTAATCAGCTGGATATTGATAATACTGCCTGGGGTTTTGTGGGTGGCTTTACTGGCAAGGAGCTGGTACGCCAACTTAATCAGCACCGCATTGTTAACGATTTTGTTACTATTTCTGATGTGACCCGCGTCAATGTGAAGGTGCACGCGGAGGAGGAATCGGAAATTAATGCCGCTGGGCCTAATATTACAGAGCAGGAAATAACTGCTTTTAAAGCGCGACTAAATGACTTGCAAAAAGGCGACATAGTAATTTTAAGTGGTTCATTAGCCCCCAGCTTACCAGTAGATTTTTACAAAGAACTTTTGCCTAGTATTAAAGAAGCACAGGCAGATTTCGTGATTGATACTACCGGTCAGGCTTTGCTCGATACTTTGAGCTACAAACCACTGGTAATTAAACCCAACCATCATGAACTAGCTGATTTGTTTAATACTACTTTTAATTCTGATAAAGAGATGCTTGAGTGTGCGCGCAAATTGCTTGACATGGGTGCGCAAAATGTTATGGTCTCCATGGCTGGCCAGGGCGGTTATTTGATAACCCCTGAGCATTTTTATCATGCTAAAGCAGCTGTTGGAACAGCAGTCAATTCGGTTGGTGCCGGAGACTCCATGATAGCCGGCTTTGTTGGCACTTATGTGAAAACAAATGATCCGGCCGCAAGTTTCCGTATCGGTATGGCTTGTGGTGCAGCCACAGCCTTTACTAAAGATATTGCCGTTAAAAGTCAGATTGATGCTGTGCTGCCGCAAATTAATGTTGAAGAAATTTCGTAAATTGAGGAGAATTTAAATGAAAATTAAAGATATTTTGGCTCCTGAATCCATGATTATGGCGCTTAAAGCGACTAACAAAGAAGATGCCATTAAAGAAATGGCTGACTTAGAGGTCAAAACCGACATCGTCAATGACGAAGATGAATTCATTAAGTCAATTTGGGCTCGTGAAAACGAATCTACCACCGGTATTGGTGATGGAATTGCGATGCCACATGCTCGGAATAAGACAATTAACAAAGCGCGCGTACTTTTTGCTAAAAGCGAAAAGGGGATTGACTACAATTCGCTTGATGGTCAACCAGTTCATTTATTCTTTATGATTACTGCTCCAGATGGCGCTGACAATACTCATTTACAAGCTTTAGCTAAATTGTCCGGGTTGTTAATTGATCCTGACCTGGTTAATGCTCTCAAAAAAGCCCAAACTCCGGAAGAAGTGATCCAGCTTTTTGAAAACGCAGAACAGCAAAAGGATGAGGCTAAAAAAGCCGAAAAGCAGCAAGCTGCAAGTACCAGTGAAATTAAGAAGGAAGAAAAGCCTTTAATTGTCGGCGTTACTGCATGTATTAATGGTATTGCCCACACTTATATGGCCCAAGAAGCTTTAATCAAAGCCGGTAAAAAACGTGGCGTTGATGTGCGCATCGAAACCAATGGTTCAGAAGGTGTCAAGGACAAATTGACCGCTGATGAGATTAGCCGTGCTCAAGGGGTTGTTATTGCGTCTGACAAGAAAGTTGACATGCCTCGTTTTGATGGCAAGCCGTTAATTTCTCGTCCCGTTGTTGATGGTATCAACAAACCTGACGAATTGATTGATAACATTTTGAATTCTAAAGCTAGCGTTTACCATTCAAACGGTGAAAAGAGCAGCGATGATAGTGACAATGCTAAAGAAGGCGTCTGGGGTTCAATTTACAAGAACCTCATGAACGGTGTTTCCCACATGTTGCCATTTGTTATCGGTGGCGGTATCTTAATGGCAATTTCCTTTATTGTGGAAAACTATGCCGGTGGTCCTAAATCTCCTGCATTTATTTTCTTGAATAATGCTGGTAACATGGCCTTTGCCTTCATGGTACCAATTTTGTCAGGTTACATCGCTGAATCAATCGGTGACCTGCCCGCTTTAATGCCCGGTTTTGTCGGTGGGTTTATGGCCACAGTCTATAGTGGCGCCTACGGTGGTGCTTATGTTGCCAATGTGGTAACTAATGCTAAGTCACCTGCGGGTTTCTTAGGCGGACTTGCTTCTGGATTTATTGCTGGTTATTTAGTAGTCGGCTTAAAGAAACTGTTTGCCAAGTTGCCGAAGTCTCTTGAAGGGATGAAGCCAATGCTCATTTACCCAATCTTGAGCCTGCTTTTCATAGCCCTGATTATGTACTACATTGTTAACCCAATCTTTAGTGCCGTTAACTTTGCCATTACTAATTTCTTAAACCAAATGGGTACGGGCAACTTAGCTGTTTTGACCACTATTTTAGCTGCCATGATGTCAATTGATATGGGTGGACCTTTCAATAAGGCTGCTTACGTCTTTGCCTCTGGTGCTTTTGCCAACGACCCACATTCAACTGTTGCTGCTGTAATGATGGCTGCCGTAATGGTTGGCGGTATGGTACCACCATTTGCGACAGCGATTGGTACGACTTTCTTTAAGAATAAATATACTTTAGATGAACGGCGCGCCGGCTTAACCAACTGGATTTTAGGCTTTTCCTTCATTACAGAAGGTGCAATTCCGTTTGCTGCAGCTGATCCTGGACACGTTCTGCCTTCATGCATCATTGGTTCTGCTGTTGGTGGTGCCTTAGTGGGCATATGGCGCATTGGTGTTCCTGCACCTCACGGTGGTCTCTGGGTGTCTCCACTTGCTAACCATATTCTACTGTACTTTGTTGCTACTATTATTGGCTCCATTGTTGCAGGTGTCATTTTAGGTTTGTGGAAAAAGCCTGTTGACAAACAGGATCAAAAATAAATTCGACTTCAGATATTATTGAGAAATAAAAAATATGCACTAAGCTGTTAATTGGCCTAGTGCTTTTTTTCTGGCTAAATTAGCTACTTACCTTAGAAGCGCATGCTTTTTAGAGTAACGGGAACAGCAATACTATCTGCTGCTAGCAATAAAACTGTAATATAACTATAATGGTACGCTATTTTAAAGCAATTCGTTTTTAGTGTATAATGGTTATTAATTGTAAGTAAGTTTGGTTTTTTACTGCAATTAAATAAAAAGTTGCCGTGTTAATTAAAATAACACTTCAAAATGAAAAGGAATGACAACATTAGTGAAATTTACTAGATTAAAAAAGATATTTGCTGCAATTACCTTATTCGGTTTAGTTCTTTTGACGCTAGGTGCTTGTTCGCAGAAATCACATAAAAGTAATAAAATTACTATTATGACCACCACAAATATTTATTCTGACATTGCTCAAAATGTAGTGGGCAAGTATGGTAAGGCAGAAGCAATAATTACCAAGTCATCTGTTGATCCTCATGACTTTCAACCTACCACCAATGATGCTAAAGCATTATCAAATGCTGATATAGTAGTGGAAAACGGCTTAGGTTATGACAGCTGGATGGACAAATTGGCTTCTTCAGTTGATAAAAAGCCGGTGCGCGTTGGTGAAGACCTAATGGGCTTAAAAAAAGGTGATAATCCTCATATCTGGTTTGATTTGACTATGCCGACTAAGTATGTTAATTACTTAGTTAAGCGGCTCAGTAAAAAAGATCCGCAGCATGCTCGTTATTACCGTAAAAACGGGAAAAAGTATTTAGCCCAGATTGCTCAAATTCAGAGATCAGCGGCTAAATTAAATCATCAGGTTAAAAAACCAATTTATGTTAGTGAGCCTGTTTTTGATTATGCCTTAGAATCTGTTAATATTAAAGTGGCAAATAAGGATTTTGAGAAGGCAATTCAAAACAATACTGACCCTAGTCCAGCTTCCGTTCAAAAAATGACTGAAGGGATTAAAAAACAAAAAATTGCATTTTTTGTGGACAATGAACAGACATCTAGTTCAACTGTTACTAACTTTTTGAAATTGGCTCAAAAACAAAATATTCCTGTTTTAAAAGTAAGAGAAACAATTCCGGATAATACAAATTATTTAGATTGGATGAAGGATAATTATCAAAACTTGGCTGAAGTAGCCCGAAAGTAGTTATTATGAGGCGATGAAAATGAAGAAATTAATTGCTGTTTTGGCATTGGGAGCAACTGTTACAACCATGGCAGTGCCACAGCCGGTGACAGTTCAGGCTGGTACAATTAATGACACTGCAAAACAAAATAGTTATAGCGGTGTAACATTTGCGGAACAAATATTGGCGCAAGAAGGTATTAAATATAATGACTTTACTGCTGCCAATCCAATTAATTATCGTAACGGCAAGCCCGAAGGTGTTGTTATTCACGAGACTGCTACGCCTAATGCTACAGCACGCAATGAAGCTATTTATTTTAATCGTGAATGGATGAATATTTATTCCTATGTTCATGCTTTTGTGGATAAGACTGGCGTTATTCAGATGACAACTCCTGATTATGGTGTTTGGGGTGCAGGCCCTGTAGCTAATAATCGTTTTATTCAAGTGGAATTATGTGAGGAAAATAATCTTGCTGATTTTGCCAAAGGTGTCAACAATGATGCTGTTTATGTGGCGCAGCTTTTGCACAAATATAATTTGGTACCGGATAATGCCGTTCATGATGGTAAAGGTACAATTTGGTCTCATCATGCTGTATCTACATTTTTAGGCGGAACTGATCATACTGATCCAGATGGTTATTTTGCCAAATGGGGTTACTCAATGGATGACTTCTTTGAGCTAGTTAAATATTATTATGATCAAGGGGCATCAGCAATACCTACTGCTCCTGTTGGTAGTAGTCCGGTAGCTACACAGGTTCCAGCACCGACAACACCTGTTGCACCCGCTAAAAAACCTGCAGTTTTGCCTAAGCCGGTTGCTACCAGGACTTTGATGCATAATGCGCTTATTTATGATGAAAATGGGCTAGCAACGGATTTACCAACTAAAAAAGCCGGCTCCAAGCTAACTATTTATGGTAATCTAACAATTAATAAACGGAAATATTTACAAATAGGTATTAATGAATACGTTGTAGCCAGCAATGTAGAAGGTAAACTTCGACTCTTAGGGCATAATGCCTATATTTATGACGGTAATGGCCAGCGAGTTGGCACAAATAAACTATATCGTGGAAACTATGTCCGCACGTACGGCGGCCGTGTAAAAATTATGGGTCGTAAATATTACCCCGTTGATGTTAATCAATTCGTCAAGGTGGGCAATTTTTAATAATAAAAGTGGGAATAATGCAAATTGTCTGATATTTTAGAAGTCACTAATCTCTCAATGAGATTTGACAAAAATACTGTTTTCAATAATTTGAATTTTAAATTAGAAAAGGGTTCACTTACTGCCCTTTTAGGCCCAAACGGCACAGGAAAAACGACTCTAATTAATATTTTAATGGCTATTTTGACACCTAGCGCAGGTAAATTTAAGTTTGCGGATGGTGTTCGGCTGGGGTATGTGCCTCAGTTTCGCAACATAGATGCAGAATATCCGTTATCAATTGAAGCTTTTGTGGGTCTAAATGCCCCTGTTATCAAAAATAGTGCAACTAAGAAGGCAATAAAAAAGCAACTAGAGGAAACTAACCTGTATCAAATTAAAGATACTCGGATGGGTGAGGCTTCTGGTGGTCAAAAGCAAAGAGCTTATTTAGCACAAGCTTTACTGGATAATCCGAACATGATTATTTTAGATGAAGCTACAGCAAGTCTTGATCCCGTTGCTAAGGATGAATTGATGAAATTAATCAAGCATTTGAATGCAAAACATAAAATAACTGTCTTGTTTGTGACGCATGATGTGTCATTAGCTCACAAATATATGCAAAATTATTTATATTTAAACCATGGTCAAATTGAGCATGGCGAGATGTCTCAATTTAAGGAGGCATATGAATAATGTTTGCCTACGGCTTTATGCGTAATGCCTTTCTGGCGAGCACCTTTATTGCCATAACTTGTGGTACGGTTGGTGTCTATGTAGTGGCGCGCAATTTTAGTTTTTTAGCACATACGCTGTCTGAAATTGGTTTTGCCGGAGCTGCGTTTGCAGTTTGGCTTGGAATTGGCCCTTTGTGGGGCATGCTGTTATTTACTCTGCTTGGTTCAATTAGCGTAGGGGAACTGTCGCTTCACAGCGAGCAAAAAGAATCCTCAATCAGTGCAATTTCAGCTTTATTTACTGGCTTGGGAGTTCTTTTTCTGGCAATATCCGGTGCAAACAGCAATTATGCTACTAACATTTTGTTTGGTAGCATTATCGGGGTTGACCATCAAGGCGTAATTCAACTAATAGTCTTATCCGTAATCGTGTTGTTAATGATTTTTAGTATTCAGCGCCCGCTGAACTTTGATTCCTTTGATCACATTGGTGCTCTTGCTCATGGGGTAAAAACCGGAGCAATCAGCGTGATTTTTTTAATAGCTTTAGCAATGTCCGTTTCAATCGGCGCACAAATAGTGGGCTCTCTTTTAGTATTTATTTTATTGACTTTGCCACCTGCTACTGCTAATTATTTGGGCAAAACTATCCCGTCAATGATCGCTTGGTCTGTCTTTTTTGCTTTAATTGGCGTTTGGCTCGGGCTATATCTGGGTTATATTACTAATTTGCCTGTAACCTTCTTTATAGCTGTGATTGAAGTAGCAATTTATCTTGTAACTTACTTCACTCACATCATTAAGCATAAATTATAGTAAAACTGGTTAAAAGGATAAAACAGCTATTATTTTTGTGAAAAAATTATAGTATAATCCTGTTATTTAAACTTTTCTTTTAAAAATTCACTAACTTTTGTATGCATTTACATGTATAATAAAAAGCGGAAATAATAATAAAGAAGGAGTCTTAATAATGACATACTATTATAATGGTTTTCCACAAAGCGAACGTAATGAAGCTTTAAATATGGTCAACCTCGATGAACTTGAGGAACGGGCAAAGGAAGTTATGCCTGAAGGAGCATATTACTATATTGCTTCGGGATCTGAAAATGAATGGACTTGGCGTAACAACACTACTGCTTTCAACCATTTTCAAATTGTACCGCGTGCTTTAACTAATATGGATCATCCGCAGTTAGATACTGAATTTATGGGTATGAAACTAAAAACACCGGTGATGATCTCACCTATTGCTTGTCACGGTATTGCTCATAAGGATGCAGAAATTGCTACCCAAAAGGGTGCTGCAGCTGCTGGTGCACTCTTTTCATCCAGTACATATGCAAATAAGAGCGTTGAAGATATTGCTGCTGCAGCTCCAGATGCACCACGCTTTTTCCAGTTGTACCTCAGTAAAGACTGGGACTTTAACCAAATGGTCTTTGATGCAGTTAAGAAAGCCGGCTATAAAGGAATTTTCCTGACAGTAGATGCGCTGATCTCTGGCTTCCGTGAAGCTAATCTTAGAACTAACTTTGCTTATCCTGTACCCTTAGATTTCTTTACTCGTTATCAAGGAGCTAAAGGCGAAGGCCAAACTGTTGCTCAAATGTATGCTTCTTCGGCGCAAAAAATTGGCCCGCAGGATGTTAGACGCATCAAGGAAATGTCTGGCTTACCTGTATTTGTTAAAGGTGTTGTTTGTGCTGAGGATGCTTATATCGCTATGGGTGCTGGTGCTGATGGTATTTATGTTACCAACCATGGTGGCCGTGAGGTAGATTGTGGCCCTGCAACAATTGACATGTTGCCAGGAATTGCGAAAGCTGTTAATCATCGGGTTCCGATTGTCTTTGACTCCGGTGTTCGTCGTGGTTCGCACGTCTTTAAGGCTTTGGCACTTGGAGCTGATATGGTGGGTATTGGCCGGCCATATCTATATGGTCTAGCACTTGGTGGTGCCAAGGGTGTTCAATCAGTTATTGAACAACTTAATCAAGAACTGTTAATTGACATGCAATTAACTGGCTGCAAGACAATCGACGATGTTAAACATGCTAAGATTACTCATATTAATTATACGGCTGATAACTTAAAGTCAAATACTGATCCTTCAAGAGTTAAGCCATATCCTGTAACTGCTGAAAACCAATTGAAGAATAGTGGTTCAGATGCTGTAACTGGTGCTTCTCAAGCTTAATTAATTTAAAATGTAAATAGTAAAATCGCTCTATATACTAGTTGCTCTTACTAATAAATAGAGCCTTTTTTTATTACTTAAAAAAATATTATTATTAAGTAATAGTTGTAATTCTATTTTTATATCTTTATAATTGTCATAATAAAAATAAAATTTAGGAGGAAAATTATGAAGAAAGCGTGGAAATTGCTTGAAACTTTGTTGATAGCAGTCATAATGCTAACCCTGTTACCCCAAACGGCAGTAGCTGCTAAAGGACAAACTGAACAAAGAACTGACAATTATCTACGAAAAGTCCGACAAAAAGGCGAGCTAGTCATGGGAACCAGTCCAGATTATCCTCCTTATGAGTTTGTCAAAAATATTAATGGCAAGTCTAAAATAGTAGGTATGGATGTTGAAGTAGGACAAAAAATTGCTCATGATATGGGTGTTAAGCTTGTAGTGCGATCAATGGACTTTGACTCTCTTCTAGTAGGTCTTGAAACTGGAAAAGTTGACATGGTTATTGCCGGAATGAATGCAACACCTAAAAGGGCTCAAAGTGTCGCCTTTAGTCAGCCATATTATAGAAGTGATCAAAAATTACTGATAAGAACAGAAGATAAGGACAAATATCATAATTATAAGTCTTTTGCCGGCAAGTCAATTGGCGCTCAAACTGGTAGCATGCAAGCGGCAATGCTTAAAAAGCAGGCCAAAAATGTCAAACTTAAAACTATGGATAAAGATAACGACTTGGTTTTAGGATTAAAAACGCATAAGGTTGATGCTGTTTCTGTTGACAAAGCAACGGCTGAGGCTTTTGCTCAAAATACGGCTGGCGTGATGGTAATTCCCGCAGGTCTAAAGACCGAGTCATCTGCAACCTCTATTGCTTTTCATAAAGGAGCTAATAGTTTAGTCAAAGCTGCTAATAAATCAATTGCGGAGATTAAGCAGAAAGATTTAATCAATAAGAAGTATTTACCAAAAGCCGGCAATTACTTAACAGGTGGTAAGACGAAAAAAGAAGTTAAAGCATCCAATTCAATGTGGGCATATAAAGACTTCTTTATTGCGGGAGTTGGCTATACCTTACTTATTTCCGCCATTTCTGTCTTTTTCGGTTTCTTATTAGGTGCGATACTGGCATTTATGCGGCTAGGACACAATCAAATTGCCCGTTCGCTTGCGACAGCATATGTGGAATTTATTCGTGGTACACCGTTAATGGTGCAATTACTCTTTATTTATTTTGGCTTAGGGGTAGTGATCAATATTCCGGCTTTACTGTCCGGTATAATTGCAGTTTCCCTCAACTCTGCAGCTTATGTAGCGGAGGTAATTCGCTCGGGTATTAATTCGATTGCTGTTGGCCAGACAGAGGCTTCTCGTTCTTTGGGTTTGTCACGGACAGCGACGATGCGTTACGTTATTATGCCGCAAGCAATGAAAAATATTTGGCCGGCTCTGGGAAACGAATTTGTTTCTCTAATCAAGGAAAGTTCTATAGTTTCGGTAATAGGCGTCAAAGATTTGATTTATCAGTCACGGGTAGTCCAGGCTGATACCTATCGTGGAGTTATGCCATTGGTAATCACAATGATCTTATACTTTATCATTACTTTTGGTTTATCCAGCCTAATGAAAGTATTTGAAAGGAAAATGAATCATGACTAACGCAAAACCCGTAATTAAAGTTGAACACTTGCAGAAAAAATTTGGCAGTAATGAAGTCCTAAAAGATATTAATGCTCAAGTAAATGAAGGCCAGGTTATCTGTTTAATTGGTCCTTCAGGAGCTGGTAAAAGTACGTTTTTACGGTGCTTAAATTTGCTAGATCAGCCATCTTCCGGCAAAGTGATTTTTGAAGATAAAGAATTAACTGCTTTAAGTGAAGACCAACTTGATAAATTGCGTGAGAGAATGGGCATGGTTTTTCAGCAGTTTAACTTGTTTCCTCATATGAGCATTATTGAAAATATCAAGTTAGCACCTATGAAGGTAAAAGGAATGAGTGACAGTGATGCTAAAGCTAAAGGACTTGAGCTATTAGATCAAGTAGGCTTGGCTGACAAGGCAGATGCTTTTCCCACCAGCCTTTCCGGCGGCCAGCAGCAAAGGGTTGCTATTGCCCGTGCCTTGGCAATGGATCCTGAAGTAATGCTCTTTGACGAACCAACTTCGGCGCTTGATCCAGAAATGGTAGGCGAGGTATTAAAGGTAATGCAGGATTTGGCCCAGAAAGGGATGACAATGGTCGTTGTAACTCACGAAATGGGCTTTGCCAAAAATGTTGCGGATGAAGTATGGTTTATGGCAGACGGCTATATTCAGGAAAAAGCTGCACCACAACAATTCTTTGCGCAGCCACAAACTCCGCGTGCCCAGGACTTTTTAGCCAGAGTATTGGAAGCATAAACATTTAAAAATTAACCTACCTGCTGGCAATTTAGCCAAATAAGGTAGTATCAAAGGTAAAGCGTAAAAATTTTTACAATTTAAAACCCACTTTCAGTTAAAGAGAAAGTGGGTTTTGATGTAAGAAATTATGATTTACATATCAGTTATATGGCTCTATAATTTATCCTGTTGATGACTTATCCATGTGGTAAGCTGTTAATAGGTTTTTTATTGCATAAAAAAGGAGGACATCTTCCTCTTGCTTCTTGTAATAAAATATTAACTTCACCCAATATTTTATAGAAGGTTTGAATTATGTCCTCTTTTAATAATTATATTAAATTTGCTCTTGATATTAAAGATCAAAACATTGTTTTTGAAGATTATTTCTTCCGTTTGGCTAACGGCTATAAGCAGAAGGTTTACCAAGCTGTCTTATTGCAGCCCAGTTGTCCCTTTTGTGGCTCACAGGAGCTGCGGCACAATGGCCGTTTGAAAACCGAAATCCGCTATCCTGCTGCCAATGCCAGTCAGCCAGTCATTATTAGACTTTTTAAGCAGAGAGTCTGGTGTCGCACCTGCAATAAACGCTCAATGGCTCAATCTGACCTGGTAGGCAAATACTGCTGTATTTCCCAGCATTCTAAGCTCAAAATTCTCAGTGCTTTAACAGAAGACCGCTCAATGACCAGCATTGCCCGGGAAAACAATGTTTCTGTCAATACGGTGCAAAGAGTGCTGGGCTCTTGCTCGCATCAGTTTAGTAGCAGCTATGATTATTTGCCGGAGCATCTGGCCTTCGACGAGTTTAAAGGCGTTGACCGCACCTTGCATTTTATTTGTCTTGATGCCGACAAACACGAGGTGGTTCAGATTCTTCGAACACGCTATAAAAAAGTAATTATTGCCTACTTCAAAAAGTTTGCGCCAGCGGCTTTGCAAGGCGTCAAAACAGTTTCTCTGGACCTGAATTTTTACTATCAGGACATTGTGCGAGCATGCTTCCCCAACGCTGAGATTGTGCTTGATCGCTTTCACATGGTACAAATGCTTACGCGCTCCTTCAACTCCCTGCGCGTGCAGGTCATGAAGAAATTCAAAAAGACCAGCAGAGAATACAAGCTGCTTAAATCACCGTGGAAACTGTATCTCAAGAAGTACCAGGCACTCGACCAAATTCATCCGCATTACAATTGGCACTACAAAGACAATCTGACGCAAGAGCAGATAGTCAACGAAGGCATCGCCTGCAGCACGGAGCTTACTAATGCCTACAACCTGCTGCAGGCATTTTATGATGCTTTGGCTGCCAAAGATCCGCTGGCAATTAAAGAAGTGATTCATGCTAAAGAAGAAGTTGGCTGGCAAATGCATCAAACCCTGTTAACTTTTAAGCATAACCTGAAAGCAGTAATTAACGGGATAACATTGAATTATTCCAACGGCTGCTTAGAGGGCTTCAATCGCAAGATTAAACAAATTGAGCGCACAGCTTTTGGCTACGCCAACTTCCACAATCTGCTAACCAGGATTAGATTAGCAGAAAACAAGGTAAAAGAAAAAGAACCAAGCAGTTTATTAGCTGCTTGATTCTATTCATTTAAGCTCTATCAACAGGATTTCTTATAGAATGTCAAGTATCAAAAAGATTTAAAAATGGGTATACTAAAGGTACTTCAAAAAGGCGCCTTTTTGAGAGTTAAATATTTGTTTAGCAGTTAACCTTTATTGACGTACAGCTTGTTGATAATCATAGCTTTGATTTGTGTGAACCAAATGCATGATTGTACGATTTAAATGGTTAACGCAGGCTATTTGAGCTACCAAATCCTTTTTGGAATAGGGTGGCTCTTTTAATTTGTAGTAATAGTCAACTAGATGATTGTTAATCCTGCCTTGATTTCTAAGCATGCTTTTAATCATCTCAATTTCAACCGTTCGTGCAAAACTATTACCGCGGCGATTAATCTTGTCATGCTTAACCAAAGTGCCAGATTGATATCTGTTTAAGTCAATTCCTAGGTATGCATTGAGCTGCTTATAATTTTCGAAGCGTTCAATATTGCCCGCAAATCCCATTAATAGGGCCGTATTTAGCTGTCCCGCTCCTGGTATACTGCTGATAAGCTTAAATTCTGGAAAACTAGCTGCCTTTTTAATTAGCTGATCTTTGATTAGGGCAACACGCTGGTTATAACCTTCAATTTCATCGCATAACATGCCAATGATTGATATTTCAATTGAATCAGCGGCAATGGCAGGATATGAATTGAGCGCGGCTGTCCAAACTTTAGTGCAATAGCTGGCAATTAATTTCCTAGTAATATGTTTACCAATTACTCGATAAAGCTGTTCCGTCATTCCTTTAACCGTCAGTCCAGCCAAATAATCTGGATGTGCATACTTACGAATCATCTGCAAGGCTACAACAGAGTGAATAACGGGGAAAATATCGTTTAACTCAGGGAAAGACAGCTCTAGCGCTGAACGCAACTGATTTTCAATTCTAACCCGCTCTCGGCTTAATTTGTGATATTGCACAGCTAAAAAACGCAAAGACTGATAGTGGATATCAATATAATGTCGACTTCTAGTACGAATGACGGCTGCCTGCGTAATGCCTAATACAGCTAATTTGAAAGAATCACTAGCATCTGTCTTGTTCCGCCGCAAAGATGACATTCTCATTTTTGCTTCCAGCGGATTAAGCTCACAAAATTTAATTTTATTTTGGCTTAAATAATAAGCTAGCTGAGCAGAATAAACCCCTGTGGTTTCGAAAATAACTAAAACTGGATCGGCCAGATAAGCAGCTAATTGCTTAAAACCGCTGCGATTATGACTAAAATTAAAATCTTGCTTTTCAAAATCAGTAGTAATTAAAGTGGCATGACTTTTACCACGACTAACATCAATACCAATAACATTCACTGTAACACCTCCTAGAATTATTGAAGAAGAATAGTGCCTTTGTTCATTTTCTTAATACGATCTTCAAGATCCTCATCCTAACCTAACTAGCAAAGGGCATTATCCTTATGGGCCCGTTTGACAATCGAATTCAAAGATTCAATCCTGTTGGCGACCTCAACTTCAACTTTAAGTATAAAGAAAAAGCAGATAAAAGTATCGTCATACTTCTATCTGCTTCCTACTTTAGGATGTTTGACAAAGAGCCAGTTATATTATTTGTCAGCAAAACTTGCAAGTGTTATTTAAAATTATTTTGGACAATTTTCTTAAATTCAGCTAGACGATTGGCAAAAGTGGTGAAGGCCTCTTCCAAATAATCAGGCTTAGTCATATCAACTCCTGCTTTTTTCATGATTTCAACTGGGTAATCGCTGGAACCTGCTTTCAAAAAGCCAATGTATGCTTTTCTCTGCTCAGCAGTACCATGCACGACATTATTGGCCAGAGCAGTGGCAGCAGCAAAACCTGTAGCATACTGGTAAACGTAGAAATTATAATAGAAATGTGGAATTCTGGCCCATTCTTTAGCAATTGCTCCTCCTGGCTCGACTGCATCACCATAATAGTGCTCATTTAATTTGCCGTACATGTCGTCTAAACGGTCGGCAGTTAAAGGCTCACCCTCAGCATCCAGTTCATGAATGCGCTGTTCAAATTCTGCAAACTGCGTTTGTCTAAATAAAGTGCCTTTGAAAGAGTCTAAATAATAATTTAAAACAAAAGCGCGGGTTTTAGGGTCAGTGATATGTGCTAAAAAGTATTCTGTTAGAATATTTTCGTTCGTAGTTGAAGCAATTTCAGCAACAAAGATAGGATAATCGCCATAAACATATGGCTGGCTTTGTCTGGTATACATACTGTGAACGGAATGACCTGTTTCATGAACCAGTGTATATAATGAATCAACATTATCTTCCCAGTTGAGTAGTTCATATGCATCCGTATCATAGCAGCCGCCAGAGTATGCACCGGTAGCCTTGTTCTGTGATTCAACCACATCGATTACCCGATTGTTGAAAATGTAGTCAACCTGCTTTAAATAATCCTCACCTAATGGCCGTAAAGCTTTTTTAGCCTCTTTTTTGGCTTCATCAAAGGTGTAAGTTAAAGCCGGTTTGCCAGTTAACGGAACATACATATCCCACATTTGCAAATCGTTCAAGCCTAAAATTTGTTTGCGTAAAGCTACATAGTCATGAAGAAGGCTTAAATGCTGGTCTACCTCATTAATTAAAGTATCGTAAACAACTGTTGGTACACCATTTTCGTTCATTGCACATTCACGTGCTGATTGATAATGATGAACACGGGCATTATAGTTATGTTCCTTTACTGCACCAGAAAGGGTAGCAGCCAGAGAATTTTCAAACTGGCCGTATGTGGCGTACATTGAATCAAATGCATCTTTTCTTACTGTACGCTTTTGAGATTGAATCAATAAAGAATACAAGCCGTCAGAAAGCTGCACCATTTCCCCGTCATCGTTTTGGGTGTAACCATACTCCATGTCCGAATTGGTCAACACGTTATAAGTGTTGTCAGAAGCAGACAATGCATCTCCAGCATCTGCAATCAGTTTTTCTTCTTTGGCAGACAAAGTATAAGGCCGCATTCTGGTAATCTGATCAAGTAAATGATTATAATTGACCAATCTTGGTTCTTCTTGCTTAAAGGCCGCTAATTTTGCGGTAGAAACACTTAAAATTGCAGGATTCATAAAAGCGGTGGCTGCTTCAAATTGACTGGCTAATCCTTGTACTTGAGCAACATAACCTAAATAGTGTGCGTTTCCAGTGTCAACATCACTGGCTAAAGTAGCATAAGAGTAAACTTTTTCCAGCCTTCTGCTAAGTGCTAAAATATTAGTTATCCCATTATATAATGATGTACCTGATGTAACAAAATTTTCTTTCAAGGTGCTTAAAACTGGTATTTCTTTTTTAAGACGTGTATATTCATCTTCCCAGTCAGCATCTGCTTTAAATATTCTTGTTAGATCCCACTTTAGATTTGCGGGAACCTCACTTCGTTTAGGAATTGACATTTAAAATCTCCTTTTTGATATATATAATTAAATTATACTAAAGAATAAAAAATAAGATATTATTAATTATAATTGATATTATTTTAATTCAAGTTTGAAAGTGTTAAAAATAATAGATGGAAAAATACGAAAGGGATTAAATAGAGGAATGGATCCAAATTCAAAACGCAGAGAAGATTACCATAAAGGACATTCTTCTCTAAATCTTCATCGTAATCATGCTTTAGCAGAACCAACTAAAGTATTCAAGGGCAGCGTTTTCGCACGGATTTGTGGTATTGTGGCTGTTTTGGGTGTTTGCCTGGGCCTGGCTTGGGCAGCTCACATGTATTTTGCTTTGCACAGCGCAATTGATGGTGATAGTGGTAACTATGCCACATCTGCTCGTATTGCTAATAGGCAGCCAATCTCAGTTTTGATTCTTGGAGTTGATCAAGGCCTTGAAGGAAGACATGATAAGGGCAACTCGGATACTTTGATTTTGGCTACTGCTAACCCGGCTAAGAATAAAGCAACAATGACTTCTATTCCTCGTGATACCCTTGCTAATATTTTAGGTGATCCGGGAAACAAGTACAATATGTTTCGGGTTAATTCAGCCTATGGAATTGGCGGCAGTTCTGCTTCTATGAAAACTGTATCGGCTTTAATTGGTGTTCCCATTCATTATTACGTAGAAGTTAACATGAAGGCGTTAAAAAGCTTAGTCGATGCCGTTGGCGGTGTTGATGTTAAAGTCCCGTTTAAGTTTTCGTATGATTGGTGTGATTTTCATAAAGGAAAGCAACACCTAAACGGACGTCATGCTGTTGCTTATGTTAGAATGCGCCATGATGATCCGCGAGGCGATTACGGCAGGCAAATGCGCCAAAGACAAGTAATTACCGCAGTTGTCCACAAGGCTATCTCCGTTGATTCAATAGCTAATTACCGCAAGTTGGTTAAGATCTTTTCGAAGTATGTTAAAACGAATCTTACCTTTAATGATATGTTAGCCTTAGCTTTGACATATCGCGGTTGTTCCCAAAATATTTCCAGCGGTTATATTCAAGGACATGATGCTTGGATTAACGGTTCTTCTATTCAGGTGGCGTCTACCAAAGAATTACAGAAGGCCTCTGACAAGATCCGGACCAATCTTGACTTGGATAAAAAAATATTGGATAATGATGAAACGAAGCTCAACAGGCTAAATGAACAGAACAATAACATTAAATGGCAGGATCCAAGTCCGTTTACTAACTATCAGATTTACCGTTCAGTAGTAACTGATGAGTCAAGTAGCAGTTCGGGTGGAACTGGTTCAAGTGGGACTAATTTGGGTCAATAATTGTTCTCGGCAAAGGAGGATAAAATATGCGTAAGCAATCTGTAATTTTAGTTGTTTATGGTGTGATATCAGCTTTTATTGCTTTTATTGCCGCAATTTTCATCTGCTTACGCACATTGCACTGGTCTTTACCGGTTGCTGTTTTAGTGGCTAGCATATTTGCCTTATTTTTCTTTGCTCTTTCATGGTTTCGGGGTCATGCTTCCGTTGAAATAAAGCGGATTGCTAGTAAATATCACTTATCTGATAAGGATTTAGCCGAAATTACGGGAATGAAAGCAAGTGATTTTCCAATATATAATAACAAGCTGCAATTAATCTTGCCTAAGCGCTATTGGCCAAAAATATTGGATGCCTTGCAGAAATATGAACAAGAAAGAATGTAAAAGTGGGCAACTGCCCACTTTTTTATTGCATGCGTTTACAAATTAAATTGATAGACAAAACAACTGCTTTACTTTTTACAGTACTACTTATCTTACTATTTAGGGAGATGCATAATGAGTTTATTAACAGTTAAAAATTTAGGACAAGGCTTTGAGGATAAAACTTTGTATGAGAATGCGAGTTTCGTTCTTAATAAAGAAGACCATATGGGTGTCACTGGCCAAAATGGGGTGGGCAAATCCACTTTGATTAAAATTTTAACTGGTGAAATACTGCCTGATGAAGGTCAAGTTAAATGGCAAAATAAGGTAGCAGTCGGCTATCTCGACCAGTATGCTAAATTGCAGCAAGGCGTGACAATTCGGCAGTTTTTGCGCACGGCTTTTACTCCTCTTTATCAAAAAGAACAAGAATTAAATTCACTTTATGAGCAATATGCAACTGAAGGATCTGATTCCTTACTTGCAAAAGCGGGTAAACTGCAAACTTACTTAGAGGAAAACAACTTTTATAATATTGATACAGAAATTGAACGTGTTGCTTCTGGGTTAGGCCTAGCTGAGTTAGGGTATGATCATGATGTGAGCCAATTGTCAGGTGGTCAAAGATCAAAAATCATTTTAGCTAAATTGCTGCTGCAAACTCCGGCTGTTTTACTGTTAGATGAGCCAACCAACTACTTAGATGTTGTTCATATTGACTGGCTGGTTGATTATTTGAATGATTTTGAGGGTGCTTTTATTGTTGTTAGTCATGATTATGACTTTTTAAACAGAATTGCCAACTGCATTATTGATATTGATCTGGGCACAATCACGCGTTATACCGGTACATTAAAACAGGCAATGAGGCAAAAAGATGCTAATCGGGAAACTTACATGAAGGCCTATACTAACCAGCAACGCAAAATTGCTAAAACAGAAGCATACATCCGTAAAAATAAAGCTGGAACCCGGTCGAAAATTGCCAAATCACGGGCGCGCCAGTTGGCAAAAATGGAAGTATTGAATCCACCCAAAAGCAATCATAAACCGCATTTTGCATTTCCTTATGTAGCAACAGCAGCCAATTTACTTCTCCAAACACAGGATTTGGTAATCGGCTATGACCAGGCGCTGGTAAAAGAAGCTTTTAATTTTTCAGTTGGAAATAATGAAAAAGTTGCCATTACTGGCTTTAATGGGATTGGTAAAACCACGTTATTAAAGACATTGCTGGGGCAATTAGCACCCATTTTCGGCACCTATAAATTATCAGAAACTGCCAAGATTGCTTACTTTAAGCAGGAATTGACCTGGCCTAATAACAATATGACTCCTTTGCAATATTTGCAGGAAAATTTTGAACGGATTAAGCCTAAAGAATTAAGAGGCGCTCTGGCAAAATTAGGTGTTACCGCTCAGCAGGCAATGAGCCCTTTAAAAAAATTATCGGGTGGTGAACAAGAAAAGGTTAAACTGGCCAAAATGTTGTTTGAACCTGCTAATTTATTGTTTTTAGATGAGCCTACCAATCATTTGGATCGCGACGCAAAAGATGCACTTAGGCAGGCTATCGTTAAGTTTCCTGGTGGAGTCATTATCGTTAGTCACGAACGGGACTTTTTCCAAGGTAACTGGGTTGACAAAACTATTGATATTGAAACGATGAATAAACTTTGAGGTGAAAAATGAGTGCTGAACAAAGTGAATTGTTTTACCAGGATTTACTTGATACCTGTTTAACTGCCGGTGAGCTAATGATAGAAGGGGGCAGTGAAATGTATCGGGTTGAAGATACAATGTTGCGGATTGCCAAAAGTGCTGGTGAACCCGATCCGCGAGTCTTTGTGGTGCCGACAGGCGTTTTTATGAGTCTTGACCACGGCAATTACTGTCAGAGTATTTTAGTACATGAACGCAATATTAATCTTGAGTTGGTTGACCGGATTAATTCATTATCGCGCGCTTTTGCGGATAAAAAAATCACTTTGCAAGAAGTTAAAAGGGAAGTGGATAAAATTGGCCACGGTGGTTTTCCCACGTTTCCCTTATGGCTGCAAACTATTGGCGCTGCAGTTTTAAGTGCCACGCTGATGGTAATGTTTATGAATAATTATGACTGGGTTGATTTTCCGGGCGCAGCTTTCGTTGGAGCAATCGGATTTCTCTCTTTTTATTATTTTAAGCGTTTTACCAACGTCAAGTTTTTGGCTGAACTGGTTGCTGCCCTGGTTATGACAGTTGTAGCAGCTGGATTAGTTAATCTTTTCCCCAAAATGATTATTGACAATATTTTAACTGGAGCGTTGATGCCACTAGTGCCGGGTCTGGCATTGACTAACGCTCTGCGGGATTTGTTTAAGGGCGATATTCTTTCAGGAATGGCGAAAATTTGTGAGGCCTTGCTCACAGCCTTTGCGTTAGGCGGTGGAGTTGGTATTGTGTTAAAGTTTTTAGGAGCATAAAAAATGCCTTTTTGGTTAGAAATAGTAATTAACGTTGCCTTTGCTTATTTAGCTTCTGTTGGTTTTGCCCTAACAATCAACGTTCCGCGGCGAGTGCTTAATTTAGCTGGTGTGAGCGGTATTATTAGCTGGATTATCTATTGGCTGGCAATGAGAGCATCAATGGGACGGCTGCTCTCAAACTTGCTTGGTTCATTTGCCATTGGCATTTTAGGAATAGTTTTTGCCAGGATAAAAAAGTGTCCGGCTACTGTCTTTTATATTCCGGCAATTGTGCCCTTAGTACCCGGAGTTCCTGCTTATCAGGCGGTGCGAGAACTAACCTCGGGCAACTTGAGTGGAGCTAATGATGCGGTTTTACGTGTAATAATAGTAACAGGGTCAATTGCTCTCGGGATGCTTTTATCAAGTATGTGTGTGGAAATCTTTTTCAGGATAAAAAAATTTTACAAACATCATTCGAATAAGTATAATAATTAATGCGAGTCGACAAAAACGCGAGATGCGTATTTGTGTGAGGACACCCGCCTTAAGTGGCAGGCACGGGAAGTGCTGGTGGTTGACCAACCTGATGTGAACAGAAGTAGTCACCTGTTATTAATAACGGGCCTCGATTTGAAAAAGAGCAGATTCTTAATTGAATCTGCTCTTTTTTCTATTCCAGATATAATGCCTGTTTTCCTTGCTGATTATAACTTTTTTCCAAGTTTTGCCACGGAACCTTTTTATTTTTGGTGCCAAAAGGATCATTTACGTAAACAATACGTGCTTTTTTATCAAAGCCGGTAATAACACAAGCATGGGAAGATGGTGTTACATGAACTTCACCTTGAGCTGTTTGCCATGTTTGCATATCATTAACGTGATTAAAGTTTGTGGTAGTTATGATTAGCACAGGATGGCCATCAGAAACTAGTTTCATTACTTGAATAAAATCATGATTAGTAAAGTTTTTAATCCGATTAGTGTATTTTAGTCCTATTTGTTCTAAAGGCTCATTATAAACGCACCAGCCAGCATTTGCCTGGCTCATATAACCAACAAAACCTACATGGGGATTACCCCGGTATTTGCCATCATCCGTATAAGAAGATACATGCTTGATATTTTCGGATAAGTTTAGTTTATTTACCTTAATACCATAATACTGTAATAGCATTGACAAGGAAGTTACTTCGCAACCATTTGGCAGTTCCGGGTACTGGTTTTCCAGGGGAACATCCAGTTTTTGAGCGGATTTGAGGGTCACCCAATCATAGCGATCTTTAAAACTATTAGAATTAAGGCCGCTAAAAATTACACCTAAGAAAACGAGACCTAGGAATATCAATAAAATAGCTTTAATGGAAAATCTTTTCTTTTTCATAAAGCTATTTAAACATAGATTCTTTCTTAAAAGCAAAAAATCGTTCAAATTAATGAACGATTTTTGTAAAATTAACTAATTCTTTAGTGAAAGTAATAATTAGTGGTGAGTTGCGCCTGACAAAGCGTCAAGACTGTGATCTTCACCTTTAACTGCCATACCTTCAACGTCCATACCTGGGCAGAAGACTTCATCTTCTGGCACGCCTCTTTCTTCAGCAAAAGCCTTAGTCAGAGTTTCCATGTCCATCAAATGATATTTCTTGTCTGGGTGTTTTGGATCAACAATTTGAATTTGCGCCATCATACCAGCATCTTCGTGCTCGATAATGTGGCAGTGGTACATAAAGACACCAGTGTTTTGGAAGTAAACCTTTATGCGAACTGTTTCTTGAGGTGCTACTTCGATAGTGTCCTTATAAACGCCTCTTTCGTTTGGATATGGTTCTTTACCGTTACGTGATACAACCAGGAAGTGGGCACCGTGAGTGTGGAATGGGTGCAACATACCGTTAACTTTATCGTTAGTGTTAGTTACGTCCCAGTATTCAGCATTCATCAATTCCTGCTTCATATCAATTCTTTCCATTGAGAACAGCTTACCGTTGATCATGTTGTGGTTATCCATAGTAACATGAGGAACTGGTGAGTTAGGGTTAACAACTGGATCATATGGTTTGAATAAAGTATCAGGAATTACGCTGTCATCTTTTTCATAACTGTGAATTCTGAATTCAACCAGCTTGAAGTCGTCAGTGTAAAGGTTGACAACATCGCCTTCTTTATAATTGCTGAAATCAACAACTACTTGTTGACGTTCACCTGGTCCAATTAAGACTTTGGTCAATTTAACTGGGTGCTCCAAGAATGAGTCGTCGCCAGCGATTTGGGTCATTACCAAGTCATCGCTAAAGTGCAGGCGCCATTCACGACGGTTAGAACCACCTAAGAAGAGCAAACGTACTTTTTGAGTAGTGACATCAACGTATGGCCGAACAACACCATTGATGATTGGAGTGTCGCCAAAGATACCCATTGCGTTGTAGTCTGCCTTGTAGTCAAATTGGTTGTCTTCGTGGAAAATACGGTCTTGCAAAATAATTGGGAACTCGTCCTTGCCGTAAGTCTTAGGAATTGGCAACTTAGCTTCGTTGGCATCAGTAATAACAACGCCCATAGCTAGTCCCATCCAAACTTGCATGGCAGTTGATGGACATGGGTGAGCATGAAGCCAAGTCAAAGCTGCTGGTTGTTTAACTATAAAGTCAATGTGCTTTTCTTCACCAGGGTAAACCGGTGAGTGACAAGCACCATCGTTACCAGGACCTGAAAGTTCCATACCGTGCCAGTGGTAAGTAGTCAATTCTGGCAAGCTGTTCTTCAAAGTTACGTGAACATGTTGACCTCTGGTTAAAACCATGGTCTTACCAAGAACTGGGAAGTTGTAGCCCCATGTATGAGTCTTTTTCCCTGGCAAAAATTGGAAGTCGCCTTCTTGAGAATCGATTGTATACCAAACATCGTTATTTTCTTGTTTATCAGGTTCTAATACTGGAGGAACAATCAAAGGCTGAGCTTCAACGCCTTCAGGAATATGAAGATCTTTGTATCCCATTTCGTGGTTTTTATCAAAATCTTCAGAATTATAGAAATAATCTGTGTAAACTTTATCTGACATATTCGTCTACCTTTCAG